>NZ_WAJR01000020.1 GCF_008831035.1 Ellagibacter isourolithinifaciens | reverse complement strand
GCCGAACATGCGCGAGTACTTCGCGAAGCGTAAGAAGGACGAGGAGAGCGGCTAGCCAGTACCGTGATTAGCCGATTTGCGGTACCGTCTTTCGCTGACTGACGGTACCGCAAAAGGCTACTAGCCAGGGTAACTACACATGGAAGACGCTAAACTTCACCTGGAACAAACAGCCGAGCGTTGTTCTGTACACAGACATCACCGAAGGACTGTATGCTGAAGTAACCCTCTATGAGACGACGCTCGAAGATGCCGCCGTTAATGCCTTCCTCGAGGGCGTCGAATTCGCAACGGACTACGACGCTGCCCATAAGGCTGGCATGGACACGACTGTCGAAAAGTTCGCTGCGGACAATAACTTGAAACTCTGGGAAGCCAAGTAGCGACCCTTGAATCACTTCTTCCTATAAGGTCAAATCTTGATCTCATAGGAAGAACGATAAGAGCGCAAAAGAGAGGTTATCGACAAAAGTCGATAACCTCTCTTTTTGTGTTTCGAGAAAAGATCTTCTCAATAGCTTGGGTTAAAAACAAAGCTCCCTCGTCTAATCTAAGGGACGAGGGAGTTTTTTCGACTCCTTACTCAAACAAGAGTCTTATCTTGCCTTACAGGTCGTTAGAAGAGGTCATTTCCTTAAAGATGCGCTCAAGATCTTCTTCATCCTTGAATTCAATCTCAATCTTGTTCTTACCTTTTACGGTCTTAACACGAACGTTAGTCCCAAACGCGCGGCGCAGCGATTTAGCAACCGATTTGAACGCTGCGGGCGTCGGCGTGCGCGGCGTAGATTCGCTCGTCTCTTTCTTTCCTGAAAGCAGGCGGGCGATTGCCTCCGTCTCGCGAACCGATAGCTTCTCATCGACAAGCTTCTGCGTCAGCTTCTCGCGCCCTTCCTTCGAGGGAATGGAGAGAATGGCGCGCGCATGACCGGCAGTGATCTTCTCCTCAAACAGCAGCTGTTGGGCGCGCTCGGGAAGATCAAGCAAACGAAGTGCATTGGCCACCGTGGAACGACCCTTGGACATCACCTGCGCGACCTCGGATTGCGTCATATTGCGGCGCTCCATAAGGCGGCGATATCCGTATGCTTCCTCGATGGGGTTCAGATTCGAGCGCTGGATGTTCTCGATGAGCGCGAGCTCAAGCGAGTTATCATCATCAGCCTCTTTGATGCAGATGGGAATCTTCTTAAGGCCAGCCATCTTGCATGCCTGCCAACGACGCTCGCCAGCGATAATCTCATACGTGTCCGCACCCGTTTTCCTCACAAGAATGGGCTGCAGAAGACCATGAGCCTCAATAGAGGACGAAAGCTCCTGAAGCTCCTCCTTCTTGAATTGGGTTCGAGGCTGATCGGGGTTCGGGCGGACCGAGTCAATGGGAACCTCATTCGAAACCTTCTCCACAACGCGCGATGAAGGTTCATGGGAGACAACTTCGCTCGCAGCTGCAGGAGTGGAAGCTTGAACGGCAGCACGGCGCTGAACAACTCCCTTGATATGAATGTTATCTTCAGGATAGGTCTCGTTAATCTCCTCGCGCTCGAGCACTTCTTCCTCCTTCAACCGACGCTGGGAGGGAGCAGGAACCTGAGCCGGACGAGCTGCAGGAGCAGGAGATGGAGCAGGTTTGACGGTATCCTCATACGAGCCAAGAAGAGCATCGAGTCCGCGACCTAAGCCGCCTTTCGTGGATTTAGCCACGGGAAATCACTTCCTTCGCTAGATCGATATATGACTGGGCGCCTTTGCCCGTCGGGTCATACTGTGTAATCGGCTGCCCAAAACTGGGAGCCTCGGATAGCTTTACCGTACGCGGGATGGAGGTCTCGAAGACAATCTTCCCAAAATAACGACGTACCTCATCGGAAACCTGACGCGAAAGCGTCGTGCGGTTATCGGACATCGTAAGGAGAACACCGTAGATATCGAGCGACGGATTGAGGCGCGATTTGACACGTTTCATCGAGTCGAGAAGTTTTGTCACACCTTCCAATGCATAGAACTCGCACTGAATAGGAATAAGCAGCTTATCGGCAGCGACGAGTGCATTAATCGTAAGCAAGCCAAGTGAAGGCGGGCAGTCGATGAATACATAATCGTAGCGTCCGCGCATCGGACCGATAGCGTCCTTAAGGCGATTCTCGCGAGCCATTTCTGAAACAAGTTCAACTTCGGCACCAGCCAAATTGATTGTTGCCGGAACGACATCGAGCCCCTTCGACACATCAGGAATGATGATGTCGGTCAGAGGAATATCGTTAAGAAGCGCATCATAAATACAGCGGGAAACCCTGTTCTTCTCAACACCTAAACCGCTCGAAGAGTTACCCTGCGGGTCGAGGTCGATAAGAAGAACCTGCTTTCCCATCTCCCCAAGTGCTGCCGAGAGATTAATAGCCGTCGTTGATTTTCCAACGCCACCTTTTTGATTGATGATGGCAATAACCTTGGTCTGCCCCACAACGTGGGTCACTGCCTTCTTTTCGGCGTAGGTTTTCACGGGCACCGTGCGGGACTGGTCTTCAATTTGAGGAGCAGGCTCCCTTTCGATCACCTGATATTCCTCTTCCACCGCTTCCTCTTTGTTGTCCACGGCAGGAACCGACTCAATAACCGGCTCTTTAACTTCAGTGACAGCCTGAGCTTCTTTTCTTTCACGTTTTAGACTATCGAACCAACCCACCTATAGCCCCCTTTCTTGAACTTCAATTAAGTATAGATGTTTCACGTGAAACATCCTGCAACGATTCTGCGAGAATCGATTATTTCAAGGGACGTTTTTGAGCTAAACCCGTTTTGCGAGGCAATTTCACTTCAGCATCCTTGAACTTCTGCATCACGAACATACAACGAGTCGTTTCACCATCCGACAGCGTGAATGTATCTTCATGAATACACTTCAACCCCAGCTTATCTTCAAGAGAGAGCGCGTGGTTTCGTTCCTCGTCAGAAAGATGAGATTTATAGCATATAAGCAATCCTCCCTCGAAGAGGAGCGGAGAGGCAAGCTCCATCAAAGAAGGAAGCTGCGAAAGAGCGCGCGCCGTGGCGACAGCAAAATGAGAGGGCATTTCTCGACCCAAATCCTCAATACGCCCCGCATAAGTGGAAACGTTGCTGATACCCAACTTGTCCACAATCCCTTGTATGATTGCGGTCTTCTTTTTAACCGAATCAACGAGCAGGGTGTCTCGACCCGTTTTCACCGCCAGCGGTACCCCAGGAAATCCTCCACCAGTGCCTAAATCGACATAAGGCCCACCGGGGGCCTCATTTATGTAGTTCAAACCCGAAAGGGAATCTTCGATATGCAGGATTTCCGCGCTTTCGCGGGACACGATGCGAGTGAGGTTAGTAGTCTCGTTCGCCACAAGCACCTCTTCAAGGTAACGCTCGATGATATCCATCCTTGCTCCTTATAACAAAAAAGCCGGGATGCTTCTCTTCGAAACATCCCGGCTTCAAGTGAGTTTAACGGGGAACGACTACCACATGCCGGGCGCTTCCTTCGCCCTCGGAAGCGGTATCGACGCGATCATCGTCTCGAAGCGCGATGTGAACGATTCGACGCTCATAAGGAGTCATCGGTCGCATCTTCACGCTGCGATGCTGGCTTGCAGCTTTATTGGCAGTGGAGCGCGCGATGGATTCGAGCTTCTCACGTTGACGGCTCTTATACCCCTCGACGTCAACAATAACAGGATAACGAAAGCCCATCGAGCGGACAGTGATGGCGGAAACGACAAACTGCAGGGCATCGAGCGTACGACCGTGTCGACCAATCAGTATCGCAAGATCGTCACCGGTGATATCGAGGATAAGTTCCCCTTCGTCACCCTCATATTCGTCGATCGTCACTTCGCCAACATTGAAATACTTCAGGATGTCCTGCAAAGCGGCAATAGCGGTATCGGCGATAGCGTCGAGCTCTTCTTCCGTGACTTCGATCTGATCTTCACTCATAGCTACTCCTCATGTTTCACGTGAAACAATTAACGCTTCTTGGTGGGACGAGGCTTCTTCACCTTGCGGGTAACGTCGATTTTCACCGGCGCAACCTCAGCGACAGCCTCTTCCTCAGCGTCCTTCTTCTTCAGGAAATGCATCGTGAGCTGCTGCTGAATAACCGCGAAGACCGAAGAAGCGCCCCAGAACAAAAGCACGCCTGCGGGAGCGGACCAGGAAATCCAGAGCATGAACAGCGACATAATGCCGGACATCATGAGCATCTGGCGTTTTTGATTCTGGTCCTTGCTATTCTTCTGCTGAAGGAGCATAGGAGCAAAGGTAACAAACGCGAAGACGAGCATGAGGATGAGGTAGGGAATGAAGGCAAGAACGCCCTCTCCCATCGCCGTTGCCGGATTCTTCGTCAGGTCAGGTACGAGATGGTAGAACTGATACGTCATGCCTTCGGGCATACGATCGACCATGCTATAGAGCACCTGATACAGCGCGATGAAGACAGGCATCTGGATGAGCATCGGGAGACAGCCAGCAAGCGGATTGAACTTGGTCTCCGCATAAAGGCGCTGCATCTCCTCGCGCTGGCGAACAGGATCGTCGGCGAACTTCGTCTGAATCTCCTGAAGCAGCGGCTGAACCTTCTGCATAGCGAAGTTTGCAGTCGTCGACTTGTGAACAAGCGGAGCAACGATGATTCGGAAGATGATGGTGATGATGATAATCGCCATACCCCAGTCGCCCACGCCATTGTAGAAGAACTGGATTACATCGAAGACCCAGTCCTTAATGACATCCCACATAGTATTCCCTTCTGTATACCAAAGGGAACCTTACGGAACAGGATCGTATCCGTAAGGCCCTCCCGGACGGCACTTCAAGATGCGCTTCGCAGTGAGGACAAACCCCTTTTTGAAGCCGTAGCGGCGAAACGCAATCAGAGCGTACTCCGAACACGTCGGCGTGAATCGGCAGCAGGAAGGGAATAACGGCGAGATGGCAGCACGATAGAACTTGATGAGAAGAAGAGCTAGCTTGACCGGCAGCCCCTTCAACGTACTGCGCATATCGACCATGGCTAATCCCCTTTGGCGACCAATTCTGATCCTTCGACTACCTTGGCGCATGCCGTTAGCACTTTACTATAAGAAGCGCGGGTGACGGGCGACTTTGCAAGAAATATCACATCATAGCCCGCCCAAGGGCCTTGCAGATCTCGACAGATGGCACGCATGCGGCGCTTCGCAGAGTTGCGCCATACTGCGTTGCCGTGCTTTTTCCCTGCAATAAAAGCAACACGACCCCTTAGGTCGTGTTGCACTGCCCCCTCTGTTTTCTCCGAGGCGTAGACTATCGTGAGAAAAGGAGTATGAATCCGCTTTCCTCGCGAGAACATCTCGGAGATCTCTGCGCTGGATTTAATGATATCCAACGAAAAGCCTCGCTACACGCAGAGACGCTTGCGCCCCTTGTTGCGGCGAGCCTTGAGCACGGCACGGCCGCCCTTGGTTGCCATGCGAGAACGGAAGCCATGGCACTTAGCACGCTTGCGCTTGTTCGGCTGATACGTACGTTTCATATCTCTATCCCTTTCATGATCTGTTAATTCAAGCTGGATGCAGAGTAACTTCTGAATTATATAACACAGAAGCCATCGATGAACAGAGCTTTTTAGAAAGATTTCACACTAAGCTGGCCCTTTGCTTAACCGCATGCCCGCAAGCGGAATGATGCCCTTCTTATTCTTCGCCCTTTTTTCTTTGTATATATGTTTCTCTTTGTAATGATAATAAGCGCGGGGGATTGGTGAAAAAGAAGCATCTTCCCAGGTGAAATCGCTATTCTCATCCATTTCCCTCGGTAGAGAGCGTGTTCTTCTTTCCAACGTGAATTATCGCTTTCGTTATCACTCCACTGCAAACCGTCGGTTTTCTACTGATTCTTCCCCGATTCTTGAGTAGGTTTTCAAGCATGGACCGAAGCTGAGTGCCGCCCGTCATGAGTCCGCGCGGTTACTTGCCTTCCCCTGCTTGATCTCGAAACTCCCTATTCCCCTCGCTATTAACACTATTTTGAGGGGTTTGAGCAGGCGAAAGGGGAATGGTTGATTGTTCTACAGGTCTCGAATGATCATCTTCAGCGCTTCGATTTCCTCGTTCATGTCGCGGCTTTCCTTGAGCTGCTTCTCGACGTCGCTTACTGAGTACAGCACGGTCGTGTGATCCCGATTGAATTTCTTACCGATGTCGTTGAAGGGCAAATCAAGCATCTGGCGGCAGAGGTACATCGCGATTTTCCTTGCGTAGGTGATATGACGTGGCCTTTTCTTCCCCACCATATCGCTGTGGCTGATCTTGTAATAGTTTTCCACCTCGCGTTGGATGTCGGCGACGGCAAGTCTTTTCGAGGGGCCGCCGGAGAAGTGGCTCTCGAGCACGCCGCGCACGTCGTCGAGCGTCAAGTCGGAGTTGTGGGTGAACGCCATCTGGTAGATGATTTTGGTGACGGCGCTTTTCAGCTCGCGAATATTCGAGCTGGAGTTCTCGGCGATGTACATCTGGATATCGCTCGAGATGGAAAACGCCGGATCCCCTTCGCTTTCGCGGTATTCCTCGATGAAGCTTTTCACGATTCCGAGCTTCGTCTCGATTTCGGGCGGCTGGATGTCGAAGGTTCCGCCGGAGTTGAATCGAGTGATATAACGCTCGTCGATATCAATGTTTTTAGGCGCGCGGTCAGCGGAAAGAACAACCTGTTTTCCCTGGTCAGTCATCTTGTTGAAAATTTGGAAAACGATATCGAGCGTCTGTTTCTTGCCCTGGAAGTATTGCACGTCGTCGATAAGCAGCACGTCGGATTCCTCGTAGCGCTGCTTGAAGTTGCGGTAGCTCGATTTCTCCTTGTCGTGCGCCACAGAGGCTTCCATGTAATCCGAAAGCAGCTCTGCGGAGTCTACGTAGGTCACCTTCAGCTGCGGTCGCGTCTCGTTGATATAGTTTTGAATAGCGCGCAAAAGGTGTGTTTTCCCCAGCCCGCTCTTGCCATAGATGAAAAGCGGATTGAGGTGCATCTTGCCGGGAGTTTCCGCGACATCGACAGCCATCGAGTAGGCCATTCGGTTGGAGTCGCCGATGACGAAGTTCTCGAAAGTGAGGGAGGCAGGCCCCTCCGCGCGTTTGTGAGGGGTCGTGGGTGCGGGCGGCTGCTCCTCTGCGCTATGCTCGACCAAGGACGATTCGAAATGATCGTCGAGAGCCGATCGTCGTTCTTGCTCTGGTTGAGGTTGTGCGATTTGAGACTGGTCACCCGAAGGAAAGGACGAGACGGTCGTCGGTGAATATTCGTGTGCGGGGGCAACGGCAGCACTTGGGGGCATTGTTGCCGGGCTCGCAGGAGCGCTCTGAGGCTCGCGGGTGGTTGTCTGAGGGTTTGACGGCGCCACCGCGGGTGCAGCCGATGCTGCGTCTACAGCGAGGATGACGTTGAAAGGCACGTGGAAAAGATCATTCAGCGCCTGTTTGATGATTTCGAGGTAATGCTGCTCGACCCACGACTTGATGAAGTCGTTATCGGCTGTAAGCATCAGAAAACCCTCGCTCATCGCCTGGGGAACGAGACGCGAGAAAAAGGCGTTGACCTGCGATGCGTCGACGTTGTTGTACGTCTTCACCTGTTCGCAAACGTTGTTCCAATTATGGTTGAGTTCAGAGCTGTCCATATAAGTCTCCCGAGCCTATTCGAAGTATCTGCAATTGTATACAAAAAAACGCCGCGCGTGACCGTTTCGCGCGCGGCATGCGAAGGTAATCCAGATGAAGTGCAGGCTACATTGTCTCGGCTATTTCCATGCCGAATGCCGTGAGCGTTCGCTTCTTCTGCCCAGGAACCATCTCGATGAGACCTTCCTCCTGGAGCTTCTTGAGCGTGGTGTAAACGGTTGCTTGAGGTGTGCTCGTGAGCCTGACGAGGTCGGTCACGCCAAGCGGGCCTTCGGCGAGCAGAGCGTTGAGGAATGCCTTCTCTCGCGGATTGAGGGCGGGCGCCGCGTACGAACGGGGCTGCGGCTGGGTGTAAGGCTGCTGGTAAGCGTTAACAACTGGTTGCATGACCTGGGGCGTGACCTGCTGCAGGTAAGGTTGGGCAGGTATCTGCGCATATGTGGGAACAACTTGGGGAACATACCCCTGCTGCGGGTAGTACGGCGCCACCGGTTGTTGCATGGGCTGCTGCATAGGTTGTTGCACGGGTTGCGTGGGTAGTACGGTGCCGGGGTCGATTCGTTCTGCGACGAATTGGTCCTCCTTGGGCGCGTATTTGCCCACGGGAAGCTCCACTTGCGCGTGCTCTTCGCCATCGCCGGCGTCCGCCTCGCCATTCATACTGATGGTGACGACGGTTCCCTGTCCGATGTTGTCGTCGATCGAGATGGAACCATGGGTGAAGTCCAGATAATCGCATACGATCGGAAGGCCCGACCCGACGCCGCGGATGTATCCCTTCATCGGTTCGACCGCTGAGGAGAATCCTGGCAACTGGGCCTTCTTCTTGTCGCTGATGCCCGGTCCCTGGTCGGCGAAGCGAATGGTGTTTCCCCCATCGAGGATGGAGACGATGATCTCGGTGAAGCGAGCGTGGATGAAGTTTTCCGACACTTCGCGCACTACGGTATAGGGAATCGATCCCCCTGCTTGTTTCGCTTGATTGTAGATGGTCGACGCGAGCGCCTCGATGTAGTCGGGCGTGGATGCCGGCATTATCTCGGTCACGCGCGGCGCGCTGCGCAAATCGTCGTAAAGTGCGATTCGAGCGACCGACGTCACGAAGGTGTAATCGTAGGACCCCTCGCCTTCGGGCTGGGTCATTGGCTCGTCATGTGGGGTGTTGTTCGTTTTTTCCAAAACCGTGTTCCATTTATTCAGCGTTTTTAGTTTTATTCAGATGAATTGTAGCCTTTTTTCAACAATGAAAGAAGACCACCTGCCCATTTCTTGGTTGAGAAAGAAAGAAATTCACTTTCGGTTGAAAGAATTGGGGAAATCTACGAGGTGCTTTCAGACTTTTTAACAATTCATTCAATAAAAGTTGAAAACTCTGAAAAAGCACGGTGGAAAACAAAAAGTTGAGAAAGAGGATTGTTGAAATTTTCATTGACTTGAGAAAAAAAATCGGTTTTGCCTGATGAAAGGCGCGCGTAAAATCAAAACCCCAGGTGAATGATTTTTGATCCTTCAAAGGAGGGAATTGAGAATGCTCTCCTTCGGTTGTGAATTAATAAACGACCTGGTCAACATCTTGTTTCTTTATAAAACACCAGGTCGCAAACGTTGAGCAATTAAAGATAGGAAACTACATAAAAATGAGGTAAATTACGACTTTTCCACAGCTCTTTATGCATGAATGCCCGTTTTTCAACATTTTCCACAACGGGAAGAGCCTTATCTGGTGGAAAACGATGTATGAGAAGGAATTGTGGATAAAAATGAAAGGGAAAAGCCAATTTTTCACCTTTCAGCGAGGTGAAAAAAGGAGTTGGGTGAAAGAGAGCTTTGAATTTTCGGATGCTTTCAGTTGAAGATTATCCGCGCCTGCTCGAGCCTGTATAATGACGCGCAGCAGAAAAGAAAGAGAGAAGGTTTCCTTGAAATTAAGCATCAGCAAAAGCGAACTCCAGAATGCCCTCGCAATTGTTATTAAAGGTGTGTCCACCCGCTCGACTCTGCCCGTTCTCTCCGGTATCTTGCTCGAGGCAACGGGTGACTCGCTCGTTCTCCAGGCGACCGACCTTGAGCTTTCCATCCAGTATTCGACGGCTGCACTCGTGGAAGAGGAGGGTAAGGCAGTTGTTCCCGGCAAGTTGTTCTCCGACATCGTGAAAAACCTGCCCGACGCCGCAGTCCATGTTGAGGCAGACGAAGAGAATGCGCTCATCACCTGCGATAGTTCCTCGTTTTCGATCAAGGCGCTCAACTATGAGGATTTCCCTGGTTTTCCCCACGTGGAGGCCTCGCAGCGCATTGAGGTTCCCTTTACAAAATTTGCTGCGATGGTTAAAAAGGTTGCGCGTGCCGTCTCGAAAGATGAAAGCCGCGCGATTCTCACCGGTGCTTTGGTGACGCTCGAGGAGAACCATTTCAAGATGGTTGCGACCGACTCGTATCGTTTGGCCTTGGCCGAGGTGGAGCTCTCTGATTCTGCCGCCGATGAATTCGAGGCGGTGATTTCCGGCTCGTTTTTGCAGGATATTGCGTCCTTGCCAAAAACTGAGTCTAACGTACAAATCGCACTCGCCGAAAATCAGATTCTTGTCAGCTGCGAGGGCACCGTTTTCATCAACCGTCGAATCGAGGGCAATTTCCCCAATTACAAACAGCTGCTTTCGGGGAAGCATGGGACGCGCGCGAAGATCGACGTCAGCCACCTCGTCGCGGCGGTGAAGAGAACGTCTCTTCTTGGTTCTTCTTCCACGCCGATTAAGTTCGATTTGAATGCGGCATCTCAGACGGTTCAGCTGTCCGCCGCTTCCCAGGACGTCGGATCCGCTCAGGAGACGCTTTCCTGCTCCATCGAGGGTGACGACGCGGAAATCGCCTTCAACTTCGCCTACGTGCTCGACGGCCTTTCGTCGGTTTCGAGTGATTCGGTGTATCTGGAGGTGGGAACCTCCCGTGAACCGGGTATCTTCAAGGCGGAAGCCCCTGAGAACTTCCTGTATCTTGTCATGCCGGTGCGCATCTCGTGACGCTGTCCATCGAGCATATAGGGTTTACTAACTTTCGCAATTACGAGCGCTTCGAGCTGAACGATATCGGGGCGCTCACCTTGTTCGTGGGACCGAATGCGGTCGGGAAGACGAACATTGTCGAGGGAATTCAGCTTATGACGGCGCTTTCCTCGTTTCGCCATCCGCTCATCGACCAGGTAATAAAGCATGGGGAAAGGTATGCCCGCGCTGAGGCGCGCGTGACAGGAGACGATCGGGTCCTCGATATTGTTATGCTGCTTGAAAGCCATAAGCGGAAGTACACGTTGAATGGCAAAGCACGACGGCCTGCTGATTTGAAGGGGCTCATCCCTTCCGTGTCTTTCACGCCGGATGATCTTGACTTGGTGAAAGGTTCGATGAGCGTCCGGCGCACCGCAATCGATGCTTTGGGGTCGCAGCTCTCGCCGAATCACTACCTTATTAAGAAAGATTACGAGAAGGTCATTCGCTACAAGAACAGGCTCCTGAAAGAGGAAGCCCAGGTTGCGCTCATCGACAGTATCAACGAGACGCTGGTGACCTGCGGTGCACAGCTTGCGTGCTATCGCGCGGCTTTGTTCGCGAAGCTTGCGCCAGAAATTTCCCGCCGCTACGCCGACATCGCGCAAGGTGAGAAGCTGCAAGTGACGTATGTTCCTTCCTGGATGGCTCCTGTTTCACGTGAAACACCGTGCGGAGTTGCCTCGTTTTCTCGAGATGAGGCGCGCGATGCGCTCACTTCTGCCCTTGAAGCGCGCCGTGGCGAGGAATTAGCCCGCCGAAAGAGCGTCGTTGGGCCTCATTCCGACGAGATTGGTTTTTACATCGAGGGAAAGAATGCGGGAAACTATGGAAGTCAGGGGCAGCAACGCTCTATTGTCCTTGCTTGCAAGCTTGCCGAGGCGTCGATTATCGAGGATATGCTCAGCCAGAAGCCGGTGCTCCTTCTCGATGAT
This sequence comes from Ellagibacter isourolithinifaciens, assembly GCF_008831035.1. Lineage (GTDB taxonomy): Bacteria > Actinomycetota > Coriobacteriia > Coriobacteriales > Eggerthellaceae > Ellagibacter > Ellagibacter isourolithinifaciens. Next base: position 29,307 of record NZ_WAJR01000020.1, on the reverse strand, counting down.
GTGATGAGCGAACTCGACGAGCATAGACGACATGCACTGGTGGAATTCATTTCTGGAGACATGCAGACGTTCATCACGACGGCGAACCTTGCCTACTTCGATGATTCCCTTCTCAAAAATGCGAGTGTCGTGCAGTTGGGTGAGGAGGCTAAACGTGGCTAGGATTGGGAAAGAAATGGCGCGTCTGTTCAGTTCGCTGCCGACTGATGAGAAGACGCTCATCGCTCGCCGGGCCGCCGAGGTTCGCACGATGTGGAAAGATGCAATCGAGTATGTATACAAGGAGAATGCTCCCTACGTCCTCGACCACGTGAACGCTGTCTATATAAAAGAAGAAGAAGGAATCCGCTCGCTGTATGTGTATATGGACGATGGAAACTTCCGTTCGGATGTCCACTGTCGGCAGCATCTGATCATGCTTCGGCTCCATGAGCGCTTCGGCGAGAGGATAGACGAGTTCAAGACCTACCCTTCCCGTTTTGACATGCGCAAGCGCCATCCTTACAGGGATGTGTGCGAAACGAAGTCTGAAAGTTCCCGCTCGGTTCCGCTTTCTCCCGAGGAAAAAACCGAAGTTGAGCAGATGGTGTCATCTGTGGAGAACCCTTCGCTCAGGCGCGCGCTGGAAAAGGCGATGGTAACCGACAGGGAATGGAAGAAGGGTGAAAGGTCATAAATGGCGAAAAAATGCAGAATCATCCGTTAGAAGGCCTTAGAGACCGCTCAAACGCTTCGTTTTATTCTTCTATGGTACAATAGGTCAGTTCGCGTTCTGCGCGAAGCATCTTCCAAACGTACCGAAAAGGAGCATGTCAGTGGTTAACAAACCCGATCACTACGATGGTTCTGACATTCAAGTCCTCGAAGGTCTCGAAGCGGTGCGCAAGCGCCCTGGTATGTATATCGGCTCTACGGGCCCGCGCGGCCTGCATCATCTGGTGTACGAGGTCGTCGACAACGCCGTCGACGAAGCGCTTGCCGGCTATTGCGACTCCATCGAGGTATGGATTCATCCCGATAACTCGATCACGGTAGCCGACAACGGCCGCGGTATCCCGGTAGACATGCATCCGAAGGAGAAGATTCCGACGGTTGAGGTCGTTCTGACGATTCTCCATGCTGGCGGCAAGTTCGGCGGCGAGGGGTATAAGGTCTCGGGTGGTTTGCACGGCGTCGGCGTGTCCGTCGTTAATGCGCTCTCCTCGCGCGTCGAGGTCAATGTGAGGCGCGACGGAAAAGAATATGAGATCGATTTTGACCACGGTCGCACGAAGACGAAGCTCCATGAGATTGGAGCAGCGGACCGCACGGGAACGAAGGTCACGTTCTGGCCTGACCCCGAAATCTTCGCGGAAACCACGGTGTACGATTACGACACGCTCGCGGCACGCTTCCGCGAGATGGCGTTTTTAAACAAGGGCCTCAAGATTACGATGCACGATGAGCGCGAGAACCCGAGTGAGGTTATTTCCGGGAAGGCCGCCGAGCCGCGCACGGAAGTGTTCCAGTTCATGGGCGGCATCATCGACTTCGTCAAGTACCTGAACAAGGGCAAGGAAACGCTCAACGAGCCTATTTATTTCTCGGCCGAAAATGCCGACGGAACGGTGGAAGTGGCCATGCAGTGGTCGACATCCTATTCGACGAACTCTGTCATGGCTTTTGCCAACAACATCAACACGCACGAGGGTGGCACGCACCTCGACGGCTTCAAGCAGGCCGTGACGCGTACCATCAACGACTATGCGCGCAGCAAGAGCATTTTGAAGGAGAAGGATTCCAACCTCTCGGGCGACGATACGCGCGAGGGCTTGGCGGCGATTATCTCCGTGAAGCTGCATGACCCGCAGTTCGAGGGGCAGACGAAAACGAAGCTCGGCAACACCGAGATTCGCCCGCTCGTGCAAAACGCCGTGACCCAGGGCCTTGCAGAATATCTGGAGGAGAACCCCTCCCCTGCCAAGAAGATCATCGGGAAGGCGACGCAGGCTCTGAAGGCCCGCGAAGCTGCTCGCAAGGCTCGCGAGATGACACGCCGCAAGAACGTGCTCGACTCGTTCGCGCTGCCGGGCAAGCTTGCAGACTGTTCTTCTAAGAAGGCAGAAGATTCCGAAATCTTCATCGTAGAGGGCGATTCCGCAGGTGGCAGCGCCAAGCAGGCGCGCGACCGCAAAACGCAGGCAATTCTGCCGCTTCGTGGCAAGATTTTGAACGTCGAGCGCGCAGGCCTTCACCGTTCGCTTTCAAGCGAGACGATTAGCTCTCTCATCACGGCAATCGGCACGAACATTGGGGAAGATTTCGATGCCGATCAGGCGCGCTACCACCGCATCATCATCATGACCGATGCCGATGTCGACGGCGCGCACATCCGCATCCTGCTGCTCACGTTCTTCTATCGTTATATGCCTGAGCTCATCAATCGCGGCTACGTCTACATTGCCTGCCCGCCGATTTTCGGCGTGAAGAAGAAAAATTCGCGTTCTACGAAGATCGAGCGCTACATCTACGATGAGAACGCGCTTTCGGAGACGCTCGCCGAAATGGGTGGTTCGGAAAAGTTTGACGTCCAACGCTACAAGGGTTTGGGCGAGATGGACCCCGAGCAGCTGTGGGAAACCACGATGGAGCCCGCGACGCGCACGCTTCTGCAGGTCAATATCGACGACGCCGCCGAAGCCGAGCGCACGGTAAGCGAGCTTATGGGCGATCAGGTTGAACCGCGCAAGGAGTTCATCCAGAAGCATGCCCGCGATGTTCGTTTCCTCGATATCTAGGGCATCGTGCCTTACGGTGATTGAGCCTGAAATCTCGAAAGGATTCTAATGGCAGAAAATAACGACATGACCCCGCCGGAGGGGGAGCAGCCCGAGCGCGACGATGCGTTCAACGAGATGCTTTCCCGTGCCGAGCAGGATGCTGAGGCTGAAGCCGAGGAAGAGGAATCGCAGGAAGATTCCGCCACTCCCGCCGTCGGCTCTGCAGTATCTGAAGAGCAGCTCGCGCAGTCGATGCTCGTCGACATGCCGACCGCCCACGGAGAGATTATCGAGGGCGCGAATGGCGGCGAAGGCACGACCGTTCGCAGTGCCTACCTGGGCAAAGAGATGCAGGCATCGTTCCTGGAATACTCCATGAGCGTTATTGTCTCGCGAGCGCTTCCCGATGTGCGCGACGGTTTGAAGCCAGTTCATCGCCGCATCCTTTACGCGATGAACGAGTCCGGCTACACCCCGAACCGCCCGCACATGAAGTCGGCGCGTACCGTCGGCGACGTCATCGGCAAGTACCATCCACACGGCGACTCCGCAGTGTACGACACGATGGTGCGCCTTGCTCAGCCCTTTTCGATGCGCGTGCCCTTGGTTGACGGCCATGGCAACTTCGGTTCGATCGACGGTGACTCCGCAGCAGCAATGCGCTACACCGAGGCGCGCCTCGACAAGGCCGCTATGGAGCTTCTGCGCGACCTCGACAAGGAGACGGTTGATTTCCAGCCGAACTACGACGAGAGCCTCGAGGAGCCGAAGGTTCTTCCCGCGCGCTTCCCGAACCTGCTGGTCAACGGCTCAAACGGCATCGCAGTCGGCATGGCGACGAACATCCCGCCGCACAATCTCGGCGAGACGATCGACGCCACCTGCATGATGCTCGACAACCCCGATATTACGACCGAAGAGCTCATGACCGCACTGCCCGGCCCTGATTTCCCCACCGGCGGCATCATCATGGGGAAGAAGGGCATTCTCGATGCGTATGAGACGGGCCGCGGCTCGCTTACCGTTCGCGCGAAGTGCACGATCGAGGATCGCAAGAACGGTAAATCGTCGATTGTGGTCAGCGAGATTCCCTACCAGGTGAACCGCAAGCGCTTGCTCGAGAAGCTCGGTGAGCTCGTGCGCGACAAGAAGCTGCCCGAGATTTCCAACATTCACGACGCTGCGGACCGTCATGGCATCGACATCGTAATTGACTTGAAGCAGAATGCGTTGCCCCAGGTCGTGCTGAACAAGCTGTACAAGCACACGCAGCTGCAGGTGGGTTTCGGCGTAATTATGCTGGCGCTCGTCGACGGTGTGCCCCGCGTGCTTTCCTTGAAGGAAATGCTCTTCTACTACATTGAGCATCAAAAGGAAGTCATCGAGCGCAGGACGCGCTTCGAATTGAAGAAGGCCGAGGAGCGCGCTCACATCCTCGATGGCTACATCATCGCGCTCGACAACATCGACGAGGTCATCCATATCATTCGCTCGTCCCAGACCGACAAAGAGGCGGGAGCGCGCTTGACCGAGCGTTTCGGGCTATCAAAGAAGCAGACCGACGCTATCTTGGAGATGCGCCTGCGCCGTCTGACCGGCTTGGAGCGCGAGAAGATCGAGCAGGAGCTGGCCGACCTTCGCGAGAAGATTGCGTACTACAAGCGCGTGCTCGAGGACGAGGGCCTGCTCAAGCAGATCATCAAAGACGAGCTGCAGGAAATCAAAAAGAAGTTCGGCACCCCGCGCAAGACGCAGCTTTCAGGTGACGCGAAGGATATCGACGTCGAGGACCTGATTGCCGAGGAAAACGTGGTCGTCACCATGACGAAGGCGGGCTACGTGAAGCGTCTTCCCGTGACCACTTATCGCCAGCAGAAGCGCGGCGGCAAGGGCATGCAGGGCGTGAGCCTGAAGGACAACGACTACGTCGAGCACCTGTTCGTCGCCTCGACGCATTCCTACATGCTGTTCTTCTCGACTGCGGGCAAGGTATATCGCCTGAAGGTGTATGAGCTTCCCGAGGCATCGCGCCACGCTCGCGGCACTGCAATCGTGAACCTGCTGCCTCTGCAAAAGGGCGAGACAATTTCCGCCGTCATTGCGACGAAGGACTTTCCAGAGGACGAATATCTCATGTTCGCCACTGAGCATGGCATGGTGAAGAAGACCTCGATGGACCTCTACGACCGCACACGCCGTGACGGACTCATCGCCATCAACCTGAAAGAGGGCGACCAGCTGATTAGCGTTCGCCGGGTGGCAGTCGGTGAGAAGGTCATCATGGTCTCGAGCGCCGGCAAGGCCATCATGTGGAGCGAGGGCGAAGTGCGCGCCATGGGCCGCGACACCATGGGCGTGAAGGGTATGACAGTGCCTGCTGACGCGCATGTGCTTGGCATGGAGATTGCCAAGCCGGGAAGCGACCTGTTCGTGATTACGGAGAAGGGCTACGGCAAGCGCACCTCGATCGATGAGTATCCCGAGCACCATCGCGGCGGTCAGGGCGTGTTCACCATCACAATGACTGACAAGAAGGGTTTGCTCTCGGTGATGAAGATCGTGAAACCCAACGACGAGATTATGATCATTTCCGAGGAGGGCGTCGTTGTTCGCACTCCGGTGAGCGGAATCTCCGAGCTTGGACGCTCGACGCAAGGCGTTCGCGTGATGAATGTCGCGGACAAGGATCGCGTGACGGCTGTCGCCATCTCGAGCACTGGCAAGAAGAAGCGCGACCAGAAGGCCGAGGGAGACGACGTCGACGACATCGACGAGATTGAGCTGGCCGATGAAGGGGAGCTTGGCGAAGACGACCTCGATTAGGCGCAGGTGCGGCGCTCAAGCGTTATAAGTTGTTAGCGAGGGGGCTTACGGCTGGCAGGCTGTAAGCCCCCTCTTTTGTTTTCGGGACGCAGCGAAGGGCCCCTGTCGCTCCTGTGGCAGGACTTCCCTTCCTTTGGAGGGACTCCCCTTCAGCGTTTACGCTTGAAAGTCTTCAGGGGAGATATTCTCAAGGAAGCTATGGAACTCCTCTATCTCGCTTTCGGATGCGTCTTCCCTGATGATGTAAGGGTAGCTTCCCTTATCGAGGGTCTTTTCGTCGATGTAGATGGGTGCATCTTCGCGTATGGCCAGCGCGATGGCGTCGCTTGGCCGGGCGTCGAGCTCGATCATCCGGTCGCTTTGCTTTAAATAGAGCTTCGCGAAGAAGGTCGTCCCCTTCACATCGTTTATGACGGCGTGATCGATTCGCGCGTCGAGGTTGGTGAGGGCATCGAGCATGAGGTCGTGGGTGAGGGGCCTCGGGGTCCTCATGTGCTCGACAGCCATGCCGAGCTGCATGGCTTCAGCGGGCCCGACCCATACCGGCACGATGCGCGATTTCGTTCGCTGATGCTCCTCAATTGGCTCCATGACCAGGGCTGCTGGTTGCATGGAATTCAAAACGATGAGGGTGAGAACTTTCAAAGGGATCATGCCGTCTCCTCAATCAAAAATTTTTTTCAAATTCTAGCAGATTATGGGTTGACGATATCTGGTCGTCGGGTTACTATAATCAGGCACTTTTCAAGGGCCCGTAGCTCAGTTGGTTAGAGCGCACGCCTGATAAGCGTGAGGTCGCTGGTTCAAATCCATTCGGGCCCACCATGATTTGCGATAAACGCTCCACCGTGAGCCGAGTTAGCCGGTGGAGCGTTTATTAATATCATGAGGTAAAAGTCATTCGGGGAATTAGCTCAGCTGGGAGAGCGCGGGCTTTGCAAGCCTGAGGTCAGGGGTTCGATCCCCCTATTCTCCACCATCAACTCCATCGCCGGTCGAACAATCGACCGGCGATTTTTTTATTTCTGCTCGGTGGTGATTGAGCCCCGTGAGGGTTGGACAACTCTGCGGGCTTTGCTGCAACTCAATCGCAATTGACGGTGACCGACCGATATATGCTTCTTACAAGGGGCTTTCATGTTATCTCCTTCTCGCGTTGTACAATGAAGCGTCATGATTGAAGGAGGAAGATGAACCGCAACGAGGCACTGCGCCTGCTGGGGCTTTCTGCGGACGCCGCGTCCGAAGAAGTGAAGGCGGCATACCGCGAGACGGCTCAGATTCTGCATCCGGATCGGTTTGCTTCGAACAAGAAGCTTCAGGAGCGGGCCACCGAGCAATTCAAAAACCTTCAGGAAGCATATGAGGTGTTGACAAGCGGGAAGGGGTCCTCCACGCGTGCTCGTGGAACGGTCGCCTCTTCTGCCGAGGAAGCGGAACTCAACGCTCGCCTTGCGGGCATCTCCGCCGCTCGCAAACAGCTGCTCACGCAGCGCGACGTCGCTCTCGACGAGCGTCGCAGCGGTTTCGCGATGGCGGGCATCGGCGCTTTGGTGGCACTCGTATTCGGGCGCAAGCTCGGCGTGCTCGCCGTTGTCGCGAGCATCGGCGTGGCGTGTGCGGTGTGGGGCATCGTGAAAGTGGTGAGCGCGCAGAAAACCGCGAGCATCCTCAACGATCACCTCGACGAGCTCGCCGCTGAGAAGAAGCAGCTCCTCGCGCGTCTTGACGAGATAGGGTAAGGAAGAAGATGCGTCTTCCCTTCGGGGGTTTCACGTGAAACAGTCGAAGAGAAGACGCAAACAGGCAGGTAGATTGTAGAAAAAGGAACACAGGTGAAACAAGAGAACATTCGCAACATCGCCATCATCGCTCACGTCGACCACGGTAAGACAACCCTCGTCGACAAGCTTCTGCGCGCGACCGATGCCTTCCGCGAGAATCAGAAGGTCGAGGAGCGCGTGCTCGACTCCAACGACCAGGAGCGCGAGCGCGGCATCACCATTCTGGCGAAGAACATCTCCATCGAGTACAAGGGCGTGAAGATCAACGTCATCGACACTCCTGGCCATGCCGACTTCGGCGGCGAGGTCGAGCGCGTCCTCAAGATGGCTGACGGCACGCTGCTTCTCGTCGACGCGTTTGAGGGTCCCATGCCCCAGACGCGCTTCGTGCTGCGTCACGCTATCCAGGCGGGTCTTTCGATCATGATCGTTGTGAACAAGATCGACCGCCCCGGTGCCGACCCCGAGAAGGCGTACAACGACTGCCTCGATTTGATGGCCGACCTGGGCGCGAACGACGAGCAGCTCGAGTTCGCCATGGAGCATGTGGTGTACGCGAGCGCCATGAACGGCTTCGCCCGCCTTGACCCCGCCGACGACAACGACAACATGTATCCGCTGCTCGACATGATTCTCGACGACATGCCCGCGCCCGAGGTTGACCCCGATGGTCCGCTTGCCATGCAGTGCGTGACGATCGATCACTCCGAATACGTCGGCCGCATCGGCATCGGCCGCGTGTATTCCGGATCCATCCATACGGGCGATACCATCCTCGTCGTGAAGAATGACGGCACCCAGTCGACCGCGACGGTTCGCCAGCTGTTCACCTTCGACTACCTTGGCCGCAAGGAATGCGACGTCGTTGAAGCGGGTGACATCGGAGCTGTCGTCGGCATCGAGCGCACCGACATCGGCGACGTCTACACCGACCCCGAGAATCCCATCGCCCTCGATCCGATTGAGATCGATCCGCCGACGCTGTCCATCGTGTTCGAGCCGTCGACCTCCCCGCTCGTCGGCCGCGAAGGCGATATCGTCGGCGCACGCCAGCTCAAGGAGCGCCTCATGCTCGAGCGCGAGAACAACGTGACGATGAAGATCGAAGAGCTTGAGGACAAGTCCGGCATCGAGGTTTCCGGCCGCGGTATTCTCCATCTTTCCGTCCTGATGGAGACGATGCGTCGCGAGGGCTTCGAGTTGCAGGTGGGCCGTCCGCGCGTTCTGTTCAAGAAGGACGAGAACGGCAACAAGATCGAGCCGATCGAGCAGGCTGTGGTCGAGTGTCCCGAAGAGTACTCGGGCAAGGTTATCGAGATTTTCGGCACCGCTGGCGGCACGATGGTCTCCCTCGACGCGTCGGGCCTGGTCACGCATCTTGAGTTCAAGATTCCGACCCGCGGCATCATGGGCCTTAAGAACCGCATCCTCAATGTCACCCACGGCGACGGCGTGTTCTATCACACGTTCCTGGAATATGGTCCCTACGCGGGCGACATCGGCGGCCGCAAGAACGGCGCGATGATCTCCATGAGCACCGACAAGGCGGTCGCCTATGCGCTTGGCACGCTGCAGGAGCGCGGCACGCTGTTCGTCGCTCCTGGTGACGCGTGCTACGAGGGCATGATCGTCGGCGAAAGCGCTCGCCCGGGCGACATGGTGGTGAACGTCGCGAAGACAAAGAACCTGGGCAACCAGCGCTCCTCCACTTCCGACATCTCCGTGCAGCTCACTCCTCCGCGCACCTTCACGCTCGAAGAGGCGCTCGAATACATCACCGATGACGAGCTCGTCGAGATCACGCCGCAGAACGTGCGCATGAGAAAGCGCCTTCTCTCCGCGGTCGACCGCAAGAAGGCAGCTAAGAAATAGGGGGAATTCCGCCGGCCGCGAGGTCGGCGGAATGGTTTTTGAGTCAGGCGGGACTATGTCGAAGAAACTGTTGATGGGCAACGAAGCGTTCGCCCACGCCGCCCTTGAGGCGGGGGTGCGGGTTGTCGCGGGATACCCCGGGACGCCGTCGTCTGAACTGATTGAGACCGTCGCGAAGCTGCATGCTGCGGGCAAGGCTCATGGCGTTCACGTGGAATGGTCGACGAACGAGAAGGCGGCGCTCGAGCTTCTTGCGGGTGCGTCGTACTGCGGCGCACGCACGTTGTTCACCTGCAAGCAGGTTGGGCTAAACGTTGCCTCCGACGCTCTGATGAGTCTGAACTACGTCGGGATCAAGGGCGGCTGCGTGCTCTTTGTCGCCGACGATCCGGGCCCCATCTCTTCACAGACGGAGCAGGATACCCGCCGTTTCGGGGCGTTCTCGAAGGTTCCTGTTCTTGACCCTGCAACACCCGAACAGGGCTTCGCCATGATGAAGGCCGCGTTTGACCTCTCCGAGAAATATCGGACGCCCGTCATCGTCCGCCCGACGACGCGCATCTGCCATGCATCGACGTTTTTCGAGGTGGAGGATGAAACCTTCGCGAAGCCGATTCCCGAAGAGGGCTTCGAGCGCAGTTCCCGCTGGGTCATCTTCCCCCGCCGCGCCTTTGAGGGTCACGGGGAAATTAACGAGCGCCTTATCAGCATCGCGAAGGATTACGCGCAAAACGAGCCCCTCGCGAGCTTCAATCCGCAGGAGCAGCGCGGCGACGCGAGCATGCCGCTGCGCCTCGGCGTTGCAGCGGGCGGCGTTTCGGCATCCTATGTCCGCGAAGCCCTTCGCCGGCTTGAGGAGCTTTGCGGGGAACAGGGCGTACAGATGCCTTCTTACCGCTTCTGGCAGGTAGGGACGCCGTACCCCTTCCCCGTCGTGGCTGCCGATGAGTTCACTTGCGGCCTGGACCGCATCATCGTTTTCGAAGAGCTCGACCACGTGATCGAGGACGAGCTTGCCGTGCGCGCGGGCCGCACCCACGCGAGCTTTGAAGTGCTCGGCAAACTGACGGGCGACACGCGCGATCGCGGGGAAAACGACGTTGACGACGCAATCACTCGTCTGGCCAGCTTCTTCGGCCTCTCCGATTCTTTGGGCGAGTCCCTGAAAGTGCCGGCTCCCTTCGACGAGCCCTTGCCCGTTCGTCCGCCGGTGCTGTGCGCCGGGTGCCCCCACAGGGGTAGCTTCTACGCGGTGAAGCGCGCGTTGAGGAAGACCCCCGCCGTGCTTTGCGGCGACATCGGCTGCTACACGCTCGGCAACGCGAAGCCGCTCGATGCGGTCGATACGTGCTTGTGCATGGGTGCGGGAATCACCATGGCTCAGGGATTCTCCGTCGTGGAGCCCGACAAGAAGCAGCTCGCCTTCGTCGGTGACTCGACGTTCTTCGCAAGCGGCCTCACGGGCATCGCGAACGCAGTCTATAACGGCCATGACATCACCGTTTGCGTGCTCGACAACGCGACGACCGCCATGACGGGGTCGCAGCCCCACCCGGGGACCGGTGTGACGCTCATGGGCCCGCATCGCAAGCCTATCAGCATCGAGGCGGTGCTTAAGGCGCTCGGCGTGGAATGCATTGTCCATGCCGACCCGCTTGACCTGGAAGGCTCGACCCGCGCGGCGAAGCGCGCAATCGACTTCGAGGGTCCTTCGGCCATTTTGTTCGAGTCCCCTTGCGTTCAGCTGGTGAAACCGAAAGAGTCTGTGAGCGTTAACACCGACACGTGCACGGGATGCAAGAAGTGCATCACCGAAATCGGCTGCCCTGGCTTGGGCTTCGACCAGACCCGCAAGGGCGCGAAGAGCAAAGATCGCGGCCAGGCGTTCGTCGATGCCTCGTTGTGCAACGGGTGCGGCCTTTGCATTCAGGTGTGCCCCTTCAAGGCGATCGAGCTGCCGGGAAACGCGGAGGAGAAGGAGGCGCCCCATGCGTAACGTGCTTTTGACTGGCGTTGGCGGGCAGGGAACGGTCCTCGCCGCGAAGGTTCTCGCGCAGGCGGCCCAGGCAAAGGGATGGCAGGTTCGCACTGCCGAGACGATCGGTATGGCCCAGCGCGGCGGCAGCGTGGTCTCTCATGTTCGTATGGGCGATAACGGGGAGGAAGTAATCGCTCCGCTCGTTGCGAAAGGCACCGCCGACATGATCATCGCGTTCGAGCCGGCCGAGGCCGCGCGGGTGCTTCCCTACCTTGCGCCCGATGGCGTGATGGTGAGCGCGACCACGTCCATCCAGCCTATCACGGCAGCCCTTTCGATCGAGCCGTACCTTGCCGAGGCGACGATTGCCTCGTTGAGGGGACGCCTCAATGGGAGTGCCGAAGCGCCCGCCCGTTTCGTCCTCGTCGATGATGAGGCCGTGTTATCCCAGGTGGAAAATAGGAAGGCGCTCAATACTGTGCTTCTTGCCTTTGCACTTAAAACGGGACATTTGCCGCTTTCGCTCGACGATTTGCGCGACGCGATTCGCGCATGCGTGAAGCCTCGGTTCGTCGAGCTGAACCTTGCGGCGATCGACCTGGTGGAAAGCAAGGAGTAATCGCATGTCTCGCCCCTTCACCCGCCGTGCGTTCATCGCTTCCCTCGCTTGCGCGACTTCGGCTGCCGCCGCCAGCGTCATGACCGCGTGCTCGAAGACGGGCAAGGGCGCAAACGCCGAGCAGACGGCTGCGTTTCTCGATGTGATTCCCCTGAGGGAGGGGCAAGAGGAAGCCGCGTACAATTCGGCGCTTCTCCAACAGGCGATTGACGACGCCTCGAAGAAGAGCGGTTCGGTGCATCTGGGTCCGGGAACGTTCTATTTTGCGTGGATGAAAGCTACCGATGAGGGCAATTGCGTCGTCGAGATGCGTGACAACGTCGAGGTGCGGGGAAGCGGCAAGGATGCGACAATTCTCAAGCCGCTCGGCCGCTACGCCATGACCGGTGAGGCCCCTCATGGTATCGACATGTTCTACTACGACGGCTTCGACGACCGCCGCTACCTCGACAACGCCTCGTTCTACGACTTCACCATCGACGGCGAGAGCACGCAGGGGTCGCTTCGTGGGTACAACGCCTCGGGCAAGGGGTTTTTCTTCAAGCTGTTCCGCGGCTGCACGTGGGAACGTGTCGAGGTACGCAACACCGACGGTACGGGCTTCGGCGCCGATTATCCCGTTGACTGCGTGATGCGCGATTGCTCGGCGATCGGTTGCGGAAAGAACGCCACGGAGGATTCCTTCGGTGCCTCGGGATTCGGCGTGGGCGTGGGTCTTTCCGAAGATGAGTCGATGGTCATCGAGAACTGCACATCGTCGGCGAACACGAAGTTTGGGTTCTTCTTCGAGCATCAATCCCTCTATCGCTTGAATGGCGTCGGGGCGCGCCGCGCGAAGGGTTTCCAGGTTACGAACTGCACAGCATGGGGAAACCTGATCAACTTCGGCGGCAATCGCGCGTACGACGTTGTGTACGATTATTGTGTGTCTGACCAGCCCAAAAAGTCAGACGATGAGCTGTATACCGACTACGCCTTCACCTTCGTCGAGCATTCTGTTCGCATTCTGGTTCGAAACGCCACGGTCGACCAGATGTATACCGACGTGCTGGCGGATCCTTCCAGTTCTGCGGCGATCGAGTGGGCCCTTTCGCGCAATGTGGCGCATGTGGGGGCGAGCGGCAACAATGAGTTCCGCCCCGAAAACAGTACCACTCGCGCGGAAGCGGCCGAGTTCTTCTGGCGTTATGCGGGGCGCCCGGGCATGTTGCCCCTGCGCTACGATTACTTTGACGATCCCTCGAGTGACGTCAGTGCTGACTCGTTTTGCGCTGACGCGGTGCGGTGGCTGGAAGACGATGAAATTGCGGCGGGGAACAACTTCCGCGCCGAAGATAAGATCACCATTCAGGAAATCTGCTTGGCTATGCTGCGCTATGCCTATCTTGTAGAAGATGCGTCGAGCGAAGCATCGCGGGCGCTCACACTTTCGGGCGAGGATACCAAGTGGGAAACCCCTTCGAAGCCTTCTTCCCAGGAAGAGGAGAAAGTTGCCCTCGATTGGGCTTGCGAGCAAGGGATTGTCACCAAAGCGGAAGCGGCCGACTCGAAGGTGAGCTTTACGCGCGCAAGGATGATGGGCATGCTGCAAGCGCTCGATAACGCGAAAACGACAACCGCGAAGTAGCAGGCGTTACGACGCTAACGCGGCACGCAAAGTTCGTACGGTGCGAGGGCGGGCGCATGGCTCGAAGGGTCGTTCGGGCTCGCGGCCCAATCCCCCTCTCGACCAAAACGGCCCTTGCCCTTGAAATCGCGTGTCGTTCGCCTACAATGGGCTTATGACGAACTCAGCCGACATCCTCCTTTCCGTAGCCGCGCGCAACGCGTTGGCTGGTCGATGGCTCTAGCTTCAAGACTCGTAAGCGAGCCTTAAAGCATTCTGGGCTATTTTCGCAACGATCTTGAAGCGCCTCTCAGTTTTGCAGCATTTGCTGCGCCGCAATGCATTTCGATCGCGTCGAAATGCGACCATGTCATGAGAAGAGGACCATCATGCAAATGACCGACGAGCAACTCAAGCTCATTACCACCAAGCTTTCCACCATCAAAGATTGCTCTCCCTTTTACGCTGAGAAATTCAAGGACATCGATCCCTCTGACGTGCGCACGCAGGAGGATTTCGAGAAGCTTCCCTTCTCGGAAAAGGACGACCTTCGCCGCGTGTATCCGCTTGGGCTTCAGGCGGTTCCCGATGAGGAAGTCGTGCGCATCCACAGTTCTTCGGGTACGACGGGCACGCCGGTCATCATTCCCTACACTGCCCAGGATGTGACCGATTGGGCAATCCAGTTCGAGCGCTGCTACCGAACCGCGGGCATCACCAATCTCGACCGCATCCAGATTACCCCAGGTTACGGCCTGTGGACCGCGGGTATCGGCTTTCAGCTTGGCTGCGAGCGCTTAGGTGCCATGGCGATTCCGATGGGTCCCGGCAACACCGAGAAGCAGCTTAAGATGATGCAGGACTTGCATTCCACGGTCATCACCGGCACGTCGAGCTATGCGCTTCTGCTCGCCGAGGAAATATCCACGCGCGGCCTGCGCGACAAGCTCGACCTGAAGAAGGGCGTTATCGGTTCCGAGCGCTGGGGCGAGAAGATGCGTCACCGCATCGCGAACGAGCTGGGCATCGAAATCTTCGATATCTATGGCCTGACCGAGATTTACGGCCCGGGCATCGGCATCTCCTGCGAGGCTCACCACGGTATGCATGTTTGGGAAGACTTCGTGTACGTGGAGATCGTCGACCCGAAGACGGGCGAGGTGCTGCCCGACGGAGAGGTGGGGGAAATCGTTCTCACCACGCTGCGCAAGCAGGGCGCGCCGCTCATCCGCTACCGCACGCACGACCTTTCACGTATCATTCCCGGTGCCTGCACCTGCGAATACGGTAGCCATCACCCGCGTATCGACACCATCGTCGGCCGCACCGACGACATGGTGAAGGTGAAGGGATGCAATATGTTCCCCGCGCAGATCGAGGAAGTCATCAACTTCACGGAGGGCACCTCGTCCGAGTACCAGATGATGATCGAGGCGATTAACGGCCGCGATGTTATCACGCTCCTGTTCGAGACTGCGCTTACGGGCGAGGACCGCGATAAGTGCGAGCGCGAGCTCGAGGCGATCTTCAAGGCGAAGATCGGCTGCACCCCCGAGGCGAAGGGCGTGCCCATCGGCGAGTTGCCGCGTAGCGAGAAGAAGACCAAGCGCATCTTCGACAGCCGTTACTAAAGGGTAGGATCGAATAGTTTCTTTTATTGATTACGAAAGACCTCGTCGCACGCCGTTTACCGATGGCGAGCGGCGGGGTCTTTTCCGTTGATTTCCCGCATCGCCCCGTTTGCCGCGACGAATCAGGCTGTTTCGTGAATCGCTCTCATCTGATTTGCGCTCTGGTATTCTAAGAATCGAAATCCACCCAACTGAAGATTAAGAGAGATGTACGCACATGACTGACTTGAGCATGCCTTCAAGCAGTGTGCGCCTTGGCGCCGCTGTTCCTGTTCCCGCACCTGATGTTGACGAAAATGCGACAGGTGATGTCGCTGTTGCAAAACCCTCCACGAAAAAACGGCCGCTTCACAAGCAGCTTGCCTTTACGCTGTTCATGACGGGCGGCATGGTAACGCTCATGAGCCTGTATAACACTGCATTGCACACCTGGTTCAATTTCACCCTTTTCGACTGGCTTTCCGGAATGCTTCTTCGCTGGCCGATCGCGTTTGCTGTCTCCCTTACGATTGGCGATGTCATTGCGAAGCGCGTGCTGATGCCGCTTGTTCGGAAAATAGCGTCTCCTTCTGGATGGATCGCCTCGCATATCATTCCGTTTTGCAAGGTCAACGCAATGGTTCCCTTCATGACGTTCTTCGCTTCTCTCCTGTCTGTTGGCATCTCGCAAGACCTGCTGCCGCTGTGGGCTTTCACGTACGTGACAACTCTTCCTGCTGCTCTTGCCGCAAATGTGGCGCTTGTCGGTCCTCTGGCAAGGAAGATGTACCGTTTGGTGTTTAGCGAGAAGTTCTGATGTTGCGTGGCTGTTCCCGCGCGCGGCAGAGAGAGGGGCTGTGCGTCGGTGGGCAAACCTCGCTCAAAAAGGCGGGTTTTCGATTTCCCCGCCTTTCCGAGCGCTATAGTGTGATAAAGTAGCCGCATGAATTTTGGTGAGGGACATATTGCGCACACTGTTGCATCGGCTGCGACCGATGTCTTTTCTGCACCCCTCTACTATTATTATTCCTATCGATATCTCTAGCACACGAGGCCTGGCTTGTTGCGCGCATGGGCGCGCAGGTTGGCAAGGAAAGTCTCGCGTCGTGTGCGCCTCCCATGTTTTCCCTGTTCAAACTCGGTAAAGGAAAACGTTTCACGTGAAACCCTTTGAGAATCGTTAGGAAACAGCAATGATCGCAAAACTATGCATGGTGCTCATTTTCATCGGCGTTGCCGTGGGCGTGGGCATCTACTGCCGCCGTTCGACGGCAAGCGTTGACGGCTTCGTGCTCGGCGGGCGAAGCGTTGGCCCTTGGATGAGCGCCTTCGCGTTCGGCACGAGCTACTTCTCGGCTGTCGTCTTTGTCGGGTACGCTGGTCAGTTCGGGTGGAAATACGGCATCGCCGCATTCTGGGCGGGAATCACCAACGCGATTCTCGGTAGCCTGCTTGCTTGGTGGGTGCTCGGCCCGCGCACGCGCGAGATGACGCATCGCCTAGGCGCTACCACGATGCCGGAGTTCTTCGGCCTCCGCTATGATTCGAAGGCCCTGCGCGTTGCCGCCGCGGCCATCATTTTCGTCTTCCTCATCCCCTACACGGCGAGCGTCTACAACGGCCTGTCCCGTTTGTTCGGTATGGCGTTCGGCTTGCCCTACGAGTGGTGCGTTATCGGCATGGCAGTTGTGACCTGCATCTACGTCGTAGTTGGCGGCTACATGGCCACGGTGATGAACGACTTTCTGCAGGGAATCGTCATGCTGGTCGGCATCATCGCCGTCATTGTGGCCGTCCTGTTCAACAACGGCGGCTTTATGCCCGCAATCACCGAGCTTTCGCAGATGTCCTCCGATTTGGCGCCTGACATGGCGGGCCCGTTCGTGAGCATGTTCGGCCCCGACCCGCTGAACCTTTTGGGTGTGTGCATTCTTACGAGTCTTGGCACTTGGGGACTTCCCCAGATGGTGCAGAAGTTCTACGCCATCAAGAGCGGCCCCGCGGTGAAACAGGGTGCTATCATCTCGACGCTGTTCGCCTTCGTGGTCGCGGGCGGCAGCTACTTTTTGGGTGGGTTTGGTCGCCTGTATTCCGGCCAGGTCGAGATGGGAGCGAACGGTCAGCCTATCTACGACTCAATCATCCCCACGATGCTCTCTACCCTGCCTGATCTGCTCATCGGCATCGTCATCGTGCTCGTGCTTTCCGCTTCCATGTCGACCTTGTCCTCGCTCGTGCTCACGTCCTCCTCGACGCTGACGCTCGATGTGCTCAAGGGTAACGTCGTGAAGAATATGAGCGAGAAGGGACAGCTCTCAACGATGCGCGTGCTCATCATCGTGTTCATCGTGATCTCGGCGGCCCTCGCGCTTGTGCAGTACCACTCCTCGATTACGTTTATCGCACAGCTCATGGGCATCTCGTGGGGCGCGCTCGCCGGCGCATTCCTCGGTCCCTTCCTGTGGGGCCTCTACTGGGGCCGCGTGTCGAAGGCCGCCGTATGGGCGAGCTTTATCGTGGGTGTGGGTCTCACGACCGGCAACATGATCATGGGATTCGTGGGCACGCCGCTTATCGCGAGCCCCATCAACTGCGGTGCCATCGCGATGATACTCTCGCTTGTCATCGTGCCGCTGGTGAGCCTTGTCACCAAGCCGGTGCCCTTCAACGTGAACCCGCCGAGCGCGGAGGGTGCAATCGATCGCGAGTACGTCCGCGAACTGCATTTGCAAAAGGAAAAGGAAGCGAAAGCGGCTTCTGCGGAATAGCCTTCTCGCTTGCGAAGCCACGCTTTCGAGCTCCCGCTGTCGAATGCCTGCTGAAGGCCCCTGCTGAAGGGCGCGCGCTTCAAGTTGATTTTGGAAGGGGAGACCGTTCGTTTCGGCGGTCTCCTCTTGTGTTTAGGCGACGATGATCTTCGGCAAGGCGAGATCGTGCGGCTCGGTCGGCACAGCCTTGACTTCTTGTTCTCGAAAGGCGATGCCGCACACGGCAGCGTCGCTTCGAAGCTCGCGCAGGAAGCGGTCGTAGTTGCCGCCGCCATAGCCGAGGCGCATGTTGCCCGCATCGAAGGCGACCATCGGAACGACAACGGCGTCGATCTCGCGCGGATCGCATGGCATGCAATCGGCAAGTGAGGGATCGTCGGGGGTCACGGCGCGGGCGGGTTTGTCGAAGAAGGCGCGCCGCGTGCCGTCGAGGGGGACATCCCAAAACGTCATGCGGGCCTTGGCGTCGTTATCGTCTCGCATCATGACGGGAAAGGCGCAGGTCCACCCATGCAAGCGGACGCTTTTCGCGAACGGGGCGATGTCCACCTCGCTTCCCAGCGCATGGTAGGCGGCGATGCGTGACTCGGATGCAACCGTGCGGCCGAAGTACCGCTCGAGCTCTTCGCATGCCTTCTCGCTACGAGCGATGCGCTCGTCGCTGGGGATAGCGTTACGACGCGCGATGACGAGGCGCCTTGTTTCTTCCTTCATATCCATGCCTGCAAGTATAGAGTGCTCGCAAACCTTGTTACATTCTCCGAAAAAAACGCACATGTGGACCCCGCAGCCGAAAAATCAAGGCATACTGAAACGGCCTGCAATTATGCAGGGGAAGTATCAGCTCACAACGAAGGGGTTCCTGTGGAAGGTTTCGACCTTATCAGTACGGGCGCTTGGTCAATCGTGCCGCCGCTTTTGGCGCTCGGGCTCGCGCTCATCACCAAGGAAGTGTACTCGTCGCTCACCATCGGCGTACTTATGGGCATGGTGATCTACCAGTTCACTCTCGCGGGGGTTGGCGTCGATCAGTTTATCGCGGCGTTCACCATGGTTCCACGAATGATGGCGACGCAGATTGCCGACAACGGAGCGCTGCTGCTGTTCCTTGCCTTATTGGGCGCGCTCACGGTGGTCATCGCGATCGCCGGCGGCTCGCGCGCCTACGCCGAATGGGTGTCGAAGCACGTGAAGAACGCGCGCCTCGCCTCGATTCTCACGGCGGTTCTCGGCATCCTCATCTTCGTGGACGACTACTTCAACTGTCTTACGGTCGGCGCGGTCATGCGTCCCATCACCGACCGCTTCCATATCAGCCGCGAGAAACTGTCGTGGATCATTGACTCCACGGCGGCGCCTGTGTGCATCATTGCGCCGGTCTCTTCTTGGGCGGTTGCCGTGGGCGGCTATCTGGGAGAAGACGGCTTCTCGACGTTCGTTCAGTCCATCCCTTACAACTTCTATGCCCTGCTCACGGTCTTCTTCGTGTTCTTCATGCTGATCACGAAGCTCGATTACGGTTCGATGCGCGCGGCTGAGGAAGCCTGCGCCCAGGGGCACGACGTCGACGACATTCCGCGCGAGGGAAGCGCCCTTGCGGCGGTTTCGACGACCCGTCTTCCCGAGAAAAACGTCGAAGCATACGAAGGCGATCATCCGGGCGTGCCTTCGGTTGTGACCGAGGAGGCCGACATCGACGACGCAGCATCGGGCGCGATCGACGAGTACAAGGGACTCAACATCTCCGAGAATGGCCGCGTGTTCGACCTGATCGTCCCCATTGTCGTGCTGATCGTGTTCTCGATTCTCGGCATGATGTACGTGGGCGGTTTCTTCGAGGGCGTCGACTTCGCTACCGCTGTCGGCGAGGACCCGGTGACGGGCCTGTGCATCGGATCTTGTGTGGCGCTCGTGGTTTCGGCTGCGATGTTCCTGCCCCGTAAGCTCACGACGCTCGAGGGTTTTGTGGAAGGCATCTCCGAAGGCGTGCGCTCGATGGTCGGCGCGATCATGATCCTCGTTCTGGCATGGAGCTTGGGCGGCCTGTGCCGTCATCTGCTGGGAACGGGCGAGTTTGTGAGCGGCGTGTTGAACGGGCTTGGCGTGGGGCTTACCCTTCTGCCTGCGATCATCTTCCTGGTGGCGGCGTTCATCGGCTTCGCCATGGGCACTTCCTGGGGCACGATCGCGCTTATCCTTCCCATTGTGATCGGCGTGTTCCCCACCGACGACCCGCTGTTCCTCGTGGCCGTCGGCTCGACGCTCGCAGGTGCAGTCTATGGCGACCACATCTCGCCGATATCCGATACGACGATCCTCTCCTCTGCGGGCGCAAAGTGCAACCACCTGCGCCACGTTGCCACGCAGATTCCCTACGCGACGCTCGTTATGATCACGTGCTTCATCGGCTACATCGTGGCTGGCTTCACGGGCAATCCGTGGATCTCGCTCGCGCTCGGTGCGGTCATCATCGTCGTTGCAGTGATTACGCTTCACAAGCTGAATTTCGGCGTGAAGAAGGGCGAGACGGCATAGCTTCTCATTGGCAAATAGCGGCTTGAGGGGCGCGCCCCAAAGGCTATGCGAGAATGGCGGTTTCCGAGAGGGGGCCGCCATTCTTGTTTTATCTGCGTAAGGGAGAATAATCTTATAGCTGAATATTAAAAGTGCGAACAATTCTATCGAAAAATAATCCTATTAAACGAGATATCGGTGCGATGGCAATTGCGCTGCCAGCCCTTCCCGATTGGTGGGATTCACTTCTTGCGGGGATGGAACTTCTCGCCTCAAAGGGAGCAAGCAAGGGCTCTGCTAGAAATGAGTTGGTACGCCTGACGTCCCTGCTCGGGGCCGCTCGCTCTATTCGATGCCGAGCACCTGCATCACGAGGAGCGCGACGGTGAGCACGGTCACGATGGCGACCGTCACCCAGATGAGGATCTGCGAGAGGCGGCCCGACTTGAAGGCCCCCATGATGTGCTTGTCCGAGGCGATGATGGCCATGAACACGAGGAGCACGGGCAGGATGATGCCGTTCACAAACTGGGCCGTGAGCATGATTCCCATGAGGTTGACGTTCGGGATGAGCACGACCACGGCGCCTATGATGATGACGAACGTGAAGATGCTCTTGAACATGGGCGCTTCGCGCCACTTGAACGACACGCCTGCTTCCCAGCCGAATGCCTCGCAGATAACGAAAGCCGTGGTGAGGGGCAAGACGCAGGCTGCAAGGAACGAGGCTGCGACCAGGCCGATGGCGAAGAGCGCTTCGGCGTATTGCCCGGCGAACGGGGCGAGCGCGCGTGCTGCCGCCTCGGCGCTGTCGACCTCGATGCCTTGCGGGTAGAGCACAGCTCCCGTGGTCACGATGATGAACCATGCGACGAGGCAGGCGGCGATGGTTCCCGATACGGCGTCGATCTTCTGCTCGAAGAGCTCGTTGGTCGTAGTGCCCTTCTCGACGACGTTGCTTTGCGTGAAGAACATCATCCACGGGGCGATCGTCGTACCGATCATCGCGATGACGAGCGATATCCAGCTCACGCCGCCTGTAACCTGTGGAACGACGGTCGAGGTGAGAGCATCGTTCCAGTCGGGCTGGGCGAGCACTGCCGCGATGATATAGGTCACGAAGACGAACGACAACGCGAGAAACACGTTCTGCACGCGCTTGTAACTGCCGCCGACGATGAGCAGCCAGACCGTCACCGCGGCGATTGGAACGGAGACGTACTTCGAGACACCGAACATCTCCATGCCCGATGCGATGCCGGCAAACTCCGAGAATGTGGTGGCAACATTGCCGACGAGCAGGGCGAACATGGCCAGTGCCGCGAGACGAATGCCGAATCGCTCGCGGATGAGCGCAGCAAAGCCCTTGCCGGTGGTCGCGCCCATGCGGCTTGCGGTCGTTTGCACCACGATGAGCAGGATGCACATGATGGGGATGACCCACAGCGTTGTGAAGCCGAACTTCGCGCCCGCCGTGGAGTACGTCGAAATGCCGCCCGCGTCGTTGCCCGCCATGGCAGTGACGATGCCGGGGCCCATCGCTGCGAGGATGAGCAGCAGCCGATTTTTCTTCTTGCCGTCCTGGCTGTCGGTTTCTGAAACGCTCGCCTTGCCGGGGAGTGCTGCTCCCGTCGCCTTCTTCTGCTTGCCGCTGACGCCGAAGGCTTTGCCGGGGATGGGGGCAAGGGTCTTTGCCGTACCCCTCGCGGCGTCTGCTTTCTTCTTTCCGAACACCATGGCTTATCTCCAGGAGTAACCGATGATCTGGAACAGCACGAGCGTGTAGAGTACCAAAAAGAGGATAGCCGCCGCGGTGGCGCCCAGGCCGAGCAGGACGCTCTTCTTTGTCTTGTCGCCGCTCACGTCGTCTTCGATGGCATCCCACGCGTCGTCGGTGGTGACGATGCCCAAAAGCTTGCCGCGCTCGTCGACGACGGGCATTGCGGGGAGGTCGTACTTGAAGACGTCCGCCGCCACGTCGTCTTCCGTTTCGTCGGGGGAGGCGGTGATGAGGTCGGTGTACATGATGTCGTGCATCACCTTGCTGTCGTCGGTCAAGACGAGGGTGCGCAGCGACAGCACGCCGACGAGCTTGTCGTATTCATCGAGGACGTAGACGTAGTGGACCGTCGGGTGCTCTTCGGGCAGCTCGCGCAGCACTTCGATCGTCTCGCGGACGGTGAAGGTTTCCGGCACGGCGACGAACTGGGTGGTCATCATACCGCCCGCGGTGCCGTCCTTGTATCCCAAAAGGCGGCGAATCTCGGCGGCGTCTTCCACACCCATCAGACGTAAGAGTGCTTCGGCCTTCTCATAGGAGAGGTCGCGGACGATGTCGACAGCGTCGTCGGGGTCCATGTTGCCGAGGACGTTTGCGGCTTTGGCGTCGTCGAGATCCTCGATGAAGTCGGCCTGGTACTCGTCTTCCATCTCCGAGATGGCCTCGGTCGCCTGGCTCTCATCGAGGTGTTTAAAGACGTTCGCGCGCTGCTGCGGATCGAGCTGCTCCAAGATGTCGGCCACGTCGGCGGGGTGCAGCTCGTCGAGGCGCTTGTGCGTGACGGACAGCTGTACTTCCGAGAGGTCTCGGTCGAGCAGGTCCATGTAGTTCCAGGCGATAATGCGCTCGTCGATTTGCTTGTGGAAGGTTTTCGCGACGGATACGACGGCGCGCTCGAGCCAGGGGGCAAGGCCTCGCAGAATGCCGCGAATGCCCACTTCGGCGCCGAGCAGTCGCAGCTGCGTGCCCGATTTCGAGAGCTTAAGGTCGTTTACGCGCACGACCTTAAGCCCCTGGGTGTCGACGATCTGTCGATCCATGAGGTCGCGTGCGAGAAGCACCTCGTCGGGCTGCAAGTAGCTGAAGCGGATGTCGGGCGAATCGACGGAAAGCTTGATGCCCTCGCCGTCGAACTCGTCGACGTACTTTCGCCAGGAAATCATGAAGGGGACTTTGCCCGGCCCTTGGAAGGCGAGGCTCGTGATGCGGGGAAAGACCTCGCCGGTTGAAATCGCGAGGTCGGAGATCGTGCCGATTTTCTCGCCAGCGGAATCCACAACAGGCTTCCCCAGCATTTGGGACAGATAAAGCATGGCGCTCCCTTACGTTCTGATGCGCCGTTAGGCCGTGCTTTGGAATCGTACCACTTAGGAGAATATTCCCAGGTAAAATCTTTGTCAGGCCTGGCGCATTGCAGTCGACCCTCGACTGCCGACGCGGGGAGCCGAAGGGTTACATACTGTGAGGCTTATGTTTTCGAACCTTCAAGTACGGACCTTTCCTCCAACAATAAAAAAACCGCACGTGTTGGTGACCCAATCGTTGCGGAGTAATAAGCTGAAATGGTGCGCCATGAGGGATTCGAACCCCCGGCGTACTGATTCGTAGTCAGTCCCTCTATCCAGCTGAGGTAATGGCGCACTTCTAAACAGCAACGGATATTATGCCAGTGGATGAGGAAGGTGTCAACAACTTTTTTCAAAAAATGGGAGCGAAATCGAATCGCCTGCTCGTGAGGCCGTTTCGTCTTACTTATTACCGTCGCTTTTTCCGAGGTGTCCTCTTCTCCTTACTGCGCCTAGGTTACTTCTCGCGCAGATTTACCGAATCCCGGGAGCGATGAGCGGTCAAGCGCTGCAAGGCGTTATCATGGTGAAACGAGAATGAAAGGTGACGCGCATGAACGACGAGCGTATCGATCTCTATAAGCAGTTCGAGAGAATCAATTGCATCGACCCATCTTATTACGAGAAGTTCCGCGTGAAGCGAGGCTTGCGCAATGCCGATGGCACCGGCGTGCTCGCGGGTATGACGAACATCTCGAACGTGCACGGCTATCTGCTCTCCGATGGCGACAAGCTGCCGGACGAGGGCTCGCTGCGCCTGCGCGGCTACGAGATCACCGACCTGCTCGGCGAGGAGAGCTCCACGACTCGTTTCAGCTTCGAAGAGGTAGCTTACCTGCTCCTTCTCGGTGAGCTGCCCACGCGAGACCAGCTTGACACCTTCATCGCCGCTATCGATGCGCAGCGCGAGCTGCCCGATGGCTTCACCGCATCGATGATCTTGAAGGACACCCCGCCTGACATCATGAACGTGCTGGCCCGTTCGATTCTTCTTCTGTATGCCTACGATCCCGACGCGGAGGACCGCTCTCCCGAGCACGAGATCAATACGGCAATTTCCCTCATGTCGCGCGTGCCGCGCATGATGGTCCTTACCTATTACGCCCAGCAGGCGCGCTACCACAATGGTTCCATGATCATGCATCGCTTTATCCCTGGTCAATCGACGGCCGAGACCATCCTGTCGATGCTTCGCCCCAATCGCGAGTTCACGCCGGAAGAGGCGCGCATGCTCGACGTCATGCTGTGTCTGCACGCCGAGCACGGCGGCGGCAACAATTCCACGTTCACCACGCGCGTCATGTCCTCGGCCGACACCGATCCCTACTCGGTGTATGCGGCGGCCATCTGCTCTCTTAAGGGAAAGAAACATGGCGGCGCGAACCACCAGGTCAGGGCCATGCAAGCCGACATCAAGCAGCATGTGGCGAATTGGGAAGACGACGACGAGGTCGCCGACTACCTGGCAAAGATCGTGAACAGGCAGGCCTACGACAAGTCGGGCCTGGTCTATGGCATGGGACATGCGGTGTATACGCTCTCCGACCCGCGCGCCATAATTTGCAAGAAGTATGCGAAGAAGCTCGCCGAGGGAACGGAATTCGAAGCGGAATACCGGCTCCTCGAGAGCATCGAGCGCCTGGCGCCTGAGGTGATTCTGCGCGAGCGCGGCACGAAGAAAGATATGTGTGCGAACATCGATATGTATTCTGGCTTCGTGTACTCCATGATGGGGATTCCGGAAGACCTGTACACGCCCCTGTTCGCCTGCGCCCGCATGGCGGGCTGGGCTGCGCACCGTTTTGAGGAGATCGTTGCGGGTAAGCGCATCATCCGCCCGGCATACAAGAGCACGCGCAGCGGAAGCCGTCCGTACACGCCGATCTCCGAGCGCTAGTTTTTGTTGGTAAGGGCGCTATAATGCCCTTATCAGGAGGAGTTGGAAGAGGGAGAGGAGGTGCGCATGCCGCCGAAATTTCCGAAGGGCAATGTGCGGCTCATGACCGACGAGGACCTCGACGGGTTCACGCTCGATCAGCTGAAATGCCGTGCTTGCAGCGGCTATGGAAACTGCGGTTACAAGCAGATGAACATCTACAACGGCAAAGCCGTTTCCATCTGCCAAATGCGCAAGAAGAAGCTGCAGTGCGAACGCGACGGCGTTCCCTTTGAGATGTAGCCTCACGGATGGGTCTCGCGACAAGTGGGGCCCATCTGCGTTGAGGGCATGAAAAACGCCCGAGAGCCTCGGGCGTGTGTTGACCTGGCGGAGGAAGTAGGATTTGAACCCACGGAACCTTGCGGCTCAACAGTTTTCAAGACTGCCGCCTTCAACCACTCGGCCATTCCTCCAGTGAGACCAGATTATATCAGGTGCTTGATTGATGCGGCGCCATCTGTCGGAATTCTCCAAGTCTCCTTTGGACGCTTGCGTCCCGGCGGCGCCTCGTCTTGCGCCCCGCGGCCCGCGTTCAGCGTCCGCGGCGGCGCCCCCCGCCTTTGCGCTCCCGCCCCCCAGCGTCTCGCCTTCGCCCGCGCTCGGGACGCCCTGCGCCACGCTCGCTTTATCATTGCAATTCATAGCGGTTCAATATGTCCGTTCGGCAAATTTTGCTTTACGCGGCTAAAGTTCGTTGTATCGTGCAAAATGCGTATATGAATTCGCGCCAGTATTTATGAGGAGCAAACGATGACCGTCGAGAAAAAAGACCTGGATTGGGGCAGCCTCGATTTCGGCTACCATAAGACCGACTACAGCTTTGAAGCGCATTGGAAAGATGGTGAATGGGACGAGGGTGGCCTGACTACCGATCACGACCTGCACCTTTCCGAGTGTGCGGGCATTTTCCACTATTGCCAGGAGGTCTTCGAGGGTCTGAAGGCCTACACCACCGAAGATGGCTCAATCGTCTGCTTCCGCCCCGACATGAACGCCGAGCGCATGTTCAATTCTGCCGAGCGTCTCGAGATGCCCGGCTTCCCGAAGGACAAGTTCGTCGAGGCCGTGAAGGCCGTTGTGAGTGCGAACGCCGCTTGGGTGCCGCCGTTTGGTTCGGGTGCTACGCTCTATGTGCGTCCGTTCATGATCGGTTCGGGCGAGGTCATCGGCGTTGCCCCGGCTCCCGAGTACACCTTCCGCATCCTGGTCACGCCGGTCGGTCCGTACTTCAAGGGCGGCCTGAAGCCGATCAAGCTGCGTGTCTCCGAGTACGACCGCGCCGCACCGCATGGCACGGGCAACATCAAGGCGGGCTTGAACTATGCCATGTCGCTGCGCCCGACGATGGAGGCGCACCGCGGCGGTTATGCCGAGAACCTCTATCTCGACTCCGAGTCGCGCACCTACGTTGAGGAAACGGGCGGCGCAAACGTGCTGTTCGTGAAGGAGGACGGCACGCTCGTGGTGCCGAAGTCCCACACCGACTCCATCTTGCCTTCCATCACGCGTCGCAGCCTTGTTCAGGTTGCGAAGGATTTGGGCATGACGGTCGACGAGCGCTATGTCACTTGGGAAGAAGTCGCTGGCGGCGAGTTCGTTGAGTGCGGCCTGTGCGGCACCGCGGCGGTTATCTCCCCAGTCGGTCAGATCGACAACAAGGTCAACGGCGCCGACCAAGAAGTTGTCTTCCCTGCTGGTTGCACCGAGATCGGCCCGGTGATGAAGAAGCTTCGCGAAACGCTCACGGGCATTCAGGACGGCGCCCTCGAGGACAAGCACGGCTGGGTCTGCAAGATCGGCTAGCGCGAAACGGGTGCGAACACGCTTCGGACCCAACTGATTCCAAAATGAAAGGCCTGATGGTTAATGCCGTCAGGCTTTTTTAGTGGGGAATTGATTCCGTGATGACGCTCCGGCATCCTCGAGACCGAGCGCTGGCACATGCGAAAAAAGTTTCCGACGCTGAAGAGAAGCAAAACTTCCAAATCCCCGCGTAAGCAATTCGCCGATTCCTTGCGAAGGGGGAGGGTCGTTTACGATGCGGAACTTTCGCAGGTTGCGTTATTCGCCGCTGGCACCTTCTGTGCTCGCTCCCCTCGTTGCCTCGCTGGGCTGCTCCTCGTGGCTCTCCCTTGCTTGCGCGCCGTTTTGCGACTCCTCGATGAAAAGCGCGGTCAGGCCGGTGCGCGTTTGGGTGCCCGTCTTCTTGTACAGCGAGGTGAGATGGTGCTGAACAGTGCGCAAGCCCACGCCCAGCTCTGCTGCGACGTGCTTGAGCGGCCGCTCATCCGAGACCACTGCAGCGAGAACGTCGCTTTCCCGCTTCGTGAGTCCATACGATTCGCAAAACGCCGCAAGGGCCTCCTCGGGGCTTCGCGGGGAAGCCTGTTCGGGGGATTCTTGGTCGGGCTTCTCCGCACTCTCATGGTCGGGCGTTTCTTCGGCGTCTGTTGATTTTTCGGAATACGATGAGATGCGTTCTTCATAGTCGGGGGCGAGCATTCCTGCGCGCGTCATCAAGATGAGAACAGCCGCGAACAGCACAAAGGCGAGCGAAGTGAGCGCCTGGTCATTGGCTTGCGCGAGGGCGGCCGAAGGAATCGTGACGACCAGCGCGACAACGTTGCTGATAACTTTCCCCATTCCCGCCCAAAGTTGGGGAACTCGCATATAAGCCGCGAGCCAGATGAACAGTGATAGGTAGAAAACGGCGAAGATCCCCGATCCTGCGTAGAACACAACGCGGCAGACCGTGATATTCAAGCCTGACCCCGCGGCGAGCGCTGCGGCCATTGCGAGGAATGCGACGCAAAGAACCACCGTTCCCATATGGCGACGGCGATCAATATCGAAGAAAACGCCTGCAGCGACTCCGCAGACCGCAACAACAAGTCGCGGCCAGACTTCGGCGTACTGGTTGACCCAGGGGGTTCCGAGTGAAGTTACGCTGTTGAGGACGTTAAATAGCACCGCGAGCAGAATGGTAAGCGCGACAAGCTGGATAGCGAACCCTCGCGGTTCCTGAAGATTGGGCGGTGCGACGGCTCCCTGAAGATCGAGAATCTTGCGAGGATATATCGGGTTGCCCATGCGGTCCACCGCTGCCCCCTCGCGGGGTACCTGAAGCGATGGCCAGCCGAAGAGCGCCACGAGCGAGAAGGCGATGATGCCGAGGCCTAGCAAAGCAGCGTCTCCCGCCCTTCCCAGCGGAATGTGAAAGCAAATCAGATGGAGGAGGATTCCTGCGGCGTGCGCGAGCGCGACACTCGTAATCAGTCGATTGCTCTGCGCGAGCATCATCGCCACACCGAAATAGGCGTTGCCGCCGAGTACGCCCATAATGAAAAACGAAAGGTAGCCAGCTCCGACAATGGCGATGGGCGAAGAAACTGTTGCCGCGATGATGAGGCAGACGATCCAGAGGATGGCGAAAACGAGAGCCGTGCCTCGCCGCTTTCTTCGAGAAAGCTTCAAGCTGTAGAGCGGATAGCAGAGGAATCCCAGGGCATTGAGTCCCATTATAGGGACAATCGTTGTAGCGATTTTTGACTCAAGCGAAAAGGACGACATGCTTGAGAGGTAAAACGAGTTGCTCTCGAGAAAAATGAAGTAGAAGAGCGCGAGCGAAACCATCGCGATAAAGGTATTTTTCGCAATGGTGTTCATAAAATGCCTTTCCTGCTACAGATTGAACAACTTTCCTCTGAGCGACATTATATAAGGTGAAAACGAGGTGAACGGTTGCGATATCGTGAACAACCTTTTCAAGGGGGACATTTTGGGGCTCTTCGGTGGTTTCTGTGGGAGAGATTCCGGCATAGGCCCAGCTCAGCGGGCGAAAACAACGATCTGGAACTGAAACGGCCCCGGGAGGGGCCGTTTCCGCGTCATCCGCCTATGATTGCTAAG
>NZ_WAJR01000019.1 GCF_008831035.1 Ellagibacter isourolithinifaciens | reverse complement strand
CCGAGAACTCCACGGTCACGGGCGCCTGCGCCCTGGCGGCCTCCTCGGTCATGCGCCTGCACTCCTCCTCGAAGTGGGCGACGGGGTCGTCGAACTCCGCCTCGAGGGCGTCGACGTAGCCGAGGCTCCTGACGGTCCTGGCCTTGTTCTTGCCGTCCTCGTCGCGGTAGCCCTGCACGATCGTGAGGTATGTGCGCCCGTTGGGCTTCTTCGACTTCCTGAGGTACATATAGCCGTCCTGACCTGGGTTTACACGATGCCTGATTATACCATACATAGCCATACAACGGCATATAAAGTCGTAAAAACTTGACAAAGAAAAAGCCCGTTGAACTGGGCGAACAATCTGGAGTCTATTCAGTTATGCTGCAAAAGTCGGGTGGTCGCCACGATTTCCTCCTGAAGGTTCTTTCCTCGTTCGCTCTTATTATAGGTTGAGTGCGTGAATGATATCGAAAAGAGGTAAAATAAAGAATCGTGTGTCAAATTTTAAGCAGCTCATCGCGCTCGCTCGAGGGGCTGCACGATATCAGGTTGGAAGGTTATGAACAAACGAGTGCTCGCCGTTATACCTGCGTATAACGAAGAGGAGAACATCGTATCGACGATCGAGGATTTGCGGAAGAACGCGCCCGACATCGATTACGTCATCGTGAACGACGGCTCGAAGGACAGCACGGCCGCCATCTGCCGCGAGCGGGGCTATCATTTGATTTCGCTGCCGGTGAACCTCGGTCTTGCCGGGGCGTTCCAGACAGGCATGAAGTATGCGTACGCGCACGGCTACGATTACGCCATCCAGTTCGACGCCGACGGTCAGCATTCCGCGGCCTACATCGACGACATGGTCGAGGTTGCAGAGGAAACCGGCGCGAACGTGGTCGTGGGGTCGCGCTTCGCCGACTGCAAGAAGCCCTTCTCCGCGCGCATGGCAGGCTCGGCGCTCATCACGGCGATGATCTTCGTGACCACGCGAAAGCGCATCGAGGACCCCACCTCGGGCATGCGCCTGTTCGATTCGAAGATGATCCCGCTGTTCGCCAACGAGCTCGACTTCGGCCCCGAGCCCGATACCATCTCGCTTCTCATGCGTCACGGCTACAAGGTGGAGGAAATGCAGGTGGAGATGCGCGAGCGCACCGCCGGCGAGAGCTATCTCAACTTCACGAAATCAGTGTCCTACATGCTGCGCATCAGCCTCTCCATTCTCATCGTGCAATGGTTCAGGAGGAGAAAGTAAATGACTCTCTTATTCAGAATCACGCTCATCGTATGCGCACTGCTCGTCTTCATCTACGTTCTGCGCAAGATCCGCCACTCCGAGGTGAAGATCGCCGACAGCACGTTCTGGTTCATATTCGCGCTCGTTATCCTGCTTTTGGCGGTGTTCCCGCACATCGCGTTCTTCTTCTCGAACATCTTCGGCATCGAATCGCCGTCGAACTGCGTGTTCCTCGCCATCATCGCTATCCTGCTTGTGCGCGAGTTCTTCACCACCGTCGAACTCTCGCAGCTGCGTAACAAGGTCGCGGCGCTCGCGCAGGCCGAGGCGCTTGCCGAGCTGGACGCTATCGAGAACACGGATGCGGAAGCGGGCGAGGCTGCGAACAAGCATGCGGACGCGAACGTAGGCGCAGGTGAGGAATAACATGGAGCGCCTCTCCGTCGACGACATGAAGGCGATCGAGCTCGACATCATGGACGAGATCGACCGCGTGTGTACCGCGCATGGCGTGGAGTACTTCTTAGGCTACGGCACGCTTCTCGGCGCCGTGCGCCACGGGGGCTTCATCCCGTGGGACGACGACATGGACATCGTCATGATGCGCGACCAGTACGAGCTGCTCATGGACCACTTCAACGAGTGGCGCACCTCCGAGCGCTTCAAGCTTGTGTCCTATCGCGACAAATCGTCGATCTACCAGTTCGCGAAGATCGTCGACACGACCACGATCATCTACGAGAACTTCGTGGGGAAGAAGGCCGCCACGGGCGTGTGGGTGGACATTTTCCCCTTAGACAACTTCGATCCTGCATGTGCAGGCCTTCTGAAGAAGCACGCTCGCGTGGGGCTCTGGCGCAGCTTCGCCGTCGCCGACCCGACGGTTGGCTCGAGCGCCGTCGTCCGCCTGGCGAAGAAGATCGTGTGCCCATTTGCGAAGCACTCCGATCTCTACAAGCTTGCGGCGAAGCTCGACGGCATCGCGCGCGAGGTGAACAAGGGCGCTTCCGATCGCGTCATCGATGTCGTTGGCGAGGGGAATCCAAATAAAACATACCCGAAGAGCCTGTTCAAGCCCGTGCGCATGAAGTTCGAGGACCGCGAATACACAGCTCCCGCCGGGGCTGAGGAGTTCCTTACCGTCGAGTACGGCGATTGGCGCACGCCGCCCGCCGAGTCCGATCGCGCCGTGCACGTGATGGAAGCCTATCGCCTATGAGCGATGCGAAAACGCCTCGGGATGCCGCTTCGCAGGCCGAGGATGCGCTCGAAGCTGGCGCGGCGGTAGAAGCTGAGGTACCT
Organism: Ellagibacter isourolithinifaciens; assembly: GCF_008831035.1. Classification (GTDB taxonomy): domain Bacteria; phylum Actinomycetota; class Coriobacteriia; order Coriobacteriales; family Eggerthellaceae; genus Ellagibacter; species Ellagibacter isourolithinifaciens. The sequence continues at coordinate 39,958 of NZ_WAJR01000019.1, read as the reverse complement.
GAGAAGCTTTCCGTGAAGGCGAACATGATCTGGAACTCCATCGGTTCCATGACCTACCTCGCTTGCCAGTGGTTCACCACCATCTTCGTGGTGCGCCTGTCGTCGGGCTACGACGATGCGGGCCTGCTCTCGCTTGCCATGTCGGTCGTGGGCATCTTCGGAACCTTCGCCAACTACAAGATGGGAACCTACCAGATCTCTGACATCCGTCGCGAGAACACGGTGGGCGAGTACATGGGATTCCGCTGCTTCACGCTTGCGGGTGCGTTCGTCGCCTGTATGATATATGCGGCTCTCACCTGCGCTCCCGAGGCGCTCATCACGGTGGCGCTCTTCTACGCCTTCAAGGGCGTGGGGCTCGTGATCGACATCCTCCACGGGGTCGACCAAATCAACCGCCGCATGGACTACATCGGCAAGTCGTTCATCCTACAGGGAACCTCGACCCTCGTGGCGTTCGTGGTGGTCTATTGGGCGACGCGCAACCTCGATGCGGCGATCATTGCCATGCTCGTCGCCGCGGCGGTTGTGCTCTTCGCCTTCGACTTGCCGCATTGCCAGCGCTTCGAACCCGTGCGCCTCTCGCTTTCCCGCAAGAAGGCGCTCTTCTTCCTGAAGACCTCGCTTCCCGCCGTGATTGCCTCGGTGGCGGCGAGCGCCATCTTCGCGATTCCCAAGCAATACCTGGCGCTCACCGTGGGTTCGGCGGCGCTCGGCATCTACTCGTCGGTCGCCGCGCCCGCGCTCGTCATCCAGATGGGCGCGCAGTATCTCTACGGGCCGCTGCTTGACATCTTCCCGAAGCTGTTCTTCGAGGGGAATGTGCGCGGTTTCGTGGCGCTTTTGGGGAAGACGGTCGCGGGCATCGTGGGCGTGACGGTTGCCTGCGCGATTGTGCTCGAGTTCATCGGCGCCTGGGCGCTCGCGCTGCTGTTCGGCGAGAGCATCGTGCCCTACGTCTACCTGCTGCAGCCGATTATCGTGTCGACTGCCGCCACCGCGTTTCTGTGGTTCTTCGGCGATCTGCTCATTACGCTGCGCCATTTCTGGGCGAACTTCGCGGGCAACGTCGTCGCGTTTCTCGCCGTTATTCCGCTCACGTTTTTATGCGTGGATAGGTGGGACATGAACGGCGTGAGCTTCGCGGGTGCGGGTGCGTGCCTTGCCGGTGTGGCAATCTTGCTGTTATTCCTGGTGAAAGTCGTGAAGAAGGGGCCCGACCACATCATCGGGGCCGAGAGCGAAGCTGTACGGGACGGTGCGGGCGATGCTAAGGAGGCTTGCTGATGCGCGTGCTGCAGGTGATCGGCGTGATGGATCGCGGCGGGGCCGAGACCATGGTGATGAATCTCTACCGCGCGATGGACCGCGAGCGCATCCAGTTCGACTTTCTCGTGCACGAGCAGCGTGAAGGCGACTACGATGCCGAAATCGAGCGGCTGGGCGGGCGTTTTTTCCGCGTGCCGCGCTTCACGGGGTTGAACGCGGGCTCCTATCGGCGCAGCGTTCGTGCGCTTTTCGCCGAGCATCCGGAGTGGCGCGTGGTGCATGGGCATATCGGTTCGTGCGCGCCCGCTTACCTTTCGGAGGCGAAGCGGGCTGGGGCTTTCACGATTGCGCACAGCCACGCGCAGAATTACGTGCGCGGTCTGCCGGGACTCGCCTTCAACGTCGCCGCGCATCCCGTGCGCCGCGTGGCTGACTATTTCATGGCGTGCTCGAGGGAGGCGGGGATCGACCGCTTCGGGGGCGCGATTGTGGAAGGCGAGCACTTCGCTATCGTGCCGAACGGTATCGACATGACGCGCTATGCGTGCGACGAGGCTGCGCACGAGCGGGCGAAGGCCGAGCTGGGACTATCCGGCCGCCCTGTCGTGTGCCATACGGGCCGCTTGATTCCCGTGAAGAACCACGAGTTCCTGTTGCAGGTGTTTTCCCAGGTGAAACGAGAGCTTCCTGACGCAGCGCTTTTATGCGCCGGACGCGGCGAGCTCGAAGAGTCCCTGAAGGCTCGCGCTTGTGAGCTGGGACTTGAGGATGCAGTGCGCTTTCTCGGCGTAGTGGACGACGTGCCGCGGCTTCTGCGAGCGGCGGACGCGTTCGTGTTTCCCTCGGTGAACGAGGGGCTTGCCCTCTCCGCGGTCGAGGCGCAGGCGTCGGGGCTGCCGACTATCGTCTCGACGGGCGTGCCCGAGCTTGCGGTAGTGAGCGATCGCACGAGCCGCATGCCTTTGGCGGACGGCGCCGAGGCATGGGCTGGCGCGTGCGTGAGGATGCTTGCGGCTGCGGCGCGCTCTGCACGCAGCGACGCGTGCGAGCAGGTTCGGGCGCACGGGTTCGACATCGCCGACACCTCGATGCGCCTTGCGGCGTTCTACGAGGCTGCGGCGGCGGGGCGGCGCGCGCAATGGTAGGTTGTAGGGATTATTCGGGCAGATAGGTTAGGGAACGCAATGCAATACGACGACAGGGACCTAAGGAAACTCCAGCTGCTCGAGCTGCGCATCTTAAAAGAAATCGACCGCGTGTGCCGCGAGCTGGGTATCACGTACTTCCTCGATTCGGGATCGGTGCTCGGGGCGCTGCGCCACGGCGGCTTTATCCCGTGGGATGATGACATCGATTTGGGAATGCCGCGCGCGGACTACGACCGCTTCGTCGCCGAGGCGCCGGCGTTTTTGGGCGAGGAATACGTCGTGTCGACCCCCGAGACGAACCCGCATCAGGCGGCGCTGTTCGGCAAGGTGTGGCTGCGCGGCACGCGCTTCGCGACGGAGGAGACTATCGAAGCAGGCTTTGACCAGGGAATCTTCGTCGACCTTCTGCCCTATGACGCCCTTTCGTCCGACCCGGCGACGGCGGCAAAGCAGCGTCGCGATTGCCGCTTCTGGCAAAGCGTGTCGTATCTTTCCCATGCGAAGAGCATCGTCGTGCCCCACAAGGGAGCGCTCGGCGCGATCGAGCGTGCGGCTTGCGGCGCAGCCCATCTCGCGACACGTGGCCTCTATTCCCCCGAAAAGATCGTATCGCGCTTCAACAAAGCTGCCACCTGTGGAAATGACCCTTCGCTTGCATCTGACGAGCTCGTTGTCATGGCGTATGCAACCTACGAGCCCTACGCGCGCTCGATGATGCTGCCGACTTCGACCGTCACCTTCGAAGGATGCGAGCTCCCCGCACCTGCCGACCCCGAGGCCTTCCTACGTCAACTCTACGGCGAGTGGCAAAAGCTTCCCCCGGTGGAGGCGCGACGTAACCATGCGCCCGTCGAGCTTGATTTCGGGCCGTACGCCTAAGCTTTTGACCTGCATTTGTTCAGTTCTTGATTAAAACTTTACAAGATTGAACAATTTCCGCTAGAATACTCCTCGTTTCAGTTACTGGGGAGTATTGCAATGACATTGACGAAAAGCACGTTCAAGGTGCTCAACGCGCTGCGCGATGAGGCCGTCCACACGCAGCGCCACATCGCGACGGCAACCGGTCTGTCGCTCGGAACGGTGAACACGGCGTATCGCGCGCTTGTTGACGCGGGCCTGGCGGAGAACTTCTCCGTGACGCCTGCCGGCTTCGAGGCGCTTTCGCCCTACAAGGTCGATAACGCCATCATCATGGCAGCCGGGCTGTCCTCTCGCTTCGCGCCGCTTTCCTATGAGAAGCCCAAAGGCGTGCTCACCGTGCGCGGCGAGGTGCTCATCGAGCGGCAGATCCGCCAGCTTCGAGAGGCGGGCATCACCGACATCACCGTTGTCGTGGGGTATATGAAGGAAGCCTTCTTCTATCTTGAGGACAAGTTCGGCGTGACCATCCGCGTGAATGCGGAATATTCCGTGCGCAACAACAATTCCACTCTCATGCTCGTACGCGAAAAGCTGGGGAACACCTATGTCTGCTCTTCGGACGACTATTTCACCGAGAACGTCTTCGAACCGTATGTGTTCGAGGCCTATTACCCAGGCGTGTTCTTCGCGGGCGAGACGAACGAGTACCTGCTCGACACCGCGCGCGACGGGCGCATCACGGGCGTGACCATCGGCGGTCGCGACAAGTACGGCATGCTCGGGCACGTGTACTTCGACCGCGCGTTCTCCGAGACTTTCGTGAGGATTCTCGTCGACGAGTACGATCGGCCCGAGACCGCGGGCAAGCTGTGGGAGGACATTTACCGTGCGCACCTCGACGAGCTGCGCATGGTCATGCGGCCCTATGAGCCGGGTGTGATTTTCGAGTTCGACTCGATTTCCGACTTGAAGGAGTTTGACCACGACTTCATCGAGAACGTCGACTCTGCGATTCTCGACAACATCTGCCGCGTGCTCGACTGCTCGCGCGGCGACGTCGAGGGCATCGTGCCCATCAAGGAGGGGCTCACGAACCTGTCGTTTCGCTTCGTGGTGCGCGGCGAGTCGTATGTCTATCGCCATCCAGGTGTGGGCACCGACGAGATCATCAACCGCGCAAGCGAGGCGTTTTCGCAGGCCATTGCGAAGAAGCTCGGCATCGACGACACCTTCATCCACGAGGACCCCGCCGAAGGCTGGAAGATCTCGCGCTTCATCGACGGCTGCGTTCCCTTCGACTACCACAACGAGGACCACGTGCGCCATGCGATGGAGCTGGGTCGCCGCCTGCATGACAGCGGCGAGAAGAGCGAGTGGTCCTTCGACGTGTACCGCGACGCGGTCGCAATCGTGGAGCTTCTCGGCAGGAAGAGCTACCCGTCGTTTCCCGATCGCGAGGAGCTCGGGCGCAACGCCGGGGTGCTCGATGCGTTCGTGCGCGCGGATCGCGTCGAGCCGTGTTTGTGCCACAACGACTTCTACAGCCCGAACTTCCTCGTGCGCGGCGAGGAGATGTATCTCATCGATTGGGAGTATTCGGCGATGTCGGATTATGCTTCCGACCTGGGCACGTTCATTTGCTGCTCCGATTACTCGGTCGATGAGGCGCGCCATGTGATCGAGCTTTACTTCGGGCGGACCCCGACCGATGCCGAAATGCGCCACTGCCTGGCTTATGTTGCCCTTGCTGCGTATTACTGGTTCGTCTGGGCGCTCTACAAGGAGTCGACGGGCGATCCGGTGGGCGAGTGGCTCTACCTGTGGTATCGAACGGCGAAGGCGTATTCGGCGTTGGCGCTCGACCTGTACGGTGCGACGCCGGGGCAGGTCGCCTAAGGAGCGCCTGCTTCGCAAAGTTTTGCCCGCTTAAAGGGCTGGTCCTCTTGATTGGTTGAAAGGAAGCCTGTGGAACTCATCGGAACCATCGTGGTCTACATCATGCGGGCGAGGACGTGCTCTATGACGCGGAGCGTGCGGTTGGGAGCTCCGAGTGACGCCAGGCGAGCGGTGTGCGTAACGGATGTGCTGGACGGGTTTGTTTCGTCCAGTGGAAGATAGCAAGTAAGTAACCTACTGAGTCTGGGGAGAACAAGTGGGTATAGAACAAGAACAGGGCATGCTGCCCTCGTGCGCATACGCGCACATCTCATCGGTGCTGGAAGTCTCGCGCGACGAGATCACCGATATCTGGCCGCTCAAGCAGGGCCTGACAAACGAGTCGTGGCATTTCACCACGCCAGAGGGCGAATATGTGTATCGGCAGCCGGGCGTGGGCACCGAGGACCTCGTCGATCGCGAGGCTGAGGTCGAGGCGCTGAAGCTCGCGCGCTCGATCGGGCTCGACGGTACCTTCATCTACGAGGACGTCAAGCAGGGCTGGAAGCTTTCCCGCTTTCTCGTGGACTGCCGCGAGCTCGATGCGCGCGATGCCGAGCAGGTCGCTTGCGCGATGCGCATGGCTCGCACACTTCACGAAAGCGGCGCGCGCCTTGCCCGCACGTTCGACTTCTACGAAGAGGGGAAGCGCTACGACGCGCTTTTGCGCGAGCTGGGGCCGATTGAGGTGCCTGGTTATGACGAGCTTGCCGCAAAGGCGGATTGCGTCGCCGCCTTCGCGCACGCTGACGGGGCGCCCGTGTGCATCACGCACAACGACTTCTTCAACCTGAACATCCTCATCGACCGATCCGACCGCATGCACCTTATCGATTGGGAGTACGCGGGCATGTCCGATTACGCGCACGATTTCGGTACCTTCACCGTGTGCTGCAAGCTTTCCGAATCCGAGGCCGATGCAGCGCTTGCAGCGTACTTCGGGCGCATTCCCACGTTTGCCGAGCGCTGCCATAACTTCGCGTTCGTAGCGCTCGCTGGCTGGTGCTGGTATCTGTGGTCGCTCTACAAGGAAGCCGTCGGAGGGAACGCGGGTGAGTGGAAGGAAATCTATCTCAGCTATGCAGTGCGCTATTTTGACCGCGTGATCTCGGGTTATGAGGGAATTGCTCAGCAAGAGGAGAGGGGAATCGCATGAGGTTCGGCATTGCAAGCGGCTTTTTGTGGGGTTTGGACACCGTCATCCTGGGAATAGCCCTCACGATGGGCGCGTTCATCGGCACGCCCGAGGCTATTGCCTTCGCGGCGATTGCGAGCGCATTCATGCACGATGCGGCATGCGCTATCTGGCTTTTCCTCTACATGGGTGTGCGCCGGCGCCTTGGCGACACGCTTCGGGCCCTAAAGACCCGAAGCGGCAAGGTGGTTATGCTCGGCGCGCTTCTCGGCGGACCTTTGGGCATGACGGGCTACCTGGTCGCCATCAACAACATTGGCGCAGGCTACACTGCGATCATCTCTGCGTTTTACCCTGCGTTCGGTACGTTCATGGCGTTTGTCCTGTTGAAAGAACGCATGAGGCCGCGCCAACTCGTTGCGCTTGCCTGCGCGCTCGCGGGCGTCATGGTGATGGGGTACGCCACTTCGGGAGATTCATCGGTCGGAAACGCGGCGCTTGGCTTGGTCGGCGCGGTCGTGTGCGTCGTCGGTTGGGGCAGCGAGGCGGTGCTGTGCGCTTGGGGCATGCGCGACGACGCAGTTGACAACGAGACCGCGCTGCAGATCCGTGAGACGACGTCTGCCATCGTGTACGCTGTGGTGGTGCTGCCGGCGTTTGGCGCGTGGGCGTTTACGGCGAGTGCGCTGCCGTCGATTTCCACTGCCGTGGTGGTGTTGTCCGGCCTCGCGGGTGCGGCGTCGTATTTGTTCTACTACAAGGGTATCGCAACGATCGGCGCGGCGCGCTGCATGGCGCTCAACATCACGTACTCCGCTTGGGCTGTCGTGTTCGGACTCGTGCTTTTGGGGAGCGTGCCGACTGTCGTGCAGATCGTATGCTGCCTGGTTATCATGGCGGGCACGGTGCTTGCGGCATGCGACTGGGACGAGCTTTTCGGACGCAAGAAGACCCCTCTGCCCGAGGACGCGTCATAAGGGATGGGCGAGCTTGCGTGGCCTGGCGCTTGGGGCTTTCGGGTGCGCGGTTGCGTAGCTTGGGGCCTTCGGGTGCGCGGCTCGAGGCCTTCGGCACCCGACCCTCTCGACTCTTTGGCCCCAACCCCCTGGTTCGCCACCAACCAGCTAACCAACAAACCGGCCCAACCAGCCCAACAGCCTCCATCTTCTCTGGTATCCCTCTTTCGCGGACAAAAATCGCCGGTATGTGAGTCTTCCTACTCTAAGAAGAAGACGCGTTCAAAAGGTGAGAAGTTGTGACGTGGCCTTTTATGGAAACGCCACGACCCTCTTGATCGGTCAGCTCGAAAGTGGCTCACATATCGACGATTTTTGTCCACGAGAGGGTGGTCTTTCGCGAGGGGGTAGCGTTCGCGTGCTTGAGCCCTATCAAAAAGGCGAAACAGCCCCACACCAGCTTTCCTCCTGCTCCTTCAGCCCGCTCCTTCGTCCGCGCTCTAGTGTCCACCTGCTCATATATCCCAGCGCCTGTTCCGCACCCTCGCGTTTTCGGCTTGCCTTCAGCCCACGATTCTCGTCTCTGCTTCTTCGCGCGCCCTCGGCGCCCGCTCCGAGCCCTCGCGTTCTCGGTTCGTCCCGACCCCGTCCGGCGTATGGTTCCTTCGGTTCGTCCCAGCACTCGCCCTTTCACCATGTCCCAGCCCCGTTTCGCACTCTCGCAATTTTGGCTCCCACGAGTCGGCTTCCTTTCCCGCTCCTTCGGCTTCCTCGAGCCCGTTTCTCGGCGCTGCCCTTACATATACCCTAGCCCGTGTTCCACGCCCGCTCCTTAGGCATCCCCTGTAAATCCCCTGTAGCGTCCGCCATACAATCCCCGCGTTTTCTTCTTTTCCTGGCATATTTGCTGCATGCCATCTACTGTTTCCTGGCAATTATCTGGCAGATTCTCGACGGAAATTCGGCGGCAATTGCCATATTCCTAACTGGAATCTGGCAGAATATAACACCAGGTAAAAGCCAAAAAATATTACTAGAAATCACACTGTGCCCGTGTTATGGTGCTTCCCATGGCGCTCTTCTTCGATGGCATATCGGCACTGGATTGTTACCGCGCGATGAACTTAGCGGGGGCGTCTGTCGGTGCGCCAAAACGTTACGCTCGAGAGTTTGCGGCAAGTTCGCCGAACCTGGCAAGCCTGAAGAGCGCCCGGGAATCGTTCCCAAGCCTCGTTTCGCCTCGCCTTCTCGTGAGCGAACAGTCGAAGCGCTGCCGAATCCAGGGCGTCAAGTGTCGTGTACTCGGATCGCCTCTCCCAAGCGAGGCTTTTGTATTCTTGGGCGACGACGTGTATGCATGCTCGCCAGCTTTCGCATTTACTCGCTCGGCGGTCGAGCTCGATTTCGCTGAGCTGGTCCTGCTGGGTTACGAGATAACGGGCAGCTATCGCTTGGATTCGAACTCTGAACAGGGATTTTTTTCGGCGCCACCACTTGTATCCCACTCGGCGTTGGTTTCGGTTTCTTCCCAGGGCAATCTTCTCGGTGCAAATAAGGCGGAAAATGCCCTGCGTTTCGTTTCTTCGGGGTCCGCCTCGCCGATGGAGTCAGCGCTTGCCATGTTGCTTTCAATGCCGAAGGCGAAAGGAGGATATGGACTACCGTCGCCGCAGCTTAATGCAGCGGTCGAAGTTCCTAAGGGGGATTGGAGGGTTGCATACGGACGGCAGTTCAGGTGCGATTTGCTATGGCCGACAGCGAGTCTTTGCGTCGAGTACGATAGCGACATGTTTCACACTGGTTCGCAGAAGATTGCGCACGATGCGAGACGGCGAAATGCCCTTTCGTCCCTTGGCTTCACGGTTATCACGGCTACAAAGAGCCAGGTGACAAGCATTCCTGGATTGGACCAACTCGCATATCAGGTGGCGAAGGGGCTTGGCGTGCGATTGCGCATGGAGCGCGTAAATCGTAAGGCTCAGCGGGCGCTTCTCGACTGCGCGGTGGGCGGCTCGCGGTCATCTCGGCAAGCGTCGCGAATTTCGCAATAGGCAGTTCTCGTCCTCGGCTGCTATTGCGCGCTCAAGAAGCCTGCCTCTGGACTTCGTCCACCATGGAACAAGATTGCTTCCTCAAAGCTTCGGCTAATGCCAATCGGTCGTCCCTCTTTCTTTCTTGAAATCGGCTTGCCGTGGACATAAATCGCCGATATGTGAGGAGTGTCGGAAGGCTAACTTCCTTTTGAAAAAACTAACCTGGGGAAATGCCGGCAGAAACGCGAGCGAACGGTTTCCTTCGGACCCGAGGACTCACATATCGCCGATTATTGTCCACCGCGCTCTGTTTTTCGAGAAGAAGGGTGGTGGAAAGGCAGGGTGGCGTAAAGACGGCGTTCTGGATGTTGGCGAGTCAACCCGTTTCTCGAGGGCGCGTGACGACTTCGGCGATACCCCTGATGTGCCACGGGATGACGAACCATCGGCACGCGGTTTCGGTGATGCCTCTGACGCACCACAAACCAAAATGCCACGTACCCTGTTTTTTAAGAAGAAAGTCAGTGGGAAAAGGGCGGGTCGGGGGGTGACGCTTCCTCTACACGGGGTATTGCGCCAGGTAGTCGGCTTGATTCTCCTTAAGATACCGATTGAGCAATCTCACGGCGTGTCGCACGCGTGGCTTTTGGCGAATATGCTTGGGGTAAAGAAACCCCACGTAGCTCATCGATTCCGGGGTCGATAGGGGAACGAAGGCGAGGCCGTCTGTTGGCATGGCTGCGTCTTCGAGCGCTAGGCGATAGCTGAACGAGTCAAAAAAAGCCACAGCGTCATCGCGCGAATGGACGAAGCGGATGAGCATGCGCGGACTTGCGACGCTCATTCTCACATTCCGCAGCGGATAATCGCGAAACAGCCACTCGATCTGCTGCGCCGCTTCTCGTGAAGCGTCTGTCGCGCAGGGTGCGCCCGCCACCTCGCGTCGACGAAGGGACTCTCTTCGGGCGTACGATGACGCCGCATGGCACACGATTCCCAATTGCGTGCGAAGGACGGGGTCGAACGCAAGCTCCGTGCTCGCGATGAGCTCGAGCGCGCTGTTGGCGTGAAGGTCGACAAATCCGAGGTCGGTGCCGTCCGAGAGGCATGTGCGCGAGACGATTTTCTCGAAAGGCTCCTCGATATACGAGCACTGCGCGAGCAGGTCGACGTACGCCTGCGTCGCCGAGGCTATTTGCGCCGAGTAATGCGTGACATGGATATTGAAGGGGTCTTCTTCCCGTTTCTGTTCCTCATCGGGGTTGTAAAGCGCATCGAGAAACTCCCCGTAGTCCGCAGTTACCTTCTGCGCAAACGCGAGAAAGCTCTTTCCCGTTGGCGTTAACGTGACGCCTTTGCGGCTTCGTTCGAGCAGCTTTGTCGATAGCTCGCGCTCAAGCGAGGTAATCGCCTTGTTCAATCCCTGCTGGGACACGGCGAGTCGTTTTGCGGCACCGTAGAAGGATTCCGCCCGGGCGACCTCTTCAAAGTATCGGATTGTCTCGATGTTCATGCGTGCTCGCTCTCGTGCACAACCAAACGTTGCATAAAAGACAATTATAGGCTTCTTTCGGTTGCTGTAATTCCTTTTCATAATGAGCCCAGGGTGAATGAGAGCCGTCTATTCTGCCTGCCGCAAGTTGGGTACATCTTGCGTCGAGCATTTGGGATGGGGCGTCGCCAAGAGGGAGAAAACGAGAGGAGCCTAATCATGACGCAAGGGGAGTCGTTCGTCTACACCTGTTGTCCTGGGTGGGGCGATCATGAATTCTGCGCGATCAAGACGATCGTCAAAGACGGCAAGATCGTGCGCACCGAAAAGCCGAGCTACACTGGCGCGGAGGCGAACGAGGGCTATATCTGTCAAAAGGGCATTATGTCGTGCCGTCAGCCGTACAATCCGAAGCGCCTGCTGCATCCGCTGAAGCGTGCGGGCGAGCGCGGCGAGGGTAAGTGGGAGGAAATCAGCTGGGACCAGGCGCTCGACGAAATCGCCGCGAAGCTTCTGCAATTGCGCGACGATTACGGCCCCGAGTCGCTTGCCATGTGGGACGTGGTGGCGTCGGTGCCGCCCTCGCAGGGACTTGCTGCTGTGCTGAGCTCGCGGTTCATGGGGCTTTGGGGCGCGACCGACCCCATTCAGGGGTACGGCCTCGACAACGGGCCGTTCTACGCGGCGTTCTTCGACATGGGCGATTTCTACAAGTACATGACGACCGATCCGGCAAATTTCGATACGTCGGATTACATCATTGTGTGGGGCGCCAATCCCATCGAAAATCAGCAGCGCATTGCAAAGCACCTGGTGGAGGCGCGTTCGAACGGCGCTAAGATCGTCGATATCGGGCTTTTGTTCGACGGCACGGCGGGCTTTGCCGACGAGTTTATCCCTGTGAAGCCAGGCTCCGACCCAGCCCTTTCCCTTACCATGGCGAACCTCATCATTCAGGACAAGCGCTACAACGAGAACTTCCTTTTGTCCTACACGGTGGCGCCGTTCCTCGTGCGCGACGATACGGGCGAGTTCCTTCGCGATGCGGAAGGAAACTACCTGGTGTGGGATGCCGACGCCGAAGCTGCGGCGCCCATGACCCCGGGTGAGCAGGCGTCTCCTGTGGCGCGTATGGAACTCGACGGCGTGCATGAAGTCGGCGGCGTGGCATGCAAGACGGCGTTCGCGTGCCTGCGCGAGCATGTGGCAAGCTATACGCCCGAGTGGCAGGAGGGCGTCACGGGCGTCGCTCCCGAAGTGGTTAGGCGCCTTACCGACGAGTACGTCGCAGCCCCGAATGCCTACATCTTCGGCGCGCTGGGACTTCGCTATCAGAACCAGGGCGAAAGCTACCGCTCGTTCTATCTGCTCGGCATGCTGACGGGCAACTTGGGCCGCCCCGGCGCCGGCGTCACGAGTGAGATGCTGCCGGCCGGCTTCCCGATGATCTTCAACGACACGCCCATCACCATGCCGCTTGGCCGCGAGGGCTACAAGGCGAAGATGCTGCGTCAAAACGAGTTCATCAACCAGGTGAAAAGCCAGGAGCCGTACCCGATCAAAGCGTTTTGGGTGATCGCGGGCAACCCGGTGCACAACTGCCCGAACCGCGGTCTGTGGATCGACGAGATATTCCCGCAGATGGAGCTCATCGTCGACGTGGACATCTGGATGACCGACACAGGCCAGTATGCCGACTACGTGCTGCCTGACTGCATGCCGTTCGAGCGCTATGAGTTGGTGGCGTCGGCGGCGTACAACCACATCGTCTTGCAGGAGCCGGCGATCGAGCCGCAGGGCGAGGCGCGCGACCCCACGTTCCTCTACAGCGAGCTTGCGAAGCGCGTGGGCTTGGGCGAGTACTTTGATAAGACGGCGGAGGAATGGATCGAGGTGCGCATCCAGTCGAAGTGGCCGATGATCGCGGGGATCCAGCCGCCGCTCACCTACGAGCGCCTGAAGAAGGAGAAGCTCGTGCGCGCGGCAACGCCCCCGGTGAACTGGGATCCGTTCATGGGGCTGCAGTTCAACACGCCCTCCAAGCGCCTTGAATTCTACTGCGAGCGACTGCTTCCCGTCGGGGCGCAGATGGCCGCGTATCGCGAGCCGCTTGAGGCTCCCACGCCGATGAGCTTGGGGAACGGAACCGCGAAGGGGAGGTATCACTTCTTCAGCGGCCGCCAGCGCTTCTTCATGCAGTCGATGTTCACCGACGACCCGGTCATGGCCGATCTGTCGGGCGGGTATCCGACGGGCCGCATGAACCCGGCGGACGCACAGGCGGAAGGCATCAAAGACGGCGACAAGGTGGAAATCTACAACGAGCGCGGGCATGTGACCATCGAGATGAAACTCGACCAGCAGATTCCCCCGGGAACCGTGCAGTGTTGGTTCGGTTGGCGCCATGACGCGTTCGAGGATGGCATGTACTCCGAGCTCATCCCAGCGCTCGGCAGCGACTATACCCTCAACGACGTGTCCAAACATTGGGACAGTTGCGTGCGAGCGATCGGCGGTTTCCAGCCTGGGTTCGGCACCGGCGGCATCGGCGGCATGGCGGGTGCCTGGGATACGATTTGGGATTGCGCATGCGATGTGCGCAAGGTCGAGGAATAGGGGAGCGACATGGATGAGAAGACGATTCTGGTGAACCTGCAGCGATGCACGGGATGCTGGACCTGCTCCCTTGCTTGCAAGGTGGGAAACGGCCTCCCGGATGAGAAATTCTGGCTGACGGTGCGCACGGAAGGTAGCGGCGAGGGCATTGATCGGCCCGCGGGGGTGTGGCCCGACCTGCACATGAGCTGGATTCCCATCTGGTCGAAGAGCTGCGTGCGCTGCGGCGGGCGGCTGGCGGAGGGCGAGCTTCCCTACTGCGTGAACGCATGCCCGAACGGGGCACTTTCCGTTGGCGATGCCGCGGCAGGGGAATGCGAGGCGCTGCGGCAGCGGGGCTTCCGCATCTTCAAGCTTCCCGCCTGGGAAAACGCCGCCGATAACGTGGTGTACGCTTCGAAGGGGTAGGCGGCATATAGCTTCGAGGGCGGCGTTTCTTCGGATTAGCCGCCCTCGTCCTATCGGCTGCCCTCGTCTTGTCGATCAGGGAATCTGCCAGCGCGAACAAAAAACCGTGATACGCCCGCTTTCGCAAGTTCGAGGGCGGGCGTTCCCGTCGGTGCTGCTATACTTCCGAACCATGAACACATTATCGAACACACACCACGCGCCTGCCCGCAAGCAGCGCATCGCCGTCGTCACCATGGGCGTGAAGCTCGGCGACGAAACGCGCGGCTACACGCGCTTTCGCTTCCTGTCGGAGCTGCTCGTGCGCGAGGGCTTCGACGTGACGCTGTTCACCTCGTCGTTTCAGCATTGGGAGAAGGCCCAGCGCGACGTTGAGAAGGCGTGCTATCGCGACCTTCCGTATCGCGTCGTCTTCATTCCCGAGCCTGGCTACAAGAAGAACCTCGACCTCGCGCGCATCATGAGCCACCGTAAGGCTGCGAAGAATCTGCGTCGCATGCTCACGGAGCGCTTCGCCGCCGACGCCCGCGCGTTCGATCTCATTTACGCCGAGATTCCGCCCAACGACGTCGCCCGCGTGTGCGCGGAGACGGCGCACGAGCATGGCATTCCCTTCGTTGCCGACGTGAACGATCTGTGGCCCGAGGCCATGCGCATGGTCGTGAATGTGCCGGTCGTGAGCGACATCGCCTTCCGACCGTTCGCGCGCGACGCGCATCGCGTCTACGAGCTGCTCTCGGGCGCGGTGGGAACCTCCGACGAGTACGCCGCGCGCCCCGCCGCCGATCGTGAGGAACCTTATGAGCGCGTGACGGTGTACGTGGGGAACAACCTTGCCGCGTTCGACGAGGGCGTGCGCGAGAACGCAGACGCGGTCGTGAAACCAGCGGGCGAGTTCTGGGTGACCTATGCGGGCACGCTCGGCGCAAGCTACGACCTCTCGACCCTCGTTCAAGCTGCAAAGCTCGCGGAGTCGCAGGTGAGCGGCTTGCGCGTGAAGATCCTGGGCGATGGTCCCGACCGCGATAAGCTCACCGAGCTCGCGAGCTCGATTGGCGCGCCCGTCGATTTCCTTGGTTACACCCCCTACGATCGCATGGCAGCCTGGCTCGCCGCGTCTGACATCACGGTCAACTCGCTTGTGCATGGCGCCGCCCAGAGTATCGTCACGAAAATCGGCGATTACCTGGCTGCGGGCATTCCCATGATCAACACGGGGGAGAGCCCTGAGTTCTGCTCGAAGGTGGAGGCGGATGGCTTCGGCGTGAATGTCGCCCCAGGAAACGCGAGCGAGCTCACCCAGGCAATCGTGAAGCTTGCCGCGCACTCCTCGTCGCGCAAGATCATGGGGGCGAAGGCGCGCGACATTGCGTGCCGCCAGTTCGATCAGGCTCATTCTTACCAGGCGATAGTGGAATTGATACGCAATTTGCTCTAAGCGCACATCAAGCGGGTAGGTTCGTTGCACAATTAAGTGCTTGAAGTAACCTGGGCGCACGTGCGCTCAATCTGTTGGCCCATGACCGCGCGCGGCAGAGCGGCGGCGTGCGCGAAGGGGCGACGAAAGGACGGCATGCTCGTGAACGTGAAGCGCAACATTCCCTTTTCCCCTCCCGATATTTCTCAAGCTGAAATCGACGAGGTGGCCGATGCGCTCCGAAGCGGCTGGATCACCACCGGTCCGAAGACCAAGCAGTTCGAGCGCGATTTGGCGGAATTCAGCCACACGACGCGCTTTGCCTGCTTCAACTCCGCGACGGCGGCGCTCGAATGCGCCCTGCGCGCGCTTGGCATCGGGCCAGGTGACGAGGTTATCACGAGCGCTTACACCTACACTGCGTCAGCGAGCCCGATCGTGCACGTGGGCGCGACCCCCGTGTTCTGTGACGTGGCGCCCGGCTCTTTCGAGATTGACTACGACCAGGTGGCGGGCCTCGTCACCGAGAACACCCGCGCCGTCATCCCCGTCGATGTGGCGGGTGTCATGTGCGACTACGACCGCCTGCGGGCAGCGCTTGAGAGCGTGAGCGGCAAGTGGCGCCCGCGCACGCCCCGCGAGGAGCTCTTCGATCGCGTGCCCATCGTTGCCGACGGCGCGCACTCGCTCGGTGCGGTGCGCCATGGCCTTCATTCGGGACAGGCGGCCGATCTCACGACGTTCTCCTTTCACGCGGTGAAGAATCTCACCACGGCCGAGGGCGGCGCGCTCACCTGGCGCGATATCCCCGGGCTCGACTCGGAGGAGCTCTATCGCGACCTTATGCTGATGTCGCTTCACGGCCAAACGAAAGATGCGCTCGCGAAAACGCGCGTCGGCGCATGGGAATACGACGTGGCCTTTTGCGGTTGGAAGTGCAACATGACCGACTTGCAGGCAGCGCTCGGTTTGGCGCAGTTGCGCCGCTACCCGGGTCTTCTCGTTCGCCGTCGCGAGATTGTCGAGCGCTACGAGCGCGGGCTTGCCGACCTGCCGTTTTCCTTGATCAAGCACTACGGGGATGACTTCGCATCGTCGGGGCACCTTATGCTCGCGCGCATTGAGGGCGCTTCGCAGGAGTTCCGCAACGCGTTTATCAACGAGATGGGGGAGGAAGGCGTCGCCTGCAACGTGCATTACAAGCCGCTGCCCCTGCTCACCGCTTATAAAGCCCTCGGCTTCGATATCGCCGACTTCCCGAACGCGCTTGCGCAGTTCTCAAACGAGGTCACGCTGCCCCTGCACACGAAGCTCTCCGATGACGACGCGGACTACGTGATCGCAATGTGCCACGATGTGTTCGCAAGGCTTTCTGCGAAGGGCGTGCGCTAGATGTACCTGCGTTTCGGAAAACGCGTCTGCGACATTGTCATCGGCTTGATCGCGCTGCCGTTTGTGCTGATTATCGTGGCGATTTGCGCTCCGCTCATCTACTTTGAGGACAAGGGCCCCATCTTCTACAACGCGCCGCGCGTGGGCAAGGACGGCCGCGACTTCACGATGTACAAGCTGCGCTCGATGAAGGTGAACGCGCCTGACCTGGTGATGGAAGACGGTTCGACCTACAACGGCGCCGACGACCCGCGCATGACGCGCATCGGGGCGTTCATGCGAAAGGCGTCGATCGATGAGATGCCTCAGTTCATAAACGTGCTCAAAGGCGACATGAGTGTTGTGGGCCCGCGTCCCGACTTGCGGCGCGAAACCGAGCTCTACGAGGGAGACGACGGTGAGAAACTTCTGGTCAAGCCTGGTATCACGGGCTATGCTGCGGTGTATGGCCGCAACTCGCTGCCCTGGCGCGATCGCCTGAAGCTCGATGTGTACTATGTGCGCCATGTGTCTTTTGCGCTCGACGTGAAGGTGTTCTTCCGCACGTTCTACGTCATCTTCAAGCAGGACGGCGTCTATGTCGAGCCCGAAGACGGGGACGTGAAGGAAGCCTCTAACTAGCTTTTAGCAAAAGCCGGCGTCCCCGGGGCCGACCAATCTTTCGCGCGCGAAGCTTCTCGCGCCTTTGTGGGCTTCAAGTCCACCTCGCTAACCACTTGAAAGGAACTCCTGATGATTCGCCCTATCGTGAAGATGCCCGTGCTGCTCTCGACTCCGAGCGTCGACGCTACGCCGCTCGATGCTGCCGTGGGGCAGGACTTGCTCGACACGCTTGCTGCGCACGCGCACGAATGCGTGGGGCTTGCAGCGAATATGATCGGTGTGCGCAAGCGCATCATCGTGGCGGCGTGCGCAGGCGGCGCGGTGCTCATGTACAACCCGGAAATCATCGAGGCGTCGGGTGAGTACCAAACCGAGGAAAGCTGTTTGTCGCTTGAGGGTGTGCGGCCCTGCGCGCGCTACAAGCGCATAAAGGTCGCCTATCTCGATGCATCGTTCGCACCGCGCGAAAAGTCGTTTTCTGGCTTCGAGGCGCAAATCGTTCAGCATGAGATCGACCACTGCAACGGGGTCGTAATCTAAGGGGCTGTCCGAGGTTTTACCAGGCGAATAGCGAGAAGAGCCTCGGGCGATCGCAGGAAGATGGTTGAGCCCAACTGCGTATCTCACAAAATGAAGAAGCCGCCTCCCAGAGGATGCGGCTTCTTTTGATGGTGCGTGTCTTTGCTGGCGTGCGCCAGCTACTCTTGCAGGTTACCTGCGGCGCTTGTCGATTTTGCGCGCGGCCACATCGCCGACCGCCTGGAACACGATGACGAGCACAACGCACAAAAGCACAGCGAAGATCATGACGTCGGTCTGGAAGCGCTGGTAGCCGTAGCGGATGGCGATATCGCCCAAGCCGCCGGCGCCCACGGTGCCTGCCATGGCGGAGTACCCGAACAGCGTGACGAACGTGATGGCCGCGCCGCGCACGAGCGAGGGCAGCGTCTCTTTCAGATATACCTTCCACACAATCTGCCAGTTGGAGGCGCCGAAGCTCTGAGCTGCCTCGACAAGCCCGCCGTCGGTCTCCTCAAGGCTCTGCTCGACCATGCGCGCGGCGAAGGGCGCAGCCGTCACCACAAGGGGCACGACGGCTCCCGGCACGCCGAGCGAAGTTCCCACGATAAAGCGTGTGAACGGGATGAGCGCGACGAGCAGAATGATGAAAGGTACTGAGCGGCCGATGTTGACGATCCATCCGACGATGGTCGAGACGATTCGGTTAGGGCGCAGCCCGTTCGGGCTGGTCACCACCAGAAGGATGCCAAGGGGGATTCCGATGACGTATGCCAAGATGGTTGCCACGCACGTCATGATGAGCGTGTCGACGGTGCCCTGCAAAAACAAGTTGCCGTATTGGGCGAAAAAGGCGGAGAAATCGAACATGGCCTACTTCACCTCCAGGCTGTCGAAGGAAACGAGCTCGCGGGCTGCCTCGCTTTGCGGATTCTCGAGCACTTGACGCGTTGGGCCTTCCTCCACGATGACACCCTCGTCGATCACGGCGACGCGGTCGCAGATGTGGCGCGCCACGGCGAGGGAGTGGGTGATCACCACGAGCGTCACGCCGAGCTCTTTGTTGATCTTTGCGAGCAGGTTCAAGACCGACACCGTCGTGCGCGTATCGAGTGCGCTTGTGGCTTCGTCGCAGAGCATGATGCGAGGGTTGTTCGCGAGGGCGCGCGCAATTGCCACGCGTTGCTGCTGGCCACCGGAGAGCTCGCTTGGGTAACGATGCGCCTTGTCGGCCAGCTCCACCACGTCGAGCAGCTCGAGGGCGCGTTTCTTGGCGTGGTCTTTCTTCTCGCCGCGAATAGTGAGCGGGAACATTACGTTGTCGAGGACTGTGCGCTGCTGGAATAGGCTGAAATTCTGGAAGATCATGCCGATTCCCTCGCGCAGACGTCGCAGGTCGCGACCTTGGTAGTTCGTCACATCGACGCCATCGATGAGAATGCGCCCCGACGTGGGACGCTCGAGCAGGTTGATGCAGCGCACAAGCGTGGACTTGCCTGCGCCCGACTGGCCGATGATGCCGAAGATCTCTCCCTCGCCAATGGTAAGGCTCACATCATGCAGGGCACGATGTGAGCCTTCGCGAGCGAGGTAGACCTTTTCCAGATGGTCTAGCTCTATCATTCGCTTTCTAACTCCTTTGTGGGCGTCCCTTAGAACACGGGGACGACAGCGCCGGCGTAGGTGTCATTGATGTAGGTGCGAACCTCGTCGGACGTGAGTGCTTTCACAAGAGCCTTGATTTTATCAGAATCCTGGTTGCCATCCTTCACGACGAGGACATTCGCATAAGCTTCAGCGGCGAGCGAGGTGGCGGACTCGGTTGCGAGCGCGTCGGTGGTCTTGAAACCTGCGGGGATGGCGTAGTTGCCGTTGATGCAGGCGATGTCGACGTCGGCGACGATGTTGGGAACCGTTGCAGCCTCGACTTCCTTGAACTGGAGGTTCTTCGGGTTGGAAACGATGTCGTTTGTGGTGGCGTTGATGCCCGCGTCGTCTTTCAGCGTGATGAGGCCGGCATCCTGGAGCAGCAGCAGCGCGCGCGCCTCGTTGGTGGCGTCGTTGGGAACGGCGACGGTCGCGCCGTCAGTCAGGGCGTCGAGGCTCTTGGTCTTGCCCGGGTACAGGCCGAACGGCTCGTAGTGGACGTCGGCGACGCTCACGAGATGCGTGCCCTTCTCCTCGTTGAAGTTGTTGAGGTAGGTGATGTGCTGGAAGTAGTTCGCGTCGACCTCGCCCTCCTCGGTCACCGTGTTGGGCTGCACGTAATCGGTGAACTCCTTCACTTCAAGGGTGTAGCCTTCCTTCTCGAGGAGCGGTTTCACGGCGTTGTTCAGGATTTCCGCATGGGGAGAGGGGGTTGCCGCGACGGTGATGGTCTTGTCGTTGGAAGAGCCTGCCGACTTGTCGGAGCTTGCGCTCTGTGCGCCGCAGCCTGCCAAGCCGAATGCGAGCACTGCGCCGAGGGCGAGCGTTGCGACGAGCGCTGCCTTCTTCTTTTTGAAATTGATTGCCATTGATGATGTCCTTTCCTGGGACGCGTTGCCTCGGGGGAACGCGTTTGCTTCCATTGGATGTTCCCCATAGTATCGCGAGCGCGGAATAAGTGGTAGTTCGAAAAACAAATGCCTGGATATCGTAATTCACGATATCCAGGCAATGTCGCCCCGACTAAGCGCCGTTTTCCCGACGCGAAGGGGAGGAGCCGAAGCTTTACAAAGCTGTTAACCCCATCGAAACATGAGTCGATATAATGGGAGGATATTCACTGGGCGTGGCCTGCTGTGCGGCTGCGCTTGAGCGGTGCGGGGCACACCGCGAAGAACGACCGAACGCAAGGAGCATATGCCATGTCATCGAATCCGGAACAAGATTTCGTGCTCAAGACCATCAAGGGCCGCGATGTCCACTTCGTTCGCTTCTGGTTTACCGATGTTCTCGGCAACATGAAGTCGTTCGCCGTCATCCCGAGCGAGCTCGAGAACGCCTTCGATGACGGCATGGGCTTCGACGGCAGCTGCGTCGAGGGCTTTTGCCGCACGCGGGAAAGCGACATGCTCGCCTTCCCCGACGCCTCGACCTTCCAGGTGCTTCCGTGGCGCCCCGAAAGCAACGCCGTCGGTCGCATGTTCTGCGACATCCGCACGCCCGAAGGCAAGCCCTTCGAGGGCGACCCGCGCCAGGTGCTCGCGCGCGAGGTCCAGCGTGCGCTCGACATGGGCTACGTGCTCAACGTCGGGCCCGAGCTCGAGTTCTTCTACTTCAAGGACCAGCATTCCACCGAGGTACTCGACCACGGCGGGTATTTCGATCTGACGAGCCTCGACTATGCCTCTGACCTGCGCCGCGACACGGTGCTCACCCTGGAGAAGATGGGCATTCCGGTGGAGTACTCCCACCACGAGAACGGTCCTTCCCAGCACGAGATTGACCTGCGTTTCACCGACGCGCTCTCCATGGCCGACGCCGTGATGACCTATAAGCTGGTCGTGAAGGAAATCGCCATGAAGCACGGCGTGTACGCGTCGTTTATGCCCAAGCCCTTAGCCGATGCCCCCGGATCGGGCATGCACGTGCACCAGAGCCTGTTTGACCTCGATGGCAACAACGCCTTCTTCGATCCGAACGATCCGCTCGGCTACAACCTTTCCGATTTGGCGAAACACTACATCGCCGGTCTTTTAAAGTACGCTCCCGAGTTCTGCTGCATCACCAATCAGTACGTGAACTCCTACAAGCGCCTGGTTTCCGGCGGGGAGGCGCCCACCTACATTTCCTGGGGAGCCCGCAACCGCTCGACGCTCGTGCGCATCCCCGCATATCGTCCGAATCGCGAAGTCGCGTGCCGTGTGGAGCTGCGCAACCCCGACCCGGCGGCGAACCCGTATTTGGCATTCGCCTGCATGCTTGCCGCAGGCCTTGCCGGCATTGAAGAGGAGCTGCCCTTGCAAGATCCGACCGAGGGTCTCGACCTGTTCGAGCTTTCGCGTCAGGACCTGCGCAAACAGGGTGTCCGCACGCTGCCTGAGAGCCTGGGCGAGGCGGTGGAGCTCTTCGCCGAGTCCGAGCTCATGAAAAAGACGCTCGGCGAGCATATCCACGGCTATCTGGTGGAGACGAAGCGCGCCGAGTGGAACGAATACCAGGGCACCGTTTCCGAATGGGAACGCAATCGCTACCTCGAGGTCCTCTAGATGTGCGCTCTGCATGCGGGAAAGGTTGAGCCATGATGCAAAGGAAGACGGTTCTTTTCATCGCCGACAGTCTCGACAACGCCCATAAGTTCCAGTCCGTGCTCTCGGGGCTCGATGTTGACGTGGTGGCGGGTTCGTCTGCGCAGTTCAAGAAGCTGCTCGCCCAGCATCCCTCGCACGACCTCGTGATCTACGAGGCTCGCGGTGATGCGCTCGACACGGTGGCGCAGGCCGAGTCGCTTTTGGTGGAAGACGGCTCCACGTCGATGCTCGTCATCGTGAACGAGGCGCAGCTGTCCGAGTTTCGCCTTCCCGTGCAGATCAAGGCGGACTTCGTGGTGCATGGCGCATCCGCCGAGGAATGCGCTGCCCGCATCCGCCAGCTTTTGTGGCCTGGCAACGAGGGCTCCACCTCGGATTACATCTCCGTCGACAACATGACGATCAATTTGGCGACCTATCAGGTGAAGGTGAACGGTGAGCCGCTCGACTTCACGTATTTGGAGTATGCGCTGCTCGCATTTTTGGTGACGCATCCTGGCCGCACGTATTCCCGTGATGCGCTCCTGCGCCGCGTGTGGGGCTTCGATTACTACGGCGGCAGCCGCACGGTCGATGTCCACGTGAGGCGCGTGCGCGCGAAGCTTGGCCCTGAGCTGGCACAACGTCTGGAAACCGTGCGCGGCGTCGGCTACCTCTGGAGCGCATAGGCGCTTGCGCTCCAGAGGCGAAAGCGCCTAGCGGCGTTTGCTGTGCTGGCGAGCCACCTCGGCGCGGTGTGCGCGGCCGGGGCGGAAGTCTCCCTTCGGCTTCGTGGCGCCCGCTTGCTTGCGGGAATTCCCGCTCTGCGACTGCGCTTGCTTGCGTGTGGCTCCACCCTGCGGCTTGCGCGAACGCTCGGCCTGCGCCTTCGCGCCCTTGGCGGGCCTGCTCGTCTCAGGCGAGCTCTTGCGGGTGCGCTGCCCGTTAGCATGCGATGTCTTCTTGCTGTTGTGAGTTTTGGCGCCCTTGCCCGATGCCTTCCCGCTGCGTCCGCCGTCCCCGTTGCGCGCTTCCTCGCGCTCCTCGGCGGCGCGGGCCTGCGCCTTCTTCTTTTTCTTCTCGCGCTTGTCCATCTCGCGCTTCGCCTCGGCGATGTCGGGGTCGCGTTTCGCTGCGGCCTTCGTGGCGCGTTCGGCGGCGGCCACGGCGCACGCTTCCTCGTCAAAGCCCTCGATGCGCACCTCGGGAATCTCGCGCTTCGTGAACTTCTCGATGTCGGAGAGCGCTTCCTTCGTCTCGGGCGTGACGAAGGAAATCGCGCGGCCCTTCGCGCCTGCGCGCCCCGTGCGCCCGATGCGGTGCACGTAATCCTCAGCCTGCATGGGCAAATCGTAGTTCACGACGTAGTTCACCTCGTCGACATCGATGCCGCGGGCGAGCACGTCGGTGGCCACCAGGATGTCGGTCGTCCCGGCTGCGAAGTTCTCGAGCGCACGGCGGCGCTGGTTCTGCGTGCGGCTCGAGTGGATGGCTTCCACCGAGTACCCAGCGCGCTTCAGGCGGCGACACGTCGCGTCGGCGCGGCTGCGCGTGCGGGCGAACACGATGACGCGCTCGTGCCCCCATGCAGCGATCGTCGCGCGCAGGAGGTCGGCCTTGAGCACCTGCGGCACATGCACGATGCACTGGTCGACCGTGTCGGCGGTCTCGCCCTTGTGCGCGATCTCCACCACTTCGGGGTCGCGCAAGAACGTGCCCGCAACCCCCTCGATCGAGCGGTCGATGGTGGCGGAGAACAAAAGCGTTTGGCGCGTTTTCGGCGTGGCGGCGACGATCTTTTTCACCGACGGCAGAAAGCCCATGTCGAGCATGCGGTCGGCCTCGTCGAGCACGAGCACCTCCACGCGATCGAGATGCGCAGCCTTCTGCTCCATGAGGTCGATCAGGCGCCCTGGCGTGGCGATGAGCACGTCGGTTCCGCGTTTCAGGGCGCTGATCTGCGGGTTATACGACACGCCGCCCACGACGGAAAGCACGCGGTGGTGGGTCGATTTCGCCACGGCCTCACAGACCTCTGCAATCTGTGCGGCGAGCTCGCGCGTCGGGGTGACGACGAGCATGAGCGGCCCGCGCTCACCCTTCGCATGCCCGAGCTTATCCATCGAGGGAAGCGAGAAAGCGGCAGTTTTTCCTGTTCCCGTCTTCGCGGCGGCAATGATGTCGTGTCCTTCGAGGACAAGCGGGATCGCGCGTTCTTGCACGGGGGTCGGCTCTTCGTAGCCGAGGGACGCGACGGCGGCAAGCGCCTTGGGGCTAAGCCCCAGATCGTCGAATGAAGCCATAATCGTTCGGTTGTTCCTTTCCATCTCGGCGCGATGCCGAGTGCATTAGCGGATGTGTGCGGGGGTGTGCCCCCAGTAGAAGTGGAGGAAGTGCTTCTTGCGCATACGTGCATCAGTGCTCGGCTCGGCTGCGGCCAGGCGCAATGCGTTGCGAGCGATGTCGATTGCCGCGTTCGGGCGGCGCAGGAAGGAGCCCTGCGTGAGCATCGCCTCCACGATGGCGGGGTTCGTATCGACATGCCCCATCGCTCCGACGAGCTCGCGCGCGGTCGTCACGTGCAGGGCGGCACCGAGCGAGGTCAGCATGCGCACGTTGATGTTCTCCTGGCCATAGGCGCGCCCGAGCAGGATCATGGGCGCCTTCGCGCAGAGGCACTCGGTCACGGTGAGCCCGCCCGGCTTGCAAATCACAAGATCGCTCGCGGCCATGAGCTCGGCCATGCCTTCCACGTACTCGAGCACCGTGGCGTTTAAAATTCCCAGCTCCTCGCATTCCCGTCGCAGATGGGCGGCGTATTCCGCGTCGGCGCCCGCCACGATCACGAGGTGGGTGTTCTTGAAACGGTGCAGGTAGGGAAGCATCTTGTCAAGCGCCTCTCGAAAGCGTACGTAGGGCGTGGGGAGATACGCGCCCGCGAGCGCCAGTACGATGCGCTTGTCCTGCGGCAGTCCGAACTTCTCGCGCCCTGCGGCCTTGTCGTAGGTCTTGCGGAACGCGGGCCGCGCGGGGATGCCCGTGATTGTGATGCGTTCTTCGGGCACTTTGCGCGGGCGCAGGGTCTCGGCCATCGACTCGTTTGCGACGCAGAAAAGGTCGCTGTGCAGATGGGGCCACATGCCCTCCGTCTCGTAATCGGTGGGGACGCATACGATGGGGAAGGACTGCCCGGTGATCATGCGCGCGCCGACGGCGACGTTGGCGGCGGTGATGTGCGTGCAGACGATGGCGAGGGGCTTGGTTTTGCGCACGTGCTCGGTGAAACGGGGGAACATGATGCGCGACCAGGCGGTGCCGCCTGCCCACAGAAGGCGCCCCGTGAGGGTGTAGCGCCAGGTGAGGTCGTAGATGGGGCGCGTCGGGCCGGTGAACATCGACGCCATCTTGTCGCCGTTCATGCGCATGCGGCCGAAGCCGAGCACGTCGAGCACTTCGACATTCAGGTCCTCAGGGCAAGGGACACCATCGCGAAGGGACGGGTCGTCGCGCAAAAGCTCGAGCGCCTGCGCGACAGCGTTCGCCGCGCTGCGATGGCCCGAGCCGACGGAGGCGTGCATCACGATGACCGTCGGGCGCGTTGCGTCGTCGGGGGTGCTGGCCCCGGGCTGCTGCTCGGATGCGTCGTCGGGCGAGCCCTCGTTTGTGTCGGCAAGCACCTGTTCGGGAGCATCTTTGCGCGCAACCCCCGATGCCCCTTCGGGCGTGGTAGGCTGCTGCGCGAGCTCGTTGTCCATTTCGCCAGTGTGTTCCATAGTTTCCATCGTAAACGCTGTGGTCTAGCTCTCGCTCGGCGTTTCGGCGGGCGCGTCTCCGCCATCGAGGAAGATCTTCCTCGTGACGAAGTTCCACACCATGACGATGAACGTGGCGCCGATCTTGGTGATGAGGTAGTGGATATGCGCGAGCTCGACGCCTGCCCACATGCAGAGGTTGTTGATGATAAGGCCGATCACCGACAAGGTCACGAAGATGATGAACTCGCGGCGCCGGCTCATCCCCTCTTTGTGGGTGAAAACGTAGCGCATTGAGGCCAGGTAGTTGAAGATGACGGACGCGGTGAAAGAAATCGTGGCGCTCACCAGGTAGTTCACGCCGAAAACTTCCGTCAAAAGAGCGAGCAGGCCGTAGTCGATGATGAAGGCGACCACGCCGACGACGCCGAATTTCATAAGCTGTGCGATAAGTTTCTTCACGATATCCGAGTGCCTTTCGAGCGCGCGTCTCAAGCGTGCGCCCCCTATGCGGTCCCAATAAGCGCGCTCAAGTCTCGCGCGCAGGCGGTTTCAGCCCGCGTGAACTCTATCACAGCGAGCTGCTCGCGGCGCGTTCTCCTCTGATTCCCTGTTTTTCCCTTGACGCCGCCTCGGTTCGGGCTTTCATCCCCTAGCATTCACTGGTTAGAAGTTTTGAGTTGCGCGCTGCGGCGCGTCGCAATGCACGTATTCGCGAGGAGTACCTACATGAGCCTTGAGGCTGCCGATAACACCACCGATCGCACGGGGAAGCCCTCCGTTGCCGTCATCATTCCCTGCTACAACGAAGCGCTCACTATCGCGAAGGTGGTCGACGACTTCAAGCGCGTCTTGCCCGACGCTTCAATCTACGTCTACGACAACAACTCCACCGACGGCACGGGCGACATCGCGCGCGAGCATGGTGCGCAGGTTCGCGTCGAGCGTCGCCAGGGGAAGGGCAACGTCGTGCGTCAGATGATGCGCGATATCGACGCCGACTACTACATTATGGTTGACGGCGACGACACCTATCCCGCCGAGGCCGCGCCCGAGCTTTTGGCGCCGCTTATGAACGACGAGGCCGACATGGTGGTGGGCGACCGTCTGTCAAACGGCACTTACGGCGAGGAAAACGATCGCGCCTTCCACGGCTTTGGAAACAATCTCGTCCGTTTCCTCATCAAGGCGATCTACGGGTTCGAGTTCTCCGACGTCATGACGGGGTATCGCGCCTACAACGAGGTGTTCGCGAAGTCGATGCCGGTGCTCTCGCCGGGGTTCGAGATCGAGACGGAGCTGTCGATCCACGCGGTCGACAAGCGATGGCGCATCGCTGAGGTTCCTATCGATTATCGCGACCGTCCCGAGGGCTCCGAAAGCAAGCTCAATACCTTCTCCGACGGCATGAAGGTGCTCATGATGATTCTCTCGCTGTTCAAAGATTACCGCCCGCTCGCGCTCTTCTCGCTTCTGGGCCTATTGCTGTGCGTGGTCGGCCTTCTGTTCGGCGTGCCTGTGATCTGGGAGTTCGCTCATACGGGGCTCGTCCCGAAGCTGCCGACCGCGCTTTTGGCCGTGGCGTTCATCTTCTTGGGGATGATGTCGTTCTCGTGCGGCCTGATCCTGGACACGGTGGTGAAGGGAGCGCGCAAGCAATACGAGCTCGAGGTCACGCGCATTTACGAGGAATGCGGCAAGACCACGCACGCATAGCTGCGGAATAAGTTGGTGGCAGCGTCCCGCCGCGCCCGCAGCCTCAGGTGGTGGCGTCGAGCGTGCCCAGGCGGTCCCGCGCCGTGTGCTCGCTCAGCGTGCGGCGGCTTCAACCCTCTTTGTGTATCGGGACGTGGGCATATGCGATTGCAGGCGAACTGCGGCTTTCCTAACAGGTGTTTTGTGCCGCCTGAGTAGTCATTCCGCCTTTCTCCCCACAAAAAGTATCTCGTGGGTTACCATTAGCCACGTATAACTTTCAAGCTTCGCATGAATGAAAACGGGGAAGACGTGTTCGATAAACGTTTGCTTTCGATGGTGCCGGGCGCTGTCAAGTTCATCGTCGCCGACGTGGCGCTTCAATGGGTGGCCCTTGCGTGCAATATCGCGCTGTTCGTGGTCATCGGCCTGTTCTTGCAGGCGACGCTCGAGGGCGCGGCTGACGCAGGCATGGCGATTGGTGTGCTTACGGCGTCGGCGGCGGCAATCGTAGTGCGCATGGTGTGCCAGACGGCGGCGCAGCGCATGGGCCGTAAGGCCGCTTCTTGCGCGAAATGTTCCATCCGCCAGCAGGTCTACGACAAGCTCGCAGCGCTCGGGCCCGCTTACAGCGAGACTGTGGCGACGGCCGTCGCCGTGCAGGTGAGCGTCGAGGGCACCGAGCAGCTCGAGAGCTACTTCGGCCAATACCTGCCGCAGCTTTTCTACGCCCTGCTCGCCCCCTTGACGCTGTTCGTGGCGCTTTCGCCCCTGTCGCTTCCCGCTGCCGTGGCGCTGCTCGTGTGCGTGCCGCTCATTCCCGCATCCATCGTCTGCGTGCAGAAAATTGCGCGCCGTACCATGCGCAACTACTGGGGCAGCTACACCGATCTGGGCAGCATGTTCCTCGAAGCGATCCAGGGCCTCACGACCCTCAAGATCTATTCCGCCGACGCGCGCAAGCACGAGGAGATGAACGGGGCGGCAGAGAGCTTCCGCAAGGCGACGATGCGCCTGCTCACGATGCAGTTGAACTCGATCACTGTCATGGATCTCTTTGCGTTCGGCGGCGCGGCGGTGGGAATGGTCGCCGTGCTGTGGCAGTTCTCGTGCGGCGCGGCGACGTTCGCGGCGGCTTTCTCCATCGTGTTTCTGTCGAGCGAGTTCTTCATCCCCATGCGCACGCTGGGCTCGTTCTTCCACACGGCCATGGGCGGCATGGCTGCGGCGGAGAAGATGTATGCAATCCTCGATGCGCCCCTGCCCGTCGACGGCGCCTGCGAGGTCGATCCGCACGATGCGCGCGTGGAATGCCGCGGTGTCGGGTACTCCTACGACGGGAAGCGCCAGGTGCTTGAGGGGGTTGACTTCTCGGCGCCGTGCGGCAGCTTCATCGGCGTGACGGGCGAGAGCGGTTCGGGCAAGTCGACGCTTGCGGGCATTTTGTCGGGCACGAACGCGCGCTATACGGGCGAGGTCAGCATTGGCGGGATCGATTTGCGCGATATCTCGGCCGAGTCGCTGCGCAAGACCATCACCACGGTGCCTTTTTCGAGCTACGTGTTCAAGGGAACGCTTCGCTCGAACTTGCTGCTTGCCAAGCCCGACGCGGGCGACGAGGAGCTGTGGAGGGCCCTCGCGAAGTGCCGGCTGGCGGGTTTTGTGCGCGAATCAGGTGGGCTCGACATGGAGATTGCAGCCGAGGGAGCGAACCTTTCGGGCGGCCAGCGCCAGCGCCTGGCGTTCGCCCGGGCACTGCTGCACGATTCGCCCATCTACATCTTCGACGAGGCCACGAGCAATATCGACGCCGAAAGCGAGGCCGCTATCATTTCAGCCGCGAGCGAGCTTGCGGGCAGCCACACGGTCATCATGATCTCGCACCGCTTGTCGGCAATCGAGCAAGCCGATGCGATTTATGTCCTTGAGCAGGGAAAACTCGCGGAGCATGGCACGCACTCCCAGCTGCTCGCACGGGAAGGCGCCTATGCGCGGCTGTGGGAGAGCCAGTCGCAGTTGGAGGCGTTCGCGCAGAGCGACGGGGATGCCGCCTCGAGCGCGGTGACCCCGAGCGCGGTTTCGGGCGTGGACGCTCTGGAGATGCCGGGCGAAGCCGGTGAGCCGGTTTGCGCCGCGGGTACCGACCGACGTGGGGCGTCGGGCACCGCAGCGCCGCGCCGCCGCTCCAATTTCTCCATCATGGCGCGGCTTGTGGGGCTTACGCGCCCGCTTCTTCCCGTGATGGCGCTTGCCATCGTGCTGGGCGTGCTCGGCTTTCTCGCGGCGATCTTCCTCACTGTGTTCGCAGCGTACGGCCTGCTCGGCGCGGCGGGCGTGTGGGGTGCGCTCCCCATGGGCGCGGCGTGCGCGCTCGTGGTCGTGTGCGGCGTGGTCCGCGGGCCGCTTCGCTACGGCGAGCAGCTGTGCAACCACTACCTGGCGTTCAAGATCCTCGCGCTTGTGCGTGACAAGGTGTTCGGCAAGATGCGCACGCTTGCGCCCGCAAAGCTCGAGGGCCGCGACAAGGGTGACCTTGTGTCCCTGCTCACAGGCGACATCGAGCTTCTCGAGGTGTTCTATGCGCACACGCTCTCGCCCGCAGCGATTGCCCTTGTCGTGTCGGTCGTCATGGTGGCGTTCACGGCGACGCTCTCGCCGCTTTTGGCCCTCTACGCGGCCTTCTCCTATGCGGTCGTGGGCATTGCGGTGCCGTGGATCTCGTCGAAGGCGAGCGGCACGGGCGGGCGCGAGGTGCGCGACGCCATCGGCTCCATGAACGCGTTCGTGCTCGACAGCCTGCGCGGTCTGCGCGAAACGCTGCAGTTCGGGCGCGCCGCCGACCGCGCACACGAGCTGGCTTGCCGCATGGGCAGCCTCGCCAAGGTGGAAGGACGCCTGAAGGATCGCACGGCGGCGGCCATGGCGGCGACGGGTGCGGTGGTGCTCGCGCTCGA
Organism: Ellagibacter isourolithinifaciens; assembly: GCF_008831035.1. Taxonomy (GTDB): domain Bacteria; phylum Actinomycetota; class Coriobacteriia; order Coriobacteriales; family Eggerthellaceae; genus Ellagibacter; species Ellagibacter isourolithinifaciens. The sequence continues at coordinate 9,556 of NZ_WAJR01000019.1, read as the reverse complement.
TATGGGCATGCTGCTTGCGGCGATGCACCTGGCGAACGGCGGGATGATCGCCTTCGGTCCGGCGGCGATTGCGTGTGCGGCGCTCATGTCGTCGTTCGGCCCGGTCATCGCCGTGGCGAACCTGGGTTCGACGCTGCAGCAGACGCTCGCATCGGGCGCTCGTGTGCTCGATGTGCTCGACGAGAGCCCGCAGACCGAGGAGATAGAAGAAGGCGCGTCACTTGACGGGTTCGACGGTGCCGCGGCAAGCCATGCCGACTTCTCGTACGGCGATGCGTGCGTGCTCTCCGATGTCGAGTTGAGTATCAGGCCCGGTCAGGTGGTTCGCATCGCGGGTCGCTCGGGGTCAGGGAAGTCGACCCTGCTCAAACTGTTCATGCGCTTCTGGGACGTCGATAGTGGCGCCATCGAAGTGTCGGGGCACGACGTTCGCCGCGTAGCCACCGCGAGCTTGCGCCAGGTGGAGGGTTTCATGACGCAGGAGACGCACCTGTTCGCGGGCACCGTTCGCGACAACCTTGCCTTCGCGAAACCGGGCGCGAGCGATAAGGAAATCATGGCGGCGTGCGAGAAGGCCTCCATCGCCGACTTCGTTCGCAGGCTTCCTTCGGGTCTCGATACCCAGGTGGGCGAGCTGGGCGACGCGCTTTCGGGCGGCGAGCGCCAGCGGCTGGGCCTCGCGCGCATGTTCCTGCACGACGCCCCCTTCGTGCTGCTTGATGAGCCCACGAGCAACCTGGATGCCCTGAACGAGGCCGCCGTGCTGCGGGCGCTCGCCGGCAATCGAGCGGGGAAGACGGTGCTGCTCGTGAGCCATCGTCCAAGCGCCGCTGCCATCGCAGATGCCACCTACTCGGTCGAGCACGGCCGGGTGTCTTAAACCTGTCGCCGTATTATCCGGTTAGCCTCGCAATAAGAAACGCCAGGTCTTGCGGCCTGGCGTTTTCATTCTACTCTGGTGCCCCTGGCAGGATTCGAACCTGTGGCTTTCTGCTCCGGAGGCAGACGCTCTATCCCCTGAGCTACAGGGGCACAACCCAGGAATTATACGCTATCATGGGTGAATCGCAAACATCGATATCGAAAATGAGGGAGAACGGGCAAGGGCATGGGAGAAATCGTAACGATCGAGCGCATGGGATTCGGCCCCGAGGCGGTCGCGCATCTCGCGAGCGGGAAGGCCGTGTTCGTCGAAGGCGGCGCACCGGGCGACGTGCTCGCTATCGAGCTGACGGAGGAGAAGCACTCTTTCGCCCGCGCGCGCATCGTCGAGGTGAAAGAGCCTGCGGCGTGCCGTGTGGCCCCCACCTGGGCGGAGCCGTCCTCGCAAGGAGTCGCCCCCTGGCAGCATCTCGTTTACGAGACCCAGCTTGCCTCGAAGACTGACAACGTCGTTGCGGCGCTTTCGCGCACGGCCGGCTTCGGGGACGAGCGCGCGGCTGCTCTCGTGCGCCCTTGTCTGGGAAGCAAGCGGCAGTGGGGATATCGCAACAAGATTGAGCTCGGCGCGGCGTTCGATGCGGCGGGCATGTTCCAGCTGGGCTTCCACGATGAAGGTTGTCAAGACGTTGTCGCGAGCGCTACGTGCCCGGTTGCCTACAAGCAGATCGAGCGTGCCCCTAAGGCGCTGCGCGGGGCGCTCCGCTTCGCACAAGGTGCGGACGACCTGGGTATTTTCCGCGTTGGCGTGCGACATAGCGTGCGCACCCACAGCACCGAGGTCGCACTTTGGACGACGCCCGCCGCCTTCCCGCGCGGCCATGTGGCTAACATCCTCAAGGGGTCGTTCAAGGCCACGAGCATCGTGCGCGTGCTTGCCGACCCGGGTCGCGCGCGCAAGATCAAGGGAGTGGAGGTGCTCGACGGCAAGGGCTTTTGGGAGGAGAAGCTGCTCGGCTTCACCTTCCGTGTGGCGGCGCCGTCGTTTTTCCAGGTGAACACCGCGCAGGCAGAAAAGCTCATCGGCGAGGTCATTCGCGGGCTCGGTGGGGAAGTGGGCGATGAGGGGCCTGTCGGCCTTGACGAGACGCTCATTGCCGATCTGTACTCGGGTGGCGGCACGTTCTCCATTCCGCTTGCAGCGGCGGGTGCCGATGTGATTGCCGTCGAGTCGGCGGGAAGTTCCGTGCGCGACTTGCGCCGCAACGCCGATGCCAACGGGGTCGACATCGAGATTATCGGCGGCGATGCGGCCCGCGAGCTTCCCGAGCTGGGCGAGCTCGACGCGCTCGTCGTCGATCCGCCGCGTGCGGGCCTGGCAGACGGCGTGGTGGAGAGCATCGCCGCGGCGTGCCCCGAGCGCGTGGCGTACGTGAGCTGCAATCCCGCGACATGGGCGCGTGACGTGGCCCGATTCGAGGAAAATGGCTACAAGCTGCTTTACGCGCAGCCGGTCGATTTGTTCCCCCAGACCTATCACGTCGAGGTCGTGAGCATTTTTGTGCAGAAAAATGCAAAATAGTTCTTGCCAAGGGCCGCGACCTTTGCGATAATATCCTGGCTGCTTTCGCAAGGAAGCGACTTCGTCCCCATAGTCTAGAGGTTAGGACGCGGCCCTTTCAAGGCTGAGACACGAGTTCGATTCTCGTTGGGGGCACCATTTAAAACAAACGGGCTGGTAGTTATCTTCCAGCCCGTTTTTCGTATGCGCGCCAAAACGGCGGTAGTTGTTCCTTTGCCCCTTACCCGCGTATCTTCTGGTTTTGCCTTCGTTTGCGAACATTGCGGTTTTTGCATCATGTTCGCCGCATACTGGTAGAATACAGGTTCGTATGCAATCATCTGCTCGCCGTGCAGCCTGGTAGGCCGCCCTGCGAGTCAAGGAAACGCAAAGGAGTCGCCTTATGGCGTTGTACACCCCCGAATACAAGCCGAACGGCAACGAAATCGCCGTCCTCACCACCTCCAAGGGAACTATCCGCGTGCAACTCGCCGGCAACGATGCCCCCATCCACGTGGGCAACTTCGTCGAGCTTTCCCAGAAGGGCTACTACGACGGCCTGAAGTTCCACCGTTACGTCCCTGGCTTTGTCATCCAGGGCGGCTGCCCGAACACGCGTGACCTCACGCCCGAGCAGGTCATCAATGAAGGTTCTCGTCGCGGCTGCGGCACGGGCAACCCGGGCTATTCCATCCATGAGGAGTACACCACCAACCCGAACAATGTGCACAAGGACGGCACGCTCGCCATGGCCCGCTCGCAGAACCCCAACTCCGCGGGCTCCCAGTTCTACTTCTGCCTGGGCGCGCAGCCCTTCCTCGATGACGGTTACACCGTGTTCGGCCAGACCATCGAGGGCAAAGACGTCATCGGTCAGCTTCGCGTGGGCGATGTGATCGAGAAGATCGAGATCGAGAACGCCAACGAATAAACCGATATCCCGGCATTCTGCCCGGATCAAAGGAACCAGATGAACTACGAGCTTTTCAGCAAAGCGCAATCTCTCTACGACGCCAAGGATTTCCAGGGCGCGCTCATGGCGTTCACGCAGTGCCTGCAGGATGAGGCTATGCCGCCGGCGCCTGGCGAGACGGGGCGTTTGTACCACCAGATCGGCAACTGCCTGATCAAGCTGAGGGATGCCAACGAGGCCATCCAAGCGTACACACAGGCCGTGGCCGATCCCGCCTACGACATGAAGGGCGCGGTCGATTGCAATCTCGGCATGGCATATGCGTCGCTCCACGACTACGACAACGCGGTGCACTATTTCGAGGCCGCGGTGGCCGACGAGGGATACGACGCGCGTTACAAGGCCTACATCGGCATGGGCAACGCGTACATGAAGGTGGGCAAGACCGCAGAGGCGGGCGTCGCGTTTCGCGAGGCAGCGCTTGACGAGGGCAATCCCGATCCCACGAAGGCGCTGCTCAACCTGGGTGTTTGCTTCATGGCTCTCAATCGTCCGGCGGATGCGGTCGCGTCCTATGAGAGCGCGTTCCAATTCGATATGTCTCAGGCGATGAAGAACAAGCTCAACGCAAATCTGGGCCAGGCCTATGTCGCGTGCGGCGAGATGGCGAAGGCAGTCACCGCATTCGAGTCGGCAATCGCCGACAAGACGTACTATCTCTCCGACTCCGCGAGCGTTGACTACCAGCGCGCGGTAGGCGCTGTGGCTCAGGGGACGTCTTCCCAGCCCACGCAGGTGCTCGCGCCTGTCGACATGTCGGGCTTCGACGTGGTCGCCGATGGTACGGCGGTATATCCCGAGGCTGAAAGCTACCCTGCTGAAGCAGTTCCTCAGGATCCGTACTATTACGACGACGGCCCCATGGAAGGCGCGCCGGGTTATCCGGAAGCTTACGCGGACGGCAACGACGACCGCTTTTTCACCGCGAGTGACGAAGAGCTCGAGCAGTGGTCGCGCGGCATCGCCAAGCAGGAGCGCAAGCGCAGAAACGTCGGCCTCAAGATCGTGGTGGCCATCATCATCGTGATCATCCTCGCGCTCGGCGCCGCCGTGTTCGCCTACACCCAAGGCTACGGCTTCCCGACGCAGGAAAGCGTTGCCAAGGAGCTGCTCGCGAACCCGTCCGGCTCCGATGCCCTGTTCTCGAAGGACGTCGAGGACGTCGATTCGCTCACGGGCCCGATCGTGACCGACTCCTCCGCAGAGGTGCTCGGCGTCGACAAGTCGATGAGCAACTCGACCGTCTACGTGAAGGCGACCACCGATCAGGGCGGGGAAGTGCAATACAAGATTTCGATGGTTCGCGATCTCGTCGGTTGGAAGATTTCGAACGTTGAGCTTTATTTCCCCAGCCAAAATTAACTATTTCGCGCGCTTTGGGCGCGTGGGAATAAAACGTAGCGAACAAGAAAGGTAACAAGCATGGCAATCGAGAAGACCTACAACATGATCAAGCCCGACGGTGTGCGCAACGGCCACATCGGCGAGATCATCTCCCGCATCGAGCGCGTTGGCCTCACGATCGAGCGCATGGAGCTCGGCATGGTGACGCTCGAAGAGGCAGAGGCGAACTACGGCGAGCACAAGGGCAAGCCGTTCTACGAGGGTCTTATCTCCTACATCACGTCCGGCCCGGTTGTGAAGATGGTTGTTTCCGGCGAGAACGCCGTGGCTACCATGCGCAAGCTCATGGGTGCCACCAATTGCGCCGATGCTGCTCCTGGCACCATCCGCGGCGACTTCGGCCTGACCGTCGACGAGAACGTCATCCATGGCTCCGACTCCGTCGAGTCCGCTGAGCGCGAGATTAAGGTGTTCTTCGGCGCATAAGCTGCAATTGAGCGAGCGTCTTCGGGCGCACTCTCGCGCCTCCCAAGCGCATCCGAAAGCCGGCAAGCCCTCATGGCTTGCCGGCTTTTCTGCGTTTCGAGGGGTGAGACGGTAGCGCGCAGACACGAAATCCCATCCATCCCGAGTCGGGGAAACGCGCCATTGGTCGATACGTTGCTCTTGGGGTGCGCTTGTCGGAGTAGCATGATACGCGCACGAAGTAATCCCAGACGAGATAAGGATGCGTGCGTATGCTCTATCGAGTTATCGACGCGAGCGAGCTCCCTTCGCTTGTGTCGGCCTTCTTGGAAACCTATGAGGTGATTGCGCCGGTCAAGAGCGGCATGAGTCATGCGTACTCTACGGTTGAATCGTTCGAGGAAATCGCGCTCGATTACACGACCACCATCACCCCGCTGAAGAAGCTCTTCTTGCCGGTGCGCGAGACGCTTCTCACCTTCGACACAGAGACCAACGACGTCACCGAGTATTCGGAGCCCGTCGCACCGCGCGTCGTGTTCGGCGCCCATGCGTGTGACATCAATGCGCTCAACAGCCTTGACCTGGTGTTCCGCGACGGACCGTACCCCGATCCATACTATACGGCGCGCCGCAACGCCACGCTTATCGTGGGCATCAGTTGCATGCCGACCGACACCTGCTTCTGCCATCTGTGGGGCTCCGACGAGGCGCGCTTCGGTTACGATTTGTTCCTGCAGGATATTGGCGGGAAGTACCTGGTGAGCATCTCGAGTGTCGAGGCTGCGAACATCCTGGAGGCGGCATGCTCTCCTCGTGAGGCGACCGATGAGGAGCGGGCGGAGTTCCGCCATGTCACGCGCCGTCGTCAGGAGGCCTTCAACAAGGAAATTCCCGACATCCAGGAAGTCGCCATGCTGATGGATGCCTTCCATTCCGACCCCTTCTGGGAGGAACTCGGCGGACGCTGCCTGTCGTGCACCGCGTGCGCCTCGGCGTGCCCAACGTGCTACTGCTTCGATATCCGCGACGTGCGCACCCCCGACGGAAAGCACGGCTCGCGCGAGCGCGTGTGGGACTGCTGCATGAACCCGCAGTTCGCCGTCGTGGCGGGCGGGCACAACTTCCGACCCGACGGGCGCAACCGCGTGCGCCATCGCATGTATCACAAGCTCAACGGCTTTCTTGCCACGCACGACCGCATGCTCTGCGTGGGATGCGGGCGCTGCGTGCGCGCTTGCAAGGCCAATATCAATCCCATCGAGGTGCTGAAGTTCTTCGAGCGAAAGGGGGCAGACGATGCCGAATAACGTTGCAGCCTCCGCAATCGAGGTGCATCCCTTCCATGACGCCGGGTCTCCGATGACCGGCGCCGAGCGCATGGCCGCGAACCCGTATCGCCCGTGGCCGGCGCGCATCACGTCGATCACCGAGCTCACCGCGACCGAGAAGCTCTTCGAGTTCCGCCTGGTCGACGAATGCATCCGCAACGCGTTCCATCATGAGCCCGGCCAGTTCGTCGAGCTTTCCATCTTCGGGGTGGGCGAGGCGCCTATCTCGATCTCGTCCTCGCCATCGAAGAGCGGCTTCATCGAGCTGTGCGTGCGCCGCGCGGGCCGCTTCACCGAGGCGCTCCACAAGATGCAGTGCGGCGACATCGTGGGCATCCGCGGGCCTTTCGGGCGTGGCTTTCCCTTCGAGAAGATGCGCGGCCACGACATCCTGCTCGTGGCGGGCGGCCTTGGCATCGCGCCGCTTCGTAGCCTTATCAACAACATTCACGACGAGCGTTCCGACTTCGGCAAGGTCACCATCATCTACGGCAGCAAGACGCCGCAGGAAGTGATGTTCCGCAACCAGTTCGAGATGTGGCGCCATCGCAAGGATTTTGACCTTTACCTTACCGTCGATCACGCCGACGAGACCTGGGACGGCGAGGAAGGCCTGGTCACCAAGCCGTTCGAGCACCTCGAGATCAATCCCGACACCACGTTTGGTGCGCTGTGCGGACCTCCGGTGATGTATCGGTTCGTCGTGCAGGAGATGCGCAAGAAGGGCATTTCCTACGACCACATCTACATGAGCTTCGAGCGGCATATGAAATGCGGCATGGGCAAATGCGGCCACTGCCAAATCGGGCACCAGTACTGCTGTATCGACGGGCCCGTGTTCAACTACTGGGAAGCCAAGAACATCCAGGGGTCGATGTAGCATGAGCAATCTTGAATTCGAGCGCGAGCGCCCGGCTGCACCGCGCGTCGTCGTGGTGGGCCTGGCGAGCTGCTTTGGCTGCCAGCTCCAGATCACCAACGCCGAGCCCTACCTGCTCGACGTGCTGGGCCAGATTGACCTGTGCTATTGGCAGCTTGCCTCGAGCGATCCCATGCCCGAGGAATTTGACGTGGCGGTAATCGAGGGCGCGGCGACGACCGCCGAGGCCATCGAGACCCTCAAGGCCGTGCGCAAGAAGGCGAGCGCGGTGATTGCCGTGGGGGCATGCGCCACGACGGCGGGTATCCCCGGCATGGCGGCGGGCAATGTGGAGGCGGGTGCCGCTGCCGTCTACGGCGAGGCGGGTGTGCCTGAGGCGTGCGGCGAGCTTGTCGATCCTGCGCCCATCTCGGCATACATTGATGTCGATTTCGAGGTGCTCTGCTGCCCGATCGACACCTTCGCCTTCATCGACGTGCTGCAGCGCGCGATTTACGGCTCGAATCGCTTGCCGCAGACGGCGACGCTGTGCGGCGAGTGCAAGCACAACGACCGCGGATGCTTCTTCGGCCGCGGCATTTTGTGCCTGGGGCTCGTCACGCGCTGCGGGTGCGGTGCGCGCTGCACGTCGCTTGGCCGTCCCTGCAACGGCTGCGCGGGTCTTTCCCCCGATGCGAACGTGGCCGCCGCGCGGGCGGTGTGCGCCGAGTCGGGCGTGAGCGTTGCGGCCTTCGACGAGGCCCTTCAGATGTTCAATTACGTGAACCCAGCCCTTTCCGAGGCGAGCGAGGAGTAGACGCAAGATGAGATGTTCGATCAACGTTGACCATATCGCGCGTATCGAGGGCCACGGCAATATCCACCTCGCGATCGAGGATGGCGCGGTCGCGACCTGCGAGATGAACGTCGTGGAGCCGGCGCGCCTGTTCGAGAGCATGGTGCGCGGCCGCACGTTTTCCGAGATACCCTATATCGCCTCGCGCATCTGCGGCATCTGCTCGGCAAGCCATGTTGTCACCGATCTTTTGGCCATCGAGCGCGTCTTCGGCATCGAGGTGAGCGACCGCACGCATGCCCTGCGCGAGCTCTTGATTTACGGGTCGTACTTGCAGAATCACGCGACGCACCTGTTCGTGTTCGCCGCGCCCGACTTCACGGGGCATGCGAGCGTGTTCCCGCTGGCCACCGAGGCACCCGAGCTGTTTAATCAGGCGCTTGCCTTAAAGGCATTGGGCAACGAGCTCTGCACGAAGGTGGGTGGGCGCTCCGTGCACCCGATCACGGCGGTCGTGGGCGGCTTCACGAACGAGATCTCGCGCGATGAGTACTTGGCGCTCGCTGAGAAGATGGAGGCGATGCTGCCCTTCGCCGAGCAGACGGTCGACCTGTTCAACAGCTTCCCTGTTCCCGATATCGAAACGGCGGGCGACATGCTCGCCATGGTTCAGGAAGGACACTACCCGGTGTGCACCTCGCGCGACGCGCGGTTCGTGGGCACGGGGGAAACCTTCGACGCCGACGACCACGAGGCTCGTGTCGAGGAATACGCCGTGCCGCATTCCGGCGCGCTCTTCGCGCGTTCTCGCTTGTCCCGAAAGCCGTACATGACGGCGTCGCTCGCGCGCATCAACGCGTCGTGGGGCCAGCTCGGTCAGCGTGCGCGACTTGCCGCTGCAAAGGCGGGGCTTCGTCCGCCGGAGCGCAACCCCTTCCGCAACAACGTCGCGCAGGCAGTCGAGCTCGTCGATGCGCTCGATCGCTGCGCGGGCATAGCGCGAAGGCTCGCCGAGGGCGACAGCTGCTTTGCGGGTTCAAGCGAGCCTGTGCCCTTCACAGTGCGCGCCGGTCGCGCGACCGGGTTCACCGAGGCTCCGCGAGGCGTGCTCTTCCATGACCTGGAGCTCGACGAGGAAGGCCGTGTGAAGCATGCGTCGATTCTCACGCCCACGGCGCAAAACGTCGCAAACCTCGAAGGCGACATGCGCGTTCTCGCCGAGAAGATGGTGGCGGAAGGCGCCGCCGAGGCCGATATCCGCCTGCGGGTGGAAGAGCTCGTGCGAGCCTACGACCCCTGCCTCTCCTGCAGCGTTCACTAAAGGCGAAAGCTGGCTTCCGAGATGGGC
>NZ_WAJR01000018.1 GCF_008831035.1 Ellagibacter isourolithinifaciens | reverse complement strand
TTCCTATCCGTTTTCCTCGGTATCCGGTTTTCAAGGTTCCCGGGGCGTCTTATCCGCCCCGCCCCGCCGCTTCCTTCCGTCCGCGGCGCAAGGAGATATATTACGCGACCCTTCGCCTGCCGTCAAGAACTTTTTTCAAAAAGTTTTGAGCGGTTTTGAAGGGCCACCGTTTCTGCTCTCAATCAAGCTGAGTGAAAGAAGAAACCCACGCTCTCCTCAAACGCGGGTTTCTCATTATAGCTATTCGGTTTTACCGCCGCAAGACCTTTTTTACACGAGCTTGATGAACTTTCGTTTGCCAACCTGCAGGACGCAATCCTTCAGCTTCTCGGGCTCAACGTTGTATACCTTAGGCGCGACCGCATCGCCGTTGAGCTTTACGCCACCGCCATCGATGAGGCGGCGCGCTTCCCCAACGCTTTGCGCAAGGCCGGCGTCGTGAATGATCTTCGCGAGATAGACGAGGCCCTCTTCGTTGGGAGTGAGGTCGGGCGTGTACTCGGCGATGTCGTCGGGGACGTCATGTTTCTTGAACACGAGGTCAAACTGCTCCTCGGCCGCGTTCGCCTGTTCCTCGTCATAGTAAGCGGCAACGATGTTGCGGGCAAGGGCTCGCTTTACCTTATTAGGATGGAGCTCGTCGTTGGCCAAGCCGGCCTCGATCTCGTCGATTGCCGAGACGGACTCGGTAGATGCAAGACGGTAATACTTCACCATAAGCTCGTCGGGGATGGACATGACCTTGCCGAACATGTCGGACGGCTCATCGGTGAGGCCGATGTAGTTGCCGTAGCTCTTCGACATCTTCTTCACACCGTCGGTGCCCTCGAGCAGCGGGAGCGTCAAGCACACCTGCGGCTCCATGCCGAGCTTCTCCATAAGCTCGCGACCGGCAAGCAGGTTGAAGAGCTGATCAGTGCCGCCGAGCTCGACGTCAGCCTTGATAACGACGGAGTCGTAAGCCTGCATGACCGGGTACATGAACTCGTGAAGGCTGATTGGCAGGTTCGAGGTGTAGCGGTTATGGAAATCGTCGCGCTCGAGAATGCGGGCGACCGTGAACTGCGCCATGAGCTTCAAGAGCTCTTCCATGTTCAGCGAGAGGATCCACTCGGAGTTGTAGCGAAGCGTCGTCTTCTCGGGGTCGAGGATCTTGAATGCCTGGTTGACGTAGGTTTCCGCGTTCACCTTAATCTGCTCGCGAGAAAGCTGCGGGCGGGTCGAGTTGCGCCCAGACGGGTCGCCGATGAGCGCCGTGCCGTCACCGATGATGAGCGTGACCTCGTGGCCGAGGTCCTGGAACTGGCGCAACTTGCGCAGCGGGACGGCGTGGCCGATATGGATGTCAGGAGCAGTCGGATCGACGCCGAGCTTGATGTTGAGGGGTTTGCCGCGCTTGAGCTTTTCAAGCAGAGCGCTTTCCGGCACGATCTGCGCCGTGCCAGAAGAGATGATGTGAAGCTGTTCTTCAGGTGTGAGCATCGAAATGTCCTTCATACAAGGGATTAGCTCATGAGATTCTAGCACATAGGCCGCATGAGGCCCGAATCTATCGAGAGGGCTGCGCAATAAGCGAACGAGCAAGCGCTCTGGAAGACTGAGCTCATAAGCGAGGGGACTTCTCGCCCAAACTCTTCGCTGAAGCGAGTGGCGTTTCGCTACAATGCCGCAGTGGAATCTAATCGTCACGGTCGAGGGCTATTCCTGCCCATCGCCCGACAGGAGAACAACCAGTGCTGAAGTTACATGTGCTCGCAAGCGGAAGCAAAGGCAACGCTGCCATCGTTGAAAACGCCGCGACAGGCGCGGGCATGCTTATCGACTGCGGAATCTGCAAGCGCGATTTCCTCGAGCGATGCGACGAGGCGGGCTTCGACCCCGCTCGAATCGACGCCGTGCTCATCACCCACGAGCACGGGGACCACACCAAGGGGTTGGGCGTGGTGTTGCGCGGCCTCGCGAAATTAGGCTGCGCACCAACGGTTTACGTAAACCAGGCCTGCATCGACGCGAGCTCCGCGCTGCAGAAGGTCGCAGGCGATTGCGCCATCTTGCCGCTCTCCTCGGGGCAGCGCGCAATCGAGGCCGCTGGCTTGCGCGCCTTCCCTTTCGCAACCAGCCACGATGCTGCCGCTTCCTTCGGCTTTCGCGTCGAGGCGCCCGACGGCGACGCACTGGGTTACATAACGGATTCGGGCATCGTGACGAGTACCGCGCACTCGGCCTTGCGTGACGTGCGCATTTTGGCGCTCGAGAGCAACCACGATGAGCGCATGCTGCAAAGCGGCGACTATCCCTACGTCATCAAGCAGCGCATCGCCTCGGAATTCGGCCACCTCTCGAACCCGCAGGCTACCGAGGAGCTTGCCGCACTCATCACTGAATCGCGCGCCGCGGGTCTTCGCGCGCCCGAGGCCGTCGTTGCCATGCACATCTCGCAGAACAACAACGACTACGACCTGCCGCGAGCGGCACTCGAGAAAGGACTCGCCATCGCCGAGGGCAATGCGCGCGTCCTTTGCGGCTACCAAGGACGCCTCACGAGCGTGAAGTAGCGCCCGGGAAGGAGCTTCCCAGCACTGCGAGGCCGCAGCGTTGCGCATGGGAAGCGCCTTCAAATGGTAAGTAGCCTAGCTGAGATACAGTTCCCGACCTCTGCCCCAAAGAGACAGAGGCCCCGTCCTATGTCGCGGCGTGCTACTGAACGCCGCGGAACAGATGTCCTGTGGTGGCGCTTGTGATCTTGGCGACCGAGTTTCCGTCGGACTGCGCGATACGCAGCGCGCGGATGGCTCGACCAACAGCCTGCGCCGCCTGCTCGCCGTTCATGAGCGTCGTATCGACCATAAAGGACGTGACGCCCGCCGCCATGAGTTCGGGAAGCGAAGCCACCAGGTCGAGCTCAACGCTGTTGTAAAGGTGGCTGCGACCGAGCGCATCGGTGATGACAGGGAAGTCGAAGTCCTTGCGGTCCTTAAGGTAATGCGGGCTGCGACGACGACGGCACTCGGCGCAATCCTCGCTGCACGGGCCCTGACTCATGAGCAGGCAGTGCTCGGTGATCATGAGTTCTTGCGCGCCCGAGATGAAGATGCCCAGCTCAACCGGGGTATCGCGGGACAACTCGCGAATCTGGTCGAGAGAGAGCTCGGGAGAGAGCCACACGCGAACGGCGCCCATGCGAGCAACCTCGTCGAGCGCAAGCCTGTTCGTGACGGGCAGATGCGGGCCGACCTCGAAGGGAATCCCGATCTCGGCGGCCATCTGCATGGCACCGAGGCTCTCCACGAACACCGGACGCCCCGACGTTGCGTAACGCCACGGGTCGAAATCAAGCTTCGCCTCGCGCGAGAGCCCGACCTCGTCGTGATCGACGACGGGCATGGCAAGAAGGCACTGCTTGGGGTAGCCCGCCTGCTCGACCGTGGCCGTGAGCTGACCCGCGACCACCGCCTCGCCGCGTCCGTAGTTCAGCGCCGGAACGTACACCATATGAGCGCCCGTACGCTTTGCGGCCCTCGCGCACACGGGGTTCGTCGTCCATGCGCCGATGCGGGCACCGCTCGGACGGACGGCGGGAAGCTCTTCGCGATCCTCGGTACGGGGAAGACGACGGGCATGGTAGGCGGCCAAGGCTCGCTCGGTCAAATCGTCGAGGGCCTCGGCGCGAACGCGGTGCAGCTGCGAGAACCCGATGCCGACCCCCTCGTCGAGCTCGACGTCGAGCCGCGTAAGAACATAAGGAGTCGAGCCAAGGCGATCGATATGAGCGCGCACGTCCTCTTCGGTGACGGCCTTCGTGCGAGCAGGCTCGACCTCGGCCCCACTCGCCACACCGCGAACTTCGGCAAGCTCGCCCTGAGACGTGCGGGCAAAGGAGAAGGAGACCTCGAGCGGCTCGCCGATGCGCAGGCGAACCGTGCCCTCAACCTCGACGCGCGGCTCGAGGGAGTCGTCCTCGAAGGCTTCCTTCGCGCTGCGCACGCGGAACACGCGGTCGCCCGCACGCACGCCCTTCACGCGCGCATCGAGCTCAATCCGCACACGGCCCTTCTTGTCGTAGGAGAGGTCGGCTACCGTTTGGGCGGCATGGCCCTTCCCCGTCCAAAACTCGAGGACATCGCCGATTGAAAGCTCGTGCTCAGCGGAGATGGTCGCTATGCCGTTACGTGCTTCGGCCACGCGGCCGATAAAGGCGCCGCGATTGTTCGGGCGCTGATAGCTCATGATGTCGTTCCCACGCTGACCTTCAAGATACGCCGTGGTGAACCCGCGGGAGAACGCCTCCTCGAGCGTACGGCGTTCGTCCTCCGTCGGGCGAGCAGGAGAAACAGAGCCCTCCTGCGCATACACCCGATCGAGCACGCGGCGGTACACCGACACGACGGCCGACACGTAATCGGCCGACTTCATACGGCCCTCGATCTTAAGCGACGCGACGCCGGCTCGCGCCAGATCGGAAAGAAGATCGATCGAGCAGAGGTCCTTCGGCGAGAGCAGATGCTCGCCTGGCGCCGAAAGCGGCTTTCTTTGGGCAGCATTGTGCAGTTCGTAGGGCAAGCGGCACGCCTGCGCGCACAGACCTCGATTGGCGGAGCGACCCCCGATCATGGAGGACATGAGGCACTGGCCGGAATAGCAGATGCACAGCGCGCCATGACCGAACGCCTCGACCTCGACGCCTGCCTCGGCGCCTACCTGCGCGAGATGGGCGATTTCCTCCACGGAAAGCTCGCGGGCAAGCGTGACACGCTTGGCACCCATGCGGGCGGCGGCGCGGATGCCGGCAGCATTGCACGTGTTCATCTGCGTAGAAATATGCAGGCGGATGTCAGGGAGCGCGCGGGCTATCTCGCTCGCAAGACCAATGTCCTGGATGATGAGCGCGTCGGCACCTGCGCGCCATGCCTGGCGAGCGCATTCGAGCGCGCGGCCCACTTCGCCCGGCAGCACGATGATGTTCAGCGTGACGTAGATCTTCACGCCCCGCAGATGCGCGTAATCGCACGCCTCCTTGAGCGTGGCGATGGTGAAGTTATCGGCCCCGCGGCGCGCGTTGAACGACTCGAGCCCGAGATATACCGCGTCCGCACCGGCACGCACGGCGGCGTGAAGGGCGCTCATGTTGCCCGCAGGCGCCAAAAGTTCCATATTCCGCATAAGGTTGGTGTCTCCTCGTCTGAAAGACCAGATGGTCGGTTCATGGTAGTATAGACGAATCATGAGAGTAAGGAGAAAACACCGTGAAATGCGCACCCATGCTCCAGCGTGGGGAGTGCTCGTTGCGGCGTTTTCGGTCGTCCTCGTCGTCGGTTTCGGGGCCTTCGGCGTGGGACGCGTCGTGGACGCATGGGTCGGCGAGCTGCCCAGCGTGCACGACCCGAACGCCTTCGCCTACAGCGCCAAGACGCGCATCTACGCGAACGATCGCACCACCCTTTTGGCGGAGTTCTACCTGCAAGACCAAGAACCCATCGAGAAGGACCAGGTGGGCGACTATGTCCTCAAAGGAACCGTCGCGACGGAGGACACCCGGTTCTACGAGCACCAAGGCGTGGACTACTACGGCATCGGGCGCGCGCTCGTGAACAACCTGAACGGCGGCAGCCTCGAGGGCGCCTCCACCATCACGCAGCAGCTTGTGCGCAACACGCTCCTATCAAGCGAGGCAAACGATATCTCGTTTCGGCGCAAAGTTCGCGAAGCCGAGCTCGCCATCGAGATGGAGCAGGCGTATTCCAAAGACGACATCCTGCTCATGTACCTGAACACGATCAACTACGGCTCGGGGTGCTATGGCATCGAGGCCGCAGCGCAGCATTACTTCTCCAAGAGCGCAATCGACCTTACGCTTGCAGAGGCGGCAACGCTTGTGGGCATCCCGCAGTCACCGACGTACAACAACCCCGAGGACTATCCCGAAAACTGCACGAAACGTCGCAACGTCGTGCTCGACCGCATGCTCACGCATGGAACGATCACGCAGGAGGAACACGATAGCGCCGTCGAAGAGGAGCTTGTCTTAGACGTCGAAACACGCGCCGAAGACGGCATCTACGAGTACCCGTATTTCACGAGCTACGTGCGCCAGCAGCTCCTTGACCAGCTCTCGTTCGAGGAGGTGTTCGACGGCGGTCTTACGATCTACACCACAATCGACCCGACGCTTCAGGGCTACGCGGAGGAAGCAGCAGCGGAAGTGTACGACGATATGGCGAGAACCGGCGACAGCGATGTGAGCCTTTCGATGACGTGCATCGACCCGAACACCGGGTACGTGCTCGCTATGATCGGCGGGAGGGATTGGTCGGACAGCCAGTTCAACCTCGCGACAAGCGCGACGGGGCGCCAGGCGGGCTCATCGTTCAAGGCGTTCACGCTGGCCGCCGCCATCGAGCAGGGCATCAGCCCGAAAACGGTTATCGACTGCTCCACAGGGTTCGTGAACGCAGCATGGAGCAAGCCCGTCACCAACTATGCGGGTGCGAACTACGGGTACCTTTCCATTGAGCGAATGACCTGGGTCTCCGCCAATACCGGTTTTGCCCGCCTTGTCACCGACCCCGATGGCGTGACGCCGCAGAGCCTGCTCGACATGGCGGCGCGCCTCGGCGTTGCCGGCGACACGAAATACGGCTACGGAGCCTACCCCGCGCTCACGCTCGGCGCCGCGCAGACGAACACGCTGCGCATGGCGAGCGCCTACGGAGCATTCGCGACCGGGGGCATCCGCCACGCCGATACCTGCATCACCCAGGTGATCGCGCAAGACGGCACGACGCTCATCGACAACACGGAGGTACCGGGCGAGCAGGTGCTCTCCCCCGAGGTTGCAGGAGAAGTGACCCGCGTGCTGCAAGGCGTGGTCACCCAGGGAACCGGCCGCGGGTCGGCGCTGCCGTCGGGGCAGGTGAGCGCAGGCAAGACGGGCACGTCCCAGGAGCATCGCGACCTGTGGTTCTGCGGCTACACCCCGCAGCTTTCCTGCGCAGTATGGACGGGCGCCGCGCAGGAACGGGAGATGTGGGAGGCGCCCTGGTGCAAGGACGCCTGGAGAATCTTCATGTCGCTTGCCCTTGACGGTCGCGCGAGGGTAGACTTCCCCACCGCCGCTGAGCCGAACTACGACAGCGCCTTCAACAAGAAGCAGTCGATATACAGCGAAGATGCCGCGAAGGACACCATCGCGCAGCTTTCGGGTGCAAGCTTGGCCGAAGTGCAGGCGGCGTTGGGAAGTAACCTCACCATCGTGGAAACCTACAGCTCCACCGTGGCTGCAGGGTCGATAGTGAAGATCGAGTTCGCGAACGGGACCTACACCGCCTACGTGTCGATCGGCCCCGACCCGAACGCGGGCGGCGAGGGCGACGGTGCAGACTCGGGCGAAGAACCACCTGGCGGAGGGGAAGGTCCTGCGGAGCCACCCGATGACGGCGGGCAACCAGGCGGTGAAGGCGGTGAGCCTGCTCCATAGGGGCTTTGAGCATCCGTGCCGCAGCCGATGGGTGCGCATGGCTCGATGCAGGCCGTCGCAGCAGACATCCGCCCATGCCTCGATTGGCGGCACCCTACCAGCATAAGCGAGAAACGCGAAGGCGGCGGCCCGCATGATGCAGGTCGTCGCCTTCGCGTTGTGACCAATTCATTTTAAGAATCTGCCGAGCGTTCCCAGAGCGAGCAGTCTCGCTCGCCTTGGCACTCGGGGGAGAGCCGAAACGCTAGTCCTTGCCTGCCGCAGCCTCGTCAGCCGCCTTCAGCTTATCGATTCCCGCATTATAGGCGTCCTGGATTGCCTGCAAACGCGAATCGTAGGTTGACCAATCGAAAGGCTCGGTCGTGGTCGCGCCATCAATCTCCGTGTAAAGCTGAATATAGGAGTTGAGCGCGTCCTTCAGGCTGTTCGCGCCGTCGACATAGCCGGCTGCAACATCCTTCAGCGGCTCGGGCGCCTCAAGGGAAGACAAGTCGTCAAGCACCTTGAACGCGTTGTCCGCCTGGGTACGCATGGTAACCACGTCACCGCGCGAAACGGCATCGACGAAATCGGAGAGGCGGGAATCGAGATCGTCCATCTTCTGATTGACCTGCGTCATGTACTCGCGATTTTCTGATTGCTGGTCGTTTGCCTGATTGGCCGTTTGCTGCATGCAGCCGGAAAGCGCAACAGCGAGCATTGCGCTCACGCAAACGGCGGCAAGCGCGCGGATGAATGAAGATCGGGTCATGTGTTCTCCCATCGATGCGCGACGGGGAACCCGCCGCGCGATTGTACGAATCGTGCAAAACTCTACTCTATCGGAACTGGCTCAGTGGTTCCACCGGAACCCCCGCCGGTTCCACCTCCGGAATCGCCGCCAGTTCCGCCCGTCGTGCCTCCGCCGGAGTCGCCGCCGCCAGTTCCGCCCGTCGTGCCTCCGCCGGAATCGCCGCCGGTGCCTCCAGTGCCACCGGTCGTGCCGTTGCCGCCATCGCCCGTGGTGCCATGGTGGTTCCCCGCGTTAGTCCCGTTCTCGGTCGTCGAGCTCTCGTCGGTCTTCTTATCCTTGTCCTTGTCCTCATCGTCGGCGGAACTGTAGTAGCCGCCGATGTGGTATTGGGTGTCCTTGAAATCGCTCTTGTACTGGGGATCGCCTGCTTTCGGGAAATCCTCGGTCGGCTTGCCTTTCAGAACAACGTTCATGAAGTCGGGGAACGTACTCGCCGCAGACATGCCGCTCGGCACTCGCTGTGCATGACTGTAATCGCTACGATCGCCGAACCAGATGGCAACGGAAAGCTGCGGGGTGATGCCGCAGAACCAGCTATCCATATAATTCTCCGACGTTCCCGTCTTGCCCGCCGAAACCTGTCCGTTCGAAAGCGCCGCAGCCTTGCCGGTGCCCTTTGTGATGACGCCCTTCATGACCTCGGTGGCCGCATGGGCAACTTCTGCGGAAATGGCTCGCTCGCCCTTTGGTGCCGAGTTGTCGACCACGATCGAGCCGTTGCGGTCGACGATGCGCTCGACGCACTCGGGGTCGTAGTGCGTGCCGCCGTTCGCGATGGTCGCATAGGCGTTTGCCATCTCAAGCGGCGTCACAGACTCAGAGCCGAGCGTGAGCGACCCTGTCGCAGTGAGCGGCGAGGTGATGCCCATACGCTTGGCGACATCGACGACCTTGTCCGGGCCGATCGAGAGGATAAGCCGCGCGAACGCCGTGTTCGACGACACCGCGAAGGCGTCCGCGATGCTCTTCGTCCCGTAGTTGGTGTGGTTGATGTTGGCAACTTCCCATCCGGGGAGCTTCGCAGTTGCCGAAGCGTCGATCATGGTATTGGGGTCGATGCCCTGCTCGATAGCTGCCACCAGGGTGAACGTCTTGAACGAAGAACCTGCCTGCCTGCCCGACCCGCCTGTCCCGGTAGCCATGTTGACCTGCGAGGCGTCGTAGTCCTTGCCGCCGACAAGCGCCTTGATGTAGCCGTTGTCGGGATCGATCGCCACCATCGCAACCTCGTAGTTGTCGCCCGCCGCCTGCTCCTTCTCGCGCGCAGCCGCCTCGGCAGCCTCCTGCATGGAAACGTCAAGCGTGGTGTAGACCTTCAGCCCGCCCTTGAAAAGTTCGTCTTTGGAGTACGCGTACTTGCCGTTGGCGTTGGTCAGCTGGTCGCGCACGTAGCTCGTGAAGTACGGATACGCCTCGATTCCCGTGGTCGACGGCTCGGTCGGATTAAGCACGAGGGGCTCGGCCTGGGCGGCGTCGTGTTCTTCCTGAGTGATGACGCCGTTCGAGAGCATGCGGTCGAGCACCACATTGCGGCGCTTCGTGCAGTTCTCGGGATAATTAATCGGGTTGTTGTACGTCGGCGACTGGGGAATGCCCACAAGCGTCGCCGCTTCGGCGATGGTGAGCTCGCTTGCGTGCTTCGAGAAGTAGCGCTCCGATGCCGCCTCGATGCCATAGGCGCCCGAGCCGTAGTTGATCGTGTTCAAGTACATGAGCAGGATGTTGTCTTTGGAGTACTGCTCCTCGAGCTTGATCGAGATATACGCCTCGCGAACCTTGCGCTTGATCGAGATGTCGTCCATCTCCGAAGAGAGGATTGTGTTGCGCACGAACTGTTGGGTGATGGTAGATGCGCCCTCAAGGTCGCCGCCCATGAGGTTGTTCACCAAGGCACGGCCGATGCCCCACGGGTCGATCGCACCATGGGAGTAGAAGCGTTCGTCCTCCGTAGCAACCGTGCCCTTGAGCGCGTAGTCGCTGATCTCGTTGATTTCGACCGGGTCGCGGTTCTCCAGCTGGAACTCCGCGAGCACCGTCTGCCCATCGCTCGCATAGACGACCGTCGGCTGCGCGGTGTTGTACGCGTCGGCGCTCTTGTAATCGGGGAGATCAGACAGCCAAGACGAGCCGACAGACCAGACGCCCCAGCAAAGCGAGACGATGAACGCGAAGATAACCGCCGCTACAGCGATCACCGCCGTCGACGGATGCTTCTTCTTGATGTTGGCCCTGCTTTTAATCGCACGTGACGCCACGGGCACCTCCTCGTTAGTCCAAAGTATTGTAGCATCGGCTCGCTTTCCCCTCGAAAGCTCCCCCGTTTTGTCAGCAAATGGGCACAAGAGGCGTCGTTTTGGCCCATGACCTGCGCCTCCCCGTAATGCAGAAAGGCAGGGGCCGATTTCTCGAACCCCTGCCTTCGTGATAACGTCGCCGATTAGGGCGACGACGCCCCGTCAGGGGACTACGCGAGCGATGCCGCGTCGGCCTCATCGGCGGCGAGCGCCTCTTTCGCCTGGTCGAGCTGCTCTTTCACCGCGGAATTGCCCGTGCCGCCGAACGTGGTGCGCGCGGCGACGATACTCGCAAGGTCGAGGCACTTCGTGATGTCCTCCTCGAACAGGTCGCTTTCCGCTTTGAAGTCCTCGAGCGAGAGGTCTTCCAAGCCGCAGCCTCGCTTGTCGCACAAAAGCACGAGATGGCCCACGATCTCATGCGCACGACGGAACGGAAGGCCCTTCTTCGCCAGATAGTCGGCCACGTCCGTCGCGGCGAGATAGCCCTTTTTCGCCTGCTCAAGCATGGCGTCGGGGTGAATCTCCATGGTGTCGATCATGCCCGTGGCGCACCGATAGCAATCCTCGAGCGTCTTCGCAGCGTCAATGGCACCTTCCTTGTCCTCCTGAAGGTCCTTGTTGTACGCAAGGGGAAGTGACTTCATCGTGACGAGCAGCGCGACCAAGTCGCCGATCACGCGCCCAGACTTGCCGCGGATGAGCTCGGCGAAGTCGGGGTTTTTCTTCTGCGGCATGATCGAGGAGCCCGTCGAGAACGAGTCGGACAGGGTGACGAAGCCGAACTCCGCCGTCGACCAGAGGATGATCTCCTCGCACAAGCGCGACAGGTGCATGCACGACACGCTGCAGGCATACAGAAGGTCGAGCAGGAAATCGCGGTCGGAGACGGCATCGAGTGAGTTGGGAATCACGCGCGAGAAGCCGAGCGCCTCTGCCGTCATGAAGCGGTCGAGCGGATAGGTGGTGCCAGCGAGGGCCGCGGACCCGAGCGGGTTCGCGTCCGCGGCGTCGTATGCCGCGCGCAGGCGGTCGAAGTCGCGGTCGAGCATCCACACGTACGCGAGCATATGGTGGGAGAAGAGCACCGGCTGGGCATGCTGCATGTGCGTATAACCAGGCAGAATGACGTCGAAGTGCTTCTCCGCCTGAGATACGAGCGCATGACGAAGCTCCACGTTGGCAGCCATCAGGTCGCGCGCCCGCTTCTTGGCGAACAGGCGCGTGTCTGTGCAGACTTGGTCGTTGCGGCTACGACCCGTGTGAAGGCGCGCGCCCGCATCGCCAATTTCTGAGGTGAGCACGCTCTCGATGGACATGTGGATGTCCTCGTTGTTGATGTCGAACGGGAAGCTTCCCGCCTCGATCTCGCCCTTGATTCGCTCAAGGCCCGCATCGATCTTGTCGGCATCCTCCTGCGAGATGACGCCTTGGTGCGCGAGCATCGCCGCATGGGCGCGCGAGCCTGCGATGTCCTGCGCGTAGAGCTGCTTGTCGACGGGAAGAGATGCGCCGAAGCGCTGCGTGAACTCGCTCACGCCCTCTTCGAATCTGCCTGACCAGAGTGCCATGGTGTGTGTGCCCTTTCAATCGGTGAGAATGATCATGTAAATGCCCTCGAGCCTTAGGGGGCCGTCCGGGTTTGGCGTCCGACAACCCTCAGTCGCTCAGACAGTCCTCGCTTCGCTGCGGAACTCGCTTTGTGAGGGCCGTCGGACACCAAACTCTACGTTTTCCAATCCTGCAAGCGTTGCCCAGTCGGGAGCGTAGGCGTGCTCAGCCAAGCTCTGCGTTTCGGGATTTGAGCACGCCCGCACTACCTCGACTTGCGTTAATCATTACGAGAAGGGCGCCCTTTTGGGAGCGCCCTTGGGTCGTTCGCTTCTGAAGACAACGCTCGCTTCGGCCCTGTTCAACCTGCACGATATGAAAACTTGCAAGTCGAGTCAAAGTCAGCGAGCGGCGTTCTGGCGAGTGCAGATGGCGCGAAAGGTTGAGGAAGCGTACTTAAGGCACGACGAAACCTTGGAGCGCCAGCTGTGCCGACGGAACGCCGCGCAGCGCCGGATCGTTTCGCTAGTCGGCAGACCAGCGAAACCCCCTTTACCCGCGGTGCTTCTCTGCCCAGACCTTTCCGAAGAGGCTGTAGATATTGATGAAGCCCTTCGCAGATTTGTGGTCGAAGGTGTCGCCCTCGTCGTAGGTGGCGAGCTCCTTGGTATAGAGCGAGTAATCGCTCTTGGAGCCCGTGACCGTGCAGGCGCCCTTGTAGAAGGACAGGCGCACCGTGCCCGTGACGTTGACCTGCGTCGTTGCGAGGAACGCATCCAGACCGGCCTTCAGCGGGGCGTACCATTTGCCGTTGTAGACCTGGTCGGCCCACTCGTGCTCCACATGGAGCTTGTAGTGGAGCACGTCGCGCTCGAGGCAGATGTCCTCAAGCGCCTTGTGCGCCTTGATGATGGCGAGCGCGCCTGGAGCCTCGTAGCATTCGCGGCTCTTCACGCCGACGAGGCGGTTCTCCACCATGTCGAGGCGGCCGAAGCCGTTCGCGCCGGAGATCTTGTTCATCTCGAGAATAATGTCGAGGTAGCTCATCTCCTTGCCATCGATCGCGCAGGGGACGCCGTCCTTAAAGGAAATCTCCACGACAGTCGGGGTATCGGGAGCCTTCTCGGGATCGGTGGTCATCGTGTAGATGTCCGCCGGCGGCTCGTTCCAGGGGTCTTCCAGAACACCGCACTCAATGGCGCGGCCCCACAGGTTGTCATCGATCGAATAGGGCGACTTCTTGGTAGTGGGAACTTCCACCCCGTGCGCCGCTGCCCAATCCATCTCCTGCGGACGGGTCTTCAAATCCCACTCGCGAACAGGGGCGATGATTTCCAGCGACGGATCGAGCATCATGATGGACGCCTCGAAGCGCACCTGGTCGTTGCCCTTGCCGGTGCAGCCGTGTGCCACGTACTTCGCGCCGAACTCGTGCGCGATCTCGACGAGATGCTTCGCAATCAGCGGGCGCGAGAGAGCGGACACGAGCGGGTACTTGTTCTCGTAAAGCGCGTTCGCGGCAAGCGCAGGAGTAAGGTATTCCTTGGCGAATTCCTCGCGCATGTCGACCACGCGGCACTCGATGGCGCCGGTGCGCAGGGCCTTGTCGTGAATCTTCTCAAGGCCGTCGTGCTCCTGTCCGACGTCGCCAACGACGGCGATGACGTCGAGCCCGCGCTCCTCCTGCATCCACTTGATGCACACCGACGTATCAAGGCCACCGGAGTAGGCCAAGACAACCCTGTCCCTCTGTTCGCTCATTTTTGTATCCTTTCCCAGCTCAAAACTGTTTTAACCACGGTAAACCAAATGCACCCTGAGCATTTGGCGAACTATAAAATCCCACCAAGTTTCTCGATTAACGCATCGACGTCTGCCCTGCTGCACACGAGCGGCGGCAGGAAGCGCAGCGTGTGCGCACCCGTCGCATTGAGCAGAAGCCCTGCGGAAAGCCCGTCGAGCACGACGTCAGGAGCTCCCTTGCCGTCCTCTGCGAGGTCGGCCGCCAGCATGAGGCCCATGCCGCGTACCTCGGTGACCTGGGGAAGCGCGGAAAGCTGCTCGCGCAGGTACGCGCCCACCTCAGTCGCGTTCGCGGCGAGGTTCTCCTTTTGAATCTCGCTCAGCGTCGCCTCTGCCGCCGCCACCGCAAGGTTGGACCCGCCGAACGTGGAGCCGTGATCGCCCGGCTTGAACGCCGCCGCCACTTCTCCGCGCGCGGCGCACATGCCGCAGGGGAAGCCCGATGCCACACCCTTCGCGATGGAGACGATATCGGGCACGACGTCGTAGTTCTGGAAGCCGAAGGGCTTGCCGGTGCGGTAGATGCCGCACTGCACCTCGTCGCAGATCATGAGCGCGTGGCGCTCAGCCGTGAGACGGCGAACCGCTTCCATGAACTCGGGGCTGCAGGGGTGCACGCCCGACTCGCCCTGGATGGGCTCGAGCATGACAGCGCAGATGGAGTCGCCCTGCGCCTCAAACAGCGCCTCGAGCGCCGCGATGTCGTTTTGCGGCGTGGGCGTGAAGCCGTCGGGCAGCGGCTGGAAAAGCTCCTGCTTGGCCGGCTGCGCGGTCGCGGCGAGCGTGGCGAGCGTACGGCCGTGGAAGCTCTTCTTCACCGTGACGATCACACGCGGAGCCGCCTCCCCGTCGCCGCCTTCGGCCTCAACGCGACGGCGCGCGTAGGCGCGGGCGAGCTTGATGGCGCACTCGTTCGCCTCGGCGCCCGAGTTCGCGAAGAACGTCTGCCAAGGCGCCTGGTCGGCGGCGGGCACGTCCTCGTTCAGAGCGTCGGAGAGCAGCTTGCCCACCTGCCCGCGATGCTCGATGTAATAGTAGTTGCTCACGTGGATGAGCGTGGAGGCCTGCTCGGTGATCGCGCGCACGACGGCAGGGTGGCAATGCCCCAAGCTCACCGCGCCGATTCCCGCGATGAAGTCGAGGTATTCCTTGCCGGCATCGTCGCGAACGACCATGCCCTCGCCTTCCACCAGCTCGACCGGCTTACGGCCGAACGTGTGCATGACGTAGGTTTCCTCCAGCTGCTGCTGTTCAGCAAGACTCATTGTTTCTCCTTCTCACAAAGGCGGTGAGGTGACCGCCCACGTTACACCAGTTTGCTCGCGAAGCTGCCCTCGCGCGTGGAGTCGAACGCCGCGTCCCCATCGGGCGGGACGATCATGGTGCCGACGCCCTTGTCGGTGAGCATCTCGAGCAGAAGCGCATGCGGTGTGGTGCCGTTTAAGATATGCGCACGGTGCACGCCCGCGTCGAGCGCGCGGATGCAGGATCGCAGCTTCGGAATCATGCCCGTCGAAACCTGCTTTTTGTCTACCATCTCGCGGACTTCATCAAGCGAGATACGCGAGATGAGCGTCGACTTGTCGTCGAAGTCGCGGTAGAGGCCGTCGACGTCGGTCAAGAAGAACACCTTGTGCGCGCCTATGGCCGCTGCCACATGGCCCGCCACCACGTCGGCGTTCACGTTGAAAAAGCCGCTGCCCGGCTCTTCCCCGATGCCAACCGACGCGAGAACGGGAATGTAGTTCGCCGACACGAGGTCTTCGAGAAGCTGCGAGTTGATGCGCACGACGCGCCCGACGCGCCCGAGCTGCTCGCTCGCCTGCTCGGCGATAATCGTGGCCCCGTCGGCACCCGAAAGGCCCACCGCAACCCGGCCGTGCTCGTTCATCGCC
The DNA here is from genome assembly GCF_008831035.1 of Ellagibacter isourolithinifaciens. Taxonomy (GTDB): domain Bacteria; phylum Actinomycetota; class Coriobacteriia; order Coriobacteriales; family Eggerthellaceae; genus Ellagibacter; species Ellagibacter isourolithinifaciens. Next base: position 26,745 of record NZ_WAJR01000018.1, on the reverse strand, counting down.
TCGACAAGCTCCTGGTTCACCTGGCCGGCAAGCACCGAGCGCACCACTTTCATGGCCGCATCGGTGGTCACGCGCTGGCCGTCGATGAACTTCACGGGCATGTCGAAGCGCTTCATGGCCTCGGAGATGGCGAGCCCGCCGCCGTGCACGATCACCGGGTTCACGCCGATGATCTTCAGAAGCACGATGTCAGCCATGACCTCGGCGCGTAGCTGCTCGTCGACCATGGCAGAACCGCCGTACTTGATGACAATGGTCTTACCGGTGATGTTTTTGATCCACGGCATCGCCTCGGCGAGCACTTCGCCTGTGATGGTGTCGACCCCGTTCGGTCTGCTGTCCTTATCGTAGTTCATGGCAATTAGGTCCTGTAATCTCCGTTGATGGTTACGTAATCATGCGAGAAGTCGCATGTCCACATGGTGGTTTCGCACGTGCCGGCGCCGAGGTTCACGTCGATCGCGATCTCCGGCGCCTCGAAACGTCGCAGCGCCTCGTCCTCGTCGAAGGCGACGGTGAGCCCGCCTCGGCAAACAGGCATGCCCATGATGTCGATGGACACATCCTCCTGGCGAAACGCCGCACCCGAGCGCCCCGCAGCTGCGGCGATGCGGCCCCAGTTCGCGTCGTGGCCGTAAATGGCCGTCTTCACGAGCGGCGAGTTCGCGATGGTGCGCGCAGCCGCATCGGCGTCGGCGTCGGTGGCGGCGCCCGCGACATGCACGGTCACAAGCCTCGTGGCGCCCTCGCCGTCAGCGGCCATCATGCGCGCGAGGTTCGTGCACACTTCCTTATATGCGGCGGCGAGCGCACGGTAGGCGGGAGTTCCCGGCTCGATGGGAGCCGCACCCGGAGCCGCAGCCCCGCTCGCGAGCGTGACGCAGGTGTCGTTGGTCGAGGTGTCAGAGTCGACGGTGATCTTGTTGAAACTCACACCCACGGCGTCGCGCAGGATCTGCGAGAGATGGGCCGCGGCGATGGGAGCGTCGGTCGTGACGATGGCGATCATGGTGGCCATGTTCGGCATGATCATGCCCGAGCCCTTCGACATGCCGCCGACGGTGAAGGTGACGCCGTCGAAGCCCAGTTCGTCGCCTGAAAAGCTGACCGCGTATTCCTTCGGGTGCGTGTCGGTGGTCATGATTGCGCGCGCCGCGGAGGCCCCGCCTTCGCGGCTTGCCTCGGCGAGCGCTTGGGGGACGCCCGTCTTGAAGGGGTCGAGGGGAAGATGCTGCCCGATGACGCCAGTCGACGCGACGAGCACCTCCTCATCGGTGCAGCCCACAGCGTCGGCGGTGATGCGCGCCATCTCGCGGGCATGTTCGAGTCCGGGGACGCCCGTCGCGGCGTTCGCGATGCCGGAGTTCACCACCACGGCGCGCGCGGTGCCATAGCTCGGGGCGCCCGTACCGCCATCGGAGAGATGCTCCCTCGAGATGATGACGGGCGCGGAGCAGAAGATGTTCTTCGTGAACGTGCCCGCTGCCGCGCAAGGCTCGTCCGCGACGACGAGCGCGAGGTCGCGACGCTCAGGTTCCTTGCGGAAACCCGCATGGATGCCGGCAGCCTTGAAGCCGAGAGCACTCGTAACGCCTCCGCCCTCGATCTGGGTGAATACTGTCATGTCGATTCCTTCCATCGGGTTTTACACCCCCACGGCAAGCGAGGTGAGGCCTTCGGTCTGATCGAGGCCGAAAATGATGTTCGCGCACTGGACGGCCTGGCCGGCAGCGCCCTTCCCCAGGTTGTCGATCGCGCCGATCGCGATAATCATGCGAGCTTCCGCGTGATAGGCGACGCCCACCTGCGCGCGCGCCGTTCCGGCGACCGATGCGGTTTTGGGGAGCTTACCTGCAGGAAGCGCCTCGACGAGCGGGGAATTCGCGTAGAAGCGCTGCTGGATGGCGGCGAGTTCTTCGGGATCGGGAGCGTCGGCGCCCTTCGCGAGCGGCATCTTCACCGTGGAGAGCAGGCCGCGGTTCATGGGAACAAGATGCGGCGTGAACACGAGCCTGCCGGGGGCAAGCCCCAGGATTTGCGAGATTTCCGGCGTGTGACGATGCGTTCCCACCCCGTAGGCTTCGACGCTTTCGTTCGCGAAACAGAAATGCGTGCGCTCGGTGGCCTTCTTGCCCGCCCCAGTGATACCCGAGAGCGCGTCGACAATGACGGTGGCGCCCTCTTCGACGAGCCCGGCGCGCAAAAACGGCGCAGCGGCAAGCGAGGTCGCCGTAGGATAGCAGCCCGCGCAGGCCACGAGCACAGCTTCCCCTGCCGCTCGACGCGCCGCGGCAGAGGCGAGTTCGTCGCCCGTGAGCTCGGGCAGGCCGAAGGCGGCCTTTGCGAGAAGGTCGGTGGAAGTGTGCGCCACCTTGTACCACTTCTCGTAGATTGCGGGGTCTTTCAGGCGGTAGTCGGCGGACAGGTCGACGACCGTGGTGCCCGCGGCGATGAGTTCTGGCGTCATCGCGAGGGACGCCGTGTGAGGGACGGCGAGGAAGGCTACGTCGAGGTCGGCAAGCACGCTCTTATCGTGCTTGGAGAAGACGAGGTCGCTCGCACCCGCGAACGCGGGGTATACCTCGGCGAGCGCGCGCCCGGCGAGCGCGTCTGAAGTGATCGCGCACAGCTCGAAGCTCGGGTGCCTCAGCAAAAGGCGCGTGAGTTCCGCACCTGCGAAGCCAGCGGCCCCAACGATACCGGCTTTAATCTTCATAATGTCGATTCCTTATCGAATTGGTTCCCGCGCCTGCAGATATGCGAACAACGAGCCCGGCCGTCAGCGATGCTAGCTGCGGCGATGCACGCGATACGCATAGAGCGAAGCGCACGGACAATAGTAATGAAAGGGGGTTCCCGTCCAAAGAGGACGCGAAAAAGTTACAGAGAAGAAACGCGCGAAGCGGCACGGCGCGAGGCTTTGCCGTCGCGCAAAGGACGTCGTCGGGACATGACAGCAAAAGAAGCGGCGAGCGCCTTGCTATTCAGAATGCCCAAGTTCACGATTCGTCCTCGTTTTCGATACATGCCCAATTCTGTCGCCGCAACGTGCTACGATGTGCGGCGAAATTATTTTATACAAACCCGCTGGGGTTTGCACCACTTTTTTAGGCCAAGGAGCCAAACCATGAATGAACAGGCCAGTGACCAGGCATCAGACGCGCAAAATTCCCCCGTGAACGGTATGGAGATGTACGATCGCAACGTCGACGCAATCGCGGCGTTTATCGAAAGCGGGTGCATAGCTGACGAAGGCGCGCTCGGCATCGAACTCGAGCACATCATCGTTCGCGAGGACAGCTCGCCAGTGAACTACTCGGGCGAAGACGGCATCCAGAGCGCGCTCGAGGTGCTGCGCGCCGATTACCCGCAAGCAACCTACGACGCTGAGGGCGACCTTTTGGGCGTAGCGCGCCCCGGCGAGGCGGTGACCATCGAACCCGCCGCTCAGGTGGAACTTTCCGCAGGTCCTTTTCATGAACTGGCCAGCGCGAAAGCGTGCTTCGAGCAATTTGAGGAGAAGCTTTGCGGCGTGCTCGCGCCGAAGCGCGCGAAACTTGCGAAGTCGGGCTATCATCCCACGGCGCGCGCGACGAGCCTGGAGCTTATCCCCAAGCAGCGCTACGAGTACATGAATCGCTACCTCGGTAGCGTGAGCCCCTTCGGGCCCTGCATGATGCGAGGAAGCGCATCGACGCAGGTGAGCATCGACTACACGAGCGCCGACGACTGCGTGCGCAAGTATCGCGTCGCGAGCGCGCTCTCGCCGGTCCTGTCGCTTATCTGCGACAACTCCCCCATCTTCGAAGGTGCGCCGCGCACTCACCGCATGGTGCGCACCGAGATTTGGCAGCACTGCGATCCCGAGCGCTGCGGCATCGTGCCGGGCGCTGTCGAGGGCTCGTTCACGCTGCGCGATTATGCGCGCTGGGTCTACGACACGCCGGCGATTCTCGTGCCCGACGGGCAGGGCGGCTGGCGCGAGGATTCCCGCCGCTTCAGCGAGATTTATGCTGAGCGTCCCATGAGCCGCGCCGAGGTCGAGCACGCGCTGTCGATGGTGTTTCCCGACGTGCGGCTAAAGACTTACCTCGAGATTCGCCCCGCCGACGCGATGCCCGTGCCCTACGTTGTCGCGTACGCCGCGCTCGTGAAGGGAATTTTCTACTGCGAGGAGAGCCTGACGCGCGTGGAGAGGCTTTTCGAGGGCATCGCGGCAAACGACATCGAGCAAGCGAAGAACTCGCTGCAGGAACGAGGCTATGCGGGCGAGATCTACGGCAGGTCGGCAGCCGAGTTCGCCGACGAAGTGATGGCCGCCGCACGAGCTGGGCTTTCCGACAACGAGCGAGGTTTTCTCGAGCCGCTCGAGAAACTCGTCGCCGCGCGAACGACGCTCGCCGATCGGGAATAGCACGACGCATTGCGAGGCTCGGGAATCAGGCGCAGCGGCCGGTGGCCTTGGCCGCGCACTTCAGATAGACTGACAGCTAACGCTTTTCAGACCGAGAGGAGATGTGCTTCATGAGCAATGAAGGCAAAAAGGTGAAGACCCACTACAAAGGCACGCTCGACGACGGCACGCAGTTCGATTCGTCCTACGACCGCGGCGAGCCGCTCGAGTTCACTTGCATGGCAGGCCAGATGATCCCCGGCTTCGACAAGGCTGTGCGCGACATGGAGGTTGGCGAGACCAAGACAGTTCGCCTCGAACCCGCCGAGGCATATGGCGAGCACAACCCGGCGCTCGTGCAGAAGATGCCGCGCTCGAATGTTCCCAATGCCGATCAGCTGCCTATAGGACAGACCATCTACCTGCGCTCGGGCAGTTCGGCGCCCTTCCCCGCACGCGTTGTGGAAGTGACCGACGACTCCGTTAGTTTCGACATGAACCACGAGTTGGCAGGCCAGGCGCTCACCTTCGAGATCACCCTGGTGGAAGTCGCAGACTAACCGCCGCACGCATCGCGAGCCCGAAAGCCCCGCATCCATCCGCTTTTGCGAAGGACGCGGGGCTTTCTCATTTTATGTAGTTCCTAACTGTAACCTTGAGCAAGGCGCCACGAGGCGCGCATTCCCGTCCATCTGCCCGACGGCCCCACCCTCACGTGAAGCGGGCGCGTCTACTTGATGCGAGATTGCAAATCGCCGATTTTCGTCTTCGCCCTGGAATAATGATAGGCGCCGATGCCGACGAAGCCGGCCGCTACAACCGCAATCGCATAAGTGACTACGCTCGCCGCAACCGTCTCGGGGTCGAACATGCCGTTCGCTACCAAGACCTGGCGGATGATCAGGAACAGCACGAAGATAATGATGCCGCCTGCCGTCTGCATGAAGCCGCGCGTTTTCTTTTGCTCGAGCTCGGCGATTTCCTCGCGGAGCTTGCGCTCCTTCTTGCTCATTCCCTTTGCCATTTCCCACTCCTTAAGGCATCGCGGCGGCGCAATGAGGCAAAACCAGCGCTCGACGCGAGCGAACTACGAAAATAGTGCTAACCAGTATAAAGCAAGCGTCCAGAAATCAGCGCGCTTCCCGTTACCGCTTGCGAGAATCGTGTCGTAGCCCCCATCTGGTGCGAAGCCTAACAGGTTGGCAGGCCCACGATGAGGCGCAAAAGCATAACGGGCCTCCCTCCGTACGAGGAAAGCCCGTCAAGGTGAAACGCAAAGCAAGGCGCATCACGAAACGCACTCCAACAGCGCGAGTTGCAAGGTACGCACGCCGCGCAGCCGTCGTACGAAAAGCGGTCGCTTAAGCCTTCACCGCCTCGCACATACCTGCAGGCACGCCGCTGTTCTTGGTGGCGTCGTAGCCCTCGAGCTCTTCCTTGTCGATTTTCTTCACCATGGAGGCGTCGTAGCCGAGCTCCTTCAGCGAGTTCAGCGCCTTCTCGGCATGAACCTGCTCGAGCGGTTTGCGACCAAACGTCCAGTTGTAGATGAAGAAGGTGAACAGCGCGGTGATGGCAAGGCCGGCGACCGCAAGCAGGAACGATCCCAGGTGCACGCCGGCGCCTGCGAGGTTGCCCGCAGCGAGCTCGATGCCCACGTTGAACATGTTGTAGCCGCCGACCGTGATCATGACGGAGAAGCCCTCGCCGGAGAAGTTGGCGAGCGCACCGGAAATTCCAAAGGGCGCGAAGATTGCGCCCAACATCCATGCCGTGATCAGGATGTGGAGCGGGGTGACCTTCTTGGTGACCTTCTTCAGGCACACGAACAGAATCTGGAAGAACGCAGCAAGCAGGCCGCCCACGAGGAACGCGTACACAAACAGCATGCCGCCCTCGGTCTTTGCGACGCCGAGGTTGTTATTGAACCCGACCGTGCCGCAGATCCAGCCAATCACGATGCAGATAGCGGCGAACAGCACGTTGAACCACACGACGAACCACACACAGTTCCAGATGCACTTGCCCATCTTCTCGTTGTTCTTCGTCCAGGGACCCACGGCCTTCATGCCGACCGCCATCGCGAAGCCGGAGAACGGGAGCAGCGCGCCGAACGTCGCCCATTCCTCGACGTACTGATAGCACGCAAGGCCGCCCAGGATGCAGCCGATCACGCCCATGCTGATAAGCGTAGCGCCGCCCATGAAGAACGCCATCGGCGTGCCTGCGAGCACGGTCTGCCAGAACGTGAGGATCGCCTGGGCGATGAGCGCGAAGGTGCCGCCCACCAGGAAGCTGTAGATAACTGTCTTGTATGGTTTCATGACCATCCCCTTCAACTATTCTTTTGACTCCACATCGCGCGAATGCGCAAAAACAGACACGCTTTCCCTCAAAAGCGTGAACATGCGCACGATAGACTACCCGAAAGCGCGCAATCGACCTCAACCCGCAGGGTCGAATCGACGGGTTGACTTGGCCGTGGGCCCTGAAGCGAAAGGACGAATTTGCCCTGAGGGCATGAGAAAAGGACTGAACAGATAAGCGAATGGGGAACGCGAAAGAAAAGCGGACGAAGGGGAAAGCCGACGCGCCTCCTACCCGGGCGGCTTCCCTGCACACGCAAAGGGGGCCGGCGGCGTAATAGCCGTCGACCCCCTTGTTGCGCAAGCGCCGCCTCGCGTCTGTTGGACGCGGTAGCGTCTTTAATTCCCTGCAGCCCTTGAAGCTTGGTATTCCTCCACGAGCTTCTTCGTGACGTCGGCAGGCGCCTGCTCGTAGCCGTTGAGCTGGATGCTGTACGAGCCCGAGCCGCGTGTGATCGAGCGCAAATCCTTCGTGTACTTCACGATCTCGGCGTAGGGCACGCGCACGATGATCACCGTCTCGCCCTCGTCGTTGGAGTCGGTGCCGACGATGCGGCCGCGGCGCGTGGAGATATCGCCCATAACCGGACCCGCATAGTCCTCGCCCACCGTGATCTCCATGTCGGCCATCGGCTCGAGCAGCACAGGATCGGCCTGGTCGCACGCGGCGCGGAAACCGATGCGCGCGGCGGTCTTGAACGCCATCTCGTTGGAGTCGACGGAATGGTAGCTGCCGTCGAACACGGCGACCTTGATGTCGACCATCGGGTACCCAGCGAGCACGCCTTCCTTCATGGTCTCCTGCACGCCCTTATCGACCGCGGGAATAAGGCCGCCGGGGATAGCGCCACCCTTAATCTCGTCGACGAACTCGTAGCCCGCCCCCGGGTTCGGGGAGATGCGCAACCAGCAGTCGCCGAACTGCCCGGCACCGCCCGTCTGCTTCTTGTGACGGCCCTCGGCCTCGGCGGTCTTGCGGATGGTCTCGCGATACGGGATGCGCACCGTCACGAGGCGAACCTCAACGCCCGTCTGCTCCTTACAGCGGGAAACGAGCATGTCAACCTGTGTGTCGCCCATCGCGGTGAGCACGGTCTGATGCGTTTCCTCATTGCGCTGGATATGAATCGACGGGTCGTTTTCCGCCGCGCGGGCAAGGAACGTCCCGAGCTTGTCCTCTTCCTTCTTGTTGACGGCCTCGATCGCGACCGGGTACTGCGGCACCGGCAGCGGCAGCGGATCGACGGCAATCTCGCCGGTAAGGGAAATCGTGTCGCCCGTGCGCGTCTCGGCAAGCTTCGGCACGACGATGATGTCGCCCGCTTTCGCGCTCTTCACGTCAGTGGCTTCCTTGCCCATCATGACGTAGAGATGGCCAAGGCGCTCCTTCTTGCCCGTGCGCGCGTTGATGAGCTCCATGCCGGGCTCGAGCACGCCCGAGAGCACCTTAAGGAAGCTCAAGCGGCCCACGAACGGGTCGGAGAGCGTCTTGAAGGCGAAGGCCGCAGGGCGGTTCGTCTCGTCGATGGGGATGGAGGTGCCGTCGGCCATCTGGAAGCGGCCGTGGCTCCTTGGGTGCGGGAAGTAGGTGCAGATGTCTTCCATAAGCCCCTGAATACCCTGCTTGATGATGGTGGAGCCCACGAACACGGGGATGAACAGCTCCTGCGCGATGGCCTTGTCGAGCAGCGACTCGAGCTCGTCTTGCGTGAGCTGCTCCTCGCCTTCGAGATACTTCATCATAAGCTCGTCGTCGGCCTCGGCCACGAGGTCGCACAGCTTGTCGCGGGCCGCCTGCGCAGCATCGGCGAACTCGGCGGGAATGGGCTCGATGCGCTCGGAGTCGTCGCCCTCGCCGAAGTAGCGGGCTTCCATGCGGATGATGTCGATGACGCCCTTGAAGTCAGCGTCTTGCCCGATGGGGATGGTGACCGGGCCCAAACGCGAGCCAAAACGCGCGTGGAGCGTCGCCATGGCCATGTCGAAGTCGGCATGCTCGCGGTCGATATGGTTGATGAACACGGCTCGCGAAAGGCGCATTCCCTCGGCCTCGCGCCACAGCTTGGTGGTCATGACCTGTGGGCCCGCAACGGCGTCGACCACGAAAAGCGCCATTTCAGCAGCTTGCATGGTGGACAGCGTGTCGCAGATGAAGTCGGGGTGACCCGAAGTGTCGAGCACGTTGATCTTGTAGTCCTTGTACGGGATGGGGGCGATCGAGGTGCCGATCGTGAACTTGCGCTTGATTTCCTCGGCGTCGTAGTCGAGATAGGACTTGCCGTCGTGTGTCGTACCCATGCGCGGGGTCTTGCCGGAGACGTAGAGCATCGCCTCAGCGAGCGAAGTCTTCCCCGCGCCGTCTTGACCCACCAGGACGACATTGCGCACGTGCTCAGTGGCAGGAGCTGCCATTTTGACCACCAACCTTTCGTTGCGTGGCCGCGCCCGAAAGAGCATCTTTGAGGCACAACCACTTTTAGTCTTGCACACACAAAGAACCGCTTGGTCAAGCCGACTTCGGCTTGCGTTGTAACCAGTGTAACGTACTTTCGTCCTTTTTCATCCGCTTGCCCCAAGATTTGCCCCGCACTTTGGAAAGCACTTGCATTTTACGGGGAAATGCGCGCTACACGCCCCCGCGTGAAGCCATAGGGGAAGTCGTGCGACTATTCTGCTCGCTTCATGCGGACGCTCATGTCGATGGGCTTGGCGGTGAAGGGCGCTGTGGTGGCCAGGCCGTCAACGCCCGTCGCAGCATAGGCCGCAGCGTTTTGCAGGTTGATGCCGCCCGCCGCGATGAGCGTGAGATGAGGGTCGATCGCGCGCAGCTCGGGCACGAGCGCTGCCAAATCGTCCACCGGCAGCTTGTCGAGCTGGATGCCGTCAACGCCCGCTTTCGCGAGGCGACGCGCCTCGTCGGGTCCCGCCTCCACGAACAGCTTCTTCTCCACGCAGCGGCCACGAAGGGCGGGAAGCGCCTCCAAGAACGCCTCGAAGCCGCCCATGAAGGTGATGTGATGGTCGAACACGAGCACGGTCTCGGACGCGCCCAAACGGTGTGGGAAGGCGCCGCCGCATGTAACCGCCTTCGTGAGCAGGTCTTTCACGCCCGGCATGCTCTTGCGCGTAGTGAGCACCTCGCATGCAGGGTTCGCGCTGTGCGCCGCGTCCACGATCGCGCGCGTCTTGGTCGCTACGCCCGACAGGTGATCGCACAGGTTGAGCGACACCTTCCACGCCATATGCAGCGCCGCCGCCGTGCCCTCCGCGCGAAGGAACGGCTCCCCCGCAGCGAGGCGCTCCCCCGAACGACGCGACCACACGACGCGCGCGCCCGTCTTTCCGAGCACGCGGGCGGCCTCCTCCACACCGGCAAGCACGCAGTCTTCGCGCGTGAAGTACTCGATTTTCCCCGGTTCCTCGCCGATGCCAAGGACTTCGGTCGTAAGATCGATATAGGGCATGTCTTCGAGAATGAACTGGTCGATGCGGCCATCGGGAATGAACACGTTCATGAGGATCCTTTCCATTTGCCGTTGCGACGCGCTGGCCGCAACCCGCTGATTCGGCCGTCCCGCCGGTCGAAGCGGGACAGAATAGCGGAACGAGCCACCCGACGTCCCGCACCTTTGGTTCAACTTCAAGCCTAGACTTAGGCGCCCGCACATTCAACCTAGCGTCTCGATGGGAATTATCCCTCAAGCGCCATAATCCGAAAAACTCGCACGGCCTTGCTCGTAAACGTCGCCATTTTCTCGAAATAAGACTAAAAATGCGTCTTGCGGGCTTTTGCCCTTTTACGCCTTCTTAAGGCAAAACGGAACGCATTGCCTACTGTCCGACACGGGCCAAGGGAAACCCATATGACAACCAAGGAAGCTGTCCCGAAATCGACGCAATCGAAAAGGAATCCGCTGACATCGGCGTGCCCGACGACATCCGCGACGACGCCGCTTCTGCTCGTGATATACCGCTTCTTCATCGGCGTCTTCGTAGGCGCCGACTACCCCATCGCGACCTCGCTCATCACCGAGTTCACCCCCAAGCACCACCGCGCGATATCCATGGGCATGGTCTCGGCGGCGTGGTATTTGGGCGCTACCGTGGCTGCAGTCGTCGGCTTCGCTTTGTGCGACGTCGATGGCGGATGGAGGCTCATGCTCGGCTCCGCCATCATCCCCTGCGTCTTCCTGCTGATCGGCAGGTGCAAAGTCCCCGAGTCGCCCCTGTGGCTGAAAAGCAAAGGACGCCACGAGGAGGCGCGCCGCGTGGTGTTCCGCGTGTACGGCGCCGATGTCATCCTCGTGGACGAGGAAGAGGAGCCCAAGCACAAGGCCGGCTTTGCGGAGGTGTTCTCGAAAGGCTACGCCGCGCGTATCGTGTTTTTGGGGATTCTCACGTTGTGCCAGGTCGTTCCCATGTACGCCATCTACACGTTCGGTCCGCAGATTATGACCGCCTTCGGCCTGGGCGTCGGGAAGAGCGCGATCTTGGGCGAGAGCGTCTTGAGCCTGTTCTTCCTAGTGGGGTCCCTACCCGCCATGTTCTGGCTGAACTCCATGGGAAGGCGGCCGCTTCTCATCCGGTCGCTGTTCCTCATGGCCGTGGGCCTGTTGGCGCTAGGGCTGTTCCCCACCGCGCCCTTCTCGCGATGAGAGGGGCGCTCCCGCTTTGTGAGCAGTTTGCCTTAGAGCTCGGAGATGATGCGCTTCGTGCGAGCGGAGACCTCGGCCTTCACCTGCTCGAGATCGATACCCGGGAAAACGCCGTCGCGATAGACCACCTCGCCGTCGCACATGGTGAGCACGACATCGGAGCCATGGCCTGAGAACACGATGTTGACCTCGGGGTTCGTCATGGGGCACCACGAAGCGCCCGTCGTGTCGAGCACCGTGAGGTCAGCCTTCATGCCCACCTTCACAAGCCCGCAGTCTTCGCGACCCTGCGCGAGAGCTCCCCCGCGCGTGGCAGCGGCGATGACCTGCTTGGGCGAGATGATCGCGGGATCGAGCTCATGCCCCTTGTAGATCGTGCCCATAAGATACATGTCCTGGAACAGGTCGTGGTTGTTGTTCGAGGCCATGCCATCGGTGCCGAGCGCCACATTCACACCCGCATCGAGAAGCTTCTGTACGGGCGCGAACCCGCTTGCGAGCTTCATGTTGGAGGCAGGGTTCAAGGCCACGGTCGCGCCGCGCTTAGCGAGGATCTCGATGTCCTTGTCGTCGACCCACACGCAGTGCGCCGCGATTACGGGCACGTCGAACACGCCGATGCTCTCGAAGTACTGCACGGGCGTGAGGCCGTCGTGGCGGCCCTTGCATTCCTCGTGCTCGCTTTTCGTCTCGGAGATGTGGATATGGATGGGAAGACCCGCTTCCTTTGCGACCTTCCCGATATCGGTACAGGTGATAGGGTTGGATGTGTACTCGGCATGGATGTTGTAGTCCACGCGGATACGCCCGTCCTGCGCGCCATGGTACTGCTTGACGATGCGCTCCATCTTCTCGCACATGGGGTATTCCACAAACGGCTTCGGCTCGAAGTAAAGCACGCTCTCGCAGACGTTCATCTTCATATGGGCCTCGCCCACCGCCTGCACGCGCTCGTCGGTGGCATAGTACATGTCCGACGCGCTGACCGAGCCGTAGCGCGCCATCTCGGCAAGGGCGAGCTTGGTCGCCCAGTAGTTGTCTTCGGGCGTCATCTTCCCCTCGAAGGGCCACACGAGGTTGTTGAGCCATTCCTGCAGGGGCACGTTCTCCGCGTAGCCGCGCAGAAGCGTCATCGGCAGGTGTGTGTGCGCGTTGTAGAGCGCCGGCATGAGCAGGCGACCGCAGCCGTCGTATACCTCGCCGTAGTCGGCAGCGTTTTCAGGTGCGGCGTCGCCAATATAGTCGATCGTGCCGTCCTTGACGCCCACCCATTGATGGGCCTGGTAGTCAAGATTCTCGTCGAGGATATCGATGTCGGTGAAAAGCACGGGGATGCTCCTCTCTGTTCGTTTTCAATGGCACCTATTATAGGACTGCATCTAGTAATGCGCGAGCCTCGATGTCTTTCTCGGGAAGTCATGAGGAGCCACTTCAAGAAATATTTTAACGCAGATAAATAATAGGAAATCAATTAATCTGCGCTAAAATATTGTTGAAAGGCATTCTATAAGAAAGGTCGATTATGCGTCGCAAGGCAGACAGGCTCCTTAAGGAATGGCGAGACAAGGCTGATAGGAAGCCCCTGTTAGTCAAAGGCGTTCGGCAATGCGGCAAGACCTATCTGCTCAGAACATACGCGCAGACCCTTTTCGAGTCGGTCGTCTACGTCAATCTCGAGAACGATCAGTCGGCGCGGGCGGACTTTTCGGGCGGTCTCGACCCCTATTCGATTGTACGCGCGATTGAGGCGCGAACAGGGCAGCGCATCGTGCCCGGCAAAACCTTGCTGTTCATCGATGAGGTCCAGGCATGCGAGGAAGCGCTCACTTCCCTTAAGTACTTTTGCGAAGATGCCCCCGAGTATTACGTCGCGGCCGCCGGGTCGCTCCTTGGGGTTGCCATTAATCATCAGTCGTATTCGTTTCCCGTCGGAAAGACTGATTTAATCGAAATGGCTCCGCTTGATTTCGAAGAGTTTCTTTGGGCGATGGGGTACGAGCGATTGGCCGACGAGATACGCTCGTCATTTGAATCAATGGACCCTCTTGCTCCGAGTCTTCACGACAAAGCGCTTGGGCTCTATCGGCAGTATCTTGTTGTTGGCGGGATGCCCGAGGCTGTCCAAACCTACGCTGAGGTTCAGTCGGTCATCGATGTCGCCGAAAAGCACCGCATCATTCTTGATGGGTATTCTGCTGACACCAATAAATATGCTGATGAACGCTTGAGCTCGAAAACGCGCGCATGTTTCGACTCCATTCCACAGCAGCTTGCCAAAGAGAATCGTAAATTCCAATACAAGGTGGTACGAGCGGGGGGCAACGCGTCCCTCTTTGGGGACGCTCTCGATTGGCTGGTGCTGTCGGGCACTGTGGTGCGCTGCAGCCTCGTCGGGCAAATCGAAAGTCCCCTGGAGGCATTCGTTAACCCCTCGTCTTTTAAAATCTATCAGGCGGATACCGGACTGCTCGTTTCCAAAGCCGGTGCTCAGCGAGCTGATGTTCTCGCCGGCATCGGCGGCACATTCATGGGCGCACTTACCGAAAACTACGTTGCCCAGCAGCTTTCGGCCATTGGCTATCCTCTGCATTATTGGACTCGCGACAATCGTGCAGAAATCGACTTTGTCGTAGAGAGACAGGGGTGCGTGTCCGCGATTGAGGTCAAAGCGGGCGAGAACACGCGATCTCGAAGCCTGTCCTCACTTAAAAAGAGCCATCCGGGCGTGCGCCTTATCCGGCTTTCGACTAAGCCCTTTGGAATGAACGATGGTCTCAGGTCTATTCCGCTCTATGCGGCTTTTTGTCTATAGAGCGCTATCCTGCTGTAACGCATGAAGCGTGGAGCGCATGCCCGCAAGAGGAGTTCGATTTTCGCCAGGACGGCTTCGGTCGAAACCACGCTTTCTACCTCCGCAACCCCGGTGGGATCATCCTAGAAATCATGCAGCCGCCAAATGATTAACGCGCACTGCGGATTGCCCGGGCGGTTATGGGCAATCCGCAGCTGATGAATAGGGGGTGGCAAGGGAGACTGGATGCAACTGGAATGACGGGACGGTAAAATCCTGTTTTTCATGCCATGGGTGTTGTGAGCGAAAGCAGCGATCAAGTAGCGAAGCACTTGGCCGATCGGCACTTTTGCATCATGCCGACGTCGACCGCATGATCGGCTCCCGTGATTTCAAGAGGCAAAACATATCGCTGGCAAAACTTCCTCTGCGCCTCCGGTTCGCAGATATGCCGAGTGGGGGCTTCGGCACGTACCCGACCGTCCCATCTCACATCGTTTTTGCGTTAGAGGGCCCACGCGGCGCTTTCGCGCTGCAGCTCCAACATACGGCGGTACCTGCCTTCGGGCTTTTCGCGTAACTCGGCCGGACTCCCCTGCTCCACCACGCGGCCGCCTTCGAGCACGACGATCTTGTCGGCGTTGTCGACCGTGCGCATGCGATGCGCGATGACGAGGACCGTCTTGCCTTGAAGCAACTCGGAGAGAGCAGCTTGCACCTGCGTCTCGTTTTCCACGTCAAGCGAAGCCGTGGCTTCATCGAGCAGCACGATCGGGGCGTCTTTCAGCAGGGCGCGCGCAATCGAGATGCGCTGGCGCTCGCCGCCGGAAAGCCTGCTACCGTTTTCCCCGATCAGCGTGTCGTAGCCGTTGGGCAAACGCTCCACGAACTCGTCGCAGCGGGCCGCCTTCGCCGCGGCGAGAACCTCCTCGTCCGTAGCGTTCTTCTTCCCAAGGCGAATGTTCTCACGCACGGTATCATCGAAAAGCACCACGTCCTGGAACACCTCGGAGAATGAAGAGAGCAGCGTTTCCGGATCGACAGTGGAGACGTCGACGCCGCCCACGAAGACCGCGCCGGAGCTTACGTCCCAAAAACGCGAAGCGAGCTTGACAGCCGTGCTCTTGCCCGAACCTGACGCGCCCACAAGCGCCGTCACCTGCCCTTCCCGCGCCGTGAACGACACGCCGTCCAAGACATCCTCGCCGTCAGCGTATGCAAAGCCCACGTCATCGAAAGCCACGTCGTAGCCCTGAGGCTCGAACGAGGTGCTACCTGTCTGAATAGGCTCATTCTCGATGGCGCGCATGCGCTTCAGGCTCAAGCTCATGTCCATCAGCTCGGCGACGGCCTGCAAGATAACGTTGATGGGATCGTAAACCCTCGTCACCGCCAACAGGTACACGAAGAACACGAGGAAGTCGACTCGTCCTGTCACGAGCAGCATCGTCCCCACCACGATGGCGGATGCGATTCCCAGGCGCAAAAAGCCTTGAGCGGAGCATACCGCCACGCCCATAGCCAGTTCGGCACCAATCTTCTCTCGCTCGAAACGATCGATGCGACGACCAAGATCGCTCTGAAACGCGCCCACCTTGTTGAGCGAGCGTATCTCGCGATGGCATTCAAGGTATTCCTGTAGCCCATCGACGAACGAAAGGGACGCCGCGTTCTTCTTCGCGGTATGCGACTTCTGGACGCGCGCGGTCAGAAGCAACGCCACGAGCGCTACGGGGATGGGCCAGAGCGCAGATGCCGCCAGCCTCCAGTCGAACGCGAACATCATGGCAGCGAATACCAGCGTCGAAGCGCCCATGCCGAAAATCTGCGGCATGGTGTGCGAGAACAGGCGCTCCTGATCGGAACAGTCCTTCATGATAACGCTTGTCAAGTCGGCCAAATCGCGCTTCCCGAAGAACGAGAGCGGAAGCAGGCGCAAACGCTCCGCGATGGCGATGCGCTTGCGAGCGCTTTCTTTGTACACCACCGTGTACGTCGCGCGATATTCCCACATCTGCGTGACGAACATCACGGCAAGTGCCGCCACGATGCCCACCACGTAGGGCGCCATGCTGGGCAGGCCGACAGCAGGTTCACCAAGGTACCTGACGAAATCGCTCGCGACGAAGTACAGCACCACGATGGGCAGCATCAGCATCAGGTTCGCCAGCGCGCAGAACCCGGCACCGCGCATGAAGTCCTTCATGCCCTGGTCGGTCAGGGCGAAAGCATCTTGAATCCTACGCCACACGGCTGCCACCCCCTTCGATCCTCCACATCGCGCTCGTTCGATAGTCTCGCCACATGCGCGCATACAGCCCGCCTTGCGCGACAAGCTCTTCGTGGGTACCCTGCTCCACGACAGAGCCCCGATCGATGACGAAGATGCGGTCCGCATTTGCGACGGTGGATAGACGGTGCGCGATCATGAGCACCGTCTTGTCTTCGCAAAGTGTCGCGAGAGCCGCCTGGATCAACGCCTCGTTTTCGGGGTCGGCGAACGCCGTTGCTTCGTCGAGAACCACGATTGGGGCGTCTTTCAGAATGGCACGCGCAAGCGCGATGCGCTGGCGCTCTCCCCCGGAAAGGTACACGCCCGCTTTTCCCACCACGGTGTTCACGCCATCGGGGAACTTGGCGATGATGTCGTCGCACTGTGCCGCATTGAGCGCCGCGAGCACCTCGGCATCACTCGCATCGGGGCGACCCGCACGTACGTTGTCCGCCAAGCTTCGCTTGAACAGCCGATCGTCTTGGAACACGAAGGAAACGGCGCCCATCAGCTCCTCGACGGGAATGCATCGCACATCCGCCCCGCCCACAAGAACGACACCCTCATCTGCGTCCCAAAAGCGCGGGACGAGCGACGCGAGCGTCGACTTGCCTCCGCCCGACGGCCCGACGAGAGCCACCGTCGCCCCGGCGGGAACGGAAAGCGATACGTTGCAAAGCGCCGGTTCCCTGGACCCCGGATACGAGAAGCTGACGCCCGCAAGCTCGATGCTCGCCTCCTTCGGATGAAGCGCTTCCGCAGGCTCCACCTCGTCGATGGGAGCGACCTCCATAATCGTGTTCATCCGCCGCAGTGCGTCTTCGGCGATCATGACGGCCTCCGACGAATACATGACCTTCGACATCATCGTTGTTGTCATCGCCGAGAAGAAC
Organism: Ellagibacter isourolithinifaciens; assembly: GCF_008831035.1. Taxonomy (GTDB): domain Bacteria; phylum Actinomycetota; class Coriobacteriia; order Coriobacteriales; family Eggerthellaceae; genus Ellagibacter; species Ellagibacter isourolithinifaciens. Next base: position 9,375 of record NZ_WAJR01000018.1, on the reverse strand, counting down.
GCATAGAACAGGAAGTCAATCAGGAAAGCCGGGAAATCAGGCGCGACGGCCGCAAGCGCAATGCCTGCAGGCACGAGCACCGCGAAAGTCGAGTTGATCGCGACCAACTGCACGACTTGGGGTCGTCGGCAATACTCGGTATAGTTCGTCGCCATGTCGCGATAGTCGATGACTGCCTCGTGGAATGCTTTGAACGAAAACACCGTCTGCTGGAATACCTTTACCACGGGTATACCACGAACGTATTCGGTTGCCGCAGCACTCATGCGCATGAGGGCCGCCTGGTAAAGCTCCATGAAATGGCGGCCACCCTTCGCATCCTCGCGGCCCATCATCCACCACATCGCGGCGAAGGAAACGGCGATGGGGACGAGGCACAGAAGTCCCATCCTCCAGTCGAACAGGAACGCCACGACGAAGAAGATCACCGGGGTGGCGAAAGAGCCAACGAAATCGGGCAGCTTGTGGGCGATAAGGTCTTCTGTCTGGCCCGCGCACCCGTCGATCACGCGGCGCATCTCCCCCGACGAGTGCACGCTGAAATATCCCATTGGGATCCGCGCCACGTGACGTACCATCGCCTTGCGCATATTTGCCGCAATGCGAAAGGCCGCCAGATGCGAGGCCATGAGCGCACCGAAATACACGATAATGCCCAGCACGGCGAACGCCACGGCAAGCACAGCCCACATCGCGGCCGATGATGCTTCGCTCCAGTTCGGGTACACCAAAACCAAGTCACGAACCACGAACCACACGCATACGAGGGGCATCACGGCGAGCGCAGCGTTCAGCACCGAAAGACCGCATCCCGCATACGCCAAAACCCGCCGCTTGCCAGCAAACCCCAACAGCTCGAGAATCGCGTTTTTCTTCTTGGCAGGACCTTCTTTCCCCACGTCCTTTCCCACTCCTGCTGTTAGAGTACCGTCTTCCCGGGTCATTGCCATATTTACCTCCCGGCCGTTAATCTACATGCCAAGCTTGGCAAAGTGCTTCGAGAACACCTTGGTACCGATGAAGCCGCCGACGAGGCCGCCAGCGATGGTGGCAGCGCCGGTAACGACGCCCATTGGGCTTAGAATCGAGTTAACGAGCGTTTGGCCGTACTCGAGGGTCATGCCGGCTTGAACGCACATCTCGGCATAGGCCTCGCCCATCATAAGGATGAGAGAGATCTGCCCAAGCCAGAAGCAGAACGTGAACGCGGCAAAGGCACAGATAAGCTTGGTCTTGGTGCGCTTCTGCGGATCGCCTGCGATAAGGTCTGCCACGATACCGCCCACAACAATGCCGACAGGACCGCTCCAGAACATACCCATCAGAAGGCCGACCGCACCAACTATAATGCCCATGATGGCGATCGCGCCACGCTTCGGGACGCGATAGGCCAGGTACATGAACACGGTACCAGCGAACAACGCGCCTACCGTGTGAGTAAACCAGCACAGGTTGGCATTCGCGCTAAAGATAATCGAGAACACCATGAACACTAGGAACAAAAGGATGCCGAACACGGCGATGAAGACGAAGTCCTTCGGGTTCAAGCCAGCACGCTCTTTTGCGACAGAACCAATTGTTGCTTTGCTTGCCATTGTGAAGCCTTTCTCTTGTTACTGCATTTCCGCAAACCCGAAATTGAGCTTCAACTTCGGAAGTGTTGCCTTGTTTAAGGGGAAGCGCTCGGCGATGCGCCCGTCTTCGATCAGGGCTATCTCGTCGCATGCCGAGCAGAGGAATTCATAGTCGTGCGAGACAACGCAGACAGCGATTCCCGCATCGCGCATGCGCGCGATCTGGGCATCTATTCGACGCATGTTGCGATAATCCAAGCCACTCGTAGGCTCGTCGAGAATCATCGCGCGGGCACTCGAAAGCAAGCCAGCAGCGATGGAAAGCCGTTGGCGCTCCCCACCTGAAAGGGAGAGCGGGTGCCTGTCGGCAAGACCTTCGAGAGCAAGCGCAACCTTTATTGCTGCAATCCGGTCCTTATTGCCTAGGCTGTCTTCCGCGCCATCCGAAGAGCACGCGCTTGCAAGCTCATCGTCGACCGTGCTGCTGAACAACTGGTATCCCGGTTCTTGCATAACCAGGTACACGCGCCCCGCCCGTTTCCTTGCGCGAAGCGGCACGTCGTCGACCTCGATCACCCCCGCCTTTTCCTTGAGAAGGCCGGCCATGCACCGGGCAAACGTCGTTTTCCCAGCCCCGTTGTGCCCCACAATACCGACGACACTACCCGAAAGGAGGCAGGAATCGAGACCGTTCAAGACCGCAGGCGCACCGCGGTAGCCAGCAACTACGCCGCTCATACGTACGATGGTTTTTCCGTAAGAAGGTGATCTGGAGGCATTCGATGCGACCGCGTCGCCCAATGACGACACCGCCACAACAGAGTCGATTTCAGCAAGAGAGGCGGCGCGCAGCCCCATATCGGTTCTCGTTTCAAACGGCATAGCAAGGAACTCTGCCGCCGCCCAGTCTCCTATAACCGAGCCATCGCTTATAACCACATAGCGGTCTGCAATGCCATCAAGCCACCACAGGCGATGCTCGGAGATAAGCACGGTCTTCCCCTGGCTCTTCAGAAGCGCAACCGTGCGCGCAAGATTCCGCATCGCATGCACATCGAGCGACGCGGTTGGCTCATCAAGCACGAAGATGTCAGGATGCACCGCATAGGCCGATGCCAGGATAACCGACTGCTTCTGCCCGCCGGAAAGCGCCTCGGTACCGCGCTCGAGCAGGCCCTCAATACCGAGCGTTGCCGCTGCCTGCGCCACACGTTCGACCATTTCCTCGCGATCGATTCCGAAGTTCTCGCATCCGAAGGCGATTTCCGAGGTCACGTCGAGATTGACGAACTGGCTACGCGGATTCTGGAACACCGACCCGACATGCGCGGAAAGCTCGCCCATCGTCCATGCGGAAACGGGTTTTCCCGCAACAAGCACCTCACCTTGAAGATCTCCTTCGTACATAAGAGGAATAAGCGCATTAACGAGGCGCGTGAGCGTTGTCTTGCCGCATCCGGACTGTCCGGTCACAACAACGCATTGACCGCGAGGGATCTTAAGCGAAACGTCACGAAGCGATGGATGGGAAGCGCCTTTGTAGCAAAACGTGCAGCCATCGAGCTCGATAGCATAGGGCGAAGCCTTCGCCGCGGCGGCATTTTCCATCATCAGAGCACCCCCGCTCTAAAGCAAGCGGAAAGTGCAAGGAGCGCCATCGCAGCGATAAGGCATGCGACGTCGACTGCGCATATCATCAGGCGGTAATACGAGGTGCGGTGCGCGCTCGCCCCTACACCGCGGACGACGACCGCGTTCCCCAGCTCGTCGGCAACCTGGCCTAAACGCGCGATCACGGGCACAAGGAAATGCTCGGCGGTCTTGGCGGGATGGCACACGACCGATTTCGGCGTGAGAGCGATGCCGCGCGTCTTCATCGCGTCGGCGACGGCGGAGAATTCGCGGCCCATGGTGGGGAGGAAACGAAACGCTACGCACACCGCCACCGAAACATTCGCGGGAACGCGAATCGCCTGCAGCGCGCAAGCGAGCTCGCCGAGACGCGTGGTTGCAATCATGTTGAAAGCGAACATGAAGGCGGGCAGAACATGGCGGTACATGAGAAGCGACGCCGCAAAGGGCGAAAGCAAGGTGCTTCCGCTCGCCACGAGCAGCTGCGCCGTCACGGCGAACAGCGCATAGAAGGCAAGCCAGCGCACAATCGCGGAGAAGCGGCGGCAATACGCCATCGCGGCAACGGTAAGCGCCAAAACGCCCATCTCGGCGAACAGGCTTTGCGAAAGCGCCATCTGTACGTTAATCATCACCAACACCGCAAGCGACACGCGCGGGTCGAGATGGCGCGGCGCGGCGTCGGCGGACAGCGAAGACCGCGCCTGCACTACCGCGCTCAAGGGCAAAGACGTTTCCATCGAAAGAGCCATGCAGTTTTCGTCCTTCTTCCTATCAGTTAGCCATAGGTGACTTATTCGCGATACAATAAAGCTCGGTGAAGCGATGCGAAAGACGGAACGGGAAGATGGAAAACGACGCCGAAAAGAAATCAAGTTCTACCGAAAAATCAAACGGAAGCTATGCCTCAGAACAGGGAAACCCGCTTTACGACATGTTCGTCACACAGCTTACGCGGCTGCACACCGTACGCGCGAAAGAAGCGATCGCACGCGGCTTCGGACAGGCAAACCTGGTGCGAAGCATCGGCGAGACATGGTTTGTCGACCCCCGATACGGCAAGGGCTCCTATTGGTTCTACCTCATGGACGGCGACACTATCGTCGTGTCGATGGACATCACGTACGAACGCGCCGTGGAGGCAGCCATAGAGACTGTTCCCTATCTGGGGTTCGGCCTCTATGAGCATGCAATGCCCGAGTATTGCTCGCCCGAGTGCGCCGGATCGAACTGCAAGCTCATAGGGCATGACTGGGATGGCGGCACCTACACAAGCTCGTTCGAGCCCGGCAAGCGGCTTTCATCGGCGTCGATCACCATTGCCCCCGAAGCGATGCACCGCTATGCGGACGCCTTGCGCTGCGACAAGGAGAAACTGCGTCGCACCATCGGGCGGCTCACCACGTCTGATGGCGTGCCCGGCTTACCCTCGGCGCTTCGAGGGCTTGACATCACCTACCCCGCCGCATCAGTAGCCGATGCGTATTATCACGCCAAGGTGATTGAATGCTTCGCGCTGCTGGCGAGCGGCATTCCCGAGAGGGACACGACAGCCGACGCCGCGCACATAAGCGATAAGGATTGCGTCGAATGCATCTGCTCTTACATCGATGGCAACCTATCATCCGATCTCAGCACGAAAACGCTGTGCAATATCGCCCATGTAAGCGAGGGGAAGATGATATCGGCGTTCCGCAATGTTCAGGGGGACACCCCGCAAAGATACATCCGCGCACGGCGCCTGGAGCACGGTCGGCGCCTTCTCCTTGATGGAAGTCGCGAAATCGGCGGAATCGCCAAAAGCGCAGGCTATCGCAACCAAGGAGCGTTCACCGACGCATTCAAGCGTGCCTACGGCACAACGCCGCGCGCCTATCGCAAAAGATTGCGCATCGAATAGGACAGAGCATCGCGCTATACCCCGCCACCCCGAAAACAAGTGGGAGCCGGCCATGCGAGCGACTCAGATTAGAGGGGCGATGGGGAACGAAGGCCAACCGCCGGCGACGCTACACTCGAAGGGATGCGCCGACGTGGCGATCGGCGTCGAGCGTTTGGCGAAGGAGCTGCCCGACCTCGCCTTCGTCCCCCTGCAAACCGAATGGCTCGACATCGCCGTCGCGAAGAGCCAGCGCACCGCACCGCTTGTGCGGGAAATTCGCAAGATTGCGGAAAGCGAGTCCTTCCGCAGCGCGATCGACGCAATCGAGGGCTACGAGGCGACGAGCACGGGAGCCATCGTCTACGAGAGCTAGACGCGCGACGCGGGTTGCAGGATCCGGGAGAGAAGACACACTTCTTCGATGTCCGCATTTGTCGATAGGTTTTCCCTATAGCAATTGCATAAATTCATGTATTTCCCGATTTCCGAGCGCGTGACTATACTTCACACCGACATAAACGCGGCGATAGCCAAAACGTCAAGTGCCGAATAAAAGAGGCACCGAGACGAGCCCGAGCAAGCATCCAACCGAAAGGCAGACAATGGCAGTGAACTATGGACCGAATCGATACGACGTCGTCGGCAGCTTCCTTCGCCCCGCGAAGCTGAAGAAGGCGCGCGAGGATTTCAGCGCAGGCGCAATCGACGCCGCAGCTTTGAAGGAGGTCGAGGACGAGTGTATCACCGACCTCATCGCGAAGGAGAAAAAGGCCGGCCTGCGCTTCATCACCGACGGCGAATTCCGCCGTGCGACCTGGCATCTTGACTTCATGTGGGCATTCGAGGGCATCGGCCACTCCACAACCGAAGACGGCCTGCCGTTCCACGACGAGGCCGCCAAGATCGACGACACCTATCTGACGGGGAAAATTTCGCTCGCAGGCGAGCATCCCTTCGTCGAGCACTTCCGCTTCGTCCAGTCCTTCGAGGACGAGAACACCACGGCGAAGCTGACGATTCCCGCGCCCGCGCAGTTCATCGAGCAATTCATCATGCCCATGAACCGCAAGGCGACCGACGCCGCATACGGAAACGACACTCTCCTAGAAGATGACATCGTCGCCGCCTACCTGGCATTCATCGAGCAGGTTCACGCCGTGGGCTGCCGCAACCTGCAGCTCGACGACTGCTCGTGGGGATGCCTTGTCGACCCGAAGGCGGAGCTTTTCTTCGGGACCGACCAAGCGGGGCTCGCGCGCATCAAGGAAACGCTGCTGCGCGTGAACAACCGCGTGCTCGACGCCGCGCCCGCCGACCTCTGCATCAACACGCACGTATGCCGCGGCAATTTCCACAGCACGTGGGCCTGCGAGGGCGGCTATGACGACGTTGCCGACGCACTGCTCGCGAACGAGCACGTGAACGCCTTCTTCCTCGAGTTCGACGACGAGCGCTCCGGCAGCTTCGCACCGCTTGCGAGCGTGCCTGCAGGCAAGAAGGTCGTGCTCGGACTTGTCACTACGAAGCGTGCCGAGCTTGAGGACAAGCAGGCCGTCATCGCGCGCATCCACGAGGCGGCGAAGTACGTGCCGCTCGAGAACCTCTGCCTCTCCCCGCAGTGCGGCTTCGCAAGCTGCGAGATTGGCAACAAGCTCACCGAGGAGCAGCAGTGGGCGAAGGTGGCGCTCGTGCGCGAGATCGCCGAAGAAGTGTGGGGCAACTAGCTAAGGCCTTCCACACACCGCGCGTGACCCCCGAGGGGGAGGGCCGACAAGCTCTCCCCCTTTTTGCGTTCTTTGCGCGAAACGCCTGCAAGAACGTTATTTTCCCCTATCCTTGAACACCGATGGCCCACGGGCGAGGAGCGCTCATGAAACTGCAGCAACTGAAATACGTCGTGAAAGTCGCCGAAGTGGGCAACATCACCGAGGCGTCGAGGCGCCTGTTCGTGTCCCAGCCTTCCATCACCGCCGCAATCCACGATCTGGAGCGAGAGATGGGCGTCGTCATCTTCGAGCGCACGAACAAAGGCGTCGTGGTGACATCGGAGGGTGAGACGTTTTTGGGATACGCCCGACAAGTGCTCGAACAGGCAGACCTTCTGGAAGAGAAATACAAGGGAGAGACGCAGCAAGTCCCCCATTTTGCCGTCTCCTGCCAACATTATTCGTTCGCCGTCAACGCGTTTGTCGACGTCATACGCGAGTTCAACGCCTTCCGCTACGATTTCACCCTGCGCGAGGAACAGACGCACGAGATCATCGAGGACGTCTCGCGCATGAAAAGCGAGCTGGGGATCATCTACCTCTCCAAGCGAAACCACGAGGTCATCGAGAAAATGCTGCGAAGCCAAGACCTTCTATTCGAGCCCTTGTTCACCGCCGAGCCGCATGTGTTCATCTCGAGCACTCATCCGCTTGCGGAACGCGAGTCGGTAACGCTCGACGACCTCGACGACTTCCCCTACCTTTCCTACGAGCAGGGAGATTTCAACTCGTTCTACTTCAGCGAAGAGCTGCTCAGCACGCTCGACCGCCGCAAGAACATCCGCGTGCGCGACCGAGCGACGTTGTTCAACCTGGCCGTGGGGCTGAATGGGTACACCGTGTGCAGCGGGGTCATATCGCACGAGCTCAACGGCAAGAACATCATCTCCGTTCCGCTGGACGTGGACGAGACCATGACCATCGGGATTATCACCCGCAGAAACACCACGCCCACGCGCTACGGGAAAGCCTACCGGGAAGCAATCAAACGCCACATCCCGCAAAGTTCGTAATTGCGACGAGTGGGAAAGCAGAATCGCAACGCAGCAGAAACGCGCGAACAGGAAGACGATATGAGTAGAACATTGTGAGCCCCTGCTTCATGTCGTCTTCCTAATGACCGTGGATCATAGGCTGATAATGGTCGTGCGTCATTTATACAACCGGCAGTTTTTCCTAAGTTGCCACATACATGAGAGGGGCTCGCAATGAACCATGTTACTTCAATCGGCCTGGATGTCCATGCCCGATCCGTTACAGCTGTCGCACTCGACTCGATCACAGGCGAGGTTCGGTCGCAGAAGTTCGGTTATTCGCCCGCGGAGATCGCAGGATGGATTCTTCAGCTTGACTCTCCCAAAGCGGTCTACGAATCCGGCGTGACGGGGTTTCATCTTGTGCGCGAGCTTCGAGAGATGGGCGTGGACTGCATAGTGGGCGCCGTGTCCAAGATGCACAAGCCCGCATCGGACAGGCGCAAGAAAAACGACCGCAACGATGCGGAGTTTCTGGCGCGCCAGCTCATGGCGCACAACATCGTGGAGGTGTTCGTGCCCGACGTCGAGACAGAGGGCGCCCGCAACCTCTCTCGTGCGCTCGAGGACGTCCGCGACGACCTCACCCGCGCCAAGCACCGCCTCACCCATCTGCTCATCCGGTGGGGATATGCCTGGAACGAGTTTAACGAAGATGGAAAGCGCCGAGGCAGCTGGACCCATGCGCACTGGGAGTGGATCCGGGGAATCGAGCTTCCCGACGCTGCCGCTCGAGAGTCCCTCGACTACTACATCTCCGAGGTGCGCCATATCGAATCGCAGAAGAAGGCCATCGAGAAGAGAGTGGCCCAATGCGCCTCAGGGCCTCGCTGGCGGGATCGCGTTGAGGCGCTCAGGTGCATGAAGGGAATAGAGACCGTGACGGCGTTCGCGCTCACGGTCGAAGCCGGCGTGTTCTCCCGCTTCGACTCGGCGCGCGCCTTCGCGAGCTGGCTTGGGCTCGTCCCCTCCGAGCACTCGAGCGGAGAGCGCGCCTCCCGGGGCGGCATCACCAAAGCCGGCAACTCTCACTTGCGGAAGCTGCTCGTGGAGGCATCCTGGCACTACACCCGCGCCACGAAGGAGCGGAAGCGCTCGCTTTACGACGAGAGCGTTCCCGCTTCCATATCGAACCATGCGGCAGTCGGTGTCAAGCGCCTTGTGGAAAGGCGCCGCCATCTATCTTGCGAGCTGCGCAAGCGGCCTGTGGTCGCAAACGTCGCTACAGCGCGCGAGCTGGCTTGCTGGATATGGGCGCTCGGGCGCATGAGCGAAGGAGCGCTCGCGTAGGGGGAGCGATGGCAATCCCATAACGGTCATTCCCCGCGGCTTCTTCCATATCGACTGGTCGTTGGATGCAATCCCAGATCTGTTTTTGAGCAGCGGGACGACCGCCATGCTCGCCGAAAGATTCTTCTTGTTAGAAGGTGCGCGCATCCAGCCGTAGCAACGAAATGCGAAGCCAGGGCGGCCGACATAGACGGGCG
>NZ_WAJR01000017.1 GCF_008831035.1 Ellagibacter isourolithinifaciens | reverse complement strand
GTGATTCCTTTCCGTCTATCGCATCCCGGATTGGATGCTTGCGACGGATTCTATGGCGGTACCGCAATTGGTTGATTCGCAGTACCGGAATTTGCTGACTGTCAGTACCAAGAGGGCTTACTACTCATTCGAGCTTTTGCTCGATATAATCCAAAACGCGATCGACATTGGCTGAAGAGATATTGCGTTTAGCCACAAGAGTGCCGAACTCCGTGCTGAATAGTCCTTCTGTCGGCTTTAAGACAACATGTTGAGGGAGCGTTCGCATTCCCTCGGCGAGCTTAGGGGCAAAACTGACCGCCTGATGCTCGATGACTTGGTCGTACACAACAGAGCTAGCATTGGTAATCGTTTTGATATTGTCTTCTCTTACATAATCATCGAGAGCGTCGCCTAGGACAGTATCCCGGTACCGCGCAATCTGACATGAGTCAAGATCCTTCGGAGTAATCACCTTTTTCGAAGAGAGCGGAGAGAATTCGGATACCACCGCAACGAGGGGCGACACGGCGAGAGGGCGATACACCAAATCCTCTTCCTCGATTGCCGCCTCGACGATTTGCCGATGTCGATTGGTCGCAGGAAACGACACAATTCCCAAGCAGTCCTCATTCTCCCTTGACAATAAGTGAGGAACCAGGCGATAGATATTTGCCTCGTTGACTTTTACCGCAAAGGGGAATAAGCCTGGCTGTTGCAAGCCGAGCAACGTGAGCAGATAGCGCGACACGCAGGAAGTGACCGTCACCCTCACGATTCCCTGACTTGGGGCGATTTCCGAGAGCTTGTACTTAGTGAGCGCCCCACGTGCGTCGTCGTACTGCGCGATTATGCCCTCGACGCGCTCGGCAAGTTCCTTTCCCGCCGGAGTGAGAGTCACCGCATTGTTGTTGTAGGCCATAAGAGTGATACCGAAGTCTTTTTCAAGCTGGTGCAATGCCCTGCTCAGACCCTGTGGCGTCATGTAATACTCCGCCGCGGTCTTCGATATCGAGAGCGACTTGGAAAAGTCCCGAAAATAATACAGGTACTCAATATGCATAAGACCGCCTCCCCCTCAGTCAAGAAATGCATAGTAATTACTGTATCATGGAAGCCCCATCATTTGGCTGGATAGAACAAAATGGCGCGACCTGGGCAGTAGCAAAGCCCTGGGTCGCGCCATTATGTCAGTTGAGCTATTTCCCAGATGGAGGCTTCGGCGCACCCGGCACCGTCGGAGCGCCGGGAGCAACTGGTGCTCCACCTGCCGAAGGAGCCGCGGGAGCGCCTTCGGGCGGAAGCGGAGCCTTACAGAAGGGGCAATTAACTGGTCGGAAATTCGGTGACACGATTTTCTTTCCGCATTCTGGGCAAATGAGCGGACCTGACGTTGTGTCCGGTGGCCTGAAACACATAACATCCTCCTCTTTCGTTACTATCGCTATGCATTGACTCGCCTTAACGAAATCGCAAGCCAATAGTATCGAGCGAGTCAGTGCGTTCCAAGCAACTAACAGTGAGACCCACCCCCACGAGTTGTTGTGCGAAGACTGAAGTCGAGATACTTGCTTCTGCTTTCGAAAAAGAACACGAGGAATGGCCGATTCCGGCACGAAAGCCGAGGTATCCCACGGGGAGTGCGTAGGGACGGAAAAGCCCTCGAGTTGGGCGTTTGTGCGGCCTGGCGTTTCTTCTCGAGAGCGATCCATCAACCCGCAGCAGCCTCCTGAGGAGGGGCTTCATCCGTGGGATCCCTCGGTTTTCGTGCCAGAATTCCTTGTTTGCTGTGTACTTTTGCGAGATTCGATTAGCTTCCTTGCTAGTTTCGCAAGATTGAGCCACTCTGGAGATTCTCACTCGCGCGCGCTCGCCGTCTCGCAGCCCGCATCAGCTCGCGTAACTCAGGTTGTTAGCCCTTGTTCTCGCGCGTCAGCAGGTTCGAGAGCGCGCGAACGTAGATTTCAGTGCACTTGTCGAGGTCCTCGATGGCAATAAACTCGTTCGGGAGATGCGACATCTCCACCTGACCGGGAAAGATCGGGCCGAAAGCGACGGTGTTCCTCATCGTTCGCGCAAACGTCGCGGCCCTGCCGCTACATCTGGCTTACCAAGTTGTCGGTCTCGCGCGCGATGCGCATCTCCTCGTCGGTGGTGACGACGCAGATCTTGATGGGGGTGTCTAATGGGGCCATCGTCGATGAGCGCGGCTTTTGTACTCGTCACAAGCGACGCGTATCCACTTGCGTGGTACGCTTTGCAGAGAGTCTTACGAGCCATCGAAGGAGCCTGGATGCAGTTGGAAACCCCGAACGACATCACTCTCAAGGCAGACGACGCCGAACTCGCACACGCAACGCTTCTCACCACCGAGGGCGCAACGTGCGTTGCCGTTCGCAACGACGAGGTCGCGATCACTCGAGAACGCGGCGTAAAGCCCCTCCTCCAATGGATTTCCGAGGGCCGAAGCTTCGAGGGCTGGTCTGTCGCCGACAAGGTTGTGGGCAAAGCGCCAGCTCTTCTGTACGTGCAGCTCAAGCCCGCTGTGGTCTACGCGATTGCCATGAGCGAGGCCGCACGCGATATCCTGCTGGCAAACGGGATAGCCTGCGGCTGCGAGGACCTGGTTCCCTTTATAATGAACCACGCGGGTGACGGGCAGTGTCCCATGGACGCCTGCGTCGCTGGTATCTCCGACCCACGCGAAGCCGAACGAGCGATTCGCGAATGCGCCCGCCAGATGGCGGCCTCGCGCAAGTAGTGGGCCGCTGTAGCTGTCGCGCATACGCCGAGGCGCCTCGGCAAGCAAGGCGCTCCCATCACGGGCAAACATGCAATCACGGCGAAGTCGAGAACGGGCCGCAGTATCTGAACAAGAACCCTTTGATGTTCACCTACAAGGGTCATACCATAGATGATGTCGAAGCGGGCGCAGGCAATCCGGTTTGCAGCGCCCGCCTTGCATGATGGCGGAAATCCCTCGACGACGCCCGGTGCCGCGGAAGACGGCCCATAATCGTCGACTTTCCCGATATTTGTAGATTTGGCTCGATAGCCCCATTCTCCCAGGCTGGAGAATATGATTGAGCCAATAACTTCCTTATGAGGAGGAACGGATATGTTCAAAGTCTCTAAGCGCACGCTGCTTCTTATCGCCGGCATTGTTTGGCTTGCCGCCGGCGGTAACATTGCCTGGCTGGGCATCCAGGCGTTCGCTCAAATCAACATGAGCTACGTCTGGGCAATCATCCTCGGCGCCGTCGTGGTGTTCACCCTGTTCCACATGAAGATCTTCTCGAAGATGGTGGGCAAGCATTCGAATCGAATCGCCGCCTACGAAGACGACAAAATCGGCTTTTGGCGCTTCTTCGACGCATCGGGCTACATCATGATGGCGATCATGATGTCGGGCGGAATCTCGCTGCGCGCGTTTGGCCTGGTCCCGATGTGGTTCATCGCCTTCTTCTACACCGGTTTGGGCATCGCACTCGCGCTTTCGGGCGTAAGCTTCCTCGTGCGCTTCGCGCGTCGCAGCGGCACCCCCGCAACGTGCCCCTTTAGCTTCCTTACGCTCTCGCGCGGAAAGGAATAGAGCACGCGAAGTATTGCGAAGGCGCCAACATCAAGCACGTCTGCTACGGGACGCTAGCAGGCGGACTTCTCGCGAAGCGGTGGGAAGGCGTCGGTGCGATCAAGCCCGAGACGCGCTCGCAGGTGAAATACCTCCAGGTGCTCGAGGATTCCGTCGGGTACGAGGGATATCAGAAGCTGCTCGAGCTGCTCGAAGAGATCGCCTCCCACTACGGCGTCGGCGTCTCGCATGTCGCGACTAAGTACATCCTGAACCGACCAAGCGTTGCCTGCGCCATCGTCGGCGTGCGCAACAGCCGCCACGTTGCCGATAACTGCAAGATCTTCGGGTTCGAACTTTCGCCCGAGGACGAGGCGGCCATCACGGCGTTCCTCGACGGATACCCGCGCCTTCAGGGCGACTGCTACACACTCGAGCGCGAGAGCCCACGATACAAGAGCATCATCCATATGAACGTGAACGAGGAGGAGCAGGGTGGAAACGACGCCCTGGCCGGCAAGTAAAGGCGACGCCGAGGCCTCATATCGTAGGCAAGCGGGCCGCTCTAAGAGTTCCCCCCTCGGACGGCCTGTTCATTTGCGGCGTTTACGTTTCGCACCGCAGACTGCACAGGCAGAGCAGAAATCGAGTGATCCGCCTCTCTTCGTAACGAGAAGGAGCCAGGCTCGCGCCGAGACTTCGCATCCTCGTGGCGCCGCGCATTTTGGCGGGGCGATTCCCTATAATGGTTGCTAGCAAATGAGGGGATGCAAGGGGGGCATATGGAAATTGGCGGACGGAGTTCTTTCCCGAGAAACACGCTTGGGACGGCAACCATCAACATCGTTCTCGACCATCTAAGCGATTTCGAGATCGTCTCGACGCCTGAGAACCCGAATCGCACCGTGTCCTGGTGCAGCGCCCCTCTTCCACCCGATAAGCAGGCTCCTTACGACGACCGCGTCACCCTCTACGTCATCGAGGCCAGCGATGCCGAGGAGCTTTTCGCGCAGCGTTCGCATGCAATCGGGCTAATCGCCCTGCAGCAAGACGAGCCTTTCTCGCCCGATGCGCCGCCCTTCCCCGCAGACCTTTTGCGCCAGCTCGTTATCGTCCGCAGCAAAACGCCGATCAGCAAGACAAAGCTTTTGGGGGCCGTCATGTCGACGGTCTATTCCTGCCTCTTCTCGATACGTGAATGGGCAGCCAACCTTGCGGGAATCGTATCGAGAGAGGGCACAATTCAGGAGCTCATCGACGAGAGCGAGCAGCTGTTCGACAACTTCATCGATGTGAACGACTCAACGTACAGCCTCATCGCACGTACCAAAAAAATCGAGCCCGCCGATCCGCTTTCGACCGAGCTCGTGCGCCTGGGCTGCCACAATCTCGACGCCATCAAAGCCGCAGAGTCGATCGGCGCCTTCGGAGAATGGCGCGATCAAGCGGAGGTCAATGTGTTCGGGCCGGACGAGACCGTTCCGTTCAAGTACGTCACGTGCGTTTTGAAGGACGGGAACTCCTACGCTGGCCACATCGTCATGGTCTGCAACAACCATAACGTGACGCCCGGCATGGTGGATATGTTCAGGATACTATCGAACGCCTGCCAACAAATCGTAAGCAGCGCGTTTTTCAACGAGTCTCCCACCGCGCTTTTCTTAAGAAAGCTCATCGACAACGCACGGTTGACCCAAGCCTACTTCGACGAGCAATCATCCCTGCTTGGCCTAGATACCACGGGTTGGTTCGGACTGGGAATGATCGACTACCGTGGGGGCGAATACTCCGAGCAGCCATCGTGGGTCGCATCCATGTTGCAGAAGACCTTCCCTGACTACCAGGTCTTTTCCTACGAGGATTCGCTTCTTGTGCTGAGCTTTTGCAAGGAAGGGCACGTCGAGCGACGCAAGGAGGATTTCGAGAAGCTCGACGCGTTTTGCCAGGAGATGAAATGCGCGGCTTACGCGTCAGACACGTTCGAGCACCTGCGCAACCTTCGTTTCGCGTTCGCGCAAACCCGCATCGCGCGGTCGTATAAATCCTGCATCGATATCGAAATGCGACCGCTCGACAACATCGACAGCCGGCGAGTGTTCCACTTCGGCGACGCGTTCGCGTACTACTGCCTCGACGGGCGCGAGACGGACCCCGACCTGTGGTCGTTTTGCATGGACCACACCATCTTGGACGACATCGTCGCCGCCGAGCCTGGCCACAGCATAAGCGACGTGAAGCTTTTGTACTGCTACCTGTTCAACGAGCGCAAGACCACGCCGACGGCGCAGCAGCTGCATATGCACCGCAACAACGTGCTCTACCGCATCGGCAGCATCGAGAAGCGCTTCGGAATCGACCTGGGACAGTTCGGCACGCGCGAGCGCCTGATCAGCTGCTATCGGTACAAGATTCTCACCTCGAACAAGTTCCGCCAGCTGCTTGTCTAGGGGCGAAATGGCATAGCAGAGCAGCACCTGCGCCTTTCATCTTGCGCGAAGATACCGCCATGTGATATAAGAATGTTGGTGGCGCTTGTCGCTACCTCCAAGTGCCGGGGGAAGTCCCCCGGCGATTTTTTCTATGTTTCAAAGAGGCCAATGGCAAAAGAGCTCAGTATATTCGTAGATGAAAGCGGCGACCGTGGAGGCGAGGCGCGCTATTATCTCCTCACCCTCGTTTTCCACGATCAGGCAAACGATATCATGAGGGAAATTCTTGCCTACGAGAAGCGACTGTCCGTGGCTGGCCTACCCAACATCGCGTTCCATTCCGAACCATTATTAAATGGCCACAAAGAATACGGGAACCTCACTATCGAGCAACGAAAAAAGATGCTCGTCACCTTCTCTGCGCTCGTGCGCCGCCTTCCTATCAGCTACACCTCGTTCGTCTACCGCAGAAACGAATACGACGACCTGGCGAAGCTCACCGCTCGTATGAAGCGCGACATCTCCAATCTATTGTATAACCGCCTCCAGTTCTTCCAGTCCTTCGACGAGGTAAAAGTCTACTACGACAACGGTCAGGACATCGTAAAGCAGGCGCTCGACCAGTCCATCTGCTTTATGCTATCGAAAGGTGTGGTGGAACGCCGCAAAACTTCGATGACGGACTACACGCTCGAACAGGCCGCGGACTACTTCTGCACTATAGAATTGGCCGCCGTCAAATATGACGCCAACGAAGACGGAAAGACATACAACAAATTCTTCGGAGGGTCCCGAGATTTCAAGAAGAACTGGCTCAAGCAGGCACGTCGCATGTCGATCTGATACGTAAGACTGCGCTCCATTCGCAGAACAGGGCGGGAGAAATCACCCGACCCTAATCCAGTTCCAAGCACATAAGGGGGGCCTCCCTCCGTGGAGAAAGGCCCCCCTTTCTGCAGGTGGGACGGATGCCCGACCCCGTTTCACCTCGTTAAGCACCCTATCGAGTGGAAGCTGTGCCCCCTACCCCGCGGCGGGGCGGAAGACGACCGAGTTCGGCGTGCGACGCTGCAACTTCGTCAGCTCCTCAAGCTCTCCAAACTCCATCACCCCCGCCTGGCAATGGTGGACACACATGGGAAGCCGTCCCTCGCCAACGCGCTCGCTGCACAGATCACACAAGCTTGTCGGCAACGGAAGGTAGGTGAACTCCCACGAACCGTCCTCTTTTTGACGGGGACCATCCTGCAGCACATGGATTCCCCATTGCCCCTTCTTCAGATGGTGTTCCTTCTTGCACGCAACCTCGCAAGTGTGGCATCCCGTGCAATACCCGTAATCGATGAAAAGACCGTAAGTCATGATGCCCCCTAGCACGCGCTCTCGGACGGATGGATCATCTCGTCGTGGTTGGACATGGTGATGCGCTCGTAATCCCAGCCGCCACCTGCCACTATTTCGGTCGGGGTCGGTGCGCTGTTCTCGGGCGTGCAGCGATAGATTTTGCACAAAAAGCCCTTGTACGGAGCACCATAGCCCGTCTCGCCGTACGCCATCTGCGTGGTGAGGTTGTTGATGTTCGAGTCGAAGACGCCAAACAGGTTCGGGGCGCCGGCCTCGGTCTCGGGGAACCACCAGCCGTGCTCGGCGTTGATCACGCCCGGCTTCATCTGGGGCGTCAGGTGGGCGCGTTGGCGGCAACGGCCCCGACCGTTCTCAATCCAGCACCAGTCGCCTTCGCCAATTCCGTACTCCTCGGCGGTCTCAGGGTTCACGTCGAACAGCGGGTCTGGATGAAGCTCGCGCATCGTTTCCTGATTGCGACCCTCAGAGTGGAAGAACTCCCAGGAGCGATGCCCCGTCGTGATGACGATCGGATACTCCTTGAGCTTCTCAGGACTGCTCACAGGGCTCTCCCACGGCTCTTCGTACTTCGGCAACGGGTCGAGCCTAAACGACGCGAACGCGGGCGAATATAGCTCGATGCGGCCGGTCGCCGTGTTGAACCCTGGCTTGCCGTCGGTTCTCAGCAGGCCCTTCTCGTGGCGATAGTATTCAACCTGCGGCCACGTCGTGACCTTCTCCACCTGGTCGGCGAAGGTTTGCCCCTCCGGCGCATTGTGCGAGTTGTAGGTTATCTGCCACTGACAGAGCTCAGCTTCGGTGGTGATGTCGTGGAAGACCTCGTGCGCGAGCTCGGGGTTCAAGCGGTTGATCAGGTCGATAGTAATCTGATTGTCCGAGCGCGCTTCGCCCTGCGGCGCCACAACGGGCATGCACGCGCGCGTCGGGGCCCACCATTCGCGGATGGAGGTTCGCTCGGCTGCCATCGCGATGGGAAGGAACAGGTCGCAAACCGCGCTCGCCGTCGGCGTCATGACGTAGTCGAGCACCACGTTGAAGTCCATCTTCATCATGGCCTCGTACACGCGCGGAGCCTCGGCGCCCATGTTCGTGATGGGATTGGTGCCCTCGAGATAGAGCATCTTGATGGGGTACGGATCGCCCGTCTCGATGGCATTAAGCATGCAGTCTGCCTGGGCACACGCCGTAACGCCGAACTGATGCATGGGGGACATGGTGTTGCCGAGCCGCTTCGCTTGAAGCTCTGGATCGAGCCATTTCCACCCGCACGAGTAAGAGAGCTCCATGTCCCACGGAAGGCGCGCCATGCGCATTCCGCCGGGGGCCTCGAGGTTTCCAGTCAGTGCCGAAAGCGCCATGATGGCGTGCACCTCGTGAACACCGTTGGCGTGGGCGTCGGTCGCAAGGCCCCATTGCAGCGTTGCAGGCCGCGCAGAGCCAAACAGTCGCGCGGCACGTCGAATGTCCTCCGCGTCGATTCCGCACACTTCCGCCGCGCGCTCGGGCGTCCAGTCCTTCACGCGCTCGGAGAGCTCATCGAACCCGTAGGTCCACTTCTCCACGAAATCGTGGTCGTAAAGGTCTTCGCCGATGACCACGTTGATCATCGCCATAGCAAGCGCCGCATCGGTCGCGGGACGAACCTGCAGGAGCACCTCGGCGTGCGCCGCAAGCCAGGTGACCTCAGGATCGACGACCACAAGCTTCGTGCCGCCACGGCGCATCGCATCAACGATCCAATGCCCGAAAAAGCCGTCGCCGTTGGAAACGATCGGGTTGTTACCCCAGATCAAGCACACTTCCGGCCATATGTAGCGGGGATCGTCGTAGCGTAGCTCGGAGAACTGCGACATGTCGGCGACGGGGCAATCGCCGTGCGTGATCATCGTGCCCGCCATGCGGGGGAGCATGCATGAGTCGCCCGTCAGAAAGCCGCACGCCAAGTTCGGCGTCTTGAACGCGATATAGCACGTGAGCGCCAGCTGGCAGTTCACGTCGCGCCCGGTGCCGACGAGCCCGACGATGGACTCGGGGCCGTAGTCCTTCTGGATGCGGCGAACGTTCTCCTCGATAAGGTCGTACGCCTCGTCCCAGCTGCACTGCTCCCACGCACCGTCGTCGCCACGCTTGGCGGGGTCGCGGCGCATGGGGTGGACGATTCGGTCCTTCCCGTAAATCGCCTCGAGTTGATTCAGGCAGCGGATGCACAGGCGCCCCTGGTTGAAGGCAGCGCGCGGGTCGCCCTCGACGTGGTCGAGCACACCATCCTTCACGTAATACACCAGACCGCACCCGTTATGACAGCCGGGCGCCGACCAATGGGTCGAGCGGAACACGTCGAATTCCCCTTCTTTCCAGTGCCGCTCGCCTCGATAGAGCTCTTCGTTGTACTTCGTCATCTTCTCTCCCCTCTCGATTTCTCTCACTTCACCTTGTCGTTTTCGTTTCAATTCGCAATCGGCGTGTTGTACGGACAGTCCACAAAGCCGGAATCCGCAGGTTTGTCGCCCTGCCCGCAAGGCCACGCACACCATTTCCCACTGCGCTGGCACAACACGGAAGCGACCGCGACCATCCCCAACAGCTCTTCGCCGCATTTGGGACAAGGAAGGCTGCCCGCCGAGAGGACTTCTCCCTTGGAGAAGAACGTGACCGCGCCGCACGAGGGGCACGTCGCGACCTTCTGCTTCGGCGGCTTGCACCTTCCGCAGACAGGGTTGCACGCCCAGCACATATCGTCTCCTATCTAGCAAAAAGGGCGGGACCCCGATTTCGAAGTCCCGCCCGCGAGGGATTTGACCTTCCCAGCGCACAGGGGGGATACGCGCTGCGAGGCAAAGGTTGTCTTACTTGCTGGATTCCTCGGCCGCAGAGGCGCGATTGCCCGTGACGAGCTTCGGGAGGAACAGGGCGGAAATCAGCACAAGCGCCGTCAGGATCGCATACGCTGCACCGTTGAGCAGGTCGTAGTTCAGGCCACAGATAGGAGCCACCACATAGGACGGGATGAGGAACGCGAAGGCGTTCTGGATGGTGGAGTGCAGGCCGCCTGCAGCGCCCATGTGCTCGCGGCTGATGTCGGGAAGCTGCGCCGGAAGCGCTTTCGACAGCGGAAGCACACCGCCGACCAGGACGGACACAATCATGACGCCCACGGCAGTGGCAATGCCGTCAAGCATGAACCAGTAGATGCCGATGCCGACGATAACTGCCGCGCACAGGCCGACGAGCCACCACTTCTCGTTGTGGGTCTTCGAGAAGATGAGCGGGAACATGATGCCGCCAACCGAGCAGGTGATGTTGCAGATAGACGAAGTGAGCGTCGCGAAGGTGTAGTCGAGTGCCTTGCCGCCGACGGTGGGATCGCCGGAGAGCGCAGCGACGAGGTAGCCGTTGTTGACCGCGCCGGCAGCCATGACAAAGCCGATGACGAGGCAGGCAACCCACAGGTTCTTCGACTTCACGACGACGCCGAGATGCTTCATGACAGGCTCGACGATGCGCTGCTCGTTATCGGGGTGCTTCTTGTAGAGCACCGCCCACAGCACGGCGACGATCACGGAGAGCACGGCGACCGCGACGAACACCGGAGTGGGCTCGGTGGCCATGCCGGCCAGCGGCACGGCGAGCGCGCAACCGACGGTGGCGCAGCAGAGATAAATACCCATGGCGACGCTGATCATCTTGCCAGGGAACCACAGGCTGATGATCTTCGCGGAGTTCGCGTTCAGAGCAGCCAGACCGAAGCCGAAGATGACCGACGTCACGAACATGCCGGCGAACCCGCCCCAGAAGATGCGCAGGATAGCGCCGATCGCGGAGATTGCCAAGCCGATGACGAGCACCTTCTTGATGCCCATGCGGTCGGCCATGGTGCCGGTTACCATGCAGAACAGAAAGCCAGTCAGATACGAGCAGCTCGTGAGCATCATGAACTGCTGGGCATCGAAGGCCCACGGACCTGTTGGATTCAAAAGGATGCCGGCCATGCCCGCGAACACGAGCGTGGAGCCGTTCACGACGATGCAGGCAAGGCCCATGAGCGCCAGAATGATCCAGCGATAGCCGTATACCTTTTCGCCATCGATAATCTTGTAGTTCATTTTTCCCCTTTCATTGTTGCACCTCGCCGATGCAATCCCGCGCGCATCGGCGAAGCGACATCACTCGATGTTACCGCGCTCCCCCCGCTTGCCGACGCCCCCGAGGGGCGCCGGCAAAGGGCGCGATATCGACCAATCAGTTAGTCAAGCGAGAACACGACGGAGCGCGGCTGCTCGACAAGGCGCTTGGAGAGCTCCTCCATGTCGCCGTATTCCATGCATGCTGCCTCGCAGTGGTGCACGCAGCTGGGAAGCTTGCCGATCTCGGTGCGCTCGGCGCACAGGTCACACAGCTTGGTGGGAATGGGAAGGTAGGTGTATTCCCAATCGCCGTTGATGTTCTTGTGCGGACCGTACTGGGCGATCTTGATGCCGAACTCGCCCGCAGGAAGCTTCTTCTCCTGGGAGCACGCCATTTCGCAGGCGTGGCAGCCGAAGCAGATGTCGTAGTTGATGAAAAGACCCATCTTGCTCATGTTCGTCCCCCTCTCTTACTGTTGCTCGCCGTACGCGGCGACCGCCGGGTTGCCGTATTCGGGATTCTTCGTGAAACCGCCGTTCACCACGACCTCGGTGCCAGGCATGACCGCGCTGTTCTCCGGCGTGCAGGGATAGATCTTGCACAGCGTGCTGCGGAAGTCGGCGCCGAAGCTGTAGGGCCCGGGGTTGCAGTTTTCGGTGAGGTTGTTGATGTTGCTGTCGAACGCGCCGAACAGATGCGGGGCATTGCCGTCCTGCTCAGGAAACCACCAGCCGTGGTCAGCCTCGACGACGCCCTTCATGATGCCCTCGGTGATAAGGGCGCGCTGACGGCAGCGGCCGCGCTTGCCCTCGATCCACACCCAGGCGTTGTCGGAAACGCCGAGTTCCTTCGCGTCCTCAGGATTGATGCGGACACGCGGATCGGGGTACGTCGCGCGCATATGGGCCTGTTCGCGCTGCTCGGAGTGGAAGAACTCGAAGTTGCGCGCACCCGTGGTAAGGACGAGCGGGAACTTCTCGAAGAGCTCCGGCGTGGAGACGGGGCTTTCGGCCGGCTCCTCGTACTTGGGCATAGGCTCAAGGCCAAGGTTGGAGAACATGGTGCACCACAGCTCGATGCGGCCCGTCGCGGTGGCGAAACCGGGCTGGCCGTCGGGACGCAGGCCGCCGGTCTTGTACTGGTAGTACGGACGGTCGGGCCAGTCGTAGTTCTTGCCGTCGGCCTTGCCGTCGTAGAGATCCTGGAAGCTCCACGTATGGTTCGGAGCCTGCTGAACGATGTACTCGAGCATGTCCATGTCGGTGCTGATGCCCTTCGACTGGAAGAACTCGGGGTTCATCTTGTTGCCGAGCAGCACCACGATCTCCTCGTCGGACTTCGCCTCGTAGTACGTCGAGATCTTGCGGTTCGCGCGCATCGGGGTGAACCAGCAGCGAAGCGTGTTGCGCTCCCAATTCATAGCGATGGGAAGGACCAGGTCAACACAGCCAGCGATGTACGGCGTCATGCGGTAGTCGCACGCGACGGCGAAGTCGACGTTCATAAGCGCGTGATAGGCGCGGGAGGCGTCGGGCGCCATGTTCACGAACGGGTTCGTGCCCATGCAGAAGCTCATGCGCATCGGCGGGTTGTTCGTCTCGAGCGCCTTCATGAGGATGTCGGGCTGACCGAGCGCGGAGAAGCCCACGGAGTGCAGCGGGAATTCCTTGTCGCCCAGGCGCTTCGCCTTCATCTCGGGGGTGAGGACGCCCTCGTCCCAACCGGCGACGTAGGACATGACCGTGCCCCACGGGTCGTAGGCGATGGTGTTGCCGCCGGGGTTCTCGTAGTTGCCGGTGATGGCGAGCATGTTGAAGATGGACTGGTACGCAGCGACGCCGTTGCGCTTCTGGTCGTTCGAAACGCCGAAAGGAGCGGCGCAGGCGCCGTTTGTAGCGATGAAGCGGGCAGCCTTGCGGATGTCGTCGGCATCGCACCAGGCGACTTCGGCCGCCTTCTCAGGCGTCCACTCCGAGCAGCGCTCGCGCCACTCGTCAAAGCCGTAGCACCACTTCTCGACGAATTCGTGGTCGTAGAGGTCCTCCTCCATGATGACGTGGTTCATGGCCATCGCGACCGCCGCGTCGGTGCCGGGACGGATCTGGATCTGCACCGCAGCCTTCGCGGACATCCAGTTGATCATCGGGTCGATGACCACGAGCTGCGAGCCGCGCTTCATGGCGTCGGTAATCCAGAAGCCCTGGAAGCAGTCGGCGTTGGAACGCAGCGGGTTCGCGCCCCAGATGAGGATGGTTCCCGGAACGGTGAAGTCGGGGTAATCCATCATCTGCTCGTTGAACTGGCCGAAGTCGGACACCGGATAACCGCCCATGAGGGCCACGGTCGCCGCCGTGCGCGGAACAGCGCAGGAGTCGCCGGAGAACAGCGCGCAGAAGGTGTTCGGCGAGCCGAACGCATTGTTTATGATCCAGGGGACCTGCCAGCAGATGTTGCGGCCGGTACCCACCATGCCGAAGATCGATTCGCGGCCGTAGCCCTTGCCGTCGATCTCGTTCTTCACGTAGTTGGCGATGTAGTCGAGGGCCTCATCCCAGCTGATGCGCTCGAAAGCGTCGATGTTGCCGCGATCTTCCTTCTTGCGGAGCAAGGGGTACTTCAAGCGGTTTTCCTGATAGCCCGCTTCGTGCAGGTTCAGGCAGCGCGCACACAGGCGGCCGTTGTTGTAGGGGAACAGCGGATCGCCCTCGGCGTGGTCCATCACGCCGTCTTTCAGGTAGTACAGGATGCCGCAGCTGTTGTGACATCCGGGAGGGGTCCATTGGAAGCCACGGCAAACCGTGTACTCCCCCTCTTCCCACTCGAGCTCGCCCTTGTGATAGAGCTCTTCGAGATTCTTCTGCTCCAT
Source organism: Ellagibacter isourolithinifaciens (assembly GCF_008831035.1). Taxonomy (GTDB): domain Bacteria; phylum Actinomycetota; class Coriobacteriia; order Coriobacteriales; family Eggerthellaceae; genus Ellagibacter; species Ellagibacter isourolithinifaciens. Next base: position 33,787 of record NZ_WAJR01000017.1, on the reverse strand, counting down.
TCCTTCTCTCCTTCTCCTCTTCGTCTGAAGTCATCCACAGCGGGCGGTCGGAGACGATGGAGGGACAAGCGCACAAGAACAGCGGTGCGCATGCTCGCCTTCGGCCACCCGCAGGGGGAGTCTCTTGGAGTTGAGGAAGCCATTGGCGTCGGCACTTGCGGAGAAGCAGTTCGTGCTTTGGCGAGAGCCCGCCTTAATCGTTTCCCCCTCAAACCCCTTCGAGATAACGCTAGTATGCGAGGGTGCAGATGCACAAAGCACCGTCGAGCAGCCAAAGTTGCCGCGATTTATTTGGGCAGTTTGTTTTCGCAGGTAGATTGCGCAAACTGGTATTTTTTTGAAAGAAAATGCACTAGTTGGGGCGCCTGGATAGCATATTATTGACGAATTGAAAGGTCGTTGACACATGGTAAACGGCAATTGATTGTGCAGATGCACAAATGTAAGATACGTTGCCTGTGCAAAAAAGGACTGCGATTCGAGACGAAACCGCAGTCCTGTCCAAAGAAGTCGCTGAGACTAGGTGCAATCGGACGAGCGCGAATAACAGCGCATCGAAAGCGACGTTAGAGGTAGCTTCGATGAATGAGGTAGTCGCGAACCTCGTACCAATGCTCAGGCTTCACCAGGTAATACAGGTACGAGTCGATCACATCGTAGCGGGAAAGCCCCCGACCCACGATTTTGAAGCTGCCTACGCCGAGATCGTTCGCGTAATGGCGGATTTGATCGTTTTTCAGGAAGACGTCGCCCTCAATGAGGCCGTTTAGGAAGCCCCACGCCTGAGGCGCGGGCTTGTGCTTGCACTCGAAGGCGCAAGGGACACCCTTGATCTGGCTCTCGCTCGTCGCGCGGTAATGCTCGGTGCGGTACGGGCAGCCGAGCGTGCAGTACTCGTTCGCCATGACCTCGAGCTTTTCGGGATGGTCGATGGAAGATATCACCTGCTCGTCATGAGTGAGGTTGTAGTTGAGCACCACGCGATCGAACTCGCCGATCTCGCGGTTCGTCGCTTCGACAGATGGCAGCTGCTTAGTTGTCGACGATATTCGACGAAGGCGAGGGTGCGTGCTTCGGACATATTCATCCATCGCGTCGGTGTAGAGAATCACCCCGTTGGGCAGGTCGCCGTCAGGCGATTGCTCATCAAGCAGGGACAGGATACGCTTGCCGTACGCGCCGCGCTCGATTGCGGCGGACGTTGCGAGCTGGTTGGTGAACGTGACGTTGCAGGCGACGCCCAGGTTGCGATATCGCGCAAGGCATTTCTCCACGTCGCCGAGAGAAATGGCCTCCCCGAGGTTGTTGCGCCCGCCGCAGAGAAGGCTTCCGGGGAACCCGCCGTAGACGCTCTCTATCGCGACGTCGTCGAAGAAGATGTCGCGAGCGTCGCGGTAAAACGACAGGAACAGCAGGTTCAAGTCGGGAAATTCCGTCATTCCCGGCAACGTGTAGGAAACCATGGGACCCCCTTGTATTCGGCCTGTTTCTCATTATGCGGGCACCAACGTGAGCTAGGCGCGCACAGAGGCCCAATGCTTTCCAACCGAGATTGTGCAAAGCGACAAGCAGGGATGGGAATGGGGCACCAGCCACGATCAGCCACGGCGGGCTGCGGGACAAGCGAGCGTGATGAGGAGAGCACCAGGAGGCAGAAGGCCATCGCCTCCCTCCCAGCCCAGGAGCAGCCCCGAGAGCGTGATGGCTATGAACTACGCCAACGGCGCAATCTCGCCCCTGCCGTTCATGATGCCTCGCAGACTTATAATAGGTTACCGAACATAGTGTTCCGTATCTTTCCAAGAGGAGAACACCACAGGCAAGGGCAAATGGCAGCCATCGTGCCATTCGAACAAGAGAGGCGAAATGAACGATTCAATGGATAGACGCGTGCGCAAGAGCAGAGCCGCCATCTTCGGCGCATTCGAAGAGCTGTTGCGACAGAAGAGCTATGCGTCGATAACGGTCGGCGACATCACCGAGACCGCGGACGTCGGACGCACGACGTTCTACGCACACTTCCAGACGAAGGACGCCTTGCTCGACGAGCTTTGCAAGGACATTTTCGCCCATGTGATCGCCCCTGCGCCGGAAAAGGGGCACTCCTTCTCTTCCGACAGCACGGAAGAGCAGCTTCTCCACGTGCTCTACCATCTGGCCGAGCAACGCGATCGGCTGGCACCGCTGCTCGCGAGCCCGAGCAGCCATTTGTTCTGGGAGGCTATCGAAAGCCAGTTCGTCGCCTTCTTCGAGGAGCGCATCGGGACGAGCGTGAGGATTAAGCCGGGCGTGCAGGATGAGCTTTATGCAGAGCATCTTGGAAAGACGCTCTGCGAAGTGGTGCGGTGGTGGTTCGCCGGAAAACTTGCCGAAGGGCCGAAAGCCGCGCTGGCGAGCTTCCTCAGCCTCACGGATGTCTCTTTTGCCACCGCTCAGGGAGGTTCGCACGTGGAATACGATTCTCCCGCTATCGTGGATTCCGCCGTACCCGCGGCGCTCAAGCGCAGCCTGCTCGATCTCCTTTCCGAGAAGCTCTTGAGCCGCATCTCGGTGCGCGAGCTGGCGGCGGGGGCGAACATCGGAAGGACGACGTTCTATGACTATTACCCCAACATCCTCGCGGTCTACCAGGAGCTCGTGGACGACTCCTTCTCCGACGTCCGCACCGTCATCGATCAGTTCGGGTGCGGCCGATGCGCTGCTTCGGAGAAGATGCCCTTCTGTGAGCGCCTGCGGGTTCGGGATGAGTACGCTGTCGTGATAGAGGACCCCCAGTTCTCCCGCGTCTGGATGAACCGTCTCGGCGCCAGTCCGACGAGCGCGCCCACGCGCGGCGTCCTCACGGATGCAGGAATCCCCCTGCCCCAAGCCGAGGCGGTGATGCTCTTCCAGTCGAGCGGATGCCTCATGGTCGCCCGCTCGCCCTTCGGCAAACGCGATGACTGGAGCCTGACGCGAAGGACGCTGGACGAGTTCGTCTCGGGCGGCTTCGATCGCCTCACGAAGGGGTCTTTCCCACAATAGGCTCGTCTCGACACTTGAGGGTTGCCTGTTCGCACTTTGCATGCCTCACCAAAGAGTGAGACTCGCCCGACTAAAATCAGGGCATTAGCTCCGATTCTGGCAGGAAGGCGCCCTCACTTTGATTTTCGACGTAGTCATGCATACCATGCTCATCTTCTTCCTCATCCTGGCCACCGGCTTCGTGGCGGGCAAGATCGGCGTCATCAAGCGCGATTTCCTGCCCGAGTTCGCCAGGCTTATCACCAAGGTGCTCCTGCCTTGCCTCATCTTCTACGCGACGGTCACCGGCTGCACGCGCCAAGCGATGGCCGACAACCTTCCCATGATGGCGCTCGCCGCCGGGTTCTACGCGACCATCACACTCATCACGTTTTTGCTCATGAAGCTGATGCGACTGCCCTACGACCAGGGACGCGTCTTCATGTTCTGCTTCATCTTCGGCAACACGGGATTCGTGGGCATTCCTCTCATGTCGTCGGTCTTCCCCGACCTGGGGCTACTCTACATGGCGCTCTTCAGCATCGTGGACACGCCCGTGTTCTGGACACTAGGCGTGTGGCTGGCTACGCCCAAGGAGCGCAGGGCCGAGCACTTCGAGGGGAGTGAGACGGAAGGCGGCAGCGTCCACAGCCTCCGCCATATGGCGAAGAACGTGGCAGACGTGCTGCTCGTTCCCAACATCGTGGCCATGGCGCTCGCCTTTGTATTCGTCTTGGCCGAGATCCCGCTGCCCGGCCTGCTTGCCGATGCGTTTTCCATGGTGGCGTCGGCCACTTCGGCCATGTGCATGATTTACCTGGGGGCGCTCTTATGTTTCTCGAATGTCCTTGCCGCCGTCAGACGCAAAGAGCTCTACGTGGGCGTCGTTGTGAAGATGGTGCTGCTTCCTTGCGCTATCGCGCTTCTGCTGCACCAGACGCCGCTGCCCTCCGACATGGTGACCGCCATCACGCTCATCGCGGCGCTTCCCACCATGACCATCGTCCCCATGATCGCCGCGCAGCGCGGCCCCTACGGCGACTATGCCGCAGGCATCACCGTGGCCACGCTTGCGCTGTCCCTCGTCACCATCCCACTCGTCACGTTCCTCGTGCTGTAGACGCAAGACGGAAAGACCATTTACGGAGGATGCTGCCTTCATGCAAGAGGCGGGATTCAGAAGCGTCATCCGGCTGGACGACAAGCTGAACCTCGACGGAGTGGAGCTTGCGCACACGCCGACGCTTCATCCAAATCGCGATGATTCGGGACGGGTTTTCGTCAGCATCCCCATGTGCCGAGTTTTATCGTAGCGAATACACGACAAGCAGGGATGGGAATGGGGCATCAGCCGAGATCCGCCACGGCGGGCTACGGGACAGGCGCCAGACGAACGATTCCCGTACGCGGAGCGATAAGCGAGATGGGGTCCGTCACCGCTTGCCTCCGCAAAAGCGCCCGAGCTACGAGACAGGGGTCGGGTGATTTATCTCGCGCTCCTCCACTTCCCAGATGCGCACAAATATCGGGGGGTCCTGCCAGAAAATGCATCCCCGCGAACGAGGTGCTACCTCAGTTGCAGCTGCCGTTGCCGATGCAAGGAGAAGCCACCACCCAGACGAAGCTGCAAAGGCTCATCTGAACAATTCGTCGTGACTGCCGGTGCGCTCGAAATAGGCGACGCTATCATTTGACGACCAGATAACAAGCCAGTCGCCCGAGTTCGCAACATGGCATTCGCTCCTGCCCGCCCAACTTCCCGAAAGCCGGTGCATATTGTGCCGGCGCCGAAGAATCTCCATGGACTCGGGCGAGTTCTCGAGAACAAAATCGATGAGGCTCTGGAGTTCGACGAGATCCCAATTGCGACGATGGGCCTTCTTTTTGAGGTCGCGCGAGAACGCGGCGGAGAATTCCGCCGTCAACCTCCCCATCAGCGCATCGCCGCTGCGATAAGATCCGCGCCGTTATCGTAGCGACCCTCTTTGCCGGAAGAGAGGAAGGCATCGCCCTCGCGAATCGCCTCAAGGCTTTCGGCATTTGGCTCTTCGGGGGCGAAGGTGAGGGGGATGCGGCGGGTGTTCACCATCTGCTTGTAAAACGCGCGCGTTACGGAAGACAGGTCGAGACCGTAGTAGTCGGCCACCTCGGAGGCATCTCGTTTCAGATCCTCGTCGATGCGAATGGTCAAAGTCGAGCTCGCCATAAACACTCCAATCAGCTTTCGTATGTGCAAATATATTGTAATGCACTGACAGTTTAAGTTTCAAGAACCAACCAGTCGCCAATAACTCAAAAAGCATCAGCCAGATAGATTAAATAGGCAACATGAGGGCAATCTACCCGATTGACGGCCGAGACAGAGCTCGGATGATCTGTCTCACTTGTGCTGCTCGCAGCTATAGCAAACGGTATTTCTAGCCCCCTTCTTTCCGAGCCAATCCTCTTCAGCCTCTTCACGCAGACCATGGTGCCAGCGAGCCAGGTATCCCTCGCCTTTCCCAATTTGAGCCCGTGGATACTTTACCTGCAGACGACCCGCAGGTTATATAAGTCGCAGGACCATGCGCGTCGCGCCCGGCAAATCGGAAAACCCGAAGCGGCGATAAAAAGCCGATACGGCCTCCCCCGTCGGGTCGACGACAAGAGCCCTCGCGCCAGCAAGCTCAGAAACCTTAAGAGAGTTCAGGATCGCATCGCGCAGGAGTTGGACTCCCAGGCCCATGCCCTGATAGCGCTCGTCTACGCCGAGCATGCCCAGAAGAATCGCAGGGACCTGGCTCGGGGCGTTCCTCCGAAACCAGCCGCCCGACACCTCTTCGCGCGCAACCGAATGGGTCGACAGCGAGTAGAACCCGACGATATCGTCCCCACATCGCGTAACGTGCACGATCGCGGTGCCGCGCTCGCGAGCGCGAGAGGCGTAAGTGGCCGCCCATACGTCGACTATGGGGTCCCCGCAACGAAACCCGTCCATCCTCTCACCAGGGGCAAGGCGATCGGGCTTCGCGAACGTCAGCCCCATATCGACTCCCTCGCAAGAAGCTCGCGAGCCGCCTCGGGCATCGGCTCGTCAAGCAGCGCTGAGAAACGTTCGAATGCCTCATCTGACAGTCGGATGGTGTGCGCCTCGTCGATGTCGCGCCGCGCGCACTCGTCAAGGTGCATCGTTGTCCATTGGGAAAGCGTCTGGCCGCGAAGCTCGGCCGCCTTCTCGTAGTTTTTCCTCTGCGATTGAGTCAGCCGGATATCCATTCGGCAATCCTTTTCTACCGTCGCTGCTGCCATTGCTGCCTCCGTTCAATCCGATGCATAGCGTCTTAACTCATTGCACGGAGTTTTTCCGTACATAACAAGAGACAGCATCCTACGCGAATTGAACGAGGGGGCAATTTGCGAAGCCTCCCCAGAAACGGCTCCTGAGCAGACTGCGCGGGAGTTTCTAGCCCTAGCTGCACAAAGAAGCAAACGCAGACTTCACATAAAGCGAGCCTCAAAATGCGACACGGCTCCTTGAGAGAGGGAGTCCTGCCCATTTCTCAGTACTCTCGAACGCAAAGAAAACATCTGAAGAAGTGCGGCAAGGGCATCCCTTTGTTCGGCCGGAAAAGCGTCGTCAAACGCCTCGGAGAAATTACCCGATATCTGCCGAGTGCGGCCTTCGCCTTGTAATCAAACCGCAGAGAGCATCAGCTGCCTCGGTAATGCGAGCCGCATTGGATGATCTCGATGCGACCTTCTCGAATGCGGTAAACGATGCGATTGCTGTCGTCAATCCTGCGGCTCCACCATCCAGATAAGTTCTCCCTCAGCGGCTCGGGTTTCCCGATGCCGTCGTAGCCGTTGCGGTCGATGTCCTTTAGGAGGGCGTTGATTCGCCTCAAGGTCTTTCGGTCCTGCGTCTGCCAATGCAGGTAGTCGTCCCAGGCGTCATCGTCCCAAGCTTTGATCATGCCTCGTCCTCGATCGGCTCATGGACGGTTCCGCCGCTTCGCTCCATGCGCTCTTTCGCTTTGATCAAGCGGTCTTGGTTCGCTTGGCTGTAGAATGGGTCGAGGTTGTAGGACACGACGTCGAACGGCAAGCGGCGCTCGCGCAAGACGGCTTTGGCGAACATGTTGATGGCGACGGAAGTGTTCATGCCCACGTCTGCGCAGAACGCTTCCAGGCCTTTTTTAACGTCTTCGTCCATGCGAACGCTCAATGTTGTTTGCGCCATAATGGCCACCTCCTTATTAGCAGTATACTCTTTTCACTACATAGTATGCAATTTGTTTATACGTTGTTTCTATTATTTCGTACAATGTATGGCTAAATTTCGTAACTATCGACGAAAGTCATCCTGCGCGCTCTACGATTCTCCGAGCATCCTATCGACCGCGAACTCGCCCACCTGGGAGGCGCGGTCAATGTTGCGGGAGCACACGAGCGTCGTGTCGACGATCGCATGGCGCGCCATCGACTGCACCTGCCGGAGACTCGCCCCGCCCAGGAGTGCCAGCGTGACCGCCGTGTGCCGAAGGCTGCGCGCTCTTCCCTTTTTGCCGCCTTGCGTCTTTTTGGGGTCACGCGAGAAAGCGGGAGATAATATTCCGCTGCGAGCCTTCCCATCAGCGCATCGCCGCTGCAACAAGATCTACACCGTTACCGTAGAGACCCCCTTTGCCACTGCCCGACTTCACCTATCATCCCGACCGCGTCATCTACCCGATGAAGCGCGCGAAGGAAGACCGCGGGAAGAACGAGTGGGAGCGCACCACGTGGGAAGACGCCTACAACATCATTGAAGAGAACATCGGCCGAATCAAAAAAGAGCATGGGCCTGAATCGATAGTGGTGTTCGGCGGAACCGGCCGAGAAGGCGGACCCATGTGCGGGCCCTACGGCATGGCGATGATCGACATCATCATCCAGGAAGACTTGTACGACCACGACTTCGTCGATCGTTTCTGCTACGGCTTCGAGCAGCTGGCGGAGCGCGTCGCCACGATGCCCGCCGAAAAAGCTGCGGAGATCTGCGGTCTCGACGTCGAGTTTCGCGAACGCCACAGGTCCATGGTCGGTACCCACTACGGCGCCTCGCCGAACATGCTCGGTTCCGTAGTCGACGCAGTGAAAGTCGGCGAAACGAAGGGCGACCTTGAAATCCAGTACGAACTCGGTACCCGCCTCAACCCCGGCACCTATGCACGCTTTGCCAACTTCGAGGAGTTCAGGGCCGAGTTCCGCATGGGCAATTGCGGCATGACCTATGAAGAGCTCAAGGAGAAGGTCGTTTACCAGCGCGAGGTCAACTACCGAAAGTACGAGACCGGACGCCTTCGCCCCGACGGACAGCCCGGCTTCAACACGCCGACGGGCCGCATCGAGCTGTACTCCACAATGTTCCGCCAGTTCGGCGAGGATCCGCTGCCTTATTATGAAGAGCCGCAGCAGTCCCCCGTATCGACACCGGAGCTTATGGACGAGTACCCGTTCGTTCTCACCACGGGTGCGCGCACCTACGCTTATTTCCACTCCGAGGGCAAGCAGATTCCCCTGCTTCGCGAGCTCAATCCCGATCCGCTGCTTGAGATTCACCCGAAGGACGCCGCCAAGCTTGGCATTGCGGACGGCGAGTGGGTCAACGTCGAGAACCAATTCGACAAATGCGAGCTGAAAGCGAGGGTCGTCCCCGTCGTGAAGCCAGGTGTCGTCCACGCTCAGCACGGCTTCTGGTTCCCCGAAGAAGATGGGGGAGGAACCGCATCTGTTCGGCGTATGGCGCTCCAATATCAATGAGCTTGTTCCGCATAAAAATGTCGGCAAACTTGGCTTTGGTGCGCCGTTCAAATGCCTTATCTGCAAAGTTGAAAAGATCGCGAAGTAAGGAGCGCCGAGATATGAGAAACGGACTTCTGATTGACTACGAGTTCTGCACCGGATGCCAGTCCTGCGAGATCGCCTGCAAGCAAGAGCACGGATTCGGCATCGGAAAATGGGGCATTCGCGTGCTTGATGAGGGGCCTTGGGAAATCGACGAGAAGACGGTGAACTGGAACAAAATCCCGACCCCGACTTCTCTGTGCGACCTCTGCGCAGAGCGCACGGCAGGAGGAAAACTGCCGACCTGCGTGCACCACTGCCTCGCCGGCGTCATGAAGTTTGGGCCGATCGATCAGCTCGTCGAGGAGCTTGACAAGAAGCCTAACCAGGTGCTTTCGTCCCCGGACCATACACCTGCAAGGCGTAGCGATACGCATAGCTCCCCTCATATCGCCTGGGAAAGTATCCCCCTTCGTGCACCAGGCGACACTCTACAACGGCCCGAGGCATTGATTGCCCCGGGCCGTTTCATGAGCAGGTGATGAGTTTATATGGCGCGCGTTCGAACAACAATTGGCTTCGCGTTGACAGTCCACGAGGGAATTTCGCGGTGCCGCTTCTCCTACTTCCCAAGGAGACGAATCGGCACCACAACGATCCCCTCGGCAACTTCGTGAGCGTACTCGCCCACTCCTGTGATCACCGCCATGAACTCAGGAGGCCTTGTCTGTGAGCGGGGGTTTTCGCACACCTTGCGACGCATGCGTTCAAGGCTCGCGACCCCTTTTTCCACCTTGTCCTCGCTGACCTTGAACTCGAATGCCGCCCAACGGCCATCGGCAAGCTGCACGATAGCGTCAGCCTCGACCCCCGAGTCATCGCGATAGTAGCGAACGGGCACATCATCGAGCAGATCGAGCGCCCGAGCGTAAACCGACAGATCGCGCACCGCCATGTTCTCGAACACCAGCCCGAACGTCTGCCAATCGGCAAGGAGCGCAGCAGGCGACATGCCGAGCAGCGCGCAAGCAAGGCTCGGGTCGGCAAGGTAGCGCTTGGGCTTCGTCGCGAAACGCTTCCTATCGCGGGCAGGAGGCGCCCATCCGGGAACCTCCTCCACGATGTACATGCCCTTGAGCGCATCGAGGTAGGCGCGCACCCGCCCCTCGTCGATTACGCTGAGCGGATTCTCCTCGGCGCCGAACATGTCGTTGATTATCGTCTTGTACGTAGCAGCTTGCCCCAGGTTCCGAGCAAGCGAGGACGCGAGCCTGCGGGCGATATCAGGATCGAGGCCGAGCGCAGGAATGCTCACGCCAAGTGCCGCCGTAACGTACTCGCGGGCAATAAGCTGCGCCGCATCGACTTCCATGTCGACAGCCTCCGGCCAGCCGCCTCGACAAGCAGCTTCGACAAGCCCCACCGTGTCGCGCTCGGCAACACACGGCGTGAATTCACCAGCGAACAAACCCTCGAGACTGACCTGTCCGGTTGACTCCCCGGACTCGAACAAGCTCATGGGGCTCATGCGAACGCGACCTATCCGCCCAGCGCCGCTATGCGCGGGCCCCTGCTCGCCTTGGCGGGTTGCAGGCGTCGAGGACCCTGTAAGTATGAAAGCGCCGCGCGTCCCTCGCGCTCGGTCGACCTCATGGCGGACGCAATCCCAGATGGCGGGGACGCGCTGCCATTCGTCGATTACATGAGGACGATCCCCTATCAGCATCATAGACGGGTCAGCTCGAGCCAAATCCAAGTTCTCGTCAACATAGGAAACCGAGGCTCCTTGCATAAGGGCTGACCACGTCTTGCCACACCACTTCGTCCCCGCTATCTCGACAGCACCAAACGCCTTCAGGTACCGCTCGATTTGCGCATCGGCAACGCGCGGCATATACCCTTCAGGCTTCTCGTACTTCGCTCCCATAGCGCCTTCCCCTCGCTCGCAACATTGGTGAAAGTGTAGCGTCTTTTAAGTGCATTGCGGATGCTGATTCGGATTTTCCTGTTAGATTTATTCGGGTTTTCCAATTGTTGACATTCGGATTTTCCTTACAATGTGCAGTTTAGCGAATTGAATAGCACATCAAACAGCGAAAACGCACGTTGCCCCATGAAAGGCAATGCGAACCACCTACAAGATAAAGGTCATGGCCTTGCGTGGTCTCTCACCCTTGCACCGCCCGCAACGTCGCCCGCCTCGCAACCCCTCGCCCCAGCCACCAACCCTTCAAAAAATTGAATAAACCCTTTCCTTTCCGAATACGCTTCTTGAAAAAGTGCGATTTTTCTTATGTCCCCTTATCGGAATAGACTAGCTTCCGTGAGGCGGCGAGCAAAAGGGAGAAGGGAGAAGCTCGTCGCTCCACGGCGGACAAAGCACTTGCAATCTTTTTCGCCAACATATGACTTCACCTTGATGTTCTTGAGGGGGAGGGGGAACAATGAACGAAAAGCGGTTCACGATTTCGGAAGTCATCGACTCTTTCGGAATCACGAAGCATTCCTGGGTTCTCTTTATCATCCTATCGCTCGCCCAGGTGCTCGACGGCTACGATTTCATGATCATCAACTCGACCAACCTGTTCGTCGCCCACACATTTTGGCCGAACGACCCGAACCCCGGCGCGCTCATGGGGTCGCTCACCACATGGGGGCTGCTCGGCATGGTCATCGGCGGCAAACAGCTAATCGCGGAGAAGGCGAAGAAGCGGTAGGCAACGAGTGCGCAGCGCCTCGGAGCCTGCGCCCACACGCAGAACGTGCATCATAGGGGAATACGCACACAACTTTGGGGAGCCTCGTTACGGGCTCCCCCTTTTGCGCTGGCATACCTTCGCGCAGCCGATACCTACTCGAACCTCAACGGGGGATTCGGCATCGCCTCGATGCGTGCAACGAGCTCCGTCAGAACCGGATTGTCGTTATCTTTCCGGTACATAAGCTGCAATGGCATGCAGAAATCGCCATCCGCCACATCGAGCACGCGGCAGAAGGGTTTGATGCCTTCGGGAATTCGCGCACCGAAGTTCGACCCCACGACAAGCACCATGTCTCCGAGGCCAGCGCACAGGGCGAACAGCTCGGGGATGCCTGAGCAGAGGCACGAACGGGTCTTGGGCGTGAAACCGTGGCGCTCGCACGCCTCCTCAATATAGCACCATGACCTGCTCAAATAGATTCCCTCATATCTGACGAAGGTCGATTTCTCAAGGTCGCTAACGCCGATTCGCCCCTTCGATGCCAGCGGATTTCCCGCATCGACGATTGCGGTCAGCTTCAAGTCGGCGACTCGCAGCACCTCAACGTTGCTGCCCTCGGGCATCTCTTCTACCGGAGCGGGATCGAACACGATGTCAACATCCCCCGACTCGAGCATTTCGGCCGGGTTTTTGTTGTATCGGTGCTTCACCTCGAGGCAATTCGCACCATATTCGCTGTTGATCAGCGAAATGAGGAAGCCGAGAACCTCCGTTGAAGGGCCCTCATCCGTCAGGCCGCTAATCGATAGGTGAGCGGGCGGATGCCGCCGCAGATAGTGCGCCTTGCTATCAAGCTCCTCCATCGCCTCGATCGCGCGGTACGCTAAAGGAAGCAATTCGGCGCCGCATTTCGTCAAGCGCAGCGAGTTTCCGTCGCGTTTGAACAGCTCGAGTTTGAGCTCCTTCTCGAATTGGCTGATGTGCTTGCTCAGAGACGGCTGGCTCATGTTAAGCGCCCGCGCCGTCTCCGTGTAGTTGAGCCGCTTCGCAAGTTCCGTGAACTCGATAACATAGTTGGCGTTCAGCATGCCCATCCTCCCCCTGCCGCGCTTTTTTGCATGCTCATAGCATAGCGCATTCGAACACGGCACAACTTTCAGCTCCTCTATTCTGGAAGTCCTATTCCCAAATCGAATACGATTCATTCAGATTGCAAAGACGGCGAATGAGATTCCGAATTCGCAATCGCCATAAAACGAATTTCACGCATACCGCCTGCGGGGTTTATGATGCATTCAGCAAGTGCATCATGTCCGCCTCTTTCTGAGCCACTACAGCCACCCCTCACGGTGCCTGCCGCGGCAGCGTTGCGTAAAGCGACGACCACCAGCCGTTTCAGATGGAGGACATAATGAAGGATCAACCCATCATCGATTTTCATGCGCATCTCGGCGACATTTTCAAGGATGCGCACAACGTCATCTACAAGTTGGGTCTCAAGCCCGCTGACATGCCCGACCCGTTTACCGTCAGGGAAGAACGTGGGTTCAAAGGGCCGTTCATCACAGAGGACACCGACGAGGCGCTGCGCGAGTTCATCGATGTGAACCACGAGCGCTGCCGGACGAACACGCTCGAGAACATGCAACGCGAAATGGACGAGTGCGGCATTGACTACATCTGCGTGCTGCCGATCATGCCCGCCTTGTCCTTCGAGGACTACGAAGTCGCCCATATGGTCGAGCCGCGGTGCATCCCGTTCACCTGCATCGACTACCGACTCGGCAAGGACGCCGGGAAAAAGCTGCTCGAAGATTCCGAAAAGGGTGCCTATGCCCTCAAGCTCCACCCGATTTTGAGCAAGCGCGCCCTCGACGATCCTCTGACCGAAGAAGCGCTGCGCTATTGGGCAGAAACAGGGAAGCCCGTGACATCACATTGCGGAGCCGGGATGTACTACTACCCCGAGATCAACGACCAGTACGCCACACCCGAGTTCGGCGACCTCGCCCATCTGGTCGAATGCGCAAGGAAACATCCCGAAATCAACTTCGTCGCAGCTCATTGCGGCGGAACCGCGGCAGGAAACATCGAGCGGCTCGCAAAATTGTCCCAGGGGCTCGACAACGTATACGCCGACACCTCCTTCAGGTCGCACGAGGACATCGAGCTTATGATCGAGCTGCTCGGGCGCGAGAGAATCATGTTCGGCACCGACTATCCGTTCGGAAGCTACAAGCGTCAGGTCGAGCAAGTGATGATAGCCACGGAAGGAGACCCAAAGCTGCGAAACCTCGTCTTCTTCGAAAACGCCAACCGCCTTCTCCATATTGTCTGAGAGAGATTGGGAGGGGGAAGCTCATTCGGAATTTCCCCCTCCCGCTATTCGGATTTTCATGCAAAAAGAATTCGGATTATATCATCATCAAGATTCGGGATTTCTCCGCAAAGCTGAGCTAGCGTGGACTAGGCCGAATGGAATCACGAGAAGGATTTCCACAGCAGCTCCAAGCCCCTTCACATCCCGAATAGTGAAAACACCCTCCGACGAGGGCGTTTTCGCATGATAGTTAGGGTCTTTGTCAGCTGTCCCGAAGACTTGCCAAACAATTGATGCGGGTCGCCCTCTACCCTAGGGGGTTTCCTCCCGCAGGGTCAGGCTCGTTGAGCGGCGAGGCCTCGGGGGCCGATCGCGAGTCGGAGTACACCATGCTCTCGGGGCGGAAGGGGTTATCCTCCTCGGAAAGCCCGCTAGAGGCAGCGCCTGCGCTCTCGACGGGTAAGCGCAGGATGGCGCGCAGACTGTCCTCGTAGATGGAATCCACGAGCCGCGAGAACGCCTGGTAGGCCTCCTCCTTGTATTCAACAAGCGGATCGCGATGTCCGTATGCGCGAAGCCCGATGCCCGCTTTCAAGCCCTCCATGTCGGTAAGATGCGCGACCCAGTGCGTGTCCATGATGCGAAGCATTATCTGCGTGCAGAGCTCCTCGAACAAAGGATTGCCCACCGCCTCGCGCTTTTCGTCGAAAACCCTCATCAGATGATTGCGAACGTCTTCGGCGAGCACATCGGGATCCTGATCGCATTCGATTTCGCTTGCGTCGTAGCCCTTTTCTCCCGTCATCGACTCAACCCACGCATCGACCGTCCCGAAATCCCAGTCGTCCGAAGGAATTTCAGCAGGGCAGTTCTCCTCAAGCAAGCTGTCGACCATGCTCTCCACGAACTCGGCCATGCCTTCGCAGACGTTCTTGCCGTCCAAGATGGCATTGCGCTCGCCGTAGATGGCCTTGCGCTGCAAGTCCATGACATCATCGTACTTGAGCACGTTTTTGCGCGAGGCGAAGTGCATCGACTCCACCTGTTGCTGAGCGGCAGTGATCACCTTCGAGACCAGCGGGTCCTCCAAAGGCGAATCGTCAGGGATGCCCCTTTGCACCATCATCTCAGAAACCTTGTGTATGCGCTCCCTCCCGAAAAGGCGCAAAAGGTCGTCCTCGAGCGAGAGGTAGAAGCGGGATTCGCCCGGGTCTCCCTGACGCCCAGCGCGGCCGCGCAGCTGATTGTCGATGCGCCGCGCCTCGTGACGCTCGGTGCCGATGACGCACAGTCCTCCGAGCACGCGGACGGCATAGCCCTCGCGGTCGGTGATGTACCTTGCCTCAGCGTCGGCCGCATGGAGCTGCCACTCCGCCGCCGACTCCTCGTCTTCCACGCCGAATTTCTTAAGGGCGGCCTGCCGAAGCATCTCATAGTTGCCTCCGAGCAGAATGTCGGTTCCGCGGCCAGCCATGTTGGTGGCAACGGTGACCGCGCCAAGCCGGCCCGCCTCGGCAACGATCGCGGCCTCGCGCTCATGTTCTTTCGCGTTAAGCACCTGGTGTCCGATGCCACGTTCGGTTAGTTTCTCCGACAACCGCTCGGAAGCCTTCACCGAAGCCGTGCCCACGAGCACGGGCTGCCCCTTGGCATGGCGGCACTCTACCTCGTCAGCAACGGCGGCGAACTTGGCCTCGGCAGTGCGGAAGATCAAATCGCCCTTGTCTTCGCGGATCACGGGCTTGTTCGTGGGGATGGGGACGACGGGCATATGGTAGATATGATCGAGCTCGCTGTCGGCGGTGAGCGCCGTGCCCGTCATGCCGGAGAGCTTCTTGTACAAGCGGAAGTAGTTCTGCAGTGTGACGGTTGCGATGGTGTGCGTCTCGGGCTTGATCTGAACGTGTTCCTTCGCCTCGATTGCCTGATGGAGACCCTCGGAATAGCGGCGGCCCTCCATGATGCGGCCCGTGAAGGCATCGACAATCTTCACTTCGCCCCCGTCGACCACGTAGTCATGGTCGATCTTGAACAGGAACTGGGCCTTGAGCGCCTGGCGCAGCCGGTTCGCTGTGGCCCCTGAGAGGTCAGCATATACCTCGCTGCCGAGCATTTTCTCGATTTTAGCGAGGCCGTTTTCGGTCTCGTACACCGTTCGGCGCTTCTCGTCGAGGACGACGTCGTTCTCGGGATCGAGCTTAGCCACAATTTCGGCGAAGGTGGTGCAGATAGCAGAAGGCGCACCGGAGAGCCCTGAGATGATAAGCGGCGTGCGCGCCTCGTCGATAAGCACCGAATCGGCTTCGTCGACGATGCCGAACGCATGGCCGCGCTGCACGCGATCGCGAGGCGAAGAGACCATGTTGTCGCGAAGGTAGTCGAAGCCAAATTCGGAATTGGTACCGTAGGTGACGGAGGCGGCGTACGAGGGTCTGCGTTCCTCGGGCTCCATGCCGTTTTGGATAAGCCCAACCTTCATGCCGAGCAACCCGTATATGCGGCCAACCCATTCCGCATCGCGCTTCGCCAAGTAATCGTTGACGGTAACGACGTGAACAGGATCGCCCGACAGTGCGCTCAGAAAGCCCACCGAGGTGGAGACGAGCGTCTTTCCCTCGCCAGTCTTCATTTCGGCGACGCACCCATCGTTTAAGGCCATGGCGCCGATGAGCTGCACATCGTAGTGGCGCAGCCCCACCGTGCGCTTCGACGCCTCGCGCATAAGCGCGAACGACTCGGGCAGAAGACTCTCGTTGGCCTCGCCAGCAACCGCACGCTCGCGCAGACGGTCGGCCGTAGCGCGCAATTCGGCATCCGTCAATGCGGAGAGGCCGTCTTCGAGCGAGTTGATCTTGTCGACTATACGGCGATACTGCCTAAGACGCTTGCCGTCGCCGAGCGAGAGCAGTTTGGATATGGGGTTGGGCATGGGAAAAAGCCTCCTGGGAAAACATGGGCGGGCATTTCGTCAGAAAACGCCGACGCCCCCTCCCAGGTTTCCCGGATGAGGGGGCGTCGGCGCGCCCGAAGCCTTACGCGACAGCTTGCGATTGATTGCCTAAGGCTGACCCTGAGGCAGGGGGATTCTCGCGCCTGTTGCAGGATGGCGACATCCCCGCATGCCCCATGGCCAGCCTGCTGGAATGAGCTCCCAGCAGGCGAAAAATGAGCCTCGTTTAGGCAGTTAGCTTAGCCAGCGTAGCGGACGACCATAGCAGCCGCCTCGGCGCGAGTCATGTTGGCGAGCGGCGTGAGAACGTTCGTGTTCTTGCCCATGTAACCGCCCTTGACCGCCCATGCGACGTACTCGGCAGCCCAGGAGTCAACCGCGGAAGCATCGCCATACGCAGCAAAATCAGCAGCGCTACCGGCAGTGTAGTTGCCGTACTTCTGAGCATAACGGGCAAGCATGGTCGCAAACTCTTCGCGCATGATGTTGTTCTCGGGAGCGAAGGTGCCGTCGCCGTAGCCAGTCACGATACCAGCAGCCTTAGCCCACGCGATGGCCTTGCCGTACCACATCTTGCCATTGACGTCGCCAAAGGACGCATATCCGTAGATCTCGTTGTAAGAGCCCTCGGGAAGGTCCATATCGGCGCGACCGCCAGCCATGTTGAACAGAACCTGTACAACCTGAGCACGAGTGATGGTGTCGTTCGGCCCAAAAAGGTTGGTGTCAGCGTAACCGTTCATAAGACCGAGTTCGGCAGCCTTGTTGACCTCGTTGTAGTACCAGGCACTCGAATCGACATTGTCGGCGAACTTCAGGTTTGCCTCATCCGCAACCGTGATGGAAACCTCCGTCGGGAACGTGTAGTTCAGAGCAGCGTCGTCATCTGCAGCCGCGATCTCGATGGTGTAGATACCCTCGTCCTCAAGCTTGGTGACTTCCTTGCCAGAAGCATCCTTGACCGTCACCTTAGCGGCAGCGGGGAGTGCCTCCCACACAGGCTCGCCATTTTCGTCGGTGCCAGACTGGTATTCGAGGTCAAGGTCAGCAACCTCGGTACCCTTCTGGACATAGGTAAGAACCGGATTCTCGGTATGGTCGAGCCACGCCTTCTGCTCAGCACCGACCTTGATGGTGCTCAGGTCAACCTTGTTGATGGTGATAGGCACAACAGCCTCGCCCTGGAAGTCGACGTTCTCGTTCTCGATGACGAGTTTGTAGGAGCCTGCGTTAAGCGCCTTGTCGACAGCTTTGCCTTCTGCATCGACAAGCCCCTGCGTCGAACCCTCGATCACATTGCCCTTGGCGTCGGTGACGGTCACCTCGAAGTCGCTCGCTACAATATCATCGCCATCATAATTCTTCTCGACAGAAGTAACGATCTTGCCATTGTACTTAACGACAACGTTCTCAGCAGTAACGACAGTGGCTTCCTTGATGACGACCTTGCACTCAACGGATCCGCCCAGAGCATAGGTGTCATCGTTGATAGCGGCCTTCACGGTGTAGGTACCGGCCTTGTGAGCCTCGAAATCAGCCGTGGCGTCGCTGCCGTCCTTGTCGGTGACGGTGACATCGATCAGGGATTCGTCAACAGCCTTGCCGGCAGCGTCCTTGGCGGCGATCTTGTCGAGGTCGAAGTAGACAGGCTTCTTGTCGCCATTGTTGGAGGTGAACTCCGTCGGGAATGCGGCGCCATCGTATTCGAAGGTGGCAACTGCGTCGACCTTGTTGCAGGTCACATCAGTCTTGGAACCCGTGATGTTCGGGTTGGTCTTGTCCGCGGCGGCGGTGAAGGTGTACTGGCTCTTGGCGTCCCAGGTCTGGCCATCGTTGAGCGTCAGCTTGACTTCAGCCGGGTTCGCAAGCACGTCGGAGCCGTTCTTGACAGAAGTCGGAGTAGAAGGCTTGGCGGCAGTTGCGCCGTAAACATCATCGACAGAAATCGTGGCGCTGGCGAGATTGAATTGAGCGACCGTGACGTTGGCAATCTTCTTGACGTTGCCGGTGAAGTTGCCTTGACCAGTGATGACCGCATAGTACTTACCGGCGTTCTTCACTTCGACTGCAGGATCGTTGTTGGCGTCGCCGCCAGCATTCACAAACTTGATCGTGTAGTCGGTGCCGGCCTTAAGAGCCTTGCCATCGACCTGAACGCCGAGGTCAAGCACATTGCCGGTGTAGGTGAACGTCGTATCGGAAACGTCATTGGCGTTATCCGGGTTCACCTGGAACAGCGTTGCGTTAGCAAGAGAGGCACCCTTGACGGTGATGGTAGCGGAAACCTGGCCGCCCTCGTAGTCGCCGCCAACAGCCTCAACGGTCACGGTGTAGGTACCGGGAGTCTTGATTTCCTTCACCTCGGCGCCGTTCTTGGTGATGGTCACCTTGAAATCGTCACCCGTGGCGGCAACCGCAGACTGGCCCTTTGGGGTAACCGTGACGGTGCCAAGATTGAGCGCGGTACCGTCGGTGGTCGCGTTAGCGGTAAACTGGTTGGTCTGGCCGCTCACAGGGCTGAACGTGCTGCCCAGCGCAATGGTGCCAGCATTGAACAGGGTCACAGGGCTAGTGGTGTCCAGAAGTTCGATGCCGTCGTTCTGGACCTCGTCGGCGGGTGCTTCCGCCGCGAAGGCCGCTGCCGGCACCATGCCGACTGCGAGAACGCCCGCGAGGGTCGCGCTCACTGCCTTCTTCCCGCTAAGGGAGTCTTTGCAAGCTGTCATTTTTCCTCCTATTGGAATCAACCTATAAGGGTTTTCATAACAGCGAGCCTTCTGCTCTCTGGCTGATTGCGCTCATACGACTTGCTCGCCCACCGCCGTATGCCACCACGCGCGTCATATCCTATCCGCGGCCATTCTCGTCCACTTCAACCGGCGGCTCGTAGAAAGTACCTTCGTTCAGCATCGCGAAGATCACCGTCACCCGATGTCTCGCCAACGCTCGGAGCGCCTGCAAGTGCTTCTTTCCTTCGGCTCGCTTGCGTTCGTAATACGCCCTTGCCAAAGAGTCGCACTGCACCGAACGCTGCGATGACTGCATGAGCGCGTTCTTCAGCCGGCGATTGCCGCCTTTGCGTTTCCTTCTCTTATGAACGCTCGTTCCCGATTCCTCCTTGCGCGGTGCCACACCCGCGTATGATGCCAGATGATTCGAATCGCGAAACCGACCAATATCGCCAATCTCGACGGCGATCAGCGCCGCATACACCGGGCCGACGCCAGGAATGCTCTGCAAAAGATCAACCTCGGGAATCATCTTCGCGCGCTGCTCGATCATCAGATTCAGGCGCTTCTCTTCGGCCAAAAGTTCGATTATGCGCGATGCAATCGAACGTATTTGCTCCTCGATCACCGCAGCACCCGGCAGCATGACAGTTTGTCGGTCGAGCACGTCGAAAACTTGTTCCACCTTCTTCGGGCCGTCCACGCAGTGATACTTCAGCTCCGCCGCCCACGTCGACGCGCGAGCGCGGCCCGCCTGGCGAAAGCCAATCGGCCCGCCATAGCGCGCAATCAGTCGAATTTCCAGGTCGTTATGAAGTTTCCTCTTCGAGAAGAGCTCTTCAAGGGGAGGGCTTACCTGATGGATGAAATCATGAAGCCGGTTATAGCAGCGCGTGCGCTCCTCGACGATGTCGTCGCGGCGCGAGGATAGCACCTTGATCTCGGCCATCAACTCAGCCCGATTGCCCACGAACTCGATGTTGCGTGGCGTCGTTCGTGAAGCATCAGCCAGGATGAACGCATCCTTTTCGTCGAATTTATCCTCACCGTACGTTTCAGCGACTTGGCGAAAGCGGCGTGGCGGCATGTGCGCCACAGGAATGTCCATACTCTTAGCGACGCCGACAACAAGACGGCCGAACGCGCCGAACTGATCGACGATAACGAGAGCAAGCCCAAAATCGACTGCTTCCTCCAATGCGGCGCGAATCTCCGCTTCCTCCTGAGGAACCTTCCGATTAATCAACGGCTTGTCGCCATGACGGTCCAGGGCGACAATATGGTTCGAAGTTTTCCCAACATCTATGCCGCAAAACACTTCAAATGGAGCAATATCGACTTTGTTCAAAGACAACTCCTTCCCAAAAAGGAGACGAAGCCGCCGCGCGCCAGCCCTCGACAACATTCCAAAGAGCAAATAGCAGCAACCTTATGAGTGATGAGCGGACGCCGCCGGGCACGGCGGCATGATTCCAAAGGCCATAGGGCGGCAATGTGCATGAGCCTGTACCCGAACCCCGCGGCGGCCATGGGCGGGCCATGCATAGCCGAGCCCAATCGTTAGTATAGAACCAAAGCAGAAAAGAACAATGAGCGAAGACGGCGTCTTGACAAAATAGCGAATTTAACACCAGCTCAGGTGCGGCATCGTGAGAATTAAGAAAGGGAAAGGGTAAATTTCGTCGCCAGTAAAGCCCTATCGAGAAAAGGGCAAACAATGTGAGCAGCTTGTTAATTTCTGCTGAAAACTAAAATTAAATGTTTCAAATTGACGGTGTTGTGTATAATGCAAAAGAGTTATTTGGGCGTTGTGAAGCTTGCTTCACGGGTGGCACACTAGCTTTAGGTTTCATCCGTGGAGGAAGTGAAATTGCTCCCAAAGCAGTATCCACATTCCAATAGGAATAATTCCCTTTCAACAATTTATTTTTGTTTGTGATAGTGTTTTTTGGGATATCTTCGGCTAATAGGCGCTTGTCCGCTTTTTGGTACATCATGGAGGACATCGCACCTCTCGATTGTCTCAAAATCGTCCCTTGGAATAGTGCTCTCCGAACATGCGCCATCCGTCGAAGCCGCTATCCTCGTTCCGAGCGTGCGCAGCGAGGGCGAGCCTTTCCTTCCGTGGTACAATTCCAAACACGAGCGCCCAACTTGCGGGCGCGCTTTGTTCGCAACCTATGGGAGGATACCCTCATGATCAAAGACCTGGTGAAAGACGAAGCCGTCTTGTCACAGCCCTGCGATGCCGTCACTGCCGAGGAAGCCGCAGCACTCGCCGCCGACCTCACCGACACGCTTGAGTCGCTTGAGAACGTCGCGTGTCTGCACGCCAACCAGCTCGGCGTGACCAAGGCCGCCTTCATCTACCTCGATGCCGATGACAAGCCGCACATCATGCTCAACGCGAAGATGATCCGCGCGCTCGGCGCTTTCAAGACCACGGAGGATTGCCTGTCCCGCGAGGAGGAATCCAAGGTCACGCGCTATGCCAAGGCGAAAATCAGCTACCAGGAGCTTGCCGGCGACAAGCTCGTCACGAAGAACCGCGAGTTCACCGACTGGACGGCCGAGATCATCCAGCACATGATCGACCACAGCAAGGGCAAGCTGGTCTAAGCCGCAAGAGCCAGCCCAGCAGTGACCTTGCGGCAGTCGCTCTCCCTGCCGATCGGCACCAAGCTTATCCCGACGGCATACGAAAGGCATCGCATGCGGGCACTCAGCGAAAAAGAGAAGAAGCAGATCAAGCGCTACTGCGTGTATCCCAAGATCGCCCTGCGGGCGCTCATCATGTCCTTTGCGCTGTGCGCCCTTATCGTGCCATTGGAAATGATCGACGACCTGGTTTTCCATAACGACGGCTTCCAGCCGACCGGAATCAATGCTGGGATCGCCCTTGTCGCGCTCTGCGTTGCCGTGTTCTGCTTCTGCGCGCTTCGCCCGAAGTTCGGCATGCGCGGAAAGCAATGGCTTGACCTGCAGAATCGCCTTGCGGTAAAGCAGACTCAAAGCGACCGCTCGGCTCAAGTTGCCGGCGTGCTTGCGACGCAGGCGGCGGGGCGCCTGCTGCAAAAAAGCGACAACAAGGCGGCTCAGGCTCTCGGGGGCGCGGCCCAAGTCGCGGGAGCGGTTGGCGCGGTAAGCACGGCGGCAGACATGCTTTCGGAAAGCGCGAACAACGCCGAGGCGATGGCCGATGCCTACGGCGTTCCCGTTCCGAACATCAAGAAGCAATTGATTGCGTTCTCAATCGTGCCCGTTCTGGTCCTTATTGCGATATATATTCCGCAATACGCCCAGGGAAGCCAGGAGGCGCAGGAGAAGATCGCCCTCGCCGCCGAGCAAATCGATATGGCGGAAAACGCGCTGGAGCAGGTATGCGAGCGCGTTTCGGCAGATGACCCGCACGAGAAGTACAAAGATTACGGCTATCACGTGAGAGGCTATCTGCGAGAAGGCGATTACAGCTGGGAAGGGGCTTACGTCTACTTGACCTTCGACGAATACGGGACGATTACTGAGATCAATTATTGCGAAGGCGTCAATATCGCGGCGAGCCTCGAGGAAAACCTGAGCCAAGCCGAGCGAGACTTCCAGACCCTTAACGCCCCGCTCAACGGCCTGAACATATCCGTTGCCGACCCCGAGCTGCTTGCAACGTCTGCTATCCCCGTCGATTTCAAAGAGACGTTCCTAGCAGGGTCGTTCTACGGGGGTGTCCGCGTATACAGTAACGACACCCCCGTTCGCGTCGCCTGCTCCTTCGATACCGAATCAGAGGAGGAATTCGACGAATACTCGAGGCCGCAGATCACGCTCTCGGTATGGAAAGCGAATTCGTAGCGATATCATCGGCGAGGGAATGGACGACGATTTCGCGGCAGCCTGGAATCCCAATGCCGCCGAGCGGGATAAGCCCCTGCCACTTGATCGATAGTTTCTACTGGAGTTACATTCCAGGGACCGACGATGCCGTCCTGCTTCGGGGGAACGAGAATGGGTTCTGTTCGAAAAGAGCGGCTAGCCCATGATCTGGGCAAGGTCGGCCTCGGGAGTGGATATGGGACGAATGCCGTAGTTATCTACCAGCACCTGCAGCACGCCAGGGCTCACGAACGCCGGAAGCGTGGGGCCCAGGTAGATGCCCCTGATGCCCAAATGCAGCAGCGTGAGCAAGATGCACACCGCCTTCTGCTCGTACCAGGAGAGCACCATGGAAAGCGGCAAATCGTTCACACCGCAACCGAAAGCATCCGCCAGCGCGAGCGCGATCTTGATCGCACCGTAGGCGTCGTTGCACTGGCCGACGTCCAGCAGGCGCGGGATGCCATCGATGCTGCCCAGATCCAGGTCGTTGAAACGGTACTTGCCGCAGGCCAGAGTCAAGATGACGGAGTCGGAGGGAGCAAGCTTGGCGAAGTCGGTGTAGTAGCTGCGCTCCTTGCGCATGCCATCGCAGCCCGCCAGCAGGATGAAGCGCTTGATGTCGCCGGACTTAACCGCATCGATGACGGCGGGAGCAACGCTCATCACGGTGTCGTAGCCGAATCCGGTGGTGACGCTGGTGCCGCCGTTGATGCCGGCAAAGGTCCGATCAGTGTCCCAACCGCCCAGCTCCAGTGCTTTGTCGATAAGGGCAGAGAAGTCCTTGGCGCCGTCTTCGCCCGCCTCGACGACATGCGCACCAGGGAAGCTCACGGGTCCGGTGGCGAACACGCGGTCGGCATACGACTCGTCTGGCTTCAGCAAGCAGTTGGTCGTCCACAGGATAGGCGCGGGAAGGTCTTTGAACTCCTTGCGCTGGTTGTGCCACGCGGTACCGTAGTTGCCTTTCAGATGCGGATACTTGCGCAGCTCGGGATAGGCGTTCGCGGGGAGCATCTCGCCGTGGGTGTACACGTTCACGCCGCGGCCTTCGGTCTGCTCCAGAAGCTGCTTGAGGTCGTGCAGGTCGTGGCCGGTGACCACGATGAAGGGTCCCGCCTCGACCTTGAGCTCAACCGTCGCAGGCTCGGGTTTGCCGTAGGCGGAGACGTTCGCTTCCTCCAAAGCGGCCATGGCGGCTAAGTTGACCTCGCCGCATTTGAGAACCAAAGGCAGCAGCTCGTCCATGTCCAGGTCGGAGCCGACAGCCCTCATGCCCTCGTAGAGAAACGCCGCCACAACAGGGTCCGACTTCCCCAACGCCTGCGCATGATAGGCGTACGCCGCCACGCCGCGCATGCCGAAGAGCAGCAGGCTCTTCAGGCTGCGGATATCCTCCTGCGCGTCCCACAGCAAGCGCATGTCGTACGAGCTAAATTCGCCCAGAGAAATAGCCTTCGCGCGAACGCGACGCTCAAGAGCGGCAATGGCCTTAGGGTCGAAGCTGACGTTGCTCACACAGGCGAACATGCCCTCCAGCATAAGCCCGTCGGATTCGGTATCCCCCCTTCCGTCGCTCTCGGCTCGGGCCAAGGCGACCAATGTCCCGGTCAGATCATCTTGCAGCCGAGCCACGTCGGCGGTCTTGCCGCACACGCCGGCAGCTCCGGTGCAGGCGGTGCATCCCGCCGTCTGCTCGCACTGGAAGCAAAACATGTTCTCGTCAGTCATTTCGCGCTCCTCTACTCGGGGGTGTATTTTCGAAGCAACTACACTATACTGTGGTATCACATACATTTCTGTTGTAGAACCTACAGGTGAAACCAATGCTTGATATCCCTACTTCTTCTTCGATGCTATTCGCCGGCATAACCCAAGACGAAGCGAAGCTGATGCTGCCTTGCCTTGGGGCGACAAGAAGGGTTTTCAGCCGGGAGGAGCGGATCATGCGCGCCGGCCAGCCCACCGAATACCTCGGCGTCGTCCTGTCCGGACGCGTACGGATCGAGGTCTCGGATGCCTGGGGCGAGACGACGATCTTGGAGATGCTGGGGCCCGGCTCGCTTTTCGCGCACGGCTATGCCTGCAGCATGGAGCCCCTTGATATCGACGTGCTGGCGGATACGGCCTGCGAGGTGGTGCTGCTCAAAGCCGAACGCATCATCCATTCCTGCCCTAAGCAGTGCGGCTGCCACGCGCACATATCCTCGAACCTCATGCGCGCCTTGGCGCTAAGCAACCTGGACATGAACCACCGCGCCATAGCCATGACTCCCAAGACCATACGGGGCAAGATCCTCGCCTTCCTATCGCAGCAGCAGAAGAAGGCCGGCACCAGCGCCTTCACCATCCCCTACAGCCAGACCAAGCTGGCAAGCTACCTCAGCGTCGACCGCAGCGCGCTGTCGAACGAGCTCTCGAAGCTGCGCAAGGAAGGCGTCATTGACTACGAAGGCCGCACATACCGGCTGCTGTAGCGCACGACAATTTCCTGCCACGCTGCGGCAAAATCAGATGACCTTCCGCATATCCAAGATGCGCCTTAGCCCCTAGCCAGCAAACCAGCATCAGAGGGGTAGGTCGTGGTCTACAGCGGTTCCAGCTGGCGCTATTGTTTACCCTTGAACAACAGATCGAGTTCCGATGGGGCTGCGGGTGGTGAGGACCTTCGGGAATGCATCCCTGATGGACAGAAGCGGCGCGAGCTCCCTCTCTAGCGCCGATTCGGAGCTGATGTCGTATCTCGCTTAAACTCTCCTTCTCGGTTTCGAAACTCGAATTATTTTTAAGTTTCGAAATCGAGAAGGCAATGTGCACAAGGATGCATCGAGGAGCGAATCCCAGTAGCGCCATGTCAGCAGCGATGCCGGGCGCATTCGCACGTGCTACAATCCAACCACCAGAGATGAAAACACAGTCCCCGTCGGATAGTCGTGGGCGTGCGGGAGTCCGCATCAGTAACCTACCTCCTTGGTTGTCCCTTCTCTGCATGGTCATCTACATAAAGGAGGAACCAGCCATGCAGATCAGCGTGTCGTCCACCTTGACCGTATATCACGACGGCCAATTCTGGGTCGGGCTGGCGGAGCGCGTCGAGGGCGGAAGGTACGGCGTCGCCCGCATCGTCTTCGGCGACGATCCCGCCAAGGCGAACAAGCCCGCGAGGAACCCCAAGCGACGCGCCCGCGAGGCGGCGAAGGCCCTTAAGCGGCCGGCGATGGGCACCAAGGCGCAACAAGCGCTCGCGAATCAGCGGGAGATAATGAAGCGGGAATCAGCTCGAGCAAGAAGACAACGCCACGTGGAAAAGGCGGATGCGCGCTTCGAGCAACGGAAGCTGAAGCGCAAGCGGAAGCATCGCGGGCATTGATCGGCGCCGACATGGGTCCTGACGTGAACAGGGCTACGTCCCCTGTTCAAAAAACGAGGGAGGCCATATCGACCTCCCTCGCAAAGGGCAATTTACTTTCCCACTCAATAGTTAGAAACTCTCTCCAGTTTGTTTCAGCTTGCCGCAGTTTGCCTTAGTTTGTTCTATTTACACTCAGTCTTAATAATTGCCGCGAATCCATGGGGTCAAATTTGGGTCACGGTTTTTCGGGTCATCCGAGGCGTTTTCGTGGGTCACGGTGGGTCACGGCTTTGCTAGGGAAACGCTGATTAATTCAGCCGACTTTGCCCCCGTCTGCCACCCCGACAAAATAAGGTTAGCCTTATCTTACTGCATGATTCGTGTGTTATAGTTAGATGGCTCTAACTGATTGGGGGCGATAGCCATGCACGAACGCAAGGGCTTCTGGGACAGGAATGCCGGTCGGTACGACCGTTTCATGCGAAAGGACCGGGCGGCGTATGAGAAGATGTATGGGCTGATCCGGCCGGTGGTGAAAGCAAAGACCGTGCTGGAGGTTGCCGCCGGCACGGGGCTTATCGCAAAGAGCGTCGTGGATGCGGCGGCGCGCATCGAGGCTACGGACGCCTCTGCAAAGATGATCCTTGAGGCAGAGCGGGGCAATCAATCCGCGAAGCTGCACTTTTCCGTACAGGATATGTTCCGCCTGCCCTATGCGCAGAGGTCCTTCGAAGTGGTGATCGCGTCCAACGCGCTTCACATAGTGCCGCATCCGGAAAAGGCCCTGCAAGAAATCAGGCGGGTGCTGAAGGACGACGGCGTGCTCATCGCGCCAACCTTCACCCACGCGGGGAACTCGGTTTCCGGCAAGGCAAAAGCCTTTTTCATGAGTATGGCGGGATTCCCCCTCCACAGCAGGTGGACAAGCGAGGAATACCTGCGTTTCCTGCGTCAAAACGGCTGGGCGGTGCGGAAAAGCGCGGTGCTGAAGGCCTCGTTCCCGTTGACCTATGCGGAATGCGCGAAATCGGAGGGGCCGGATGTCGTTCTTTGAAAACACCCGCAAGCCCGTGGGCCTCGGCGGAAAACTTATGGTTGCCATGATGAACCTGGGCCACGGCCCTGTGGCGCGGTGGGGACTTCGATTTCTACGGCTTGCGCCAAACGCCAAGGTGCTGGATTGCGGCTGCGGCGGCGGGGCGAACATAAAACGGCTGCTGGAAAAATGCCCGCACGGCGTCGTCAAGGGCGTCGACTATTCGCCCGTCAGCGTGGAGAAGGCCAGGAAGCTCAACCGAACCGCAATTCAGGAGGGGCGTTGCGCCGTTCTGCAAGGCAGTGTGGCGGATATGGCGTTTGAGGATAGCTGCTTCGATGCCGCCACGGCCTTCGAGACCGTCTATTTCTGGCCTGATTTGCCCCGATGCTTCCGCGAGGTCCGGCGGACGCTGAAGCCAGGCGGGACAATCCTTATCTGCAACGAGAGCAATGGCGATACGGACAAGGACGAGAGGTGGACGCAGATCATCGGCGGCATGACCATCTACAAGGACATTGAATTGAAGGCGTGCCTGGAGCAGGCGGGCTTTCACGAGGTGCAGATACGCAAAAAGAAAAGGTGGCTCTGCGTCACGGCACGGAAGTAAGGGCATCAAGCACGGGCATTTTCGCATCCATCCCGCACATGACGTTAGGCATGACGGCCATAGCGGCTGCGCCGGCGGCAATTACGACAGTTTTTATTCACTGAGGAAGAAACCTATGAAATGCAAAATCGAGAGAAACACCGTGCAGGAGACGCTGATCCTCCCGCTGTATTCCCGGAAGCTGTGTACGGAGCTGTACCCGAACCTTTACAGGGATGAAACGGCGGTTCGCCTGCTCGACCAGATCGACTACGACTTTTCAGAGGCAGAGAAAAACTCCCGCGGCCTGATGCAGCGCTTTGGTGCGCTGGAGGTGGCCATGCGGCAGGGTGATCTTGCTTTCGAGGTGCGGGATTACCTGAAAGGCCACCCCGATGCGGCGGTGGTCAATCTGGGCTGCGGGCTGGACAACACCGGCAGAACCTGCGACAACGGTAGATGCAAGATCTACAATCTGGACTTCCCGGATGTGATTGCCTTGCGGCAGCAGCTGCTGCCCGCCAGGGATCGGGAGCAAAATATCCCCTGCGACCTGAAAGACACCGCATGGTTCGGCGAAGTCGACGCCTCCGGCGGGGCGGTGTTCTTTGCCTCCGGGGTGTTCTATTACTTTCTGACCCAGCAGGTCCGGGAACTGGTGCGGGGGATGGCGGACGCTTTCCCCGGCGGTGTGCTGGTCTTTGATGCTGCCAATCGGACGGCAGTGAAGATGATCGCAAAAACATGGCTTAAGACTGCAAAGATCAAGGATGTGGGGGCATATTTTGCGGTTTCGGATGCCGCCAGGGAAATCGGCGCGTGGGACAGCCGTCTGCAGGTCACGAGTCGCGGCTATATGCTGGGCTACAACGATTTGAGGGACCCTTCTGTCGGCGGCTTTTTCCGGTTTCTCGCAAGGGTCGGTGACAACGGGATGAGAATGCAAATCGTGAAAATAAGATTTTGAGAGGCGAAAACGAGGCGCACTCACTTTGACGTTGAAGAAGACGGCTTTTACGGCGCATATTGGGCGTGCAAGGACATGCATACAGCAGCGGGCACGGATTCAATCGAATCCGTGCCCGCTATCTGATACTATATTATTTTATCGAACGTCTGTTCTATTTTCACTCAATGGCTCTGGTTTTAGCGTCTGATCATTCCAGTTGCGCCCAGTTTTCGGCGGCGTCTCGAAGCGAGTGCCGCCAAGTCACACCATGTCGTGTTTCGTCACCTTCGGGGACAAAAGCTGGGACAACTTCAAAAACTCATTTCGAACTCAAGGCATTGAGTTTTCGTTTTTGTTCCAAAGGGCGCGGCGGGACGCCTTTGGAGGCTCGATAGCGCCGAAAACGCCCGTTTTGAAACTCAACTGCCCTTTAGCGCACAAGCCGCCAGCCGCAATCGCAAGTGAGTCAACGCGGGTGGTTTGCGCACCATTTGCAAAACCCCAGGTCGCGACTCTTCGCCATCGGTGAGCAAAGTGAGTAGTCTCAGGTGGCTTGCGCATGAGTTGGCGAACGGGCCTTGAGATTCCGCTGACGACCGGAAACGCTTCGAGCTCCCTTGAATTTCCGCGCAGCCCATGATATAAAATAATTGGTTTTCCGCAAGGAAGGCCTCCAAGTGCCGGGGACGTTTTCCCCGGCTTTTTTCTTATTCAGGAGAGCAATGCGAGAACTCAGCATCTTCGTCGACGAATCGGGAAGCGACGGCCTCTCCGACCGATACTACCTGCTTACCGTCGTTATGCACGACCAATCGGACAGCATCGCGGAGTCGATCAAGGCATACGAGGACGCCCTCCGCGCCAAGGGACTTCCGAACATACCCTTCCATGCGTCGCCGCTCATGAACGGCAAGGACCTGTACTCCGGACTCGACCTAAGGACGCGCAAGATGCTGCTCGGCTCGTTCCGAGTCTTCTTCCGCCACATGCCTGTGAGGTACCACACCTTCGCATACGCGACCAAAAAGTTCGACTCGCTCGACAAGCTCGCGGGGACGATGCGAAGGGACATCGTGAACTTCCTGTTCGACAACCTCGCGGAGCTGCAGGCCTACGACGCGGTCAAGGTCTACTACGACAACGGCCAGCACTCCATCGCCGAGTCTCTCCACCTCGCAATCGAGTACGCGCTGTCGAAGGACGCAGTAGTCTACCGCTCCGCACAGCCCTCCGAGTACCGGCTTTCGCAGGCGGCGGACTACATCTGCACCATGGAACTCACAGCGATCAAGTACGCGGACCATACAACCACCGCTACGGACGAGAAGTTCTTCGGAAAGTGGTCAGACTTCAAGAAGGGCATTCTTAAGGAGACGCGCAAGAAGCTCGTCTAATGAAACGCCAACAGCGCCGTGCTCGTTGCAGGATTTCATCGAGATGTACCGCCGCCTTTGGTTCCACGCACCCCCGAAGCGAACCAGCCTCTTGTCGCCGTCTATTTCCATGAACGGTCGCAGGAGTTCAGGCCCATCGACGCTCCTAACCGAGATGGTGCGGATGGCAAAGACAACGCACCTGGTCGCGACGAGGCACCGTGAAAGGACGGCGCCTCCGTTCTCAAGCTGGGGGCGAGCGGGCCATCTCACTGCCGGATAGCAACTTGGGCCTGCACAAAGTGGCACCCTTGGCAGCTGCGCAGGTATCCTTACTACGCTGCCGCCAGGGGTGAGCGCGCGCCTCTACGGCGCGAGCAAGGCGACAAGGTGTGGCGGCGTGTAGCGAGGACTAAATCAGGTCGCTTTTCACCTCAATGTCCTCGATGCCATCGACCTCCGCCTCGGTGGGCAGGGCATCGTCGGGTCCTCGCCCTCCATGACCATCCTGATGGCGTTCTTAGCCACGATGCTTGTGGAAGCCACGTCCATGCCTCCGCCTACGACGCCGCCGACGAGAGGCACCATTTTGCCAAGATTGATAATGCCCTTTTCACCGAACTTCGTGATGAACCTGAAGCCGATTCTCTGGTTGATCTTCACGAGCGCCGCGCCGGGAATCTTCTTGATTGCGGCCTCGATTGACTTTGTCCCGGTCTTGATGAGCCCTATTTTGACCAGGTCGCTCATCGTCGTACCCGTGAGACACATGTAGACCATCGTCTGGACTTGATCGGACATGACGTCATAGCCACCCATCTTCGCGATGCAGGCGATCATGCGCATCTGGACGTACATAACGCTGCTTATGTTCGCGGGAATGGCGACTGGAAGCGTAATCAAGCCTCCAAGCCCAGTGACGAATCCTGAAGTTCCGCACTTCATGACCTGCCACTTTGCGAGCGCCTTCGCGGCTTCATCGGGCGACTTCGCCTTCCCCATGTAGTCGGCAACCATCTCGTCGACCGAACGAATCACCTTAGGGACGCCGTTCAGTGCGCTCCTGTAGATGGCATCGAGCACCTTGCCGGCCGATTCCTCGTCGATGGGCATCTCGAAGCCTTTGGCCTTTCCGACCGTTTCTTTCTCTTCCGTCTTCTTAGCCATGGCTCTCCCTTTCTCGCAGCTTCGCTTTCTCAATAACCCTTGCAAATACTGCGAACCGTCCATCAATCTCTGGACATTTTACCTCGCGTTTTATAGCAACTATTCAACTTTCAGATAGCGACGGATGATGGGGCCGATGCGATTGACCCATGTCCCACTGAGAGGCCCTTGTGGAGTCTACTGTGGTGGCACTCACCGGCGGTGTCGTAACGCTGGCCAGGGTGATCGCGCCGAACTTGCGAAGCCGCACGGTGATGGAGCCCAAAATCGACGAGCTCACGCGGCATATCGAGAAATACAACTGCCTTATCGAGCACATCTACAAACTCGAGCAGGACGTGGCTGTGGTCAGGCGTGATGCTGACACGCTTGAGGAGAAAAGCGACAGATGAACCGTTTCTGACGAGCAACAAGTGGCAGGGTTCCCTCTGTTCACGGTCGTCCAAAGCGTCCTGGAGGTCGTGATGGCCAACGTCAACCTGCTTCGAGCGTAGCCGCACTCGACTCCACACGGCGCTCGCTGTGCGTAGCCATGACGATATCCATGCTCTCGCCCGTGATAGTCGAGCTGGGGAAGGCCTTGGTATGCCTCCAGGACTCTTTGGCCTCGATGGCGTTTTCGAACGCACCTCTAAGTCATCGCGATGCGCTCACTGCGGCCCTTCGGCCGCTCCGCTTGCGATTGATGTGGCGGCTCGGGACGAAATCACGCCAGCGCATCGCTTGCGAGGGCCGTTGCTAAATGGCCTTGCGCCTCGCCTGCTTGAGCCAATTCCTCTTAAAGGGGCCGATGCCGCCGAAGAACTTGTTGTAGGTCTCCCCGTCTTCCTTCGCGGCGTACTTGATGGCCGCCAGCTCGATCGTGCATAGGTAGTCCGCTGCCTGTTCGAGCCGATAGTCGGTCATCGATGTCTTGCGGCGCTCCAAGACGCCCTTGGAGAGGGCGAACCCGAAGGACAGGTCGAGGGCCTTCTTGACGATGTCCTGGCCGTTGTCGTAGTAGACCTTCACGTCGTCGAACGATTGAAAGAAGTCGAGGTGGTCGAACAGGAGCCCGGAGATGTCCCGCTTCATGCGGGCGGTGAGCTTCGCGAGGTCGTCGAACTCGCATCTTCGGTATGCGAACGTCGCGTACTTGATGGGGAGCCTCTGCACGAGGACGTTGAACGAGTAGAGCGTCTTCTTCCGCTGTTCAAGGGACATCCCTCGGTAAGGTCCATGGCCGTTCAGCAGTGGCTCGGAATGAAACGGTATGTTCGGCAGATCGGACCTGAGGAGGGACTCCTCGTAGCGCGCAACTATGTCGGATATGGAGTCGGCCTGGTCGTGGATCACGAGCGAGAGCAAGTAGTAGCACGCTTTACCGCCGCGATCACCGCTCTCGTCGACGAACATGCTCAGGTCTCGCGCCAATATAATGCCCCTAGATATAATAAAAGCCGGGGGATAAGCCCCCGGCACTTGGTTTCTCGAGATTTTTGAAGCCCAGCGGTCGCTGTCTTCGGTAATCCTCTATTCCTGGATGCGCGTGTTTTTGCTCGCAAAGGACTTTGGGCATGCACAGCTTGTCCTCCAGTTGGCAGAGACGAACCTTTTCAGAGGCCAAAAGTGGTACTGCTTCGGCAGCAAAAGCGCTCTCGACAGCCTCCTCGTCCCCATTCCAAAGGGCATGGATGAGTTTCAGACGATGCGCTACCAGACCGAACATGAGGTCGATTACAACAATCGCGAAGCCATGGAGGCAAGCATCGCGAAGCTCGGGGGAAATGATCCTTTCCGGGGGGCAACAGTACAAGCTCTCCGGCGAAGAGTATCGGGTGACTATTTCACCGCTTTTGCTACGCCATTCCAAACATCGCTGCTACAGTGTTCCACGGTTGGCTGATACACCCCAACGAGAAGAATTGACACGCGCCCCGCAAGGGGCGCTTCCTTTTCCAGCAAA
>NZ_WAJR01000016.1 GCF_008831035.1 Ellagibacter isourolithinifaciens | reverse complement strand
GATTATGCCAAGAGGGGCGCTCGCGCGCCCCTCGTTGGTCTAACGGTTGCCGCATCGGCGCGTATCAGCCAACCGCGGAACGGTGTAGCAGCGGCACGTGGAACGGCGTAGCAAAATCGGCGTAATAAGCAACGACGGACAGGCCCAGCACATGCCGCCAGCCGCCCTCGTCGCAGCCTATCGCCGTGACCACGGCCGTCGAGCAGACGCGGCGTCGAGCCACAGGTACGGCGTGCGGCCACCCTCATCGCATGCTCGTACTAAATCGCAATCCGTGCATCCTTTGTGTCAAATGCGGCAGCATACGCATTGAGCAAGTGCAAGGCAGAAGCTCGGTCAATCCAGAGCTTCCGTTTTTGCAGTCGCATCAGGCACCGGCTTTCACGCAGCCAGAGCAGAGGTTCCAGTCAACGGTTCCGCGAAGCTCGCTGTCGCGGTAATTGCCTCCGCCATCGGAAACGGGCGAGTCGAACACCCTGCCGGCCACAAAGGCGTCATCGAAATCGATCGGGATCTTGACGCACTTGACGTGCGACGCCTTGCCCACCAAGTCGAGTTTACTGATCGTGGCGACGAGCCGCACCTCGTTCTCGTAGGACCAAGACTGGTGCTTCGCTATCTGCTCTATGCCGTTGAAGGCCCGGCAGTTCATAACATGACGGCCCCCTTCTATCGACGGCCTGCCAACGGTGACGTTGCCGTCAGCATGATTCTGGAAATAAAGGACGTCAACGAGGCGCAGACTCAGCCTGTCAGCAGGCAGCTCCACGATGCACTCGAACTTCCCGTCGGTACCGAACCAGCCGCATTCGTACGATTCGCGGCCCATCGCCCCCTGCAACGTTCGGCGATCGAAGTTGATCATCGCGCCATTGCCATCCATGCCCCCATAGAGCATCCACATCGCGACACTTTCAGTGGACGAAGCCGAGAAGCACGCCCCAAAACGCTTGGTTGACATGAAGGAAGGATTGAAGTGCTCGCGGTCGTATTTGTCGTTCCAGCTCGTGCCGTCAGTCAGATATAGCGCGCCGCCCCCCAAGATGCCAGCTATGCGGGCGCGGGTCGCATAGTGCTTGTACTCTCGGTGCATCCCGCCCCTGTCGGCCAGAAACGAAAGCACATCCCTGTACCCCTCAAGGTGCTCCTGCGGCTGCGAGTGATATAAGACGTCATCTCTGAGAACTTGCTTCTCGTAGGCAGTTAGAACACCCGCAAGAGTCGGCTTCGCCTCTTTGATGCTATCCCGTTCTCCCATTGTGCTCCTCCGCTGTTATGCGTTTCGTGGCTATTCTTGCTTGCGCCACACCATCTTGTCAACCACACCGGTATAGGACTGGATGATCTTAACCACCTTGGTGGACACGGTCTCATCAGCATAATCGGGCACAGGAGCCTCGGGGTAGCTGCCCTCAGCGTCCAGAGCCACAGCGGTATGCACTGCCTGTAGCAGGCCCTTCTCGGAAATGCCCGCCAGCGTGAAGCACGCCTTGTCGAGCGCCTCGGGACGCTCGGTCGAGGTGCGGATGCACACCGCCGGAAAAGGCTTGCCGATGCTCGCGAAGAAGCTCGACTCCTCGGGCAGAGTGCCGGAATCGCTGACCACCGCGAAGGCGTTCATCTGCAGGCAATTGTAGTCATGGAAACCCATGGGCTCGTGCATGCGGACCCTCGGGTCCAGTTTGAAGCCCGTGGCTTCCAAGCGCTTGCGAGAGCGCGGGTGGCAGCTGTAGAGGATGGGCATGTCGTACTTCTCGGCCAGCGCGTTGATAGCCGTGAACAGACTCGTGAAATTCGCCTCGGTGTCGATGTTCTCCTCGCGGTGGGCGCTGAGCAGCATATAACGCTTAGACTCCAACCCCAGCTCGCTAAGGACGTTGGACGCCTCGATCTTCTCGAGATTCGCGCGCAACACCTCCGCCATGGGGCTGCCCGTCACGTAAGTGCGCTCGGGGGCGCAGCCGGTGTCCTTCAGGTAGCGGCGCGCATGCTCGGAGTAGGCCAGGTTCACGTCGCTGATAACATCCACGATGCGGCGGTTGGTCTCCTCGGGCAGGCACTCGTCCTTGCAGCGGTTGCCCGCCTCCATATGGAAGATGGGGATGTGCAGGCGCTTGGCAGCAATAGCCGACAAGCAGCTGTTGGTGTCGCCCAGGATGAGCAGAGCATCAGGTTTCACCTGCACCATGAGCTTGTAGCTCGCGGCGATGATGTTTCCCACCGTCTCGCCCAGGTCGCTGCCCACGGCATCCAGATACACGTCGGGGTCGTCAAGCGACAAGTCACGGAAGAAGATGCCGTTCAACGTATAGTCGTAGTTCTGTCCGGTGTGCGCCAGCAGACAGTCAAAATGGCGACGGCACTTCTTGATGACCTCCGAGAGGCGGATGACCTCGGGGCGCGTGCCCACGATGATCAGCAGCTTTAAACGGCCGTCGTCCTTAAATCGAACTATCTTTTTTTCATCCTGGTTAATCATTTCGAAGTCCTCCTGATAGCTTGCCTGAGCGAAAGGTCCGGCGGAAAGCCGAACAAACGCCTCGCGGCAAGCTTCACCAGCACGCCGCAGTAATCTTTCATCGGATAGAGCAGCTTGCGCTCGATGAGCTTCTCGTAGTTACCATCCACTTCCACGGTATCGGGATGTCTTAGCGGGAAAGAGAGCTCATAGCCCGCCATCGAGCAGAACCGGTTCGTCATGTCGAGGGCAAGATCTGTACCGCCATGCTCCGAGCACTCATCCACCCCGATGTTCTCAATTAGGTTCACGCAGGGCGCAATGCCGTAGTAGCCTCCAGTCCTAAGAGTCCACGCCATATGGTAGTCCCACGAATAAAAACGGCCCGTTCTTTCCCTATGCGCCTTCTCGTACTCAACATTGAAGAGCTGCTGAGGGTACAGCCTGTGAACCGAGTAGGTAGAGCGTGCGCGCGTTTTGTCGCCTACCCCGACCTTTTCCAATTCGAAGTCATACGAGCCGAGGAACTTATCCGCCCAAGACGCCCATCCGCAAGGCATGAGTTGCCTCGTAAACACGTATGAGGCTCCGTCTGCGGCATCGTACCGGGAAAGATAGTTGGTTCCGCAAATCCAAAGCACCTCGTTTGAATCCTTATAGCGTTTGAGCATCTCCTCGCAGAAAGGGAAGAACGAGGCAGATGGCAGATTATCGTCTTCCAGAAATATCGCCATCGGCTCCTGCTCGAAAACCTTCTTGGCGCCAAGGGCGATATTGCCATACACACCTCGGTTCTCCTTGGCGTAATCCCGCACGACCTCACAGTCCCAGGTGATAAAAGCCTCAACGCCCTCTCTTACCTCTGCTGCTGCGCTTCGTTCAGCATCGTCGCGCCCCTGGTCGGCGATGAGGTACAGCTTTTTAGGTCGTATTTCTGCCAGTCGCGCAAAAATCTTCTCAAGAGTATCGAGCCTCTTAAAGATAAATACGACAACCGGGATGTCAAATCGTTCCCTATCGCTCATTACGTTCGGCCTCCTTCCTCAGAAGTTCGAGTGTTTTTTCACACTGTCGCTCGGGGCACTTTTCCCTGAGCACAAATGCTCGCGCCCGCTCAGCAAGATTAGATGCCTTCTCGGGGCTCATCTTCAGAACTCGCTCGATAGCAACGTCAAGACCATCCTGAGCAGCGTCAACGAAAAGCCCTTCGTAATCATCGGGCATACCATCAAGTTTGTACGCAACCGTGGGAACACCGGACGCGAGGTATTCCATCATCTTCGAAGGGAAGCTGAACTTCGTGTACTCCCCTTCATTCTTCCGCGGATTCACGAGGACCGTCGCCCCAGAACGCAATATAGCCACTTCTTCAGTGGTTAACACGCCGAGATAGCGCACCCTGGAATCTTCCGACTGCATCTTCTGTATTTCTTCCACAGCCTCCCCATCACCGCAAATCACTAGGCCAACATCTCCATCGTCAATATGCTTGAACGCGGAGAGCAAATCACCGATACCATACCTATACTGAAGCGTGCCCGTGTATAGGATATATCGAGCAGGAAGACTGGCGTTGGGTATTCTCGCAAGCTCGGCACCTGACACGTCCGCAATACCCTCGACAACCGCACAGTGCGACAAATCAGCACCGAGGCAAGGAGCCATAGCCGCCGTAAGGGGTACGTAGCAATCCATCCCCCTCATTCCGCATGAGACAACGTGGTTCTTAATCCTATGGAGCAGACCCGCGCCATTTTCGCCCAGCTCCATATATTGAGGAAGATCTGGAACGATAAGGCAGCATACACTATCTGGAAAGCGCCTCTTTGCGAACTTGAGCGCAGTGACAATGGGATAAGTCGCAGCGTAGCCAACAAAATACAAACGCTCGTCTTCCTCGCAATTGATGCGCCTCAGCTCAGCCTTCAGCCTCGAAGCGCGGGAAAACTCCTTGAGAACGGGGAGATTGACGAACCCCGCTCCAACATCGCTCGATTCGCCTTTGGCGTGCCGAAAAGTGTAACGAGGAATAAGTACCCCTCCATATCTCTTAGGAAAAGAGCCAATATACTCAGAATTCAACAGATGGACATTATCCTCGCCAAGACATAAGTCATAACCGTGTACAAACTTCCACTGAAGGTTGTTTGCCGCATTTTGAAGACCAGACTTCGTAAGCCTCCTTATCTCATCTTCTCGCTCGCGCGGAAACAAGCCGCCAACGAAGTATAGGGTTTCTTTTGTCATGTCTTTATGCAACAGAATCCTCCTCGCCATTCGCGGTGAGCCAGCGATTGGCAATATGCTGGGAAACCAAGACCGGGATGAGCACGAACCCATTTGCAAGCACAACCGAAGCCCAGCCCGGGATGATGATTGACAGCCCTACCGAGAGTGGATATTTTGCGATTGCGCCCAGGCAGTAACCTACAACCTGCGGCCCAAGACGATTGGTGGCATTGCCAAGACAGGTCTCGGAATTGGTCAACACCGTCACCGCCACAAGGAATACGAGGGAAGCCGACTCCACTAACGAAAGTGCAGGCGCCTGGCTGCCCAGCCATATTGCCAACACGGGGTTGATAAACAGTCCTATAACAATTGTTCCGACGGAAGCGATGACAGCTAGTGCGAGGTATTTCCTGTGAACAATACAAATTCTACGGCTATCCCGCATCGCAAACGAACTGGCCATATCGGACCAAATCGGCTGCGCCATGACACCGAAGAACACCAGAATAAGATTGAAAACCCTAAAGGCAACGGAGTACGGAACCACGCTTCCCGATCCGCAAAGCAAACCGATAAACATCTCATTAGTCGAGGAAATGAAGAGCAGGGCTATCTGAATCACAAAAAATTTGAGTCCGAGAGAGCCCAGGGCGCGAAAATAGCTCGATCTCACATTTTTGAACCTAGGAACATAGGACTTCAACTTAGTGACAAAAAGCACAAATGCAGCAAAGATAAGGGGAACGGACAACGCGACTACTTCAGTTATGCACATATACATGAACTTCTCGCCCGACCCTGTCAAAACAGGCGGGAAGGCGACAGCAAGCAGGATGAGGCAGTTAGATACGAGCAAGAGCAAGGCAGGTGCCGCATTCCTTTGAACCGCGTAAAGCAGGGAGTTCACAAGCTTCAGAATAAGCTGGAGAAGGGTCCCCACAATAACAATAGTCATGCCGGCGGCAAGGTCGTCAGCTCCGAGTTCCCCTTTGCCAACAGCAAGAACCGCGTTCCAGTCAACTAAGACGGACGCCGCTGCCCCTAAGGGAATAAGCACAATGACAACAACCCCCAGCACGAAGATGGACGAGGAGATCACCACGCACGCCTTCTTATCATCGTGCTCGCTAAGGGCATAGGTGAGATCATTGCGCAGCCCATTGCCAATCCCAAAGTCGAAGAACGAAATCCAATTCAACACGGAAAGAACCGTGAACCAGGCGCCAAGCACGGCGTCGTTCGAAAAGAAACTCATCATCAACGGGGTTGAGACAAGGGAAACGACGAGTGCTAGCACCTTAATTCCGGCATTGGCTGCTATGCTAAGCTTAAGCTTGCTTCTCATTGGCACCCTCATGCTTAGATCCGGAAATCAGATCGGTGAGTCCTTCTCCAAAGGATAGAAAAGCGAAAATGAGCATATAGGTCAAAGCCGATGCAGTGTGAGGTTCTTTGTTGATGACGATCACGAACATGACCAGCAGCACAAATGCCGCCGTTGCCGGCAGGCGTCGAGTGGCAAACACGCTCCAGGTAGTAACAAGCCACATAGCAAAGCCTAAAATTCCAAAAGCAGCAAGCTGAAAAAAACTTGTAGTCGTCAAAGAGTCAACGGTAGAATTTGAGGCGACATAAGCGGAATAAACATCCAAAGCCCCTCCGTAACCATAGCCAAGGACCGGACTTTGAACAAACAAATCCCAGCAAATAGAAGGCGACTGAAGCCTTGTGAGCCTAGTCACAGCATCGGCATCCGTAAGCTTGCTAAACAATGACGGATTTATCTTTGCGAGCTCAGCGATAATCGACGAGAAATTAACCAGCACTACGATAAATACGATGAGCAAGCTTAACGATATGGCAATCCTTACTTTTCCGCCACGTTTAAGAAGTCCGACAGAAAGCGCCAGCGGAAGTAGAAGAATGCCAGCGGTTGAGCCAGTCGTAAGCAAGGTGGCAATTAGCAAGGAAAGACGTAGTTTTGAAACCTTGCTCTGAAGCATGAACTCGACGGCTATTGCAAGAAGCAAATATGAAGCGAAAACACCCGATTCCCAAAAGAAACCCATACT
This sequence comes from Ellagibacter isourolithinifaciens, assembly GCF_008831035.1. Classification (GTDB taxonomy): domain Bacteria; phylum Actinomycetota; class Coriobacteriia; order Coriobacteriales; family Eggerthellaceae; genus Ellagibacter; species Ellagibacter isourolithinifaciens. Next base: position 42,737 of record NZ_WAJR01000016.1, on the reverse strand, counting down.
GTTGTTTCCCTCTATATATGTTTCCTCGAACTGGGAAGCGATGATTATCGTTTTGTAATGAACGCCGTTGACGTTCTCGAGAATAGGCAAGGGCAAATCGATGCCCGCGATATTAAGCACAACCCATAAAGCCAGCGAAAATACCGAAGTGACGCACATCACAGAAACAAAGACCTTGCAAAGGCTCTCAGGATCTTCTTTCCGAGCACAAAGATACGCAAGAAATACTACCGCGAGAAGCGAGGTTGTGTTCGTGATATTAGAATAGCTTGGATTTGCCAAAGCTGAAAAAACGGGGGGAACTGAAAACGCCAGAACCCCAACCATCAAAGCAGACTTGTCACCTTCCCGATCAGGCAAGAACAAAAGCGCCACGCAGGCAAGGACGGCAAGCGGAAAGCAAATTCCAGAAAAACCCTTAAGGGTTGAAATCGCACTGCAACTATTCAAGCAAACAGTTGCCCCGACGAACAAGCCAACAAATAGACGATCGAGCCTTACCCCCATTATCCTATTTATAAAACTCATTTCATACCAAATCGTAGTAAGTGTCAGGATTCTCAGGGTCAAACGGCTCATTGGCCCACATCACGGTCACCAGATCCTCATCATCGGAAAGGTTTGTAATACTATGCGTATAACCGGGAATCATCTCTACCACACGCATATCCCCTCCGGTTACAACGTACTCGTCAACAGGATAAGGGTTTCCCTCTTGATCGGCACCCACTTTGCGAAGCTTGATTTTCGCAGTGCCAGAGACGACGAGAAACTTCTCCCACTTGCTCATGTGCCAGTGATTTCCCTTGGTGATGCCAGGTTTTGATACGTTAACAGAAATCTGGCCACGATCGGGCGTGCGAAGGAACTCGGTGAAGCTCCCGCGCGCATCTACGTTGGGCTTCAAACTGTAGGCAAAGCGGCCCGGTTCGTAGTAGCTCAAGAACGTCGAGTAGAGCTTTTTGCTGAAAGATCCATCCCCTAGATTCGGCACTGCAAGCGTTTCGCGCGCATCGCGGAAGCCCTTCAGGAGACCCACAATCTCGCCCAGCGACGCCTTCTGGGCGCCCGGGGCGTAGCAGTAACGGCCGTCCTCGGCCGGCACGCACTCGGCACCGGCGTAGCGGCACCGACGCACGTCGCCCACAAGGGCATCCAGCATCGCGGTTACCAAATCGTCGATGTAGAGCAGCTCGAGCTCGACCGAAGGGTCGTTGACTTGAAACTCTCGATCGTTTGCAATGGCATCGCAAAACGTGGCCACGGCCGAGTTGTACCGCGGGCGGCACCACTTTCCATACAGGTTCGGGAAACGATAGACCATCGCCTTCGCACCCGTGCGCTCCTCATAATCGAACAGAAGCTCTTCACCTGCAAGCTTACTCTCGCCATAAGGACTCCCAGCGTAGCGACCCTCAAGGGAAGCCTGAACACTGCTCGAAAGCATCACCGGGCACTTGTTGCCGTGGTGCTCAAGCAAGCTAAGCAGCGTCTCGCCGAACTCCATGTTGCCCTTCATGAACTCTGAAGGGTCCTTGGGGCGATTGATGCCCGCCAGATTAAACACGAAGTCAGCAGCGGAACAGTAGAAGCTTAACTCTTCCTGCGTACCGTTACGATCGTACTCATAGACGGTCAGAGGGAGCAGGCTTTGATACTTCCCTCTACGGTCTTTGCCTTCGGCTATGTTCCTCAGCGCTTCGCAAAGATTCCGTCCTACAAATCCATTTGCGCCAGTAACCAGAACCTTCACTACTGCACCGCCTCGTATTCGCGACCTTCTAGGGCTAGCTGCACGTACTCGGCGGTCTTGATTTTCTCCACCGTGCCAGCCACGTCCAGACGGCTGGTGTTATGGGAAGTATACGCCTCGTCGGCCATAGTCGTTACTTCGCCATTCACAACAAACTTATCATAGTTTAAATCGCGCGAGTCGCAGGCTACGCGGAAGTAATCGCCCATGTCCTCTGCACGCAAACGCTCCTCGCAAGTCATTAGCGTCTCATAGAGCTTTTCGCCGTGACGAGTACCGATGACTTGCGTACCTACGCGTCCGAACACTTCCTGAACTGCCTCAGCAAGATCACCAATAGTGCTCGCGGGTGCCTTTTGAATGAACAAATCGCCCGGGTTGGCATGCTCAAAGGCAAATTGCACTAAGTCCACCGCTTCATCAAGATTCATGAGAAAACGCGTCATATTGGGGTCGGTGACGGTTAACGGCTCGCCCTTGCGGATACGATCGATGAAGAGAGGAATCACGCTGCCCCTCGAGCACATCACATTGCCATAACGGGTGCAGCAAATAGTCGTGCGCCCCGCACCATTGCGCGCATTGGCATATATAATGCTTTCCATCATAGCCTTAGACTTTCCCATGGCATTGATGGGATAGGCAGCCTTATCGGTCGAAAGGCACACTACACGATCAACACCTTCGTCGATAGCGGCATGCAGCACATTGTCCGTGCCTAGTACATTAGTGCGAACAGCCTCCATGGGAAAGAACTCGCAGCTAGGCACCTGCTTCAATGCTGCAGCGTGAAAAATATAGTCTACGCCATGCATTGCATCGCGTACTGACTGCAGGTTGCGCACATCGCCGATGAAGAAGCGCACCTTATCGGCAAGTTCGGGTGATTTTTCCTGCAGACGATGACGCATGTCATCCTGTTTCTTCTCGTCTCGACTGAAAATGCGAATCTCCGCCAAGTCGGTATGCACAAAGTGTTTTAGCACGGTGTTGCCAAAGCTTCCTGTGCCGCCAGTAATCATCAGAGTCTTGCCGGTGAATGCAGTGCTAGTTGTCATACGTTTATCTCTCCTCAATAAGATTGGCGAGTAGAGCCTCGAGTTCATCGAGAAATCTACCCTTGGTAAAATGGACCAGATAATACTCACGAGCACGCCTGCCCATGCGATCCTTCTCTTCATTAGGCAACGCCGCAAATCTGCGCACAATGCGGGCCAGCCCCTCGGCATCTGCCGTGTCGCAGCACAAGCCGCAATTCGCTTCATCCAGCACGCGGCGCGTTTCGCCATCGAGCGCCGCCAGGACGGGCCTGCCAGCAGCCAAATAGGTCGTGACCTTTCGTGGAAGCGTATAGTCAGCCATTGGACTTGCTTCGAAGGTCACAAGCATTGCGTCGGACGCTGCATAGTACGCTGGCATGTCCTCCACGGGTTTTCTGCCGTGAAACACTAAGTTATGAAGCCCCAACTCTGCAGCCCGTGTTTTACAGGCATCCAAATGAGAGCCGGAACCCACCACATGAAAAGCTATCGAGGGCTCATTCCGCAGCAAGCCAGCGGCCTCAACTATGGTCTCCACCGACTGAGCCTGGCCCACATTGCCCGCAAACGTAAGATTGGTTTTGGCCAGCTCGTAACCGTCGGGCACAGAATCCGCAGGCGCTGACAAGAAGGCATCATCAGCATATTGCGGAAGGTATGCCGAGTCGGGAACGCTAAGCCCCAGTTCGCTACGAAAGTACTCGTCAAAAAGCGGCGAGGTCACGGCGATACGGTCGGCCTGCGAGTAAATACGCTTAGATACCGAACGCATCCACCTGAACGGCAAAGAGGATTCCTTGAATCCACCCGCCAAAAGCGAAGCAGGCCACAAGTCGAAGCAGTACAACAGCGCCTTTTTGTTGTTCTCCTTCGCCCACACAAGAGCAGGATCAGCCTGCATCACGGGCGAAAACTGATACCCCATGGCAACGTCATACTCGTCACCAAGGCTTCTAGCTATTTTATTTGCGTTTCGCCAGAAACTCAGGTAATTGCGAACACGATTCACTCCGCCCGTAAGACGCGGATGTAAATCGGCGCGAATGACACGCACACCGTTTCGCACAACGTCGCGACGAGCGGAATCACGCCACTCATCGGGAATATCGTTTCCCGGCATTCCAGTATTGGGAAGCGCAGTGATGATGGTCACCTCATGGCCGCGCGCGACAAGCGCCTCGCATACGTCACCGGTGTTGAAGGGCTCAGGCCAATAGTGCTGGCAAGAGACAAGAATACGCACCCTACCGAGCCCCCTCGCCAGTCGAAACAACGCCGAGCGTCTTCAATATGATCTTCAGGTCCACGACGATGGAGCGATGCTCGATGTACTCCAAGTCCAGCACCACTTTCTCCTTAGGCAACAAGTTATAACCGCCCATCACCTGCGCCAGGCCTGAGAGGCCAGGACGAACAGACGTCCTATAATTCCAACCATGAATCCTCTTCTCGAATTCCTGGCAAAACGCCGGCCTTTCAGGACGGGGTCCGATTAGGCTCATATCCCCTTTTACGATGTTCCAAAACTGAGGAATCTCATCGATACGTTTTTCCCGCATGAACTTGCCGAACGGAGTGACGCGCGGGTCATCCCCAACGGCCCACCGTGCACCGCGAGCCTCGGCATCGGTATACATGCTTCTGAATTTATAGACGTTGAAAATCTTGCCGTTCTTGCCGACACGCCTCTGCGAGTAGATGACAGGCCCGGGGCTCTCGAGCTTGATTTTCGCAGCGATGATTGCCATGGGAATAGCGAGAATAATCAGCGCGCAGCTGCATGAAACCACATCGAAAGCGCGCTTCACGAAACGGTAAGCTAAGTTGCCGCCTACAACTGGCATCTCGAGCTCAATCACGTCGTCGCCCGGGAGGAGCTTCGCCAGCATATCCGCTGGGATGCCGTTCTCAGTTAACTTGGGTTCATATTTCCCAACTGCGTCGATATTCGCCGCTTCACGGCGCTCGACGGAGGTGTAGGCAGGCGGCTCCTCAACGCCGCCATTAGCTGCAGACACAGCCAATGGCGTCATGACATCTTCTACGGACACTACGCGCACACCGCCCTCAAAGCGGGCTTTGCGAGATGCATTTCCGGGATGCGCGCGAGGATATGGTCCCTCACCATACCCACAGCCGCAGCCGCGATGTCGAAGGACCTCTTGGCAGCGCGGAACGCTATGCCGATAGCGCTCTGCGATACCAAATGTCCCTCTCCCTCCGTGCCAACTCGCGTGCCTCCAAGCCTGTCTACCTCTTGAAAAATCGTCGCCATCTCCATCCGCATGTGCTCGACATGTAGGGTTCCGCTCGTCATATTCCCGTTTCGCCCGCGCACAAAAACCTCGACCTGAATCAGGTCGCTTTCGCCCTACCTCTTAAATTAATTACGATTTATTTATCATATCCTAAATAAATGTCGGGGTTCCATAGAAAATAAACAGTAAGTCCTCAAACAAACACTCTATTGCGAAATTTTGTTAAGAATAGGCGATCTCCATTGAAGCCATTATACAGGGAAGATATTATCGTGATGAGGATAAGGTAAGTTGCTGTTGGTTCGCCGCAAAATGGGGCTCCCGCCCACTGCTTGCCCGACGGAGGCGCACGTCCCCGTCCCCATGTGCTATGATGCAACACATCATCAGCATTGACGCATTCGCTCAAGTGAAAGAGGAAACGATGAAAAAGAAGCTTACTGCCATGATTTGTGCGCTCGCCCTCGCCATGGCGATGCCGACTCTGGCATGGGCATCGAACAGCCCGCAGAAGGTAACGTCCAACACCTGCACCGCATCCCAGGGCGCATCCCTTACGGTCACCGGCAAGACCGACGACTCCACGAGCAAGCTCGTCGTCGAGGCAACCTCCGACCAGGCTTCCAACGTGTCGCTCAGCGCCACCCAGAAGATCGTAGGCACCTTCAAGGTTTACGACGTGCCCGAGGGCAGCACCTACGGCCCCTACACCCTTACCTTCAACGTGGGAACCGAGTACAACGGCGCCACCGCCACCGTGTTCATCGAGCACCAGGGCCGCGACGCGAACCTCGGCACCGAGACGAAGACGGCGACCGTCTCCAACGGCAATGTGACCATCTCCACCGATGGCCTCTCGCTCGTGACCATCGCGGTCGACTCCTCCACCGTCACCGGTGCCACCACCGACGCAAGCTCCACCTCCCCGCAGACCGGCGTTGACATGACTGGCATCGCCGTTGCCACCGCCGCATGCGCCATCGCCGCCGTTGGCGTGGGTGTGGTCCTTCGCAAGAAGCTCGCTGAATAGCACTGACAGCACACGCGGTTCCCGACCTGGGAAACCGTACTGCGCGCATGACATTGCAAAGAAGAGGGCGCAGCTGCCCTCTTCTTTGTTGTAGGAAGAATAGAGGAGAACCGCTTCAATGACCCTGCTTGAGCTGCTCGAGCTCCTTCGAAAGAAATGGTACCTGGTGCTCGTGTTCCCCCTCGTGTTCGCGGGCGCGACCGCAGCGTACTGCTGGGGCTTCATGACCAACAACTACACCGCCAACGTGTCGCTCTACGTGCTGACGCAAACGACGAACGCGACCGACGGAACCGGCCGCGTGACCAGCTCCGACACCTCGGCTTCCCAACAGCTTGCGAACGACCTGGCGAAGATCGCGAAGACGTCGACTGTGATGAGCTCCACCGCGAGCGCCCTCGGTATGAGCGACCTCAAGGGCTTCGATGTGGGGGTAACCTCCGACACCACGAGCCGCGTCATCACGCTCACCGTCACGGGCAAAAGCCCCGAAGGCGCCGCGAGCGTGGCCAACGAGCTCGCCGACCGCACCTCGAAGGCCGCCATCGACGCGATGAAGCTCGACGCCGTGAACATCATCGACCGAGCGAGCGTGCCAGACAATCCCTCCGGCCCCAACCGAGTCATGTACACCGCGGTTGCCCTGCTCGCAGGGCTGTTCGTCGCCATCGCGATCATCGTCTTGCAGGACATGCTGGACACCACCGTGAAGTCGGGCGACGACGCCGAAGAGCTGCTGGGGATTCCCGTTCTCGGCCGCATGCCCAAGCCGAAGAAGGCGAGGTAACATGGCCAAGAAAAACCGCAAGCGCCCTAGCCAGTTCCAAAATCCGCTTCTGAGCAACGCCTCGAAAACGCTGTTCGCCAACATCCGCTTCGTCTCCATCGACGAGAAGGTGAAGACGATCGTGGTCACCTCGACGGGCATGGATGAGGGCAAGACCCAGGTCAGCACCAACCTTGCCTGCGCCATCGCCAGCTCCGGCAAGAAGGTGCTCATTGTCGACACCGACATGCGTCGCCGCTGCATCGCGGGGCTTCTGGGCATCCACACGGAATGCGGCCTGTATTCCGTGCTCGTCGGGCAGGCGCCGCTCAAAAGCGCCATCTACCCGACCGACCGCCCCAACCTGTACTTCATGGACTCCGAGCCGAACATCCCCTCCCCTCCCGACGTCCTTTCGACCAAGCGCTTCGCGGCTCTCGTCGACACGCTGCGCGAGATGTTCGACTACGTGATATTCGACTCGCCCCCTATCGGGCTTTTCGTTGACGCTGCCATCATATCGAACCTGGTCGACGGCACGCTGTACGTCATCCGCGAGCGCGCGGCGAAGCGCGACGCTGTCGTCGCCGGCGTGCAACAGCTCAAGGCCGCAAATGCACGCATCTTAGGATCGGTCATCACGTTCTCGCGCGAAGAGGCGAACAACGATTACTACTACGTCTACTACAACTCCGAGGGGAAACGCGTCTCCCACAAGGACCGCGAAAAGCAGCTAATGGAGAACCCCAACGCGCGCGATCTTGCCGCAGACGACATCGGTCAATGGGCGCGCAAGGCGGGAATCGACCCCAAGCAGGCAGAACGCAGAGAAAGCGGCGAACGGCCACGGAGGCAAGGTTCGGGCGCGGGTGTGGGCGCAGGTGCGAGCCCGAACGCGAATGCGGGCGCTGGCATGCCCCCAGCTGCAAGCCCACAGAGGGCCACTCGAGCGAGCGCCGACGAGCAGTTCCCGCGCGGCGCCTTCAAGCCAGCAGTGCCACGCCGTGCCGACGGTCGCGCGCCACGCCACAAGAACACGAGGATCTAACACAGCGCCCATGACGGGAAGCCCGCTTCGGCTTCCCGTCATGCTTTCAAACGCCCTGCGAGAAAGAGGCACTCGGCCAGCGGAAAGAGCGAATCGCACGGGCGGTTTGTGCAGGCGGTGGCGCGTGCAACCCACACGGGCAGCGCTGCCGACAATTCACACGATCAGGGCCGCCGACAGCTCGCTGACCAGCATCATTGTAAGGAACACATGGCAAACGACAAGACGAAACCGACCGAAGAGGATATCGCCCCCAAGCACGCGAAGGCACCGAGCGCCAACGCATCGGGCACGGGCGACGGCTCCCACAAGAAATGCCCGCAGATTGCGGCGCTCATCGTGCTGCTCGTCGTGCTCGTGTGCGCGGCAATCGCCGGCGGGGCGTACCTCGTGTGGCAGAACGCCCAGATCGCGAAATCGGCCGAGGAGGCAGCCACAACCCCCGAGCCAGAAGCCCCCGCTGCCTCGCAGGACGCTGCGGACCCGCGGGTGGAAAACCCCATCGACTTCGCGTCGCTTCGCCTGGAGAACCCCGACATCTACGCCTGGATCTACATCCCCGGCACCGATGTGAACTACCCGGTGGTGCAGCACCCGACCGATGACACGTTCTACCTGAAGCACAACAAGGACGGCGAATGGTCCGAGGAGGGCGCCATCTACACGCAGCTGGCAAACAGGACTGACTTCTCCGACCCCGTCACGGTGATCTACGGGCACAACCTGGTGCAGGGAACCATGTTCACCACGTTGCACCGCTTCGAGAACAAAAACTTCTTCGACTCCCACGAGGACATGTACCTCTACACCGACGGGCACATCCTCACCTACCGCGTGATTGCCGCCTACCAGTACGACAACCGCCACATCCTGAACTCGTTCAACTTCTCCGACCCGACCATCGTCCAGCAGTACTTCGAGTCGGTACTCAGCCCCGACTCGCTCGTTGAGAACGTGCGCGAGGGAACAACGCTCACTTCAAGCGATAAAATCGTGCAGCTGAGCACCTGCACCGGCGATTCCAACCACATCGTGAGAAGATACCTCGTGACGGGAGTTCTCGTCAGCGACCAACCGACCTACTAACGCGAAAGACGAAGCACTTTGGAAGAGAGCGAAACGAAAGACAACGCCCTGGATGAGGCGGGCAGCGGCACAACCTCGACCCCCGAGGCGCCCGCAACCCCCGAGGCTCCCGAGGGGACCCCGGTGCCCGCAACCCCCGAGGCGCCCCAGACGATGGAGGAAGAAGTCCTCATCAGGAAGAAGAAGCGCCATCATTCGCGTCGCAAGAAGATCTTGAAGCGCGTCGCTATCGTCGTGGGGATTCTCGTGGCGATCGCGGTCGCCATCGCCATCGCCGCCTTCGCCTTCATGAAGTCTGGCGAGAGCGCCGTGAAGCAGGCCAACACCGCCGATGACATCCAGGCGGACGATAGCGCCGTGACCTACGACGAGGGCCGCACTGTCGAGTACAACGGGAAGACGTACGCGCTGAACGAGAATATGGTTTCCGTCGCCGTCATAGGCTACGACCGCCAGACCGAGGAGGTCGTGCCGGGCAAGAGCGTCGGGCAGGCGGACGCCATCATGGTGCTCGCCGTGAACCTCGACACCGGCAAGACGACGGGAATCGGCATCCCGCGTGACTCGATGGTCGAGGTGGGCGAGTTCATGGGAGACATCTTCACCGGCATGTCGACCATGCAGCTGTGCCTGGCCTACGCATACGGCGACGGCGGTGAGCTGAGCAGCCAATACACCGCCTCCGCAGTTTCGCGCGTGCTGTACAACATGCCCGTGAGCTACTACTTCTCGCTTGATATGGACGGCGTAGGCGCGCTCGCGGATGCCATCGGTGGCGTGTCGCTGACCCCGACACAGTCGATTCCCAACACCAACATCGTCGAGGGCGAGCCGACCGTTTTGTTCGGAAGCAACGCACTCAAGTACGTGCAGTGGCGCGACACATCGGTGCTGACCTCGTCGCTCGACCGCCAGACGCGCCAGTCGCAGTTCGTCGAAGCCTTCTGCAAGCAGGCGCTCTCGAGTGCCCAGGGCAATGTCGGGACGCTTGTCAACCTGTACACGACGGCTTCGAACTATGCCGTGACGAACTTGGGACTCAACGAGTTCAGCTACCTGGCAAGCTCCGTCTTGGCGACAGGAATCACGTCGGTCGACATGACCACCCTTCAGGGCACCATGCAGCAGGGGGACAAGTTCGCTGAGTTCTACCTGGACAAGACGAACGTGTACGAGACGGTTCTCAACGTGTACTATCACGAGGTGGGAAGCGAGGAATAGGGCCGCCGTGCTCGACAAGAGAGCGGGCACGGGCACGTGCGGCGAAGCGAGCGTACGGTAAACGAGCGGGCAGCGAGGCAGCGCGGGAAAGGAGAGGGCGTGTTCGACATCCATTGCCATATCTTAAACGGAGTCGACGACGGCTCGCGCTCGCCAGCGGAATCCCACCAGATGCTGCTTGCCGCGCGGGACGCCGGCATCGACCACATCGTGTGCACCCCCCATTGCAAGCACTCCGACTTCGATGCGGAGCTCATCGAGAAGCGCTATCGGGCCTTCAAGGCGCATGCGGAGAAGAATGGCGTGCGCCTGAGCTTGGGATATGAGGTGCACTGGAAGAAGCTCGCCGACATGGGGCTCGACGCGGCGCCCAGCCTCTGCATCAAGGGCACCAACTTGCTGTTGCTCGAGTTCTCGAACAGCCATCTGCCGGCGAACTGGCAGCGCGCGATTTACACCATCCAGGGCAAGGGCGTCGACATCGTGATCGCCCACCCCGAGCGCTACAAGCCCGTGCAGGAGGATATCGACGTCGCGCGCGAGATGAGGGAAATGGGCTGCCGGCTTCAGCTTTCCGCGAACTTCGTGGAAGGAGGCATCTTCAACCCGCGCCGGCGCACCGCCACGGCGCTGCTCAAGAACGGGCTGGTCGACTACCTCGCAAGCGATGCCCACCGTGTAGAGCACTACGCCACCTACCTCAAAGCGCTCAAGGAAGCCCAGAAATACTAGGGATTATCTTCTGCCCAATCTTTGATTGAGCCCGGCAGGCGCAGGTGGATCAGCGTTTGCTGTTGGCTAGAACAGGTTAGTTTTGGACTTGCTCTTTCCCTCCAAAGTCCTACCTGGCCTTTCGCGATTGTCGTCATTATCGCTTTTATCGTCAGAGTATCGAGAATCGCTTAATCGTCGATCGCGCCTGCGCGCGAAAAGAATCGCTGTACTAATTGCTCTCGGAAGACGTCTCCGATTCTTCTTCTCCCGCTGCCGCCTATCGGAGAGTCGCGACGTCGAGCCCCTTCCCTTCCCCCGCCGCCACATAACTCGCGAAGCCGATAGTTAGACGGACAAGACGGCAGGTCAGGTGATTTATTTCACGCAAGGCCGCATTGTTGCTTTCGCCGACGAAAGGCCGCCACAGCGCACACGTCGTTGTGGCGATGACGAACATTCAGAAAGGCTGGACTCGAATCAGCTTTCACTCCAACAGCTAACGCTTTCCCGACAGCCACTTTTAGCGCAAAGGTCTGAAGCGACTTTCATGCCTGACGGACGCGAACGACCGTTGCGCCGCGAACGTTCCTGATTGTCAAACGCTCTATGACCGAATTGCATCGCACCATGGGTTCACATTGAGCGAAAATGCAACATGTGACATAATCACTAAATGAAATTTAAAGGAGGCAGACATGGAAGTGCGCAGGGATAGATACCTAAACAGCCTGATAGACAGAATGCACAACGGGATGATCAAGGTAATCACGGGCGTCAGACGGTGCGGCAAAACATATCTGCTGTTCGAACTCTTCGGCAACTACCTCAGGGACGAGCTAGGGGTTGGCGACGATTATATCGTGGAGGTCGCATTGGACGAGGAAGCGAACAGGGGCCTGCGCGACCCAGGTGCACTTGACAGCTATTTGAAGTCTAAGATAGCGAATAAGACGTCGAGATACTACGTCATGCTCGACGAGGTGAAATACGCGATCTCCGACGAGGAGCTGCGCGGGCACGAACCACCTCGCCTCTATGGTGTGCTCAACGGCCTGCTGCGCATGCGAAATGTCGACGTCTATGCGACAGGCAGCAACTCCAAACTGCTGTCCTCTGACGTCATGACGCAGTTTCGCGGACGAGGAGACGAGGTCCGAGTGCGACCACTGTCCTTCTCCGAATTCATGCAAGGCTTTGAGGGAGACAAATACCAGGGTTGGGCCGAGTATGTCGTCTTCGGAGGCATGCCCCTGCTTCTTGGCATGCGCACGGACGAGCAAAAGTCCCGCTATCTAGAGCGCCTGTTCTCCGAGACATACTTGAAGGATGTGGTGGCCAGGAACAAGGTGGCAAAGACCCAAGAGCTCGAAGACCTCGTGGACGTGCTGGCATCCTCCATCGGCTCGCTCACCAACCCACCCAAAATCGAGGCGACCTTCAAAAGCGTTCTGAACTCGAAGATCACCGCGAACACCATTTCCACTTACATCAGCTACCTTGAGGAGTCCTTCCTCATCGAAGAGGCCCGCCGGTACGACGTCAAGGGACGCAAGTACATCGGGAGTCCTAAGAAATACTACTTCGAGGACATCGGCCTGCGCAACGCGAGGCTTGGATTCAGGCAGGTCGAGGAGACCCACATCATGGAGAACATCGTGTACAACGAGCTGCGCGCGAGGGGCTTTTCCGTCGACGTCGGCTCTGTCGCGAAGGCTAGGCGCGTCGACGGCAAGGTAGTGCGCAAGCAACTCGAGGTGGATTTCGTCGCGAATCTAGGTTCCCGGCGCTATTACATACAGTCGGCGCTTCACTTGCCGGATGAGGAGAAGACACGCCAGGAAAAGGCCCCACTTCGCGAAGTACCCGACAGTTTCAGCAAGATCGTGCTCGTGCGCGATGTGGTGAAGCCGACTTACGACAACGAGGGGATTCTGACTATGTCCGTGTTCGATTTTCTGCTCGACGAGGAAAGCCTGCCAAAATAGCTTCTTGGACGCACTTTGAACGCTCTCCAAGAGTCCGGGAACGGCGTTGGGAATGCGAGCCTCCAACAATCGGACGAACCCCCGATATAGCGGGGGCAGCATTCAACGCTCTTGGACAAGCCTGCTTGCTGAGCGAATGCAGTGGACAGCGGCCCGAAAAAGTACAGCCCCCAAGACAGATTTTGGCACGAAAACCGAGGTATCCCACGCGGAAGGCGCGGTCGTGGGTCGCTCTCGAATTGAGCGAGTCCCTGACCTGGGGATTCTTCCTACGATCGAAAAGCAACCCGCGATGGAGTACAGAAATGAAGCCCTCGTCGTGGGATACCTCAGTTTTCGTACCAGAATCTTCCTGAATCGCTGCACCAATTGCGCCCAGATGAGTCGCGACGTCGAGCCCCTCCCCTTCCCCACCACCACACTTCGCCACATTCCCTTTAGGGCTCTCATGCGAGGGGATGGGAGAACGTGATGCAAACGCGCTCGGCGGGCTCGACAATCTGTTTGGAAGTGAGCGTCCAGCCGGACGAGCTGAGCGCCGGCCTCGTCAAACGAAGAAACATCTGTAATCACAAGAGGCACACGAATGATGGCATCTATTGCTAGTTTTACGGAAGTGTATTATGATTCACTTCCGTAAAACTAGCAGAATCGGCATTGAATTCGCAAGGAGTAAGTCATGTGGCCGAGTGTAGCCTATGAGACATGCGCATGGGAAAGGGATTACGACGAGCTCGCGTTCATACCCAAGAGTCGCAGACGCAAGATTTTGCCGACATATGAGGCTGCGCTCCCAGCAAAGATTGCCCAACTGACGGTCAACCTGTCTCCTGAGATTCAGCGGCGGATTGCAGATGTCGAAGTTGCCGTAACGCGCTTCGACGAAGCCCAGAATGCGCGCGATTGGAACCTTCCAGCCCTCCTTTTAAGAAGCGAGTCTTCATCGAGCTCCCAGATTGAGAGGCTCACATCGAGCGTGCGCAATGTGGCACTCGCAGAACTTTCCGACAAGGCACCTACGAATGCGCTCCTCATCGCGGGCAACGTCGCCGCCATGCGCGAGGCTCTGCGGCAAAGTGGACCCGTGAGCATCGATTCGATCTGCAGCATCCATGACGTGCTCATGGCAGAAACCTCCGAGTGGGAGGGACTGCGAGACGAGCAGGTATGGATCGGTGGCACGCCCTACAGCCCGCATGAAGCGTCGTTCGTGCCCCCTCACGCAAGTCGCGTTCCAGACTACATCAACGACCTAATTGAGTTCGGGGTGCGGGAGGACGTTCCTCCCGTGGCCAAAGAAGCGATTTTCCACGCGCAGTTCGAGACAATCCACCCCTTTACGGACGGCAACGGCCGCACTGGCAGAGCGCTCGTGCATCGCATGCTTGCAAACGACGAAGTCCTGATGCATTCAACCCTGCCCGTCTCAGCGGGCCTGCTGCATGACGTTGAACGGTACATGAAAGCGCTCGACGCCTACCACGTCGGAAAGATTGAGCCAATAATCGCCTGCTTTGCCGATGCTCTGGAGCTTGCCGTCGTCATCGGTTTGCGCATCGCCGACGACGTGGACGATGTGTTGAGCGCATGGCGTGCCTCGAACACCGACCGCGCAGGATCGGCGTCCCACGGTTTACCCGAGCTTCTCGTCGAACAGCCTGTCGTGGACGCCGCATATGTCGCCAACCGTCTCGCCATCACCGACCGAGCGGCACGCACTCTTATAGAGACCGCTTGCGAGAGAGGTATCCTTTCGAAGATGGGTAATGCGAAACGAGGAGCGTACTACCAGGCTGATGAGCTTATCGGGATACTCGAGGAAGCATCGAGATTGCAAGGCATACGAAGAATTGCAGCGCGATAGCCATAAGGGGTCGCTTCCGGTAATAAACAGGAAAAGCGAACGCTCGGAAGGGCAAGTTGCTCTTCCGAATCGGAATGGCGTGCGAGTCTGAAATAGTACAGCCCCCAAGGCAAATCTTGGCACGAAAACCGAGGTATCCCACGGGGAAGCCACGAGTCGTGGGTCGCCCTCGAATTGGGCGATGCGCTGACCTGGGAATTCTTCCCGCGACCGAAAAGCAACCCGCGATGGAGCGCAGAAATGAAGCCCCCGTCGTGGGATACCTCGGTTTTCGTGCCGAATTCTTCCCGAATCGCTGCACTAATTGCGCCCGGAAGGGTCGCGCCGCCGAGCCCCTTCCCTTCCCCACCACCACATAACTCACGAAGCCGATGACTTGACGAACAAGACCCCTCTTCCAAAGAAGTGCCTCCCGAAAGTGATTGGGAAAGGGCCAATCGCCAAGAATGCGATTCGCGCTAGGACAACCTGACCGTATTACGAAATAGCGTGTACGAAAGAAGGGACAACCAATTCCTAAGGGAGCGCCTATGATGCATCACGCCAGACTCCTAGGAGCCGCCAAGGAGTAGGAAGGATTGCCATGTTCACAATTGAGGGAACGCACGGCACGGCAGCGTGCTACGCGACGAACATAGAGGACGCGTGCGTCGAGCAGATCCGCACGATGCTCGGCATGCCGTTTGCGGAGGGCGCAAACACCGCCATCATGCCCGACGCGCATTTCGGGATAGGCTGTACCATCGGGACCACGATGAGGGTCACGGACGCTGTGGTACCCAACCTCGTGGGCGTCGACATCGGATGCGGCATGCTCACGGCTGACCTGGGCCACAAGCCCATTGACCTGCCCGCCTTCGATGAGGCGTGCCACAAGATCCCCTCGGGTGCTCGCGTTTGGGATGGGCGCAAGGAGCAATTCGACTTCGAGGAGCTGCGCTGCTACCGCGAGCTCAGGGACGTCAAGCGCCTCAAGCGCTCGCTGGGCACCCTCGGCGGCGGCAACCACTTCATCGAGATCGACGTCGCCTCCGACGGCATGCAGCGCCTGGTCATCCACTCAGGCTCGCGCAACCTGGGGTTGCAGGTGGCGAACTACTACCAAGGCCTCGCCGTCGATTTGCACAGCGGCAAGGAGGGCTTCTTCGAGCGCAAGCGGGAGCTCATCGACGCGTACAAGTCGGCCGGGCGCCGCGACGAGATCCAGGCGGCGCTCAAGGAGCTCGCAGCGCAATACGAGGGCGCAGAGCCCGACGCGCCTGCCGACCTGTGCTGGCTGTACGGCAGCTACATGGACGACTACCTGCACGATGTTGACGTCTGCCAGCGCTTCGCCGCCCGCAACCGCGTGCGCATGCTGGTGGAGATTCTGGCGAGAACGGGGCTTGACGCCTCGTCGGAGTTCCATACCGTCCACAACTACATCGACGTGGATGAGATGGTTCTTCGCAAGGGCGCCATCGCCGCGCACGCGGGAGAGACCGTGCTCATTCCGCTTAACATGCGCGACGGCTCCATCATCGCGAAAGGGCGCGGCAACGAGGCGTGGAACAACTCGGCGCCCCACGGCGCGGGCCGCGTCATGTCGCGTCGCGAGGCAAGGGAAACGCTCAACCTGCGCGAGTACCGGACCACCATGGAGGGCATCTATTCGACCTCGGTGAACGAGCGCACCATCGACGAGGCGCCTGGCGCCTACAAGCCCATCGAGGACATCATCGGCCCCATCGCCGAGTCGGTGGATATCATCGATGTCATGAGGCCTATTTACAACTTCAAAGCGTCGTAAGGGAAGGCGACGGGGGCTGCTTTCCGCCCGATGCAACCGACGCAAAACCGACGTAAAATTTTTCGTCGGTTTTTCGTCGGTTGCATCAGGAAGAAACACGAGGAGGCCCGGTGCGAGACGGGGTGAGACAGGGGTCGGGTGACTTGCGTCGCGTCGGGCGTGAGCGGCAAGGCTTTTGGGTGCAAACCCGACCTCCTTCGATTCGGGGGGATGAAAACGAATGGGCTCGATATTTGAGTTTCGAGGATGCTACATTACTGGGATTTCTGTAAAAATCCCAGCAGTAGAATCGCCCACGGAGCTACTATCTTTCATCTCCGTCACTGCCCCAAACGCAAAAGTCGAACTCAAGCGGGGATAACCCCTCTCTTTCCGCTAGAGCCCGAACAACTTCTTGGAAACCCTCGCATGGTTTTCGGTTCTCGAGGGTCAGCTTGCTCCAACGGACTTCGTCCTTGGCCGCCCAGTCGTGGGCACGTGGGCGCTTGTATGCGAAATTCTCCAGCGAAGCACGGAGTCCTTCTTCCCCCTCGTCCACCAACCTTCCTGCGAGCTTGGTAACTTTATCCACCATTATGCCATCCATAGGACAATGACAGTATTGGAAGTCCTCCCTGCAATCATCCATGTAAATGCCCAAGGCAATGTATTTCGCGGTCATGTTGATGAGTTTTTGCGCATTGCCGAACCCGAACGAGGAATCGTCATCCCCGTATCCAGCAAAAGCGTTAATCACGTTCTCGGCAGTTGCAAGGAAGGATGTATCGTGTTGCTCCCTGCATTCGTATCCTTCGTCGATGCGGAGGCGATTGATATAGCCCCAAACCGCTTTCTTCGCGCACTTGGCGTTGTCTTTCTGCTCAGAAGTTGCACGAAAACCGAGGTATCCCACAGGGAAGGCGGGATAGGCTGCACTGCCCAATCGGTTCCGCCTTCTTACCAACCTCCTACAAGGGGTCGCTACCTTGTCTCAAGATGCTCAAGTAATCCTCATAGAGAAACGTCCTATAACGCTGCTTCCCCTTTTCTCGCTGCACAAGAATCCCCAGTCCAACGAAATCCTTAACAAGATTGCCGGCGGTGGTTCTAGCAATATCAAGCTTTTCTGCGACAAAAGACACATCAACGATGGGATTGCCCTCAAGAAGCTCCAAAAAACGCCGGCCATTTGATGCCGAGCGCCCTAATCCTCCATTAATCAGATTCGTGTTCTTGGTTCGCAAATCGACGAGTCTTTCGAGCGAGCCTATGGCATCCACCGCGCTGGCCAGAAGGCAATCGCAGAAGAAGCCGACCCACTGCGCATACTCGCCATTCTCCCTAACCGCCATCAGGCGTTCATAATATTCCCTTCTACGAAGCTTAAGCTGATAAGAAGGATAGAATATCGCAGCGCTGAGCGCCCCGTCATTCATCAGGGAAAGAGTGATGAGCAGGCGCCCCAGACGGCCGTTTCCATCAAGAAAAGGGTGCACCGTCTCGAATTGATAATGGACAAGGGAGGCCTTCACAATTGGATCGATTGCGATATCGCTATTGATGAATTTGTCCAGCTCACCCAAAGCATCATGCATATCATCGACGTTAGGGGGAATATATGCAGCGTTTCTCAGGCCGCATCCAGCTGGCCCTATCCAATTCTGAGACGACCTAACCTCTCCGGGATTCTTTTCAGAGCCGCGCGTGCCCGACAGCAATTCCGCATGAACCTCTTTAAGCAAGCGCATGCAAAGAGGTAGTTCGTTCATTCTCCGCACAGCATATTCTGTTGCCCTGATATAGTTAACTACGTCGGCGACATCACGTTGAGCCAATTCGACGTTCTCAGGATCGAGAATGTCGTCGAACGTGCACTGAGTTCCCTCTATCTGGGCTGAAAGTAAAGCCTCTTTGCGGACGTACATCGCAAGATACATGGAAGCATTGGGGACAAAACGCAGCATGCCTTCAAGCTCGCCGAGTTTTCGGGAGCAAGCGCTGAGCAATCTGACGGTTTCCTCGCTTAGCTCCACCGGAACGACGGTATCAAGCGAGGAGGGAATAAACGAACTATACTCCGACTCGCCCGAAAGATTCTTCCTCAGAAAACCTTGACCTTTATCTTGCCACTGCATACTGCCTCTAATGACACTTTTGCGCGATTATCCAATAAGTATATTATCTAACAACTTTTTTGTAGAATAAAGTGTCATTACAATTTGAATTAACACGTTAATCACGAAATAGTGTTGTTAGAGAATGGCTCAAACAAACGAGCGTTTCTCGACCTATGAAAGACCCCCGCCGGCGCGCCCATCTTCGCGATTGGCGATATACTGGAATCCTACGCAACCATCAAGCCCACCAGGCTGCAAAGGAGCCATCTCATGAACGATTTCGGATCCATCCGCGACGCCGTTTCCCGCGTCGCGCCACGCTATGCCATCGCGAAGGTCGCGGTATTCTCGCTTTACGCCTCCGACCAGGCACGCACGGGCGGGGACGCCTGCCTTCTGCTCGACGTCGGATGCACGTTCTCGCGCGCCGACGCCGCGCAGTTCCGCCGCTTCATCGCCGAGGACCTCGGCTGCACGGTCGACGTGATCCTCCGCTCGGCCCTCACCGCCGATGACTTCGCCCGTGCGGAGACCGAGGCCCGCGTGGTGTACGAGAACCCCGACGTGACGATTGCCTCCACGCCCGACGCCCGCGCTCAAGCCGCTCCCCCGGCCGCGCCCAAGCCGCCCGTCCGCTAGTGCCCATTTGCGCGGCGTTTCCGCAGTTTTCGCAGAAGAAGGCTGCACGTCATGCGCTTTCGCTATCATGGAACCCTACCCACACGAGAATCGCTGCGCGCGAGCGCACGACATCGATATGAAGGAGCTTTTGCATGTGCGGAATCTGCGGATTCACCCAAGCGACCAGCGCTGACGCCCCCGCGCTCAAGGCCATGTGCGACATCATGGCGCATCGCGGGCCCGACGGCGAGGGCCAGTATCTCGACGCGGAAAGCGGCATCGCGCTCGGGCACCGCCGCCTCTCGCTCATCGACCTGGCGAACGGCAACCAGCCCATGGTTCGCGCCACGGGGGAACACGACTCGGCCATCACCTCCCCCGCGCTCATGCCCGACGGCACGCCGTGTGGCACGCCCGAGTCCATGCTCGCGAAGGGCGATTTCGCCATCGTGTTCAATGGGGAAATCTACAACTACCAGGACCTTCGCGCCGAACTTGAGACGCAAGGCTGGCAGTTCAAGACGAAATCGGACACGGAAGTGCTGCTCACAGGCTATCTCGCATGGGGCGAAGGCGTGCTCGACCGCCTGCGCGGCATGTTCGCGTTCGCCATCTGGAACCGCACGACTCGCGAGCTCTTCTGCGCGCGCGATTTCTTCGGCATCAAACCGTTCTACTACACGCAGCAAAACGGCCAGTTCATCTTCGCGTCCGAGATCAAATGCATCCT
This sequence comes from Ellagibacter isourolithinifaciens, assembly GCF_008831035.1. Taxonomy (GTDB): domain Bacteria; phylum Actinomycetota; class Coriobacteriia; order Coriobacteriales; family Eggerthellaceae; genus Ellagibacter; species Ellagibacter isourolithinifaciens. The sequence goes on along the minus strand of NZ_WAJR01000016.1, from coordinate 22,736 downwards.
GGAGCACCCCGCATACACCCGCGAGCTCAATCGCGAGGCTCTCGAGCAGTACCTGTGTTTCCAGTTCAGCGCACTGCCGGAGACCTTCTTCAAGGGCATCTTCAAGCTTGCGCCCGCGCACTGCATGACCGTGCACGCCGACGGTTCCATCACCGAGCGCCGCTACTGGCGCCCCGAGTACCACTTCGACGAGAGCCGCAACCGCGAGGACACCGCGCGCGCCATCGACGAGGTCATGCGCGACAGCGTGCGCTACCATAACGTGGCCGACGTCGAGGTCGGAAGCTTCCTGTCGTCAGGCATCGACTCGAGCTACATGGCGGCGTGCCTGGCCAAGGAGAACCCCGACATCAAGACGTTCACCGTGGGCTTCGAGTGCTACAAGCAAGCAGCGGCGAACAATGCCGAAGGCGCCGGCGGCAAGACCATGCGCGACGAGATTTCTTGGGCGCGCGAGCTGGCAGACGACCTGCATATCGCTAACACCGACAAATACATCGGCGAGGAGGAATACTGGGCGAGCCTTCCGCGCGTGCAGTGGCACATGGACGAGCCCTCCGCCGACCCTTCCGCCGTGGCACTGTACTTCGTCGACCAGATTGCCGCCACCCAGGTGAAGGCCGTGCTTTCCGGAGAAGGTGCCGATGAGTTCTTCGGAGGCTATCGAATCTACCAGACGCCGTTCTCCAACGCGAAGGTAAGCTGGGCGCCGAAGGGCCTGCTCAAGGGCGCATCCCATGCGATGCGCGCGCTTCATCTGCGCGGCGCGAACTATCTTGAGCGCGCAAGCGAGACACCTGAGGACTGGTACTACACCAACGCGAACGGCGTCGCCTTCACACCCGAGGAACGCGCAAGCCTGCTCAAGGGCGGCTGCAACGCCCCCACCCCGCAATCGCTCACGGCGCCCGTGTATGCCGAGGTTGCCAATCTCGACGAGACGACGCGCATGCAGTATGTCGATTTGTACTTCTGGCTGGTGGGCGACATCCTGCTCAAGACCGACAAAATGTCGATGGCGCATTCGCTCGAATCACGCGTACCCTTCCTCGATCGCCGCGTGTTCGATCTGTCGGCCACCATTCCCACGCCGCTCAAGGCCAACGAGCAACAGACGAAGCTCACACTGCGTGACGCCGCAGAGTTCGCCATCCCAAAGGACTGGGCGCAGAAGGAGAAGCTCGGCTTCCCTGTGCCGGTCGTGAATTGGCTGCGCGAGGAGCGCTACTACACCATGGTGAAAGAATGGTTCACAGGCGACATCGCGCGCGAGTTCTTCAACACCGATGAGCTAGTGCGCCTGCTCGACGAGCACAAGGCGGGCGCCGATCGCTCGCGCAAGATTTGGATCGTGTACATGTTCCTCATGTGGTACAAGATCTACTTCGTCGATCGCACCGTGCCGGAAAAGCCCGAAGCACGCTAACAAATTCGTCCCTACGGCGAGAACAGCAGCGCCCCTTGCTCGACCAATCGATGCAAGGGGCGTTATTCGTTAGCGTGCTTATTACTCCCCGCTTAAGTCCGTGCGATTAAACGTAGGGCGGTGGAATGAGTCGACGGCACCCGAAGCCGAGGATGCTCAGCTTACACGAGCTTCGATGCGTCGACGGCGGCGAGATGGCCGGTCGCACAATGCTCGAAGAAGACGAGGCGCCCGTCTCGGCTTCGATAGAGCTCGCGGAACAGCGAGAGGTCGAGCTTGGCCTCAACAGATTGCGCTGATTCGGGGTTGTGCGCAGAGGCGGCCGACTTGGAGCTACTTGCGGTCGCGACCGACTTGGGGTTCTCTCGGCTCGCAGGTTCGGGGCTCTTGACCAGCACAGACTCCATGCTGTCTCGGCGCACGGGTTCCGCATTCTTTCCTGGCAGAGGCCCCGCGCTCCCACAGCGCACAGGTTCAGGGTCGAACTCCCCCATCTCATCGACGATTACGCCAACTCCGCTGTAGCGACCGCGCGTCGAGAAATCCTCATCACCCGTATAAGCAACAGGCGCATTCTCAGGTTCCGAAACAGGCGCTTCCTCGAAGAGATCCGCATTCCAGCGCGAAGCCTTGTGCTCGTCGGATTCCCCAAAGCCGGGAAACCCATCGCCGAACGTGACGTACTCGCGCTTACCACGAAAAGGTGTCTTTCGCTCCACCATGATCAGATGTGGTCCCTTACGCCGTCGTAGCTCACGTTCCAGAAAACGAGGCCGGCTGCAGGTGCGTTCTCCCCAGCAGCGCATCGGTCGCACGCCTGGAGCACATCGGCGACCCATTCGGGCTTCCGCTGGCCGCGGCCGACCATGACAAGCGTGCCCACGATGGTGCGCACCATGGAGTGGAGAAACGCATTGCCCTTCACCGTGATGACGACGGCCCGCTCCCCCATCACCTCTTCTTGAGCGAACGAGATTTCATGCACATTGCGACACGTCGGCTTCCCCACCGCGCTTGCCGCCATGCAGAAACTCTTGAAATCGTGCTCGCCAATGAGCGCGCGGGATGCCTCGCGCATCGCCTCTACATCGAGCGGCTTTGGGATATGCCACGAGAAATCGCGTAGGAAAATGGGCGGCGCGGGCTCGACGCAGATGAAATAGCGGTACTCGCGCTCCGTCGCGTCGAAGCGGGCAGAGAAGCCGAGTTCGCGCTCGTCGACCGAGCGCACGACGATGGCCTCATGCGTGAGCGCATTCATCGACCGGGCGAGACTTTCAAGCGTACGATCACGCAATTCATCAGGCGAGATATCAAAGCTCACGACTTGAGCGCGCGCATGGACGCCCGCGTCGGTGCGGCCGGCGCACGTGGTTTCAACCTCGCGGCGGAACAGCAGCTCAAGCGCATGTTCCAGCTCGCCCTGCACCGTAAGTTGACCGGGCTGGCGCGCAAAGCCACTGAAAGGCTTGCCATTGTAGGCGACGGCAAGCGAATGCGTCATATAGTTTTTGACATTATCCATATCGAGCATGATACCTCATTTGCGCGCGAACACGACAAGCAATAAGGCGGCGAACCTCATATCGAGCTACGGCGAACTGCAAAGAGCCCGGGGCGAGATTCGGCGACCTGCGGCGAGCCAGGGGGACGCGAAGCACCGACCAGCGAAGAGCCAAGGGAGGCAACCTGAGGCAAGTCACGGGCGACCTGCAGCGCTGCGGCTCGCAATGAGCTATCGGAGAGAAGAAAACGCTGGCCCGAGGTCAATCCCCGGGCCAGCGATAGCAAACTCTCTATGCGATCAGCGCGCCACGTCCGAACAAATCCTGCAGCTCGCTTCGCATAACCGGCGAGCCCGAGTCGACCGTGACCGGCAGCTCCGCGCGGAAGCGGCGGCCGTCGGACTGCGTGACGAGGAGCACAACCCCATCGCGGCCCGGATACGACTGCAAGATACGGTTCAAGCGCAACAGTTTTTGCTGGTCGAACTCGTACGACGGCACGTTGAGCTGCAGATGCGAAGGGCGAGCGTCCTCTTCGTTCAGCTCGATTTCCTCGATCTCGAACGCCATGATCTGGTTGCCGCGGTCGCTGTGCTCGAACTTGCCCTTGATCTTCACGATGGCATCCTCATGGATGGCCTCTGCGTTCTCGTCGTACTTGAAGCAAATGCACTCCATGTGGCCCGTTGTGTCCTCGATCGTGAACGTGGCCATCTTCGTACCGCGCTTGGTGAGCTTGGTCACCACATTGGACACCATGCCGACGAACGTCGCCGACTTGATTTCCTTCGTGCGCTCGGCCAAGTCGCCCAGCTGGAACTTCGTCATGCGGGAAATCGCGCTCTCGTACGGTGCAAGCGGGTGCTCAGACACGTAGATCTTCATGATTTCCTTCTCGTAGGCAAGCTTGGTGCGCTTGTCCCACTCGATGCCGTCGGGCGCGGGCACGTCTTCCTGAAAACCGGAGTCCTCGTCAGCGGCAAACAGGTCGAACATGCTCACCTGTCCGGCGTCGCGGTCCTTCTGGCGCTTCGAGGCGTTCTCGAGCAGCGGCGTGTCCTCCAGGAAGTACATGAGCTGCTTGCGCGTGTACCCCGTCGAATCGAAGGCGCCGCCCTTGATGAGCGCTTCGAGCGTCTTGCGGTTAAAGCATTTCGCATCGACGCGGTTCACGAAGTCATGCAGGCTGGTGAACGGGCCGTTTTCCTCGCGCTCGGCGATGATGGCGTCGGCCACGTTGCGCCCGACGCCGCGCACGCCGACGAGCCCGAAGCGGATGCCATCCTTAACCGGGGTGAACTCGGCGTTCGACGAATTGATGTCCGGCGGCAGCACGGGCGTGCCGTTGTGGTTGCAGCTCGCGATGTAGCGGATGAGGCGGTCGGTGTTGCCCATGTAGCTCGACAGCACTGCGGCCATGTACTCGTTGGGGTAATGCGCCTTCAGGTACGCCGTGCGCATGACCAAGATGGAGTATGCAGCCGAGTGCGACTTGTTGAACGCGTACTTAGCGAACTTCTCCGCGTCATCCCAAATCTTCTTCGCGATGTCGAGTGAGTAGCCGTTCTCGACGGCACCGTTGTTCCAGTCTTCCTGGAGCAGGCGCATGATGTCGATTTTCTTCTTGCCCATTGCCTTGCGCAGCTTGTCTGCCTTGCCGGCGGAAAAGCCGCTCATCACCATGGACACCTGCATGATCTGTTCCTGGTAGACCATGGTGCCGTAGGTTTCCTCGAGCACAGGGCGCAGGCGATCGTCGTAGTAGTGGACGGGCGTCTTGCCGCTCGCCACCTTCACGTAGTCGTCGACCATGCCGGACTCGAGCGGGCCCGGACGGTTGAGGGCAATCGATGCGACGATGTCGGAGAAGCGGCGCGGTGGGAGCCGTGCGAACAGGCTCACGTACAGCGAGCCTTCTACCTGGAACAGGCCGTCCATGTTGCCCGAGCGCATGAGGGCGAAGGCGCCCTCGTCGTCGGTGGGAATCTCCTCGGGCACCATCTTGACGCCAGTGGTCTGCTCGACGTTGCAGCACGCGCGCGAAAGCACGCCCAAAGTGCGCAGTCCAAGGAAGTCCATCTTGAGCAAGCCCAGGTCAGGCGTGTAGTGGCCGTCATATTGCGTGATGATGCCGCCGCCTTTGGTGTCGCGCTTCATGGGCACGTGGTCGGCCATAGGGTCGCGGCAGATGATGGTTGCACAGGCGTGCACGCCCTCGCCTCGCACATGGCCTTCGATTGACTTCGCAGCATCGACAACCTGTCGCACGTCCTCTTCGCCGTCGTAGGCCTTTTTCAGGTCGGGGTTCGTCTCGAGCGCCTTGTCGATGGTGATGCCGAGCTCGTCGCCGATCATCTTGCAGATGCGGTCGCCCACGCTGTAAGGGTAGTCAAGCACGCGCGCAGCATCGCGCACGGCATTTTTCGCCTGCAGCTTGCCGAACGTGATAACGCCCGACACATGGTCCTCGCCGTAGACTTCCTTGATGTGCTCGATGACTTCCTGGCGACGTTCATCCTCGAAGTCGACGTCGATATCGGGCATCTCCACGCGTTCGGGCGACAGGAAGCGTTCGAACAGAAGCCCGTTGGGAAGCGGGTCGAGGTCGGTAATGCCCATGGCGTAAGTGCAGATGGCGCCTGCAGCCGAGCCACGGCCCGGGCCGACGCCGATTCCCTGGCTGCGGGCCCAGGCGATGTATTCCTGCACGATGAGGAAGTACGCCGGGAAGCCTTGCTGCAAGATGATGCCAGCCTCGTATTCATAGCGATCCCATGCCTCTTTGGGCACGGGGTCACCGTAGCGCTTCTTCAAGCCCCACTCGCACTGCTTGCGGAACCAGCTTTCCTCGGTTTCGCCCTCTGGCAAGGGGAAACGCGGCAGAATGGAGTCGCGCTCGAGCACGACGTCGATCTTTTCGGCCACCTCGACCGTATTATCGCACGCCTCGGGGAACTCGGAGAGCGCCTTGCGCATCTCCTCTTCCGTCTTCATGTAGAACTCGTCGTTCTCGAAGCGCATGCGGTTCGCGTCGTTCACCGCCGAACCCGTGCCGATGCACAGCATGATATCCTGCGCCTTTGCGTCTTCCTTCTTAAGGTAGTGGAAGTCGTTCGTGGCGATGGTCTTTAGGCCCGCAAGCTGGGCGACCTTGGCGAGCTGGCGGTTGAGCTCGGTCTGCGTCATGCCGGCGTCGGTGCGCAGGCCCTGGTTTTGCAGCTCGATGTAGAAGTCGCCCTCGTCGAAGCAGCTCGCGAAACGGCGCGCCCACTCGACCGCGTCGTCGAACTGGCGGTTGTCCAGAAGCTTCGGGATGATGCCCGCGATGCACGCGGACGAGCCGATGATGCCGTGGCCGTACTTCTGCAGCATGGAGAACGTCGTGCGCGGCTTGTAGTAGAAGTTGTCAACATGCGATTCGCTGACCAGGTGCAACAGGTTGTGATAGCCCTCGTTGGTCTTCGCGAGGAGCAGCAGATGGTACAGCTTCGGCTTTGCGTCCTTGCGCAGCTCCTCGTCGGTGGTGAAGTAGACCTCGCAGCCGTAGATGGGCTTGACCTTCTTGCCCGTTTCCTTCTCGACCGCCGTGCACGCGTCGCACAGCTCCGGCACGCCCGACATGACGCCGTGGTCGGTGATAGCCACCGCCGGCATGTCGAGATCGGCGGCGCGACGGACCATGTCCTTCACATGGGTCAAGCCGTCGAGCAGGGAATATTCGGTGTGATTGTGCAAATGTACGAACGCCATGGATATGCCTCGAATCGCTTACGTGGTATGCGCGCGAAGTGTGTTTGCAAGTGTGAGTGCGCAGCTGTTTTCTCACGTTCAATCATAGCAGCAAGTGGCAAGTTTTGCATGGCTAACACAGCGAACAAATGATGGTTTTTCGGGGAAGGCGCACGAGAGCCCGACATGCGCCGCCGCGAGGAATCTCCGCCAGCATCGGGGCGGAGCGCCCGCAAGCAGCCGCGGGCCCTCAGGGAACCCGCAAAGTGCGCACGACGATGTCCGCTATTCCGCCGCCAGCATGCGGCAGGCCCATTGGGCGGCAACCATGCTGCCCTTCGCGAGCACGCTCTCGTCGATGGTGAAATGGCAGCTGTGCTGCGGGTGCGAAGCCCCGACCTCGGGATTTCGCGTTCCAACGAAGCAGAACACGCCGGGCACGATGTTCAGGTACTCGCTGAAGTCCTCGCCCGAGAGCGTACCGCGGTAGTCCGACACCGCGGACTCCCCCAGCATGTCCACGACCGCACGCCGCGCGACCTCCGCGCACACGGGGTCGTTCGAGAGGCCCGCGTTGCCCTCCTCGAACGTGAACTTCACCTTGGCCCCGAAAGCGTGCCCTATCTTGCTCACGATGCGCTCGAGGCGATCGGGGACTTCGCGGCGCAGCTTTTCGGTCCAGGTGCGCACCGTTCCCGAAAGGTAGGCGTGACCAGCCATGATGTTGCGCGCCTCGCCACCGTGGAACTCGCCCACGGTGACCACGACCGGGTCGAACGGCGACACGTCGCGGCTGACGAGCACCTGCAGCCCGTTCACCATCTCCGCCCCCACGACAACGGCGTCGACACCCTTGTGCGGCATGGAACCGTGCGCGGAGACGCCCTCGATGTCGATGTGGAACCAGTCGGTGTTGGCCATGCGCTGCCCCGGCGCGCACGACACCGTGCCCGCGTCGACCTCGCTCCAGATGTGCGCGCCGTAAATGGCGTCGACGCCGTCGAGCGCGCCGGCGTCGATCATGGAGAGTGCTCCTATCGAGATTTCCTCAGCAGGCTGGAACAAAATGCGAACCTCGCCTTTGAGCTGCGATTTCGTCTCGAGAAGAATACGGATCGCACCGAGCATCATGGCCATGTGCGCATCGTGTCCGCACGCGTGCATGACGCCATCGTTCTCGGAGGCGAACGGCACGCCCGTGTCCTCGGTTACAGGAAGCGCATCGATGTCGGCGCGAAGTGCCACGCGGCGAACGGGGACGCCGGCGGCATCGTAGGCTCCGGGGGCCTCCCCGCGAATCGTCGCGATGATACCGTTGTTATCGAGGCGGCGATATTCCACCCCCAGGCGATCGAGCTCGCCGCAGAGCATCTCCTGCGTATGCGATTCCCGCCCCGAAAGCTCAGGATGCTGATGAAACAACCGACGCCACTCGATGATGGCGCCCTCGGCGGACGCGGCGGCATCGCGAACGAGCGCGGCGGTGCGGGTTCCTGCAAGTTCGGATTGGGCGAAAGCAAGCGCTTCGGCATCGGCGCAAGGATGCATGGGGATTCCTCCGTAAAGATAAGGTCAAATCGACCATGATGGTATTGGAAGAACGTGCGAAAGACCAGCACAAAGCGGCAAATTCGCGCAAAACCAGAATTAAAGCGGACAAACGGTGAGAAAACGAGCTGTCAGGACACAAAGGGAATGTGCTCGACAACGCAGCAAAGGCCGCCAGCACTGCGGGCAACTTGAAAACGCCGCTTCTATCGAAAGGCGTCCTGAGTCCCCTTTCCGAGCTAGGCTTTTTCGTGGCTTTCCGTGCGCTTGCCCATGAGCAGGTTCAACAACGAACCCGCAACGACGAAGGCAACGCCTGCCCAGAAAAGCCCGGGCAGCGCGAGCCCCAAGATGATCGAGCTTGCCACCACCGAGAGAAAGGGCGCCGCGTACGACGCTAGCGCCATGCGCGACACGTTGCCGAACAGCAGTCCGTGGTTCCAGCACGCGTACCCTGCGGCGATCGAGCCCATCGCGGCAAGAAGCGCCAGGATCGACCCGATAGACGGCATGCTTTGGGGAACAGGCGCGCCCGAGGCGGCGAACATCACCCAGAACACCGCCGCGACGCCGATCATGAAATAGGGCGTGGCATCCTTGCCGTTCGTGATGCGCGGCGTAACGACGGAATAGGACGCCCAGGCAAGCGCCGCCGCGAGCGTCAGGGCGAACGGAAGCGGATTCGAGGAGATATCCGCCGCGACGACGCCCGCGTCAAGGCCGGCATCTCCCCCAATAGCGAGCATTACGCCCACCGTCGCGACCGCAGCACCCGGCAGAGCGCGGGCGAATCCGCGCGCGCCGCGCATCGCCGTGGAGTTCAAAAGAACGGTAAGTGAGGGCCACAAATAGTTCACCATGCTGAGCTCGACCGTTTGCGTGGACGAGGCAGCAAGGCCGATCGAGGCGCTTATGGCGGCCTCGTAGAACACGAAAAGCCCGCCGCTGACCAGGAAGTACTTCAAGGAATAAGCGTTCGGCCGCGATGGGCGCAAAACGATGAACAGCGAGATCGCGCCAAGCGTGTAGATGAGCGCACCGCCGAGCAAGACGCCGAAACCCTGCGAGGTCAGGCGCACAAACCCGAACATCATGCTCCAGAACACGAGCGCAAGAAAGCCCACCATCGTGGCACGATCGCTTTCGCCCATTCGCCTCACGCGGCCGCTTTCCTTCCCCATCGAATCACCAAACCGCCCTATAGTACAGGAGCGCAGGCGCAATGGGGCGCGACGCCCGCAAAAAGAGAAAAAAGGCGATGGGTGAGGGCTGGGCACGGAGGACGGGCGAGAAGCGGGGCAGAAGAAGCGGGGCAGAAGAAGCGGGCAGGATTGCCGTACAAGGGCCGCAAGGCGGAAAGCGCCATGCGGTAGCTTCTGGCACAGGGCAAACCCCATCGCTGAGCGCGAAATCTCTGGCGCGAATTCCCTGGTTAGCGCTCACTTTTCACGACAAACCCGAAATAGACGATATGCCCCACCCACACGGCGGCAACAATTGCACGGCCAACAGGAACGTTGCCCATCATGGCAAAGCCCACAGCCAAAAGCGCGGTAACGGGCACAAGGATAGTGAGCTTCGACCGCAGCGTCATGGAACGCTTGGTCATATAGCCCTCAAACACCATCTTGTAGACTTTCGTGCCTTTACCAGCCGTTCAGACGATTGGAGCTGCGTGCAAAGCAGAAGGCTGCCACCAGGATGAACGGCGTCGTAGGCAGAATCGGCAACACTGCGCCCACCATCCCCAGAGCGAAAAAGAGAAAACCCCCTGCCGTCCACAGGCAGTAGCGAAGGCGACAGCTACCTTGTTTTATCTGTTCAACCTTAACACTCTGCTCAATTTGCGCAGCCTGTTCGTTCACGTATCGTACCTGCTTACTGTTCGATATTCAAACAAATCACAAGAAGTTTGCCATGGCTTCCTCGTTAAATATCCCACGGAAAACTTTTGAACCTCGAATTGCCTCTCTACGGGAGAAGAAGCCGCTTGCTTGCGGCGGCAATGGCCGAGGCCAGCGAGCGCCCATCGTCACCGCGAGCCGCAGCGAGCAGCGACATCGTACGCTCGAGGCGCGGGACGACGTCTTGGGGAATCGTCATAGCGGTGGGTTTGCTCGGGAAGTCGGTCTCGATGAGCAGGCGATCTTTGGGAATTGCGCGCGCATAGGCACGTCCGCGCTTCGTTTTGAGCATGCGCTCGTTCACGGAGAAGAGACAGCCCGACTCGATAGCGCGAGTCAGCTCCTCTTGCGAGCCGGAGAACCAGTGGAAAATACAGATGCAAGCATCGAGACACCCCGTGCGTTCGAGCACATCGAGCACGCAGGCCGCTGCCGCCGACGAGTGGATGGACATAATGCGTCGCGGGAACTCCGCTGAAGGGCGCGCGGCAGCAACGCAGACGCGCTCAAACGCCTCGATTTGCGCATCGCGCGTATCGGCGCGTCGCGGCTGAAAGTCGAGCCCCACTTCCGAGATAAGAGACGCGACGGGTGCCAAGCGCTCGAACAGCGCGACTTCCTCTTCCCCGCAAGTGCCATCGGCAACCCACCACGGATGAAGCCCCAAGCCAACCCGCACGCGCGAGGCAAAGGGGGCGAACATCGTGCGGACGCGCTCGAAATCCCACGGATCGCAGGTTCCCGATAGCGCACCGCCGCATGCGGCATACGCCGCGGCAAGTTCCACCGCATTGCCCGCAAAGTCCAGGTGGCAGTGCGTGTCGATGAGCGGGATCCCCTCCATCACAACGATCGCCCGCCGTTTTCCAAACCCATAAGCGAGCAGATCACATAGCCCGCGATCATTTGTCCCATGATGGGAGGCATCCAGGAAGTTGTGCCGAGCGGAAGCTTCCGGCGTCGCTCACCGGGCACTTGCTCGGGCTCGGGCAGGCGCGGGGTGCCCAAAAGCTCGCGCGCAGAAGGCTCGTCGGAATACAGGATGGTCCAGCGTTTGATGCCGAGCTTTCGTGCCTCTTTGCGCAAGATTCGGCAAAGCCCGCAATCGTGCGTGTCGTAGATGTTCGCAAACGAAAGGCGCTCGGGGAAGAAGCGATCCGCTGCACCCGCTGAGCACACGAGCGAAAGGCCCCGATCTTCGCACAGCTTCGCGAGGGCGATTTTCGCGGAGACCGTGTCGATTGCGTCGATCACGAAGTCGACGTCGCCGTGCGCGTCAAGGAAAGCGGGCAGGTTTTCGGTCAGGACGAACTCGTCGACCGTTTCCACATGGGCCTCGGGGTTGATCGCGCGCACCATCTCGCGCGCGACGTCCGTCTTGCGTCGACCGATAGTGCTCTCCCAAGCAACCGCCTGGCGGTTCACGTTCGAGGGCTGCACAACGTCGCAATCGACCAGCACAAACGATCCGATACCACCGCGCGCGAGGGGCTCAAGGCAGTTCGAGCCGACACCGCCCAGACCGAAGAGCAGCACTTTCTTGCCGGCGAGCAAATCGACGCCGTCCTGGCCGAACACGATGGAGAGCCTCCCCCATCGATCCTCGAGAGGGGACGTTCGCGCAACGAGCGGGCGCCCATCGGGTGCGGGGGTTGTGTTCGGTTCGGCTGTCTTAGCCATGGGTTCGTTCCTTCCGGTGGGCTTTAGCGAATTAGGGAGGCGAGAGCGTGGCTTGCCCTCAAAATCGCAGTGGATAGGCGCTCGCAACGCCTCGTGGAGCAATAGGGCAAGTTCGTGGTCAACTGAGCGAGTTATGCGCGCTCGTTTGCTTCTTTCAAATGGGTGAGAGTCGAGAATTGTCGCAGTTACAACCCAAATTTTGGTAATGCGGGGTGTAACTACAGAGTGAATGTCACTTTAGCGAGCCAACAGCAGCGCATAACTCTTTCTTTGACCACGAAGGAGGCGTCTTGCTACTCGACGACCTTCGCTTCGTATCCCGCATCGACGATGGCGTCGACAAGCACCTGGTCGGCCACGTCGGCGGATAGTTTCGCCGTCGCGCTGTTGGAATCGAGGTCGACCACGGCTTCCTCAACGCCCTCGATACCCTCGAGCGCCTTCTTCACGTGGGCAACGCAATGTTGGCACATCATTCCTTCGACGGACAGCTTTTTCTCCATGATGATCTCCTTCGGTTTCACGGTTTGCACTTCTTCGATATGACCAGCGGAAACAGGCGACCCGTCGCCGTCTTCCGCAGAGGGCCCATCCATCGTGGGCACACCCGCCTCGCTTGCGATCGCAGCCCCGGGTGCGGCATCGGGTGCAGCCTCGGGTTCCAGCGCCGATGCCGCCTCGCCGAGCACCACAGGCTTCCAACCTCGCAGGCGAAGCGCGTTCGAAACCACGCACACCGAGCTGCACGACATCGCCGCCGCGGCGATCATGGGGTTTAACGTTACGCCCGCGAACGAGAGCGCACCGGCCGCCACGGGGATACAGATCACATTGTAAATGAGCGCCCAGAACAGGTTCTGCTTAATATTGCGCATGGTCGCGCGCGAAAGCGAGATCGCCGCGGGCACATCGGTCAGGTCGCTTTTCATGAGCACAATATCGGCGCTGTCGATGGCGATGTCGGTGCCCGCACCGATGGCGATGCCCACATCGGCGCGCGCGAGGGCGGGAGCATCGTTCACGCCGTCGCCCACCATGGCAACTGTTCCCTGTTTCTGCAGGTCGCGAATGACCTCTTCCTTACCCTGAGGCAACACGCCGGCAATGACATCGTCGGTGCCGACGCGTTTTTGGATGGCATGTGCCGTGCGCTCGTTGTCGCCCGTGAGCATGACGGTCCGGATACCCATGCGCGAGAGCTCGGCAAGCGCCGCAGCGCTTCGGGGCTTGGGCTCGTCAGCCAGCGCAATAAGGCCCGCGAGCTCGCCATCGACCGCGAAGTAAATCACCGTCTTTCCCTCATCGGCCAAGCGCTGCGCCCCTCCTTCCGCCCCTGCGATGTCGATGCAGCCCTCCTCCATGAGCCGCGCATTGCCGGCGAGACACGCGCGACCAGCGACAACTCCGCGAAGCCCGCCGCCGGGAATCTGCTCGAAGTGCTCGACTTCTTGTGCCATCGCGCCGCGAGCCTCGGCGTATGCCACGATTGCCTGCGCAAGCGGGTGCTCCGAGCGCTTCTCGAGGGAGTATGCAAGGGAAAGGAAGGCGAGTGTTTGAGCGTCAACCTGAGAGGTTTGAATGGCTTCGGCAGCACCCAGTCGCTCGGCAGTCCCGACTCGCACGAACAGTCCACTGGACTGTTCGGCTCGTGCGGAACTCGCTTTGCGGGCGCCACCGAAGCCATCTGCCGAGCTCGGGACTCCGCCGGCACAACCCGTAGCGCTCGAAGCGCTGCCGCAACGCCCCTCGGCAACCAGCACCTCGCACACCTCGGGCGCACCCTTCGTGATGGTTCCTGTCTTGTCGAGAACGACCGTCTTCACGCCGTGCGCGGTCTGCAGCGCCTCTGCCGACTTCACGAGGATGCCGTTCGCAGCACCGCGTCCCGTCCCCACCATGATGGCGGTCGGGGTGGCGAGCCCCAAAGCGCAAGGGCACGAGATAACGAGCACGCTGATCGCGTGAGAAAGAGCGGTCGTCACACCTGCACCGACAAACATCCAGATGATGAAGGTGATAAGCGCAATCGCGATGACCACGGGCACGAACACGCCCGAAATCTTGTCGGCGAGCTTCTCGATAGGGGCCTTTGAGCTCGTCGCCTCATCGACCATGCGCACGATCCCCGCGAGCACGGTGTCTGCGCCCACGCGCTCGGCGCGCATGGCGAACCATCCCGTGCGGTTCACCGTCGCACCCGTAACCGCAGCCCCCACGCCCTTTTCCACCGGTACGCTTTCGCCCGTGATGACGGACTCGTCGACCGTGCCCGCGCCTTCAATCACCACTCCGTCGACAGGCACGCCCGCACCGGCGCGAACGATGAGGATATCCCCCGGTCGCACCTGCTCGACAGGGATTTCTTCCTCGGCACCGTCGACGTTGCGGCGAATCGCCGTTTTCGGAGAGAGGTCCATAAGCTGCGCAATCGCGTCGGTGGTCTTGCCCTTCGCGCGCGCCTCAAAGTACTTGCCCAGCGTGATCAGCGTGAGGATCATCGCCGCCGACTCGAAGTACAAATCCATCGCCGCCATGTGCGCGAAATCGACGTCGCCGTGCCCCATTCCCCAGCCGATACGGTAGATCGCGACGATGCCGTAGACCGTCGAGGCAGTCGAGCCCAGCGCGATGAGCGAGTCCATGTTCGGCGAGCCGTGGAAGAGCGTCTTGAAGCCCACGCGGAAGAACTTGAAGTTCACGAAAACCACGGGCAACAAGAGCAGGAACTGGGTAAATGCGAACGTGAGCATGTTCTCATGACCCAGGAAAATACCGGGGATGGGCCACCCGAACATGTGCCCCATGGATAAGTAGAACAAGGGGATGGTAAACACGAACGACACGATGAGCCGCATGCGCACATGCGCCGCCTCCTTCGCGGCGGCGTTTTCCCGCGCGGCCGAGGGAGCTGCGCCGCTCGGGGCACCTGCGGCTGCGGCGGCCTCGATTCGGGGCGCGGCGCCGTAGCCCGCCTTCTCGACCGCCGCGCTGATCGCGGCGAGCGTGGCGGGATTTCCGTCGTATTCCACCTCCATCGAGTTCTTCAGCAGATTCACCACAGCATGCTCGACACCGGCAACGCCCGATGTCGTCTTCTCGACGCGAGCGGAGCAGGCAGCACAGGTCATACCCGAAACGTCGAAGGTTTGCTTTTGCGTCATCTTCTACCTCGCAAACTTCTTGATGAGCTGCATCGCCTCGTCGATGATGGCGATGTTGCCCGCCTCGATTTGCTCGACGACGCAGGTCTCCAGGTGGTTTTGCAGAAGGATGGCGGAAATGGAGTGCACGGCAGACTCCGCGGCAGCGAGCTGCGTTAAGACGTCCCCGCAGTAGCGGTTGTCATCGATCATGGCTTTCACGCCGTTGAGCTGGCCGATTGCGCGATTGAGACGCTTCTGCAGGTCGCGCTGAAACTCCTCCGAGCGCGGCGTGGCCTTATGATGGCAGCAGCAGCTTTGCGCGCGCGGGCCCTTGCTTTCGCAGGAGGCGAGCTCGCCATCAGCCGAGACCTTGTCTGCATCCTCTACCGAGCGCTTGCCGCTAGCCTTCGCCATCGCAACCTTTCCTTTCTTTCACATACCCCCTGGAGGTATCTTTCAGTCGGCATTATATACCCACTAGGGGTATATGCAAGAGAGAAAACGCGCGAAGGACAAAGGCAAGCGAGGAACAGCGGGGGACGCGCCGACATCAATACATGCCGAAAACATTCCAGAGCATCACGTTCATGATCACCATGAGCACAAGCGTCGCGAACATGAAGTACAGCGAGATACGGTACACCGATACGGTTTCTGCGCCCTCGCCCGCCGCCGCGACAGCCCCGCGCGAGCCTACGGCAGAGAATTGCGTCGTCCAATCTTTCGTGAGGCGCTTTTCGCTCTTGACCTGCAGAAGCGCAAGGAACACAATCGCGCCCGCCAGTGCGAAGAACAACCCGAAATCGCACACGTAGCGCATGAGGATGCCCGCGCCCTGCAAATCGAAGATGCACAGCGCGAAGGCCACGCACACAAGCGCCACGAACAGCGGCAAAAGTCGCTTCTCCTTAAGCTGTGCGCGCACGCGCCCGATGACGATGCCCAGAACAGCCAGCGCCATCGGGTACAGGAAGAAGTAACCGCCGAACATGGGCTCGTAGATGGTGATGCCCTGGTACGCCGGGTCGAGGTAGGCCTGTCGCAGGAACGGGAACTGGCTGCCGAACACGGGCGGCTGGAACAAGTATGCGTAAAGCCCGAACGGGATGCGGTCAAGGTGGAACCCTCGATGGGTCATGTCGTTCGTGGTGAGGTTGTAGTTCGCGCCGAAATCGAACGGTGAGCCGAACCTCGCGGCATTGTAAGCCAGCACCGCGACAGCGACCAGCACAAACGGTACCATCGCCACCTTGAAGGCACCCATAACGTCCCGTCTAGCCCCTCGATCGCCCTTCGAGTCGCGAAGGAACGGCCAGAAAAGGACGAGCCCGAGCACCGCGGAGAGCACCATCTGCGGGCGGGACGCCATGGTGAGCGCGATGAGCAGCGCACCGAGCACGATCTTCCCCCGCTCGATATAGCCGCGCGAGGTGCCCGAGATCCACAGCCCCAGGCCCCATGAGACGAGTGCGAGCGACATCGCCTCGGGCATGAAGTACATCGACGGCGTACGCGCGAGGATGATGCCGCCGCCCGCGACGAACAGCATCACATCGAGCACCACGAACACCCCGATCGACGTGCGCGGGAACCAACGACGGCACACCGCCGAGAGCAGGTACATAAGCCCCGCCGCATAGACGCAGTCGCAGATGGCGATGCCGAGCCACGTCGGAAAGCCCGTGTGCGTCACGAGCAGCCACGGCACGTAGAACACCAGGCACGGCAGGATGCCGAAGTAGACGTAGTATTTCCCGTGGAAGTACGCGTGGTCCCAAAGATAGGGCACGCCCTGCGCCGCGCGCGCCTGCGTATCGTAGGGGTTCGCCATCGCCTGCAGCGCGTCGGAGGGCACGTCGTTCAAGTACAGATGCCCCTGAGTGAGCGCAACGGCGAGCTTTTGATACTGGAACTGGTTCTCGTAGGACGGCGTCTGCGTCAAGGACACGTAGTGCGAGTTGGAGAAAACGAGCGCAAGCACGACCACGCACTGCACGGCGACGAGCGCGACGATAAGGATTCGGTGGCTCGTCAGGCGCGAGTCGCGAACGCGGCTGTAGAGGCCCGATGCGGGGCGCAGCGCGAAGAGCACGAGCAGAATGGCGAGCACCGAGCCCGCGCGCAGCGGGTCGAAATCGAACGGAACCTTCTGATTGAGCGATATACCCGAAACCTGAACTGCGCCGATGTCCGCGAGGTTTGTCATGTTCACCTTGATGGAATGGCACTTGCCAGCGGGATCGAGCGAGATGTAGGTAGTCGCGGGGTCGGCGGGGTCGACCGACACGGCCGGGTTCGCGTAGTAGTTCGCGTTGCCCTCGTCGGCGAGCGAGATGACAACCTGAATCTTGCTGTCGGTCGCCTTCGCGGCACCTGCGGCATCGGAGAGCACCGGCGTGAAGTGGATGGAGCGCACGGTGGAGTTGAGCCCCGTGATCTCAAACGAGCTCGACGAGGAATCGAGCGTAATCGTTCCCACTTGCGAGGGCTGCGCGCCATTGACGAGATAGCTTCCCGCATCGGGATAGGTCATGGAGTAGAAGAACTGGAAGTTGTAGCCGAACACCTCGAGCGCGATCGCCAGCAACACGCAGACGAGAACCCCTACGACGTTGTGCGCCTTGCTGTGCGCACGGGCGAACACCGGCTGAGGCTCGGGCGCCCGCAGGGGCGGCTGCGGGGATGCGGGCCGCGAAGAGCGCGAAGGCGCCTTCCCCATAGGGGCAGCCGCACGACCTGCCGTTTTGCGGCTGTCGGCAGCATGCGTCTGCGGTAGCGTCTTGCCTGCGCCGCGCGAAGCGTGCTTGCCCGAGCCGCCGGAAGACGGCGAGCCGCCCCTCCCCGCAGGAGCAGCCGCACGAGGCGAGCCGCTGCGGAAGCTGGCCACGCGCGAGTTCGCATTGCGAGAACCCGCTGCCCGCGGCCCTGCACCGCCCGCAGCAGCCGAGCGCGAGCGCGCACCCGACGATGGCATGCGCTTTTGCGCGGACGCGCCGCCGCGAGCGTGACTCGCCTTCCGATATTTTTGATTTTCGCGTGCGAACTGCTCGAACTCGGGCGTGGAATGGCCCGGCTCGAACGGATCGTATCCCTGATCATTGTTAGCCATGCCCCAAGTATAAGCGCGATGCCGCGCGGCGTGCCCACTTCCACCGCGCCCCCACATCAAACTTGACTCTCCTGATGCCATGCGGCCGTTTTCGCAGCGGCGGCAAAGACGCACCCGCCGCACCTATACAGGAAGATTGGCGCGCGCGGAACGGCGTCTTGCTGTCGTGCGCCTTTGAACTGGGATTGCAGGAAAGGGCGCGCAAATCCCGACACGCCGGCCGTGAGAGTTAGACGCGGAATCTCTCCGGCATAGTGAACCACACCACCCGCCCGATCACGCGCGGGAGGGGGCGCTCTCCGCTTCGGGTGAACTCGATCGGCTCGTATCCGGGAAGGTAGGAATCAGGCATGAGCGTTATGCGGTCTTCGGTGACGCTTGCACGCTTCACCGTGAAGTCGCCGCTCTCCGTCCCGAACACATACACGTGCCCATTGACCACCTCGGACTCGGGCACAACGAGCGCCAGGCAGCCGTTCGGCAGCACGCGGTTCATCGATTCGCCGGACACGCGCAAGAAAAACGCGTTCGGGTAACGCTCGTGCAGCGAATGCGGCACAGCGACGTATTCCTCGATAGGAAACGCGTCGCGCGGAGCTCCCGCAGCCACGCGCCCGAGCAATGGCGCTTGCTCAGGTTGCGAATCGCTCGAGCGGCGAAGAGACCGGCGAGCAAAGCCGTTCTTCTCGCTGTTGATATCCTCAAGGGTGAGGCCGGGAAATTCGCTGAGCAGGATGAAGAGGTTGCTGCGACGCGGTTGAGAGGCGCCCGTCTCCCACGACGAAACCGTGGTCTGAGAAACTTGGAGGCGCTTCGCAAACTCGGTTTGGGTCAACCCCGCATCAACGCGCACCGCCCTGATGTTATTGCCGATCGCATTGTCCGTCGTATCGCCCACGCGCACCTCCCATTGCCGCAACAATGCTACCAAACTTGCATATTCCCTCGATTGACGAGGCCTTGTTACCCGTTAAACTTAATAACGCCAAATCCACGGGAAGGGAGGCAGCGTGAAAAACTGGCTCACGCGCGCACGCGAGATATCGGGGCTAACGGCACAGCAATGTGCGGACGCTATCGATTTGCCGATATCGGAATACGCCCAAGTGGAGCGCCACCCCGGCACGCTCACCTTAAACGAGCTCGCAGCCCTCGCCTGCGCGATGGGCTCTGCAGGCCAAGCCCTCATCGAAGGCGCGTTCGAGTCCCTTCGCGCATAGCAGCAAGGAACAACCCGCAGGCGCCAAGCAAGCTCTCGAAGCGCTCCGGAGCCACGACGCCCAACTCATAGGAGCCAAATCATCACACGCCCCGACACAACCCCTCGCTTGTAGGCGCCAAACTATCCCACCAGTCGGCGCGCACACCGAAACAAATTCGTAACCTTCTATCGCGGCGGATATCTTCGAAGCGGTTTCCAGCTACGATTACAGCATCCAACTCGCAAGATTTTTACCTGCGCGGAAACTGACACAATCGAACCAGCGCGCATCGAGGAGAGCTCGCTTTCCAACGTGCGAAGCGAGCATGCGGACGGGCTGTTCGTCCCGCTCGTTGGGCCCGGAGACTGCGTCGTACGAGGGCAGGCGCCCGCGCGACGCACGATCGCGCAGCAGAGGTGCTCGGCAAGCGTGGGCGCGACGCGAGCGACAGCGGGAGCACATCCTGCAGAAAGCGGCTCATCCCACACAGCACGCCGCATTCCCGTCGATTGCTTTCTAGAAAACGCCGCCCCAGACGAGGACGGCAGCGACGGCCACCACCCACAGCACGGCCACGACGATGCGGACCAGACGCGGGGTGCGAAGGCTCGCCGCAGGAAGCAGCAGCATTGCAATCGCGCCGCCGATGGCACCACCTAGGTGGCCGCTGATCGAGATGTTCGGCACGAGCAGCGTGTAGATGACATTCACCGTGATGATCGAGAGCATGCTCTTCGAGAAGTCGCGGAAGACCGCACGGTTGCCGCGAACGAGGACGCACAGAAGCGCCACGGCTACGAACAGGCCGAACACGCTTGTCGAGGCACCGGCGGAGACAGACAGCCCGCCGCCGTGCGCCATGTCGACCGCGTAGGAGACGACATTACCCGTGATGCCCGCGACGAAATAGAGCAAAAGAAAGTTCCCGCGCCCAAGCACGCGTTCCAAAAGCTCGCCCACGCTGTAGAGCGCGACCATATTGAACAGAAGATGCATGAGGTCCATGTGCAAAAACATGGGCGCAACGAAGCGGTACAGGTCGGCAGGGCCTTGCACCATCGGCGCGTACATGGCTCCCATCTGGACCAACGTGAGAATCGAGATGTCCTGGCCCGTGCCCGAGATGAACATCTCAGCCACGAAGCACACCACGTTCACCGCGATCAGCGCAAGGGTTACCACGCGCCCCGAGTTGCGCTCGAGAAAAGAGGGTTCCTCATCGCGCATCATCTCACGGAGCTGCTCGTCGGTAATGGGCACAGGTCGCGTACTCGCGGAAGATACCGGCGTCTGCTGCGCGTCAGGTGAGGTGATCGGGTCGTCGGTCATCGCCGCTCCTTGTCGTGGAATCGTTGTGTGTTACGAACGTATGCTATCAGATACCCGACGGTCTCCCAAAAGGTACACACCCACGACGACCACGGCGGCGAACGCGATCATCGCGAGCAAGATCACGTACGTAACAAGATAGGTTCCGAACGCTTCTGCCAAAAAGCCGGGCAGGAACGTGAAAATGAACCCGCCGAGCGCATAGCAGAGCTGGAAGTTCTTGATCGTCTTGGCCTCGCGCCCCTTCGGCGCGAGCTCGATCGACCAAACGGATATGCCCACGGTACCGAGGGAGAGCCCCAACCCGTAGAGGAACACGCCAACGCCCGCAAGCCCCACGTTCCCCATATCCGACAGGCAGAGCAGCAACGTGCCACCGATGAACAGGGCGAAGAAGATCATCGAGCCGCGCTTCGTCCCAACGCGGTCGAACACGACCCCGCTTGCGAGCTTGGCAACCGTGAGGCAGCCACCGCACAGCGCCACGAGTGCCGCCGCACCCTCGGCGGAGAAGCCCTCCGAGGTGAACAGCACGGCCAGATAGCTCGTGCCGCCGACGGAGATGCAGCCGACGAACGTCATCGCGACCAGCACGAGCGGAGCAAGCTTTTCGGGAACGTTGCGGTTGCGACGAGCGGCGCGGGCGCGGCCGGGCTTGCCCGCCTTCTTCCCCTCGGGTGCTTCGTAAGGCTCAAGCCCCAGGTCGCGCGGGTAGTTGCGCAGAAGCAGGAAGACGAGCACTCCGAGGACAAGCGCGAGGGCCGACTCGAAGAGGAATGCCGCGGAAAGCGAGTACGTGCCGATGAGCGCAACCGTCACGTTCGGCAAGATGACGGCAGCCACCCCCGACCCGACCGCCGCGATGCCCGCCACCGTGGCGACGTTCGAGCGGAACCAGCGGTTGATCAGCATCGTCGAAGCGATCATGCCGCCCAAGCCGTACCCAAGCCCCGTGAACACCGAGCCTGCGCACAAACCGATGAAGCTTCCCGTGTTCTGCGAATAGAGAAAGAAGCCCGCGCAGACGCACAGCGATGCGAGAAACGCGCCGATGCGGCAGTTGAGCAGGTCGTAATAGCGTCCGACCACGAGCATGCCGATCAGCGACATGAACGTGCGCACCGAGATGATGATCGAGCCGCCGGTGTTGCCAACGCCAGGCAGATCGACCAGGTAGGGCTGGAACACGGAAAACGAGGTGGAGGGAAGGCCGACGTTGGTGAACAAGATAAGGAAGCAACATGCCGCGATCACCTTCTCGTAGTGTCGCTTGATCGCACCCGTCGACATATCCTTGCGGCCTCCTCTCCTGAAAAAGGCGCCGCGTGGGCGCCTTCGTCGTCGAATCCTGCCCACCATGCTAGCACCTTGCACAGCACACGGGCACATTTCGCCCAAGAAGCCCACGAACTGGGCAAATTTCCCCTTCTATTGCGTCGGAGAGTCCGACTTCTCGGCGACACCCGAGCAGCTGCGCGCGTACTTGAGATAGCCGACCACGCTATAGTGGTCCGCCTCGTCGTCTGCCGGGTATCCCGAGCCGCCGACAACACCGAGGTAGCCACCGTCGACCTTGCTCCCCTTCTCGTCCACCACCACGGCGTGCCAGTGGCCGTATTCGTGCTTCGGTTTGCGCAGCTGGCAGGCGAGCGTCAGCTTAGGCTCGCCCTCTTTGCGAAAGAACGCGCCGCCGCTGCGAACCTTCTCGAGGAGAGTACCGTCGAGCCAGAAGCAGATAAACGGCGCTTCGAACGCGTCCGTGAGCGAATCGGCCTCGTAGTTGTAGACGTAGCAGAACAGCGCGCGGTCTCGCGAGCAGGCGAGCAGGTCCACTTCGCTTTGCTTGAGCTTGAACTCCACCGTCGCGATCGCGCCGGGGCGGTCGGCAGCCTCGCTCACGTTCGTCACCGCCGTTTTCACCTGGAAAAAGAAGGTCTCGGGAGCCATGCCGGGATGCTCGAGCTGCTGCTTGAGGTTGAGCGACACCACATCGATCCCCATGTCGGCGGGCGGGCGCAACGCATCGAGGCCGTTGCGGTACAGCGAGCTCATAAGCTGGTACTCGCCGGTATAGCCGTTGTAGAGCAGGTCGAAGAAGTCCTGTGCCACGCGTCTCTCCTCTGGTTTCGTTTTCCCACAGGCCTCGGGGCGGGGCTTGGGG
>NZ_WAJR01000015.1 GCF_008831035.1 Ellagibacter isourolithinifaciens | reverse complement strand
GCCGAACATGCGCGAGTACTTCGCGAAGCGTAAGAAGGACGAGGAGAGCGGCTAGCCAGTACCGTGATTAGCCGATTTGCGGTACCGTCTTTCGCTGACTGACGGTACCGCAAAAGGCTACTAGCCAAATAGATTGCTGATAACGGCTGAGCCTCTTATCTCAGCTGTAGCTGAGCTTAAACAATGTAATATTGAGAGAATCGGAGACGGTGTCAATGTCCCTAGTTTGTTGGTTGCATATTTCGAGGAAAAAGAGTCGAATGAGCTTCTTGGCAAAAGCGCCTCTTCGGTTTTTCCCGCGTCTCATGTCGCAAGAAATACTTTAATCTGCGCGATTGAACACTGCGATGAAGGGAAATGCGATCTCTATGCGAATAATCCTGGGTCTTCTTCATCGAGATACATCGCGCGATTCGAAAAAAACCTGTTAGAAGTGGCAAATACTTATAGGGGCTGCGATAGATCTTTTCGGGAAATGGGTCCTCGTTTTGATGATGAAAT
This sequence comes from Ellagibacter isourolithinifaciens, assembly GCF_008831035.1. Lineage (GTDB taxonomy): Bacteria > Actinomycetota > Coriobacteriia > Coriobacteriales > Eggerthellaceae > Ellagibacter > Ellagibacter isourolithinifaciens. The sequence goes on along the minus strand of NZ_WAJR01000015.1, from coordinate 52,250 downwards.
CGAGTGTTTTTCTTATTTGTTCGATTGCTTTAGCCGAATCCCTGTTTTCTCCAATTGTCCTAGCGTACGCAAAAGGCGCTGCATTAAGGAGATTAAAGAGAGCAAAGCTGAAATTGAATCCAAACTTGAGCCAGTGTTTGGGCAAGTTCGGTTATTTGATTGCAATCAATCAGGCTATAGCGAATTGCTTGTGTGTTTCTTGGGGGTTCAAAAGCAGTGGATCAATTTAGATGTTAATGCCATTCGCGGTGAAAACGCATTCGCTCGGAGTTTATTTGAATTGCTATCAGATTTTGCGTCTGCGACAAATTCCACTGTCGCTAAATACTACGAAAAGCCTTGGTGGGTGTGAGGTTTTCGCTATGACTATTTTTGCTGTCAATTCTTCTACGATCGACGAATCGAAGGCTCTTAATGCTGAAGTGAGCAAGCGTTATTATGCTGTCATTGTTGCGATGAATTATAGGGGCGCAATCCGCACCAAGCGCGCTGCGCATGCTGCTCGGCGCTTGACGCTAGGGCTTGTGCGCCAGCCCCTGCTGGGGGGCAGCCCCCAGCTCTTGGAAGCTGCCCCTTACAGTACAGCCATACCCAAATGGCATGCTAGGTATCTCGGCCTTGCATGCATGACCAGGCAAGGTCTAATGCCAGAGAAAATACCTCCGACGTTTGATAGCTCCCCCTTGCGGGCTCGCCAAAGGTCTTATATCACAAGCTGCGTCCATCGGAATCTAGCCGATTCGTTTTCTGCGAATCTTCTTCAAATAGTTTTTCTTGAAGTTAATCCATTCGCCGAAGAAACGCTCTTCGGTATTGCCTGCTGCATGCGTTTGATATCTGATCGCTGTCAATTCAATGCCGCATACGTAATCGGCGACTTGGGACAAGTAATACGATGCCGGCGAGATGTCGCGGTAGACGATGGCTTCTTTGGAAATCGTGCCCTCGATTGCGCTGTGAATCGCGCGTTTGACTATTTTTTGGCCGTTGTCGTAGTAAATCTTAACGGCGTCGAACGATTGGAAGAATTCGAGATTGTTGCGTATTGCCAGATTGATATCTCGACGTATTTTGTTTTCAAGGGTCTCCTGGGTCGGGAATTCGCGCTTCAAGTAAGCAAATGTTCCATATTTGAAGTCAATTTTCTCAGTAAAGATAGCAAACGCAGTGAAGAGCTTTCTTCTGGTTCGATATTCCATCAGCGAATACTGGTCATGTCCTCTTATGATGGGCGTGAAGTGAAATGCAGTCTTCGCAAGCCCGGAGTTTCTGATGGATTGCTCGTATCGTTCAATATTCTCATAGATATCGACAGCCTGATTATGGAAAACGAGGGTGACCAGATAACGTTCGGATCCAGGTCCAACATCACCGGACTCGTCGATGAAGATAGAGAGTTCGTTCATTGTGAGCCCTTCTGCCGAAATAAAAAAATGCCGGGGGACAGCCCCCGGCTACTTCGACAGCCTTCCATTGCGGAACGCTATCTAGTTTATATCACAGGCCAGGGCGCTCTTTCAAGATGAAATTATAGCAAACAAACGTTCGATGTTAAAGGGCTACGAGGATAACAAGAAAGGGGATCCATCGTGCAGGATCTGCCAGTTTTGATGTTGTCGCTGCTCTCCGATGACTACCTGTTCTTCCGGGAGGGCGAAATCGCTTGGGACGGTAAACGCCACTCCATACGGGGTATCCAGGCGAACGCGCCAAAGCTTGATGAGCTGAGTGCGGTGGCCGAGGAAGGGGGGTTCGACGACATCTCCGACCTCCATAATTTTGCAGCACTCCTAGCCGTTTCCTGATCAAAGCCGCAGCTCAGCGGCTATTTTTGTGTCAAGTTTGATAATCTTTTTTTGTTGCTGTCTGTTGTTGTTTGTGGTAGAATCTGGTATCTGCAAAAACAGCGAAAGGCCAGGTCAGAGGGTGTATCTGCACAAGTCGGGGCGCAAGGGAGGGACCTATCTCTCGATCGTCGAGGGCTACCGCGAGGGCGGCAAGGTCAGGCACAGGACCGTCGAGTCCCTGGGCTACGTCGACGACCTGGTGGGCGAGTACGGGCCGGACCCCGTCGCCCACTTCAAGCAGGTCTGCAGGGAGCGCAACGCCGCCAAGAAGGCCGAGGCCCAGACCGTCACCATCGAGATCCACCCTCAGCAGAAGATCGACAAGCGGGCCGAGGCCAGGAAGAATATCGGCTCGGCGGTGCTGCTGGCCGTCTACAGCGCCCTGGGCGTCGAGACCGTCATCCGCAACGCCACCAGGGGGTCCAAGGCCGACTACGACGCCAACGCCGTCATGAGGCTGCTCGTCGTCGAGCGCATCCTGGGCCCAGGATCGAAGAAGCACGCCTGGGAGAACAAAGACCGCTACTTCTTCAGGACGGAGTTCGAGCTCGGCGACACCTACCGCGCCCTCGACGTGCTGCGCGCCTGCCGCGGCAGGATCGTCTCGGCTGTCAACCGCGCCGTGGACAAGATGGGGATCCGCGACACCACCTGCGTGTTCTACGACGTCACCAACTACTACTTCGAGGTCGACGAGCCGGACGGGCTGCGCCAGAAGGGGGTGTCCAAGGAGCATCGCAAGAGCCCCATCGTGCAGATGGGCCTGCTCCAGGACTCGGGTGGCATCCCGATCGGCTACAAGCTCTTCCCCGGCAACACCCCCGACGCCTGCACGATGCTCGACGTCCTCGAGGGCATGAAGCGCGACTACAGGTGCCAGCGCGTCGTCGCCGTCGGCGACAAGGGCAACAACTGCTCGACCAACATCGCCGCCCTGACCGCCCGCGGCGACGGCTTCGTCTACTCGCAGTCGATCCGCGGCACCAAGTCCGGCGCCAAGCTCAAGAAGTGGGTGCTCTCGGAGGCCGGCTACGCCTGCACCTGCGACGGGGAGGGCCGCGTCACCTACAAGGTCAAGAGCAAGCAGGGCTACAAGACTGTGACCGTCGAGGGAGACGACGGCAAAAAGAAGAAAGTCAGGGTCGACGTCAAGTACGTCGCCTTCTGGTCCGAGAAGTACCAGAGGCGCGCCCGCAAGGAGCGCCAGGCGGCGATCGACAAGGCGAGGAAGCTGGTGTCGAATCCCGGCGCCTACACCGCGGCCACCCACTTCGGCGCGGCCAAGTACGTCAAGGGGATGAGGGTCGACGCCAAGACCGGCGAGCTCGTCGGGGCAGCAGACGTGCTGGAGTTCGACGAGGAGCGCCTGGCGGCCGAGGAGGCCTGCGACGGCTACTACTGCATCGTCACCAGCGAGACCGACATGAGCGACGGTGAAATTATCGAGGCCTACAGGGGCCTTTGGAAGATCGAGGAGTCCTTCAAGGTCACGAAGAGCGATCTCGAGACTCGGCCGGTGTACGTCTCACGCGAGGAGCACATCGAGGCGCACTTCCTCACCTGCTACGTCGCACTCTGCATCCTGAGGATCATCCAGGCCGCGACGGGCGGGAAGTACTCAGCCCGGGTGATCGCCGACGAGCTGGCCGCCATGTGCGGCACGCACCTCGAGGGCAACTGGTGGCGCTTCGACCATAGGACCGACGCCAGCGACGACCTGTGCAGGATGGCCGGGGTCGACCTGACCCGGCAGAACATGCGGCTGAAGGATATCAAGGCCGCGCTCTCGCAGGCAAAGCTGCAGATTCCCAGTCCGAACAAGAAAATGTAAGAGAAAAAGGCCCGTTTCCCCAGCTCAGAAGGGGTAAACGGGCCTAATCAACTGCAAAATTCAGGCTACGAGGATAACAAGAAAGGGGATCCATCGTGCAGGATCTGCCAGTTTTGATGTTGTCGCTGCTCTCCGATGACTACCTGTTCTTCCGGGAGGGCGAAATCGCTTGGGACGGTAAACGCCACTCCATACGGGGTATCCAGGCGAACGCGCCAAAGCTTGATGAGCTGAGTGCGGTGGCCGAGGAAGGGGGGTTCGACGACATCTCCGACCTGGTAAAGCACTTCGTCGCGTTCCTCGTCAAGCTTGAGGACGACGAGGGACTTGTCGTCCCGCGCGGCGCAATCGCCCCGGAAATCAGCAACAGCCTGTCGGAAGGCGACTTGACGGGGATCACGCTGGCCAACCTGGCCGCATTCGCGCGCGCCATCATCGTTCGCAATACCGATGATGGCAATTATGGAGTTCTCTATGATAGCCGCCTCGCCGTGGGAATCCCCTGCTTCTTCAACTTGATGGCGCGACTCATTTGGGACATGCGGCAGCTCAGCTTGTCGCTCGCCGGCAAGCCCTTCACCGTCGCTTTCGTAGGGAGCCGAAACTTCGATGCGGACGTTCTTTTTCCGATGACGGTCAGCAGCGTGGCGGGAAGGCAGGAGAACCCCCTTTCGATGACGGTGGACCAATGTCCCTCGATCAATCTTCCCAGTGGATCGCCTAACACGCCGGCAAGTGAGAGTGCGCCCAGCCTTTCTGAAAAGCAGGGCGCCGATTCTGAAGCGAAGGCCGAGCGACATGCTCCAGAGAAACGCAAAGAGGGCAAGTTGGACTTCGAAAGAAGTACTGACACGCAAGATCTGCCGGTTTTGATGATGTCGCTGCTCTCCGACGACCTGCTGTTCTTCCAAGAGGACGATATCGCTTGGGACGGTAAGCACCACTCCATCCAGGGCATTCATGCAAATGAGCCGAAGCTGGATGATCTGAAAACAGTGGTCGAAGAAGGGGAGTTCAGCGACACCTCCGACTTGGCGAACCATTTCGCTGCGCTTTTGGCCAAGGTTGAAGAAGACGAGGGCCTTATCATTCCGCGCATCGCGATAGCTCCTGGAATCAGCAAAGCTTTGCCGGAAGGCGACTTGACGGGAATCACGCTGGCCAATCTTGCTGCATACGCTCAGGCCATTACCATTTGCAACGCAAATGACGGCGATTACGCGGTTCGCTGCGACAACCGCCTCACCGCGGGGATCCCCTGCTTCTACAACTTGGTGGCGAGACTGATTTGGGACATGCGCCAGCTCAGTCGGTCGCTTGCTGGCAAACCCTTTACCATTGCCTTCTCGGAACGCAAGAGCATGGACGCTGACATGTATTTCCCGAGAGTGGTTGGCCACGTTGCAGGGAGGCAGAAGAATCCTTTGCTGAAGCGCGTGCGCCACTGCCCTCCGGTCTGGCTGCCTTACGAGATTGAGGAGGAACTGAAGAAAAAGAAGGCGGCAGACAAGTTGGCCGCCAAAGATGCCTCGTCAAGTAAGGGAAAACCGAGCGTCCAAGTGGAGCCCAATCGGGCGCTGCTTCAGAAACTCGCACTGCAGATTGCGGAAAAGAAGACGTATACCGAAGAAGACAGGCGGAAGGACGAGGAAGCGCGCGAAGCGGCGCGCCAGGCCGCGGTCGAGGCGGGAGCTGAGCAGTATGCGCTTGATCAGCATGAAAAAGTCGTAGAACAGTTTGAGAAGGGTCGAAAAGGGGATAAAAGCACAACATTCGATGGCGGGCCGAGGGAACGGGTTTGCTATCACCTTCTCGAGCGCGGAGGCGGCCTCACGGAGCAGGAGATTTTTGATGATCTAAACCGCACGCGTAACGCGAAATGGCGGCAGCCCAACTCGAATGGAGGCTCCGTAAAATACGACAAAATGCTTCAGCTCATGTCGGATCCTTCGCGGACGATTACGAATGAGTACCAAAGATATCTTCCGATGGGTGAGGCTGCGCAGATGGCCGAGCTGCTGGATGAGCAAAAGACAATCAAATCGGATAACGGCATGTGGTTCCTTTGGTGCCAGGATGGCGTCGATTGGGGTCAAAGACTGCTCAACGCGAGTGCCGCGCTTGCCGACGCCAAGGAAAAGTCGGGGCGCATTGAGCAGTTCGAAAAGGAGAGGCGTTCGTTTCTTGTGGAGAAGGAAGAACTGCAAAAGCAGATCAAACAACTGGGATTGTTCGATTTCAAAGCGAGAAAACCCCTGAAGGAGCGCTTGTCGGTAATTGAAAGCGAGCTTTCGCAAAAGGAGGGGCTTCTCAAAGACGCGCATGCGAAGCGTGACGCTCTCCCCGCAATCGAAGGAGAGCTGAAGGCGATAAGGAAAGCTTGTCAGTCGGAGTATCGCGATTATCTGATACGTCGAGAGCGATATGAAGAGAGAATGGGATAGAAGGGCAATCACCGATGACGACACTTCTCTATAAAGAAGCGAAAACCTCAGTTGAGTCGCTTTCTGCGAATCTTTTTGAGGTAGTTCTTCTTGAAATTTCGGATACTTCCGAAAAACTCGACGTCGGTTCGCGTTTCCAGGTGCCGCTCGTACTTGGCAGCCGTCAACTCGATTCCGCACAGATAATCGGCGACCTGCGCGAGCCGGTACAGTTTGGGGGAGGCGTCTTTGTATACGGCCGCCTGACTCGAGATGGCGCCCTCGATAGCGAGGTGAAGCGCCTTCGTTACGATGCTCTGCCCGTCATCGTAGTAGATTTTCACCTGGTCAAAGTCTTGCAGATAGGCTTGCTTCGATCGAAGGAGGCCCTTCACGTCGGCTTCTATTGCTCGCGTCAGTTGGGCAGTATTTGTGACGCGACTGCGCTTCTCGAAAACGAATGCGGCGTAAGCGATGGGAAGATGTTCCGCGAATATTCTGAATGCATGAAGTTGACGCTTCCTGCTGCGAATGTCTTTCCATTTGTAGTCGTCCTGCCCATTAAGCAGTGGGTTGAAATGAAAGGGGATTGTATCGAGCAACTCTTTCGTGAGGGTGCATTCGTACTGGGCGATATTGGGCTGAATGGGCTCATCCTGCCTATGGAACACCAAAGTGACAAGGTAAAAATCGGATCGAAATGCCGCATCGCCAGATTCGTCTATGAAAATAGACAGCTCCCTCATGAGCCGACCCCCTTTAAAATAAAAATGTCGGGGGGGAAACCCCCCGACGCTCGGAGGTCCCTCTATTCGAGGAAACCGCTTATTTTATACCATGCCGAGCACTTCCTTTCAAGTCGTAATTGTAACAAACAAATGTTCGAAATTCAATGTAAACTGGCAGCATAAAGAGGAGGCAATCACTGATGGCGACACTTTTGGCAGATAAGTACGCGGCGCGAAAAGCCGAGGTCAACGAACGGTTCGAGCAGTTGCGTGCGAATGAGGAGGAGCTCAACCGCATCTTCGCCGAGATATACAACATGGTCGGTGAGGTTCCTATTGAAGTCGAGGACAAATACGTCTCGGTGGCGCGCATCTTCGACACGGCGGAGGAGATTCCCGAAAGCTACAAGGGCAACAAGTACGTGCGCACCAAGCGCGACGAGATAACCAGCCTGATCAGTTACGCGGTCGGCTGCATGTTCGGGCGCTATTCGCTCGACGTGGACGGGCTGGTGCTGGCGGATCAGGGCGACACGGTTGAGGACTACCTGCAGAAGATGCCCGACCCGGCGAGCGTTTCCTTCATGCCCGACGCCGACAACGTCATCCCCATCACCGACGAGGAGTACTTCGAAGACGACATCGTGGGCCGCTTCGTGGAATTCATGCGTGTTGCCTACGGCGCCGAGACGCTTGAGGAGAACCTGCGGTTTGTGGCCGATGCGCTCGGCGGCAAGGGCACGTCGCGTGATGTCATTCGCTCGTATTTTCTGAAGGAATTCTTCAAGGACCACTGCCAGACATACAAAAAACGTCCGATTTACTGGCAGTTCGACTCGGGCAAGAAGAACGGCTTCAAGGCGCTCATCTACATGCACCGCTATCAGCCCGACCTGCTCGCGCGCGTGCGCACCGATTACGTGCATCAGCAGCAGGAACGCTACCGTGCGCAGGTGTCGTATGCGGAAGATGCGCTTGCCACGGCGGAAAAGGGCAACCGTGTGAAGCTGGAGAAACGCATCTCCAAGCTGAACGACCAGTTGCGCGAGGCAAGCGAGTTCGAGGAGAAGGTGCACCATCTCGCCGATCAGATGATCGAGATAGACCTCGACGATGGCGTGAAAGTGAACTACGCGAAGTTCCAGGACGTGCTAGCGAAAATCAAGTAGCTGATTTATCGGAAAAGGAGGGGCTGACTATGGCGAATTATCATACCAACGATCTCGCGATTGCCGCTGATACCGAAAACATGAAAAAGGTGCTCCTGAACTTTGCGGCGAACCTTGCGGCGAATTCGGAAGAGACGGGGCTTGATTTCCATGACATTCTGGGGTTGCGATCTGCCGAAGGAATGTATCAAGCTATTGAATCAGCGCTCACTTGCTATTATTGGCTCGCCTTTTCGGGCGCGCCCGTAGATGAGGACCTTTCTTCAGATAATTCGCTTGGATGGGAATCGTCGACGAGTTCCGCCTCAGGCTACGCTTCTCAGGTTGAAGCACTAGAAAGGGTCTTTTCTTCTCGCTTTCAGGATGCTGATTTTAAGTTTGGAGTTCGTCCTTCGGGTCGACCAATGAGCGAAGAAGCGAGCGTCGAACTTTCCCGATATGGCGATAGATGGGTAATTCAACTTTACTACAGCACGGCATGGGAACCGAATTCTAGCGACATTGATTCCTTCTTTCTGGGCCTTCCCGAAGGTGAGTACGGCGTCGCCTTCCTTGATGCAGACGAATACGATGGCTATGAAACTATTTCCGTTTTCAGCGGCGTCCATCATGGCCGGGCGCTTTTGCATGATGCCGCGGAAGAAGGGGAGGACGACAGCATTGATAGCCATGAACTGTGGGAGCTTTTAAAAAAAGGTCGTGCGGAAAACAGAGATGAGATTGATGGTTTAGCGCACCTTGCGTTCAACTGTGCCGTTTCCCAGTGGAACGATTGGGGGTCGTGGGAAGAGCCCTATGAAGATGACTATGATGACGTCGACAGCTGGCTTGAGAAATTGAATGCACCCCTGTTCAATTGGGACAATCCGAATGAAGATGAATTTGAGAAAATTAGCGATTACGTCATCGGTGTCCTTTCGACATTTCCCTTCAAATGCGAAGTGACGGGGGCCAAGTACCTCGGACGTAATCAAAATATTGAGCACTGTATTTCCGGCTCTGAAGTATGCCTGAAATCTGATTGGAATAGTCCCTATTTCAAGTATGCGGGGATTGAGCTTTTCGATAAAGAGGGAAGGTCGCTTGGAAACGTCGGAGGCTATCGGAACCCGTCGGAGGACAAGCGGGCGGTATTTGCATGCTTGCTACCCCATATTCGTGCAACCGTGGTGAATGTGGAAACGCAAAGTTCGCGAGGGGATTGGCGAAAGCAGGCTCATCTTGATGTTCGACTGGAGTTAGATCCAATCGACCTTCCCGCTGTTTTGGAAGAAATGCGATCCCTTTTGAAGCTCGACCCCGAAAAGCGTTCGCTGAGCAGTGCTGTGAGCGAGGAGGATTAACCATGGAGCCCATTAAAATTGAGGACCCGAAGCTTGCGGCCAAAGTGGATCGCATCATAGAGCAGCTCAAGGAATATTATCCCGATGGCAAGGTTGTCCGAATTACTAACGACCACAAAAAATTGTCAGAACGCATAGGGAAGGCGTATAAGGAAATAGGCTATCAGTCTCGTGATGACTTTTTTACTGCTTACGGTTTCGAGGCGAATAAGGCTGGCCATCCTTTCACAACTGATGCCAAAGAAGTGCTTGCCGAGCTCCATCGCCGCTACGATGGGAAGACTCTTTGTGCTAATCCCTCTCAGCTCATAGAAGAAAACCCTGACTTAAAAGGCAAGTTGAAAACGCTCCAAAACAATTCTCAGAGGGATTTTGGGGATGTGTTCAAGAATGTTCTTATCGGCGAAGGCTTGCTAGCGGGCGAAAAACGGGAAGCTGCGCGAAAATTCACGCGTGACGAGATGGATGAAGCGCTCGAGGAACTTGCGGGGAGAATCAAGGAAGACGGGATCTTCGCGAAGACGATGGCTTCATTGCAAAAAACCTATCCCGACTATTCGGATGCCCTTACGTTTTTGGGTAGAGTGAGCGGTGATTGGTATGGTCTCACGCCTCGAAAACTGTTGCAGGAACGAGGCATTCTTGTTCAATCGGGTACACCCGGCGTCAACCAAGACGAAATTCTATCCTGGCTCAAAGAAACATACTCTTCGCTTCCTAATGACGAAAAGCCGGCTTCGGTCGATGAACTGATAGCTGCAAATCCAGATAAAAGCACTGAATTAAAAGAAGCTCAAAGGAAGTGGAAAGCCAATCACGAGGAGACATTTCTTTCCTGTCTTAAACAAAATGGCGTGATCAAGATGAGCGAAACTGCTTTGCGCAATCAACTTAAGGAAACTGCTCCTTTCTGCGTGCGCAATGCCAAGTTGAAAGAACTTGTATCGCTATGGAAAAAGGTCGGTGGGCCGAAGACTCTAACGCGCGAAAACGAGGAACAACTTGTGTTGCCCGAACGCGTAGCGGCGATCGATGCTGATTACGCGGTTGAAATTCGCAAGTCATATTTTCACGCAATGATCCACAAGAGCGAACTTGAGCAGCATGCAGTGAAAGCGGGGACGTCGCTGAGTTGCTCGGCGTCGGATCCCTTTATAGCGTTTGGGACGCCAGACGGATATCGGCTGATTAATCGAAGAGTGGGAAATCTGCGTTGGAGGGATTCTGACCCAAGTCCCTTTGACGAATATGCTGATTACGGGGAAGACGCATGGAAAGACTCTCCCGTTGCTGGCCTTGTCGGTGCATGGATTGAAAGCATTTCGCAAGATTATTATGGGTGTGTGCTCATCTGCGTCCGGTTCGATTATCCGCATAAGCTCACCACGCAAACCATGATCAACCTGCTCTATAAAAACGGTGTGCTTACTGACGATGACATGCTCGGCGGTGACGATTGGCGCAAACGCGAATACGAGAAGCTTTCTTTCGAAGGTGCCGCGCTTGTGGAAGATTCAGGGGACGACTCGACGTCTGGCTCTGTTCCCGAGCTCGAATCCGAGTCCGAGCTCAAATCTGAGTCCGAGATTGAGCCTGCTCCCGAGCCCGAATCCGAGCTCGAGCCCGATTCCAAACCCGAGATCGAGCCTGCTTCCGAATCCGAGCCCGAGATAGAGTCTGCTTCCGAGCCTGCTCCCGAGCCCGAGTCGGACGGGCCAACTCGCGAAGATAAGCTTTCCCTTGCGCGTCTTGCGGTAACGGCGGCGCAGCTCGTGGGCGTAGCCACGTTCCCTCAGGAATTTCTCGACAAGCTCGAACGGGCAGAACAAGGCGACATGAGCATTGACCCGGATGATCTGTTGAAGGCAATCAACGACATGACGCCCGACGAGCATTCGGTCGATGCCGCTTCGCTAACTTTTGACGAGGGCCGGGTGGCACGGGGCAAGCATTTTGACGTTGCCATCCCTGATGGGTGGCACGTGGTCGAAAACTACGAGCGCGACGGCCTCTTTGGGCAGAAGCGCCCGTTCGTAGCCGTCCCTGAACACGTTTCCAACGACGACATTGAGCTTTCAAACCGCATTATTTACGTTGACTCGGGCGATCGCGCCGCCAAGCTCGGTCAGACATCCGCCTTTATGACGGCACCATTGCGGTGGGCTATGTTCTGCCAGGCGCATTATGTCGAAATGGCCAATCAGATGACTGACCCCACTTCGCCCTTTGCTGCTTTTGCGCAAAAAACTATGTGGGATTGCGAAGTCGATGCTCAAAACACCAAATGTTTCATTGTCCAGTACAATTCCGGCACGGGCATAAATGGACTCGAGTTCAATATTCGCCCGTACTCTCTTGATCATTCCGACTATCTACGTGTCTGCCTCTCCATGGATGAAAATATCGACATTGATGCTATTCGCGAAGTGGTGAAACACATAGCGGCAACTGTCGAGTTGGACAAGCCTTTTGAATCAGATGCGGAAAGGGGTCTCAAGGCGGCTTTCGGGGAGAAGCTCACCAAAGATGAATTCACGGATTTGGCGAGTCGAATTGCTTCGCCCATCCCAAACTTCTTCCAGAAGTTATTTACCGCTGGTCAGAATAGATATGTCTTCCAACTCGATGGCGAAGAGGTTGATGCGCGCGATGCGACGATAGCCGGCGCACGCATGCTTGCGGAATATGGCGAGAAGTTTGTCCCGTACTACGGCAAGTTGCTCGATATTTATGCGGCCAACGATTGCTTCGGAGAGACAGAAGCGACCGGTCATGAGGCATATGATGTGTTGAAGAACATCTTCGAGGGTGCTTTCCCAAGCGCAGCTCTTTTCGCCGACGATGAAGCGAAAATAGTGACCGAAGAAGGTATTCTCGACGACATGCCCGAAAAAACAGCACTACGAGACCGTCTTGAAGCGCTTTTCCCTAAAGGGGAAGCGAAGCTGCTTCGTTTGGAGGACGTAGTCCCCCGTGGGTACATTGACGATATAAAAAAATGGGGAATAGACTTTATTCCCAACGATGGCGTTGCGCGCGAGCTTGTCGACCGAGGGAAGGAATGTGTTGTCCCCTCAATTCTTCGATCGCGGCAGGAGCAAATCGATGCGCTGATCGGGATGTCTTCCGATAGCGCATCTACTCTTGAGGCAATTCGCGAGGAGGCCGGTAGGTACAATGTCATCCTCTTTGAGCTGGCTTCTCGCTATAAGACTATTCTTGAAAGGATGATTCCCAAAGAAGCGCTCGAGGGTTCGAAGAGATTTTTGGTTGAGATAAACGATATCTTAGAGCTGATGAGCGATAGTATCGAGACGAACAATCAGAGCATCGGCACGCTGCGGGGTGTGGCGCTACCCGCAGGGATATCGGAATTCAAGCAGCAATTGAGGCAACTCGATGACGCTGTTGCTCGTTTGGCCGCAAAAAATGAAAAAGAGCAGGAAATTGATGCTCTTGAAGCAAAAATTCAGGAATTGGAAAATGCGAGGGCGAAGATCCCCGGACTTGAGCAGCAGGCGAAGATGCTTTCCAGCGAGATAGATAAAATGAGCTTCTTCTCCTTTAGCAAGAAGAAGGCGAGAAAGGCGGAGCTGGCTCAATGCCAGGCTCAGCTTGAAAGTTGCCGCAGTCAGGCGGCTTTGATTGATTCGGTGCGCGCTGAGCATGAAGAAGCGAAAGCCGAATTTGCGAAATTGCGCCAGGCATAAACGACGAGTCCCTTTAAAACACGAGATGGAACGATGAATCAGTTAGATATAAACGAACAGTTGAAGCTGCGGTTCGCGCGTCCTTTGGGCGATTTCGACGCGCGGCGCGTGGTGGTGTGGCACGACCCCGACGGCGAGTTCGAGGAAGACTTCAACAAGCTGGCAGCGGAGGGCTTCGACGGCGCGGGCGTTGCGGACGGGGTCATGCCTGCCGGGGGCGGTTTCCCGCGCAATCTTCGGTTTCTCAAGGCCGAAGAGGGTGTTATGTTTCTTGTCAAGAAGCTCATCGCCCGCGACGATGCGGAGAACGACATCTTGCTGTACCGGAAACGGGGCAAGGGCAAAGTCGAGGGCGATTGGCTGGCCGACGTCGAGTTGTACGCGGAGTCGTTCCAGGCCGACCGCTTCTCGCTTTTGGCCACAGAGCTCGGGGCGTCGAATGCCGACGCGGTGCGCGATGCCCTGCGGGGATTCCAAGGCTATTTCGCCTCGAAGGTGCGCATTAAGAAGTTTCACGACTGCATGCCCGAGCCTTCGTCGGCTGAAGACGTCGAGGTGGGTGTGCTTGCGGCGTTGCTTGGCGCGGCGGGTCCTGAGGATGCTTCGGTCGGATTTATCGTGCGCGGATATATGCGCTCGCTGCTGAAGTGCAGGGAAAACCCGGCAGACGCGTTCGATCCCTTCGCTAAATATGGTGCTGACGAGGCTCTTTCAAATTTTGTTGCGCGCAAGACGGGTTTTACGGGGGCGCTTGACGAAACATCTTCGCTCGAGGCGCTTGCTTCGCACGTTCTCGTATCGGCGGCGTCGTTCGTGCTTCCCGATGGTGCGCTTTCGGGGCTTGAGCGCTGTATATCGAAACAGCATGCGCCGTTCTGTTTGTCCATCGTGAGGGACTGGGACAGAAGCGAGGGTGCGGCCGATCTCTATGAAGTGGCGCGAATCGTAGAGGAGTCGTGCGGCTTGCCGGCGCGTTTTGCGGGTCTGCCGCTTGACGACATCGTCGATTGTGACGTGTTTCCTTGCATAAATGAGGCGATTCTTGGTGGCCTCATGGTTTCGCTGGCGGATGGTGCCGACCGCGCTGAAGAGGCGCATCGAGTGTGCGCCCGCCGCAAGGATTTGGCCTGGCATAACTACGTGGCGTGCTATTTCGATGCGCTTGATGCTGCTGCGAGCCTATGCGATTTTCGGCGCGAGCATGCGGGAGGTTTCCATGTAGCTCAGGCGAAGGAAGTGTGGCGCGCCTACGAGACCGACTGGTACCGCGCCGACAGCTTCTATCGCCACCTGTGCCATTCCTTCGAGCTGTGCAAAACCAAGCCGCGCCCTGCGCTCGAAGGGCCGCTGCGCAGCGTGGTCGGCTGGGCGGAGAACCTGTACTCAAATTGGTACATCGAAGGTGTGAACGCGTGCTGGGAGAACGCAGCGTCCTCGCAATGGGCAAGCGCGGGCTACATCGAAGGCGTGCCTCGTGAACGGCGGTTTTACTGGGAGGTGCTCCCTTCGTGCAAGGGCAGTGCGAAAAATGCGGTCGTTGTCATTTCCGATGCGCTGCGATTTGAGGTCGCGGCTCAGATGGCACGTGTGCTCGAGCGTGAAAGGGGCAGCGTCGTCGCGCTATCCAGCATGCAGGCAGTGTTCCCCTCGGTTACCGAATTCGGCATGGCGGCGCTGTTGCCGCAGCGAGACTTGTCGCTCGATTGGGAGACGGGGACGGTGTTCGCGAACGGCATGCCCACCGCCACCACCTCGCAGCGCGAGGCGGTTCTGCGCGCCACTGCTGCCGATGCACGGGCCCTGCGCGTCGAGGACTTCCTCGATTTGCCTGCCGAGGAGCGAAAGGCGCTCGTCAAAGGTGCATCCGTGGTGTACCTGTACCACAACAAGATCGATTCCACAGGCGAAAAAATCGCGACGGAAGACGACGTGTTCAAGGCGTGTGCCGACGAGATAGATTCTCTTTGCGCGCTTGCAAGGCGCCTCACGTCTGAAGTGCAGGGCTGCCAGGTGACGATAACGGCCGATCATGGCTTCTTGTATACGCGCGGTGAACTGCGCGAATGCGGAAGTCTCGACAAGGGCGATATGCCGCTGTCGCCTGTCGTTGCAGGTAAGCGCCATATCGTGGCTCACGCGGACGACGCCGAATGGGCTGACTCGATAGGGGATCCGGCAAGCACGCTGTTTGTGGAAATGAACATGAGCGACGTTTCGGGCGGCAGATACACGGGGCTTGCGCCGCATCGCGCTATCCGCATCAAGCAGCCGGGTGGTACGCGCAACTACGTGCACGGGGGGCTGACGCTGCAAGAGCTGTGCGTTCCCGTGCTATCGTTCCGTCGAGTTCGTTCGGGTGCGAAGGGCTTCCAGGATACCCAAGCCGCGACGATTCGTGTGCTTTCGGAATCGCGGCGCATAACCAATTCGCTCTTTAACGTGAGCCTTTTGCAGGAGGAGCCTGCTGCGGGCAAGGTTTTGCCGTGCGAATATGAGCTCGTTTTCCTCGATTCATCAGGAAACGAAGTGTCTGATGTGGTGAAGGCTCACGCCGATCTTACTTCCGACAACCCGCAGGACCGCGTGATCAAGGTGCGCTTCAGCTTGAAGGCGGGCTGCTCGTTTAACTCGAAGGAAGCATATTATCTGGTAGCGCGTGATAAGAGCTCGGGTGTTCAGGTATGGCGCGAGAAGTATCGCATCGAAGTGGCGTTTGCCCCCGTTGACGACTTCGGGTGGTAATGAGGAGGAACTTAGCGTTTTGGTAGCGAGGACGGAGCGGAGGTGTGCGGGCCTTCGCTCCTGTGCTTGTAGCGGATGACGAGAATCGCAGGGCGCCCGATAGTGTCGCGTGGGTAATTATCGCGTGCCTTGCGATGTTTTCTCTTTGCCGTTCGGGGGATGCGCCTGCGCGAGCGTATGCATTTCCCTTACAATACCAACTCACTATGATTGAAATCTTGAACACCATTGACTCAGTCGTGTGGGGGCCTGCGATGATTGCGCTTCTGCTCGGCACCCATATCTTCCTCACCGTTCGCACGGGCTTCATCCAGCGCAAGCTGCCTCAGGCGCTTCGCATGTCGTGGGGTGGCGGCACGTCGAAGGGCGAGGGCGATATCTCCAACTTCGGCGCGCTTGCGACGGCGCTTGCCGCGACCATCGGCACGGGGTCGATTGTCGGCGTCGCCACGGCAATCCTGGCAGGCGGCCCGGGCGCCGTCTTCTGGATGTGGATCACGGGCGTGTTCGGCATGGCCACGAAGTATGTAGAGGTCTACGCCTCGGTGCGCTACCGCGTGCGCGACCATGCGGGCAATATGCTCGGCGGCGCCATGTACGTGTGGGAACGCGCCTTCACGCGCAAAGACGGCACGCGCCCTTGGTGGGCGAAGCTCGGCGGCATTGCGTTCGCCGCGTTCGCCGTCGTCGCCACCATCGGCACGGGCTCGGCGGTGCAGGCGACGTCCATGACCGGCATCATCACGTCCTCGATTCCCGGCATCCCCGACTGGGCGGTCGGCATCGCCATCGTCGTGCTGGTGGGCATCGTCATCTTCGGCGGCGTGCAGTCCATCTCGCATGTGTGCGAGAAGCTCGTTCCCGTCATGGCGGTCGCCTACGCCGGCGGGTGCATCGTGATTCTGCTGATGAACGCGCCTGCCCTCGGCAGCGCGATCGGCCTCATCTTCGAGTGCGCCTTCACGCCGAAGGCCGCGTTCGGCGGCGCGGTCGGCTCCGGTCTTCTGATGGCGCTGCAATTCGGCTGCGCCCGCGGCCTGTTCTCCAACGAGTCGGGCCTTGGCTCCGCCCCCATCATCGCGGCGGCTGCCAAGACGAAAAACCCTGCCGAGCAGGCGCTTATCGCCATGACCGGCACGTTTTGGTCCACGGTCGTCATCTGCGCGCTCACGGGCATCGTGCTCGTGTCGACGATGATCGCGCACCCCGAAATCCAGGCGGAGGTGCTCGCCGATCCGACGTTCTACACCGGCGCGCAGCTCGCCTCCACTGCGTTCGCCACCATTCCCTATGTCGGAACGCCGATTCTCGTCATCGGCATGGTGTCGTTCTCGTACTCCACGATCCTTGGCTGGTCATACTACGGCAACCGCTGCGCCGCCTACCTGTTCGGTAAGCGCGCCATCCTGCCGTACCACATCGTGTACGTTCTCGTCGCGTTCCTCGGCGCGATCGGCGTGGGCAACGTGGTGTGGACCATCTCCGACATTGGCAACGCGCTCATGGCCATTCCCAACATCATCGCTATACTGCTGCTTTCGGGGTTGATCTGCCGCGAGACGAAACACTACGTCTACGAGGGCAACATCGAGGAAGAAGACACGCGGGAAATTCCCATGATCTCCTCGAAGTAGGCGCGGCTGCAAACGCGTTGATAGATTTTCCCAGGGGCGCCGTCGGGTGCCCTTGTTGTTTGCGAGGCGAAGAGAAGTCAGCGGAAAGCGGCGCCCCGCATCGCCTATACTCTTACATCATGAAAAAGATTGCCATCATAGGCGGTGGCGCGGCCGGATTGGCTGCAGCCATCGCCGCTGGAAACGAACTTGCGCGGCTCGGCGCGGCGGACGAGTGCGAAATCGTGCTCTTCGAGGCCGACCCCGAGCGCGTGGGCCGCTCGATCCTCGCGACGGGGAACGGCCGTTGCAACTTCTCGAACGCCCACATCGACCCTGCGTGCTACCGCAACGCCGACTTCGTGGAGGCTGCGCTGCGCTCGCTCGCGCGCCTTTCTGAGGTCTCCGAGTGGGGGAGCGTTCAACCTGTAGGAGCCTACGGAGCCTCCGCGCAAGGGCGCGCCCAACCTGCGGGCGCTTTCGAAGCGCCCGTGCAGCGATTCTTCTCCGACTTGGGCCTTATGTGGCGCGAAGAGGGCGAGGGTCGCATGTACCCAGCAGCCAACAAGGCGTCCTCGGTGCTCGATGTGCTGCGCGCTGGCGCCGCGGCCGCGCAGGTGCGGTTCGCCTTCGGCCGCACGCTGTCGCGCATCGATGCGCCGACCCGTGCAAAAGGCCTCCTTCACCTGCGCTTTTCCGACGGCTCCATCGAGCATGCCGATGCCGTCGTCGTCTGCGTTGGTGGACGCGCGGTGTCGGGCGTCGATTTCCCCGCGGGCATTCACGTTGAGCCGACGCGTCCAGTCCTAGGGCCGCTTGCCACCGATTCGCGCATCACGCGGCAGCTGAACAACATCCGCGTGAAGTGCGCCGTCTCGCTCGAGCGCTCGGGAAGCCTCGTCGCGCGCGAGGAAGGCGAGCTTTTGTTCCGCGACTACGGCGTGTCGGGCGTGTGCGTGTTCAACCTGTCACGTCTGGCCTGCGAGGGGGACGTGCTCTCGATCGACTTCCTGCCGCATATGCCCGCCGCCGAGCGAGATGCGTGGCTGTTCGCGCGGCGCAAGCACCTCTCGGCCCGCCTGGGCGAGAACGGCCAGATTACAGCCGAGAACGTGCTGCGCGGCGCGATGCTTCCTCAGGTGGCACAGGTGCTTTGCAAGTGCGCGGGAATCGATCCTGCGCGCCCGCTCTCCAAGAAGGATGTCCTTGCGCTCTCGCGTGTCATCGGCGGCTTGTGCCTGACGGTTCGAGGCATCGGCGACGCGAAGCAGTGCCAGGTCTCGCGTGGCGGGCTTTCGGTTGCGGCGTTCGATTCGCAAACGATGGAAGCCGTGTGCGCGTCGGGCCTGTTCGCAGCTGGCGAGGCGCTTGACGTGGATGCTCCCTGCGGGGGCTACAACTTGCATTGGGCATGGTCATCTGGCCTGCTCGCGGGCGTGTCTGCTGCTCGCAGTGTCGTGTCGGCCGATGGGGAAGGGGAAGGCGAATGAGCTCGAAGGATGCTCGCGGCGACAAGGGCGCGAGCACTGGCAAGAGGGTAGGCGGCAACAAGAAGATGAGCGGTGCCAAGCTGTCCACCGGCAGCAAGGGGCCAGGCGGTGGCAAGAAGGCGGCAGGCCGTCCCCATCGCGGGGGAAAGACCAAATCGCAAGCCTCTTCCCGCCAACGTACCGGTCGCCCCTCGCATCGTGGCGCCTCCTTCGACGCAAGTGCGCTCGAGGGAGCGAAGTTCATCGAGGTGTCGAACGTCGCACTTCTGCTCGATGCGGGATTGGAGAGCCCCGCGAGCGAGGTAAATCGCCTGACCCCTGTCCCACTTTCGACTGAGACAAATCACCCGGCCCCCGCCACGCCCGCAGCCTCCCCCGCGCCCGCGGAGGGTTCCCATGCGGAGAGCCTCTCGCGCACCGCCATCGCCTCCGCGCTCGGGGTTGCGCCCGAGGATATTGCCTCGTTTTCCCTTGTGAAGCGTAGCGTCGATGCGCGGAAGAAGTCGAACGTGCATTTCAACGCCACCTATGCCGTCCGCCTTGCGCAAGGCGTGGTCTACGACGCGCTTTCCCCCGCTCGCGGGGTAAATGTTCGTGCGTACGACCCGCCTGCGCCGCTTACGATTCCCGATTTGCGCTCGCTCGCGACATCGTCGGATGGGCGCATCGTGGTCGCAGGAACGGGCCCGGCGGGGCTGTTCTGCGCATTGTTCCTGGCGGAAGCGGGGCTGCGCCCGCTCGTGGTCGAGCGCGGGGCCGCAGTTGATGAGCGCACGGCGGCTATCGAGTCATTCGACGCGGGCGGCCCGCTCGATGCGGCGGCGAACGTGCAGTTCGGGGAAGGCGGCGCTGGCACGTTTTCCGACGGCAAGCTGACTACGGGCACGAAAAGCCCGCATATCCGCCACGTGCTCGAGGCGTTCGTCCAGGCGGGTGCGCCTGACGAGATTCTTTGGCAGGCGAAGCCCCATATCGGTACCGACAAGCTGCCCGCCGTCGTGAAGAGCATTCGCGAGCGTATTATCTCCGCAGGTGGCGAGGTGCGTTTCCTTACCCGCTTGGCTGATATCGAGCTGTCGGGCGGTGCGGTCTGCTCGGCCGTGCTGGAGGACTCCCGCACGGGCGCTCGCGAAGCGGTCAAGGCCTCGCGCGTCATTGTCGCGTGCGGGCACTCGGCGCGCGACGTCTTCGAGCTCGCCCGCGATCGGGGGTTCGCGCTCGAACGCAAGCCCTTCTCGATGGGCGTGCGCATCGAACATCCCCAGACGCTCATCAACCGTGCGCAATACGGTGCGGCTGCGAAGCACACGGCGCTCGGCGCCGCCGATTACAAGATGGCGGTGCGCGTCCCCGCTCGCGCGAACGGCATTCGCACGGATGCTACAAGCGAGAACGCGACCCGTGGTGTATACACCTTCTGCATGTGCCCAGGTGGGGAAGTCGTCGCGGCGGCAAGCGAGGAGGGCGGTGTCGTCGTGAACGGCATGAGCCGCTTCGCGCGCGATGGCGAGAATTCCAACAGCGCGCTGCTTGCCGACGTGCGGCCCGACGATTTGCCGGGGGACGACGTCATGGAAGGTGTCCGCCTGCAACGCGAGGTCGAGCGTGCAGCGTTCGAGCTTGCTTGCCGCAACGGCGGGGCGCCCTATGCCGCACCCGCGCAGACGGTGGGGGATTTCCTCGCAGGTGCTACATCTTCGAGTGGGCAACCTGAAGGCAGGCAGCCGAGCGATACGGTTGCGGCTGCGTCCGAGGCTCGCTGCCGCACGGTCGTCCCCGGGTCTCATCGCCGCGTTGGTGCGCCTGAATCGCATAGCCGCCTGGTCGTGCGCCCGAGCTATCCGCGCGGCGTTGTTTGGTGCGATCTGCGCGAGTGTCTTCCCGAATTCATCTGCGACGCGCTCGCGCAGGGTTTACCGTTGCTCGATGCGAAGCTGCATGGGTTCGCCGATCCCGGCGCTGTGCTTACCGGCCCCGAAACGCGCAGCTCAAGCCCCATCCGAATGGTTCGTGGGCAGAACTTTCAGGCGCGACTGGCAAGCGATTTGCCCGATTCGGACGAGGAGCCGGCCACTCGCGTCTATCCGTGCGGCGAAGGCGCGGGTTATGCGGGCGGTATCATGAGCGCCGCCGTCGATGGCCTGCGCGTCGCCGAGGCGATTGCGGCCGAGTTCTCTTCCCGCTAGCGCCCCTCGTGCTTGCGGTCCGCTGCCAACCTTGCCTCCCGCGCCCGCACCTGCTCGCTCGCACGTGTCCGCGGCTCGTTGCCATCTCGGCCCTGCGCTCGGCGGCCTGCTCGCGCCCTTGCCGTGCTGTGAGTGCTACAATTTACGGCACGTCGCTGCGCACACCGCGCGCACGGCGAACGACAAGTGCTTGAAAAGGTGGTTCCATGGCGCGTCTTTCCGATTCGATTGCGGTCACGGCGTCTGTCCTCAAAAAGGGACAGCCCGTGATCTTCCCCACGGAAACGGTGTATGGCCTGGGCGTTTCTATTCGCCACGCCGCGTCTCCCGATATTCTGTACAGCTTGAAGCGCCGCGAGAAGGCAAAGCCCATCTCGTGGCTCGTCTCCCAGCAAGACGACCTCGCGCGCTTCGGCCGCTGCGTCCCCGAGTTCGCCTTTGTGCTCGCCCGGACGTTTTGGCCGGGCCCCCTTACGCTGATCGTCAAGGCGTCGGACGAGGTACCCGAGGCGTTTCGCTCGAGCACCGACACGATCGGACTTCGCATGCCGAACAACGCCTGCGCGCTCGAGCTGATCGACGCAGTAGGGTGTCCCCTTGCAACGACCTCGGCAAACGTATCGGGAAAGCGCCCAGCTGGCTCCTTCGGCGACCTCGACGAGGGCCTTTGCTCCCAGGTTTCCGCGGTGCTTTCGGACGGGGAAGACGGCGCCAAGAGCGGCGTCGCCTCAACGGTCGTCGATTGCACGCAGGACCATCCCGTGATCGTACGCGAAGGTGCCATCACCATCGCGGACATCAAGTCACTTTCGTAGGGTTGCCTGTCCGCGCGCGGGGCTTTCCCGCTATACTGAGGTGCGACGGGAAAATCGCTTTGGCATAAGGGGGAGTCTCGTGTCCAAACCAGTTGAGAAATCATCGGTAGGGTTCAGGTCGTTCGACAAGTCTTCCCAGATAAAAGGGGTGTTGTGGCAGCCTGTTGCCTCGCATGGCTCATCGGGTGCCACTCCTCGCGCAATCGTGCAGATCGTCCACGGCATGTCCGAGCACATCGGTCGCTACGAGGATTTCGCTCGCTTCCTCGTGAGCGCCGGTTTCGCGGTATGCGCCCACGACCACATTGGGCACGGCCGCTCGGTCGCCGACCCGATGGATTTGGGACACATGCCCCTCGATTGCGGGAAGGACGCCCTCATCGAGGACGTTCACGAGATGCGGAAAACGGTGAGCGCCCGCTTCTCGCGCAAGACGCCCTACTTCATCTTTGGGCATTCCATGGGAAGCTTCGTCACACGGGCGTACCTGTCCCGCCATGCGGAAGGCCTTTCGGGCGCCGTGATTTGCGGCACAGGCAACGAGCCCGTCGTGAAGTTGAAGATGGGACACTCGCTTGCCTGCCGAGTCGCCGCCAAGCAGGGGGAACGCACGCGCAGCAAGCTGCTCCATAACCTTGCGGACGGAGCCTTCTCGAAGGCCGTCAAAGATGCGCGCACACCTTTCGATTGGCTTTCCACTGACCCCGCCATCGTCGATGCCTATATTGCCGACGACCTGTGCGGCCAGACGTTTACGGCTGGCGCCTACGCGACGCTCACGAGCCTTACCGCCGAGGTTGCAACGCTCGATTCGGCGCTCGCGATTCCCTCCGAGCTGCCTATCCTGCTCGTCGCCGGCGCGCTCGACCCGGTGGGGAACAAGGGGCGCGGCGTGAAAAGCACGGCCGCCCTGTTCAAGAAGGCGGGGATCAAAGACGTCGAGGTGAAGCTCTACCAGGGCATGCGCCACGAGATCTTGAACGAGCCCGGCAAGCAGCAGGTCTACGACGACGTGCTCGCTTGGATCGACCGCCATATCAGCTGATTTCGCGTTTCCTCAGTTGGCTGGCAGCATTGGAAGCGCTGGAAACACCGGAAGCGCTGGAAACACCGGAAATATCCCTTCGAGGAGATAAGTATGTCGAAAACCTACGTTGTCGCGCTTGACCAGGGGACTACGTCTTCCCGGGCGATGCTCATCGACCGCGAGGGGCGCGTCGCGGACGTGGTGCAAAACCCCTTCCCGCAGATTTTCCCCAAGCCGGGCTGGGTCGAGCACGATCCGCGCGATATCCTCTCGTCGCAGCTCGGGGCGCTGACGGAACTTTTGGTATCGAACGATTTGGGACCTCGTGACATCGACTCCATCGGCATCACCAACCAGCGCGAGACCACGGTCGTGTGGAACCGCGAGACCGGGCAGCCGGTAGCGAATGCCATCGTGTGGCAGTGCCGCCGAACGGCGCCTCTCGTCGAGGAGCTGTGCGGGGTCCCGGAAATCGCTGCGGAGGTCACGCGTCGCACGGGCCTTGTGCCCGATGCGTACTTCTCTGCCAGCAAGATCCGCTGGATCCTCGACAACGTCCCCGGCGCTCGCGAGGATGCGCTCCAGGGAAAGCTCGCGTTCGGCACGGTCGACTCGTGGCTTTTATGGGCGCTCACGCAGGGCGAGGTGCACGCCACCGACGTCACCAACGCGAGCCGCACCATGCTCTTCAACATCCACGACATGAAATGGGACCCGTGGCTGCTTGACCTGTTCGACATCCCCGCTTCGATGCTT
Organism: Ellagibacter isourolithinifaciens; assembly: GCF_008831035.1. Classification (GTDB taxonomy): domain Bacteria; phylum Actinomycetota; class Coriobacteriia; order Coriobacteriales; family Eggerthellaceae; genus Ellagibacter; species Ellagibacter isourolithinifaciens. The sequence goes on along the minus strand of NZ_WAJR01000015.1, from coordinate 28,570 downwards.
CCCGAGGTACGCCCCTCGTCGGGCGACTTCGGCGTGACGAGAAATCCCGCCGTCTTCCCCGGCGTGCCCATCCGCGGTATTGCGGGTGACCAGCAGGCGGCGCTGTTCGGGCAGTGCTGTTTTTCGCCCGGCCAGGCGAAAAACACCTACGGCACGGGCTGCTTCCTTCTGATGAACACGGGACACGAGGCGTGCGAGTCGAAAAATGGTCTGGTCACTACCGTTGCCGCGAGTGCGCCTGATGCAAAGGGTCCTGAATATGCGCTCGAGGGAAGCGTGTTTATGGCGGGTGCTCTTCTGCAGTGGCTGCGCGACGAGATGGGCCTTATCGATGACGTGGCCGACACCTGCGAGATCGCCCGCAGCGTCGATAGCACGGAGGGCGTCTACATCGTGCCCGCCTTCACCGGCCTCGGCGCCCCCTATTGGGACGCCGAGGCGCGCGGCACGGTCGTCGGCCTCACGCGCGGCTCGACCCGCGCCCATTTCGTCCGCGCGGCGCTCGAATCGCTCGCTTACCAGGTGCATGACCTGGTGGTAGCGATGGAGGCCGACTCGGGCGTGAAGCTCTCCGAGCTCAACGTCGACGGCGGCGCGTCGAAAAACGACTTCCTCATGCAGTTCCAATGCGATATGCTTCGCACGTCGCTTCATCGTCCGCAGAACGCGGAGACCACTGCCGCCGGCGCCGCGTATCTGGCCGGTTTGTCGACGGGCTTTTGGGAGAGCACCGACCAGCTGCGCGGGTTGCGCGCGACCGACGACATCTACGAGCCGCAGATGGACCACACGCGCCACGCCGAGCTTTTGGAAGGATGGCGGCGCGCGGTGGGGCATACGAAGACGAAACAGGACAAGTTCACGACATAAGGGAGAGTAGGAACATGATTATCAGCATCGCAAGCGATCACGCGGGTTTCGAGCAGAAGCAACTTTTGGCTGCCTATCTTGAAGAGAAGGGCTACGAGGTGCACGACCTGGGCCCCGACTCCGACGACCGAGTCGATTACCCCGACTTCGCCGCCAAGGTCGCCCACGAGGTGGCAGGCGGCGTGGCGACGTACGGCGTTCTCGTGTGCGGCACGGGAATCGGCATGGCCGTCGCCGCCAACAAGATCAACGGCATCCGCGCGGTGAACGCCATCAACACCCAGTTCGCCGAGCTGTGCCGCGAGCACAACGACGCCAACATCGTGACGCTGTCGGGTCGCTTCGTCGACGTGGAGGAAAACAAGCGCATCCTCGACGTGTTCCTGTCCACCGATTTCGGCGGCGGCCGCCACGCGGGCCGCGTCGAGAAGATTATGGCGCTCGAGACGCCCTCGGCGTAGCGGTCGCGCTTCCCAGCCGAGTCAAATTTCCCTTGACCAACGCAAGCTTCCCCTAACCAAGTTGTAACAATTGCGCCTGCTCATTGTGCTAGAGTGGGCGCATACTTTTTTCGGGCTCTGGAAGGGGCGAATTATATGACGTTGCAATATGTAAGTGAAAGCGATCCCGAGGTCGCCGACGTTCTTCGCGCTGAGCTGGGACGTCAGCGCACGAGTGTCGAACTCATCGCTTCGGAGAACTTCACTAGCCCGGCTGTCATGGAGGCCATGGGCAGCGTGCTCACCAACAAGTATGCGGAAGGTTATCCCGGCAAGCGCTACTACGGCGGCTGTGAGAAGGTCGACATCGTGGAGGATCTCGCGCGCAATCGCGCCTGCAAACTCTACGGCGCGCAGTTCGCGAACGTTCAGCCCCATTCCGGCGCGAACGCGAACCTGGCGGCGTACTTCGCGCTGATCAAGCCCGGTGACACCATTTTGGGCATGGGCCTCGACAACGGCGGCCATCTTACCCACGGCAGCCCGGCGAACTTTTCGGGCAAGCTCTACCATGCGGAATCCTACGGCGTCGATCCCGAGACCGAGGTCATCGACTACGACGCGCTTCTCGAAAAGGCGAAGGAGGTTCGCCCGAAGGTCATCGTCGGCGGCGCTTCCGCCTATCCCCGCACGATCGACTTCCCGCGCATGGCCGAGATCGCGCATGAGGTGGGCGCCTACCTTATGGTGGACATGGCCCACATCGCCGGCCTCGTCGCCACGGGTGCGCACCCCAGCCCCGTGCCGTATGCCGACATCACGACGTCGACCAGCCACAAGACGCTGCGCGGCCCACGCGGCGGCTTCATCCTGACGAACTCCGAGGAGCTCTTCAAGAAGATCAACTCCGCGGTGTTCCCCGGCTCGCAGGGCGGCCCGCTCATGCACGTCATCGCCGGCAAGGCGGTCGCGTTCGGTGAGGCGCTCAAGCCTGAGTTCAAAACCTACATCGACCATGTCGTCGAGAACGCGAAGGCGCTCGGCCAGGGAATGACCGACGGCGGCCTGCGCCTGGTGTCGGGCGGCACGGACAACCACCTGTGCCTCGTGGACCTCACGCCCGCCGACGTCACCGGCAAGGACGCCGAGAAGCTGCTCGAGCGCGTTGGCCTTACGGTGAACAAGAACACCATCCCCAACGAGCAGCGCAGCCCCTTCGTGGCGAGCGGCATTCGCGTCGGGTCCGCTGCGGCCACCACGCGCGGCTTCACAAAGGACGACTTCTACGAGGTCGGCCTGTGCATTGCCGGCACCGTGTTCAACGCCGATGATGACGCAAAGCTCGCCGACATCAAGAAGAAGGTCGACGCGATGCTCGAGGCCCATCCGCTCTACCCGGGTTTGGAGTACTAGAGATTTTTGCCAGGTGGGCGCTACGGTGCGTCAGGTCGATGAGTTCTCGACCCTGTTGCGGGGATGATTGCGAATGTGCGATTCGATCCTTCGAAGCGGGCGGGGGAGATGGTGCTTTCTTGAATTCTTGTCCTGTGCAAACATCGGTTGTGGCTCACGTGGCAACCCAATGCTGGTAGAATCGCATGAAACGGTGAAGGGCTCGCGGCTTACCGCGGGCCCTTTTCTTTATGGAAGCGAACTTCGGCCGAAAGAAGGAACCATGGACAACAGCCGCGTCACCCTCGTCGATCACCCTATGGTGCAGCATAAGCTTTCCATCCTGCGCGACAAGGCGACTTCCTGCAAGCAATTCCGCGAGCTCGTGCGCGAGCTTGCCCTGTTCGAGGGCTACGAGGCGACGCGCGATCTGCCGCTGGCCGACGTGGACGTCGAAACCCCCATCTGCACGGCGCGCTGCAAGCAGGTGTCGGGCAAGAAACTCGCGGTGGTGCCCATCCTCCGCGCGGGCCTCGGTATGGTTGACGGCGTGCTCGACTTGATTCCCGCGGCGCGCGTGGGACATCTGGGCATGTACCGCAACGAGGAGACTCACGAGCCGGTTCCCTACTATGACAAGATGCCCGAGGATATCGCCAACCGCACGGTGCTTGTGGTCGACCCGATGCTCGCGACGGGCGGTTCGATCATCTCGGCCGTCACCTATCTGCGCTCGCGTGGCGTCACCGGCGAGATCAAGCTTATGGTCCTCGTCGCCGCGCCGGAGGGCATCGACGCCGTCCTCGCCGCCGACGACAACGTGCACATCTACACGTGCGCCATTGACGAGGGGCTGAACTCCGCGGCCTACATCGTCCCCGGCCTCGGCGACGCCGGCGACCGCATCTTCGGAACTAAATAACAGTCCTGTGGACTGTTATTTCCCTGTCTATGCGCCCGAGCGGGCGCGTCCCCGAACGCGCGAAGCGTCGGTCGGGGACAGGGAAGTCGAGCAGGACTGCCGAGCGACTGAGCGTTGCCGCGCTCTCGCCATATGAGGGATAGATTTCCAATGACTCAAGATAAGAGACCCAGCTGGGACGAATACTTCATGACGCTTGCCAACCAGGTCGCCACGCGCACGACGTGCATGCGGCGCGGGGTGGGGGCCGTCATCGTGAAGGAGCGCCGCATCCTTGCGACGGGGTACAACGGCGTGCCGGCGGGACTTGCGCACTGTGCCGAGACCGGATGCTTACGCCAGCAGCTCGGCGTTCCCTCGGGGCAGCGCCATGAGATCTGCCGCGGACTCCATGCCGAGCAGAACGCTATCATCCAGGCAGCGCGCTACGGAATCAACATCGCGGGCGCCTCGATCTACATCAACACCCAGCCCTGCGTCGTGTGCGCGAAGATGATCATCAACGCCGATATCGAGGAGATCATCTACCAAAATCCCTATCCCGACGAGCTCGCCATGTCGATGCTCGAAGAGGCAGGAATCAAGCTTAGGGTGTTCGAGCCGGCGAACAAGTAAAGGACTGACCTCGCAAAATACGAGTCACACGAAGCGTCTCGGCAAGGCGGCACAAGAGTGAGCGGTCCCTCTTTTCGGCCAAGCGCGCGCAAATGACCGCTCACCCGAAAAAAGGACGTGTTTCCTACGGCGCCTTCGCGACTCCTTCACATTCGGCTATTATACGGAAGGCTTTAAGAAGGGCGCAGTGCGCGCAGAGGGTCAAGGAAAGAAGGACATGGTAGTAGCAATCATCGTCGCGGTGCTCGTTGGACTGGTGAGCGTCATCCCGTTCAACGTGGCTATCAAGAAAATCCGCGCGGTCGATCCGACCAAGTCTTTGAATCTTCTCGGCTCTTTCCTTTTGACCATTGCCGCGTCGTTTGTCATCCTCGTCGCGGGTATGGTCGTGTGCAAGCTCGTTGCGCCTGACGTCGCGCTCGCGTATGCGGTTGCGGAACTTGTCGCATTCGTGGTCGGGGTTATTGTCTTCGGCGTGTTTTTGTCGAAGCGTCGATAGAGAAGGAAAAAGGAGAGGTACATGGCTTTTGAACTAACGGGCAATCCCCTGAACGATATCTCCGCTCCTATTGAGGAGCTCAGCGAGTCGTTCAACTCGACGCTCGTCTTCGATTTCGGCAATGGCGTCGGAATCACCCAGTACACCTTTTGGATGATCATCATCTGCGCGATCGTGCTCGTGGGCGTGCTCGTGGGCGTGCGCAAGATCAAGGTCGTCCCCGAGGGCAAGTTCGCGGGCCTTGTGGAGTGGGGTTACGACGCAGTTCGCCGCAACATGGGTGAGGGCGCTATCGGCCATGGCTACAAGAAGCACATCCCGTTCATCGCGACCATGTTTTTCTTCATCCTCATCTCCAACGTGATCGGCCTTATCCCGGGCGCGAAGACGCCGACCGGCACCCTGTCCGTCACGTTCGCACTTGCATTGCTCTCTTTCCTGTACTTCAACTTCTACGGCATCAAGGCCAAGGGCGGCTGGGGCTACATCAAGTCCATCGCTCCGTCGGGCCTTCCTAAGCCGATGGTTCCGATTATCTGGTTCTTCGAGTTCTTCTCCCTGGTCATCCGCCTGCTTACCCTTGCCGTTCGACTTTACGGCAACATGTTCGCCGGCCACATGATCCTTGGCATCTTCGCGATCATGACCCAGTTCTTCATCCTCGATCTGATCTCGTTCGCCAATCCCGCAGGCGTCGCCGCGATTGCATGGGCCGTGTTCCTCGTCGCCATGTACGCGCTCGAATGCCTCGTTGCCTTCCTGCAGGCATACGTGTTCTCCGTGCTGACGGCCGTGTACGTGGGCCTCGCTCAGAGCGAGCACTAGAACCGCGCGGGCCGCGCCCGCATCGCGCCGAAAGGCGCACCAATTCGGTTTCAACGACGTTTCCGTTAGAAACGCCGAGAGACATAAGTAAAGCAGTTTTTGAGAAAAGGCTCAGAAACGAAAAAAGGAGGAAAAGTGGAAGCTACTCTCGTTATCGCAGCCCTGAAGGTTGTCGGCTACGGCCTCGGCACCATCGGCCCAGGCATCGGTCTTGGTCTTTGCGGCTATGGCCTGTGCGTTGGCTCTGCTCGCCAGCCCGAGCTCGCCGGCAAGCTCTTCACCAACGCGCTTATCTTCGGCGCTCTGGCTGAGGCACTCGCCCTTATCGGCTTCGTTCTTACCTTCATCTTCTAAATCGGCTGTATCGTTTTAGAAATACACGCTGAGAGAGAAGGTGGATGAGTGAAAGCAAAACTGAAGACGAAGTTGGCAAAGGCCGGTGTCGCAGCTGCATCTGCAGCAAGCCTTGCATGTGCTTTCCCCACCCTCGCGTTCGCCTCTGAGGAGAAAGAAGGCATCGCGGTGCTCATTCCCGATATGAATGAGTTCATTCCGATGCTCGTTGCCTTCATCATCATTCTCATCGTGCTGGCCAAGTTCGGTTGGCCCGTGGTTGACAACATCATCACGAAGCGCGAGAGCGCCATCAAGGAAGCCCTTAAGAAGTCTGAGGAAGCCCAGGCAGAAGCCGAGCGCACGCTTGCCGAGTACAAGCGCCAGCTCGAGGAAGCTAAGGCTCAGTCCGCGAAGATCATCGCGGATGCGAAGGCTACGGGCGAGGCTGTCAAGGCCGACATCACCAACAAGGCCCAGGCTGAGTCTGCCCAGATGATCGAAAAGGCTCGCGGAGCGATCGAGGCCGAGAAGAAGGCCGCTGTCGCCGAGCTGCAGGGTTCTATCGCCGATCTGTCCGTCGACGTGGCTTCTCGCCTTGTCGGCCACGACCTGAACGACGATGAGCACCGCAAGATCATCGAGCATTACGTGACCGAGGCGGGCAGTTTCAATGCCTAATAACCGCCTCATCACCAAAGAGAAGATCGCCGCGTACGCATCGGTACTCCTCGATGCCGCGAACACTTCCGGCGGCCAAGACGCTGTTCTCGAAGTGCGCGAACAGGCGGAGAAGATCGTCTCCGTGATGCGGACGAATGTCGATCTTTCAGGCGCCCTGGAAGACGCGGCGTACACGCCCGAACAGAGGGCCCAGATTGCACGTGCGGCTTTTGCGCAGTGCAACCCTGCTTTCACCGAGGTTCTGGCCGTCATGGCCGAGCGCGGTGAGATCAAGTTGCTCCCGCAGGTCCGTGCAAGCTACGAAAACCAGGTGGAAACCAAGCTCAACCTGTGCATCCTCGATGTGACTACGGTTGTTGAGCTCGATGACCATCTGCGCGACATCATCAAGCAAAAAGCCGAATCCGAGCTGGGCATGAAGGTCGTTCTTCGCGAGCGCATCGACAAGTCCATTTTGGGCGGCATCATCATGAGCGCGGGCGACAAGCGCATCGACGCGAGCGTGGCTAGCCAGCTCAACAATGCGCGCATCGTGCTGAAGAAGAAAACAGATGGAGGTGAATGCTAGTGACTGAAATTACCGCACAGTCCATTGACGAAGCGCTGCGTAAGCAGTTGGCCTCCCTTGAAGTGAGCGTTGATTCCCGCGAGGTCGGTACCGTCATCCAGGTCGGCGACGGCATCGCTCGTGTTGACGGTCTGAAGAACGCGATGGCTGGCGAGCTTCTCGAGTTCGTCGGATCCAACGGTAAGACCGTGTTCGGCTTGGCCCAGAACCTCGAAGAGGATGAGGTCGGCGCCGTTCTTCTCGGTGACGTCACCGCAATCAAGGAAAATGATCAGGTCCGTACCACGGGCCGCATCATGGAGGTTCCGTCCGGCAAAGGCCTGCTCGGCCGCGTCGTGAACCCGCTCGGCATGCCGATCGACGGCAAGGGCGAGATCGAGGCCGAAGGCACCCGCCCGGTTGAGTTCAAGGCTCCTGGCGTTATCAGCCGCAAGCCTGTTCACGAGCCGATGCAGACCGGTATCATGGCTATCGACTCCATGATTCCTATCGGACGTGGCCAGCGCGAACTTATCATTGGCGACCGCCAGACCGGTAAGACTGCTATCGCCATCGACGCCATCATCAACCAAAAAGACGAAGACATGATCTGCATCTATGTTGCGATCGGTCAGAAGGCTTCCACGGTTGCTGGCGTTATGGAGACCCTCGAGCGCTACGACGCCATGAAATACACGATCATCGTGTCCGCAACGGCTGCCGATTCCGCTCCGCTGCAGTACATCGCGCCTATGGCCGGTGCTGCAATGGGCGAGTACTTCGTCTACAACGGCGAAGACGGCAAGCCCGCAGGCCCGGAGAACCCGGGACGTCATGTGCTCATCATCTACGATGACTTGTCCAAGCAGGCGGTGGCCTACCGACAGATGTCGCTGACCCTCCGTCGCCCGCCGGGACGCGAAGCATATCCTGGCGACATCTTCTACCTGCATTCTCGCCTGCTCGAGCGTGCAGTCAAGATGTCCGACGAGTACGGCTGCGGCTCCATGACGGCTCTGCCGATCATCGAGACCCAGGCTGGCGACGTCTCCGCTTACATTCCGACCAACGTGATTTCCATTACCGACGGTCAGATCTTCCTGTCCACGGACCTGTTCTTCCAGGGCCAGCGACCGGCAGTCAACGTTGGTATCTCGGTTTCCCGCGTTGGCGGCTCCGCTCAGACCAAGGCTATGAAGTCCGTCGCAGGCACCCTGCGCCTCGACTTGGCCGCTTACCGCGAGCTGCAGGCATTCACGCAGTTCGGCAGCGACCTCGACAAGGCGACCCAGGATCAGCTGAACCGCGGCGCTCACATGACCGAGCTTCTGAAGCAGGGTCGTTACGTCCCGATGCCCTTCTACGATCAGGCTATCGCCATCTATGCTGGCGGTAACGGCTATCTCGACGATATCCCGGTTGCCGATGTTGTTCGCTTCCGTGGCGAGCTCATCGAGTACCTGCATGCGTCTAAGCCTGCCATCGTTGAGAGCGTCAAGACCGAGAAGAAGTTCACCGACGAGACCAAGACCGAGCTGAATGCCGCTATCGAGGCGTTCAAGACCCAGTTTTCGCCTTCGGTGTAAGGTAGGTATCATATGCCCAACCTTCACGACATAGAAAGGCGAATCAACTCCGTCACCTCGACGAAGCAGATTACGCGCACGATGGAGATGGTCGCGGCGGCGAAAATCCGTCGCGCCACCGACCGTGTGTTCAATGCGCTTCCTTGGGCTAACTGCATCTCCGACATGCTGATCAGCACGGCGAAATACGCCCCGCTCGATTCCGAGCCTCTGCTGATCACGCATGACGAGGTGAAGCGTGCCGTCGTCGTTGTGGTCACGTCGGATCGTGGGCTTGCAGGCGGTTTCAACAGCAATGTGCTCCGCGAAGCCGAGAAGCTTATCAAGGCGAAGGAAAAGCAGGGCATCGAGGTTGAGGTCATCGCTTGCGGTAAGAAGGCCATCGGCTACTTCAACTACCGTGGCGTTAAGCCGATCTTCGAGTTCCGCGATCTGTCTGCAGATCCTACCTACGAAGAGGCTGCAGAGATTTCCGCCTACATCGGGGAAGGCTACAACCACGGCTACGAGAACGGGCAGATTGACGAGGTTACCCTCGTGTTCAATCATGCCAAAAACGGTGCCGAGCAGACGCTCATCGTGCAGCAGGTTCTGCCGATCAACATGATGAGCTTTGCCGATGTTCTCGGTTTGGAGCCGAAGGAAGAGGATGTCCTCGAGCCTTATCGTGATGGGGAGAAGAAGATCCCCGGCGATGTGGACTTCGAGCCCGATGCTGCAACCGTTATGCACCAGCTCATGGTGGCGTACCTGCGCAACACGTTCTACTACGCGCTGATTGATTCGGCCGCAGCAGAGCAGGGCGCTCGTCGTACGGCTATGAAGTCGGCGACCGACAACGCTACCGAGATGGCCGAAACGTTGACCAGACTGTACAACCGCGTCCGTCAGGGCGCCATTACGACCGAGATTTCGGAAATCGTCGGTGGCGCAGCGGCTTTGGAGGATTAAATATGAGTGAACATTTGCTTACAAGAGAGGAGCTCGAGGCCAGCAAGGGCGCTACCGGCCGCATTGTGCGTATCGTCGGTCCTGTTGTCGACGTGGAATTCCCCGCGGAATCCATGCCGGGAATCTACAACGCTCTTACGGTTGACGCGAAGACGCTCGCGGGTGACATGCATGTCGTTCTCGAAGTTGAAACGCATCTTCCTGGCAACCTCGTTCGCTCCGTCGCTATGAGCTCGACTGACGGTCTGGTTCGTGGCCTCGAGGTGCTCGACACCGGTCATCCGATCATGATGCCCGTTGGCAACGAGACCCTGGGCCGCATCTGGAACGTCATGGGCGAGCCTGTTGACGAGAAGCCGATGCCCGATGTGACCGGCTACATGCCGATTCACCGTCCGGCTCCCGAATATGATCAGCTGTCCACCAAGACGGAGATCTTCGAGACCGGCATCAAGGCCATCGACCTCATCGAGCCGTTCATCAAGGGCGGCAAGACCGGCCTGTTCGGCGGCGCAGGCGTCGGCAAGACCGTTATCATCCAGGAGCTTATCAACAACCTCGCTCAGGAGCACGGCGGCACGTCCGTGTTCACCGGCGTAGGCGAGCGTACCCGTGAGGGTACCGACCTGTTCCTCGAGATGAGCGACTCCGGCGTTATCAACAAGACCTGCTTGGTTTACGGCCAGATGAACGAACCGCCGGGAGCGCGTCTGCGCGTCGGCCTCGCTGGTCTGACTGAAGCTGAGTACTTCCGCGATCAGGGCCAGGACGTGCTTCTGTTCGTGGACAATATCTTCCGCTTCACCCAGGCTGGTTCTGAGGTTTCCGCACTTCTCGGCCGTATGCCTTCTGCTGTAGGCTATCAGCCGACGCTGGCTACTGAGATGGGCGACCTTCAGGAGCGCATTACCTCGACCTCGACCGGTTCCATCACTTCGGTGCAGGCCGTTTACGTTCCTGCTGACGACTTGACCGACCCGGCTCCGGCCACCACGTTCACGCACCTCGACGCGAAGACGGTTCTTTCCCGTTCCATCGCTGAGCTCGGCATCTACCCGGCTGTCGACCCGCTGGAGTCCACCTCCCGCGCGCTCGACCCGCAGATCGTCGGCGAGGAGCACTACCGCGTGGCTGTCGGCATCCAGGAGCTTCTGCAGAACTACAAGGACCTCCAGGACATCATCGCCATCCTCGGTATGGACGAGCTTTCCGAAGAGCAGAAGCTGATCGTGAACCGTGCCCGTAAGGCGCAGCAGTTCTTCGGCCAGTGCTTCCACGTGGCCAAGCAGTTCACCGGCCTCGACGGCAAGTACGTCAAGCTCGAGGACACCATCCGTTCGTTCGGTGACATCCTCGACGGCAAGTGCGACGAGATCCCTGAGCAGTTCTTCCGCTTGAAGGGCTCCATCGACGAGGTGTACGCTGCTTACAACGAGTCGAAGGAAAAAGCCGATGCCTAAATTCCGTTGCACGGTGGCTATTCCGACCCGCGAGTTGTTCCACGGCGAGATCGAGTACGCTCAGATCCCGGGCAGTGAGGGCGACCTCGGCGTTATGGCCGGTCATGAGATGTTCGTGTGTACCAACCGCCCTGGCGTGTTGACGCTGACGCTCGATGAGGCCGGCAAGGATAAGCGCTACTTTGTGACGTACGGCGGATTCGCCCAGGTGCTCGACAACAACCTGTCGGTTCTCGCCCGTATGGGCAAGGACGTCGACAGCATCGATGTCGAGGAACTCACCGCTAAAGCGGCGAAGCTTCGTGAGGCTATCGCTCAGCTCGAGGGCAAGGGCGATGACCAATCGACGGCTCTGCTGGAAACGCACCGCACCAAGCTGGAGTGGTACGATCTTCAGCTCAAGGCTGTTGGTGCTGTGAAGTAGGCTTATCGCAGCCATCACTTGAAAAGGAAAGGCCGACTCCCGATGAGGGGGTCGGCCTTTTTGTTCGTTTACTTATGCCAATCGACGAGGCAGGAATCGAGGCCAGCGATAAGGGCCTCCTTGTCCATGTGTCGTCCGATGAAGCAGATCTTGTTCATGCGGTCGCCTACCTCCGGATCCCAGTCTTCCATGATTTCGGGGTACTCGCTGATAGCCTGCTCGCGCTCTTCTTCAGTGGCGGCGTCGACGAACATGCTGCTTTCATCCATCGTCATCTGGCGGCCCGCCTGCTCGAACACGTATGCGGTGTCGGGATGTTCGGTCACCCACATGATTCCCTTCGCGCGGATGATGCTCGTAGGCCATCCTTCCGCATATTCATTGAGTTTGTCGAGATCGAAGGGCTTGCGACGCTTGTAGATGAAGGTCTCGATGTCGTACTCGAGGACCTCGGGGTCGTCATGTTCCTCGGGATGTTCCATCGCATCTACCCAGGCGGCGGAGTTGTACGCCTTCTCGAAGTCGAAGCGGTTCGTGTCGAGAAGCTCGCTCATGGGAACGTCGCCGCGCGTCGCCTCCACGATGACCGCTTCTTTCTGCAAGCTGTGAACGATTGCCTTCAGCTCGCTCATCTGTTCGGGCGTTACCTTGTCGGCCTTGTTCAGGATGAGCGTCGAGCAGAACTCAATCTGCTGGATGAGCAGGCTTTCAATATCGTCTTCGTCGATATCCTCCTCCAAAAGATCGCGTCCGCCATTGAACTCGTCGTACATGCGCGCGCAATCCACGACAGCGACGATGTTGTCCAAATCGAGCGGAGCGTGGCCCTCGTTTTTCGTCTGGTCGCAGAAGTCTGAGATGATATACGCGATGGGGATGGGCTCACAGATGCCCGATGCCTCGATGATGATGTAGTCGTACTTGCCCGCGTTCGCGATGTCGGTCAGCTGGTTGGCCAGATCATCGGAAAGCGTGCAGCACAGACAGCCGTTCGTGAGCGGGATAAGGTCGCCGTCCATTTCGGAGAACCCGTTCGAGTCGACGAGCGCGGCATCGACGTTCACCTCGCCGATGTCGTTCACGATGACCGCGGCACGGATGCCCTCCTCGTTTGCGAGGATGTGGTTCAACAGCGTCGTCTTACCTGCTCCGAGATACCCGGTGAGCAGGATAATTTTGATTGGCTTTTCTTCTTCCATGAAGCGCTCCTTTGCAGTTAGCTTGATTGCTTTTTGTTTGCTACCGCCCACTTTACTCCAAAGGTGCTTTGCTCGCGGCTATCTCCATGCGAAACCGTCCGTAATCGAACAAATGCTGTGGCTTTCGCGCAGCGACTGCGGTAAGCGAGACGGGTCTTGTCGCACTGCGATACAATGCGGAACGACACATGAATCGATGCCGGCCGCGCGAGGCTTTTCTTGCGCGGCCGCGTTGCGCATCCGCGCATTTCCCGTTCGCAGTACGCAGGAGAAGATACCTATGCCCGTAGACATCGCCACGTTGAATGGCCCTCAGGCCGAAGCTGTCCAGTGCACGGAAGGCCCGCTTTTGGTACTCGCGGGCGCAGGCTCGGGTAAGACGCGCGTGCTCACCTATCGCATCGCCCATCTCGTGGAGGACTTGGACGTGGCGCCGTGGGAAATACTTGCGATCACCTTCACCAACAAGGCCGCCGCTGAGATGCGCGAGCGCCTTCAGGGCATCATCGGGCCGCGGTGCCGCGGCATGTGGGTCTCTACCTTCCACAGCATGTGTGTGCGCATGCTGCGCGCCGACGCCGAGCGCCTCGGCTTCTCGAAGAGCTTCACCATCTACGATGCCGACGATCAGAAGCGCCTGTACAAGGAAATCATGGCCGAGCTCGACATCGACCCGAAGCGCTTTCCCGTAAACGCCCTTATGGGGCGCATCTCCCAGGCGAAAAACGAGCTCATTGTGCCGGGTGATTTCGAGAAGCAGGCGATCGACCCGGTGGGGAAGGTGGCCGCCCGAATCTACACGCGACTGCAGGAGCGTCTGCGCGCCGCGAACGCTTTCGACTTCGATGACCTGCTCGTGTACGCGTATCTGCTGCTGAAGAACCACCCCGATGTGCTCGAGGCATACCAGGAGCGCTTCCGTTACATCATGGTGGATGAATATCAGGACACGAACCATGCGCAGTATGCTATCACCGGGCTTTTGGCGCAGAAGTACAAAAACATCATGGTCGTGGGCGACGACGACCAGTCCATTTATTCGTGGCGCGGTGCCGACATCCGCAACATCCTCGAGTTCGAGCAGGACTATCCCAACTGCCACACGGTGAAGCTCGAGCAGAACTACCGCAGCGTGGGCAATGTGCTCGCCGCCGCGAACGCGGTCATCGCGAACAACCAGCACCGCAAGGCGAAAAAGCTCTTTACCTCCGCCGAGGATGGCGAGAAGATCCACGTCTATATGGCAACCGACGAGCGCGACGAGGGCCGTTGGATCGCGGGCGAGATCGAGAAGCGCCGCTCGGCGGGCATGTCGTACAACCAGATTGCCGTTTTTTACCGCACGAACGCCCAATCGCGCATGCTTGAAGACATGCTTTTGCGCGCGGGCGTGCCCTACCGCATCGTCGGCGGCACGAAGTTCTTCGATCGCGCGGAGATTCGCGACGTCATGGCATACCTCACGCTGGTCGTGAACCCCTCCGACGACATTGCCGCGAAGCGCGTCATCAACGTGCCGCGCCGCGGAATCGGCAAGACCACCATCGAGCGCATCGAGCAGTTTGCACGCGAGATGGGCATGACGTTCATGCAGGGGGCTGAGCTTGTCGTGCTTGACCCCGAGCTGCGCGCCTCGACCCGCCGCGCGGTGGGCGAGTTCGTGGAGCTTATCAAGGAGGCTCAGGAGTACTCAGGCGAGCTGCGCCGCGTGGTGGAGATGATCGTCGATCGCGCGGGGCTCATCTCGGCGCTCACCAACGAGAACACCGATGAGGCGCGCGGGCGCATCGAGAACATCCAGGAGTTCATGGGCGTCGTCGACGAGTTCTCGCAGACGCATGAGGAAGACGACGCGGAGTTTGCTGCGCCGACGGAAGGGGACGCGGTTGCCGGCGACGCGGAACCTGTCCGCGTGCTTCGCGGGGATTCCCTTGCTGACTTCATCGAGTGGGTGCGCCTGCGCACCGATTTGGACACCATGGGGGAAGACGGCAAGGCTGTCACGCTCATGACCGTGCACTCGTCAAAGGGCCTCGAGTTCGACTGCGTGTTCACGGCGGGCATGGAGGAGACGCTTTTCCCGCATATGAACAGCGTGAACGATGCTGCGGGAATCGAGGAGGAGCGCAGGCTTGCCTACGTTGCGATCACCCGTGCGCGAAAGGTGCTCTACCTCACGTGCGCGCAGCAGCGCCAGATTTTCGGCCAGACGTCGGCGAACCCGGTATCGCGCTTCATCCACGAGATTCCTGCCGAGCTGCGCCAAACCTCGGGGCTGGGCTCTGCGGGCTTTTCCGGCACTGGTTGGGAGAAACGCGGAAGCCGTCGCGGTATCGCGGGAAGCGGTACGGAAGCGGGCGGCGGTCGCGTGTTCGGGCGCTCGAGCGCATCGGGAAGTGCGGGCCGCGGCGACCGCGACCGCGCAGGCCGAAGCGGGCATACGGGCTCGAGTGTTCACGGTTCAGGCGGCTACGTCAACCCGAAGGCGGGGAAGAAGGAGGCCGCGGGCGTCACCTTCTCCGTCGGCGACGCAGTTGACCATAAGACGTTCGGCCGCGGCAAGGTCGTGAAAGTCGACGGCGACACGCTCCATATCCGCTTCGCGAAAACCGGCCAGACGAAGAAGCTTTTAAAGGACTACGCCCCCATCGTGAAGATTGGGTAGCGCGAGCAAAGAGGCTGCTAGGGAAGGCTGAACCGCACCCCATTTCTTGGATACGAGAAATGGGGTGCTTTTGGAAAAGTATGCTCATAATGGTGATGAGGGTAAGATTTACTCGATGAGCTTGATTAGTTCATCTCGGCTACAAGCACCCTGCCATATACAGCGGCAGATAAACCCGGTCGCCTTCGATTTTCATCTGTTTCGGGTGCAACACGTACTGCGTGCCGATTTTCTTATCGAACGTCTCTTTGAGCCTGTCTAGCGAAACGGTGCCATACTGCCGCGGCGACTTCACTTCGATAGGGCTTATCCGCGGTTTTCCTGCCGCGTTCACGTACGGTCGTACAATAAGGAAATCGATTTCCATGCGCTGCTGGTTTTCCTTCTTCCCCGACTGCGAATAGAAAAACAGCTTGCGCCCATTGGCGACAAGGCATTGCGCGACCACGTTTTCGACAAGCATTCCCTCGTTGAGGCCCACGTCGCCCCTGAGCACCGCCCGGTACACGCCCTCTTCGTCCGTCGCTCCCGTCGACAGTGCAAGCGTCGCGAGCAACCCCGTGTCTGCCATATAGCACTTCAGGGAAGTTTGTTCCACACTCAACCCCAGGCCGACGCTCGGGTCGGTGGAGGCGTAGCAAATGTTCGCTATGCGCGCATCGGAAAGCCAGAAAAACGCCTCTTCGTACGTGCGCATGCGAGCATTTTTGCTGATGGAGCTGAGCGTGAACTTCTTTTCATGCTTGGATAGCTGCCCGGGTATACCGTCCAAAACCGAAACGACCTTGAATTCGTAACCGCGGGCGAAGCGCGCCACGTCGTTGCGATACAGCTCGATGATCTGCCGCTTCGCCTGCTCGACTGGCTGGAACTTTCGCTGCTCGGTGTATATCCTCACAGGCTCGGGCATGCCTCCCACCAGCATGTATTCGCGGAACAGGGCCGACGCCTTACGATGCAGGTTGTCGGGAAGGGGCTTGAGGGAGTCAAAGCTTGACCCGATGAGCTGCGCTAGGGGCTTCTCGCCCATAGCCCAGAGAAATTCCTCGAAATCGAACGGCGCGAGCTCAAGCGTCTGCTCCTCGGACGGAACGACGATGTCCTGGATATTCTGTTTGATCGATAGGAGCGACCCGGTTTCAACATAGTCGTACCGGCCGTCAGCGACAAGGTACTTCACAAGCCCCCGCGCGAAGGGGAACATCTGCACTTCATCGAAAACGACGAGGCTCTCGCGGTCGAACAGCTCGACGGAATAATAGGCGGAAAGATACAGGAACAAGGCGTCGAAATCGTTGCTGTAATCGCGAAAGTACTGCTTGACCTCGTCGGGGGCTTGGAAGAAGTCGATCACGAGACATGATTTATATTCGTTTAGGCCGAATTCCTTAGCAAGCGTGCTTTTCCCGACGCGGCGGGCGCCTTCTATGAGAACGGCTGTTTTCCCAGCCTGTTGTTGTTTCCACTCAAGGAGCTTTTCGTATGCTTTTCTTTTGAGCATGGCTTTCCTAACACGATGCGCAGAACTTCCATGCCCCCATTATGCACGATGCGCAGAACTTTCATAAGTAGAATATGCACGATGCGCAGAACTTGGGGTTGTAGCCTTTGCGGGCGGCAATGCGCTCCAAACGCAAAAGCCCGAAAAGGCTCGGCAACGTACTTGAGCGATGCCGAGCCATGCCCGCCTTCGCTTTCCCGCCTTCGGCCATGATGCCGAAATGGAAATCGCCTTGCAACGGGCTTGGGGCAGACAAGATTCCGGAGTTCAAGAAACAGGACTAAGGCAAAGGGAAACCGACGCAAATGAGTGTTTGCATTCCGATAAAGGATCTCAAAGATGCTGCCGCATAGTTAGCATCTAATTGCTTCCACGGTGATCCTTTCTTGTTATGTTGAATAAGCTTTATCGGTGATGGCATTGCAGTTTTTCTCGGATGTGGAGGTGCATACATGCGGAAGAAGTGATTTTGCCCCGATTGCCGACTTCCCTTGCAGTATTCGTCTTGGTATGTTGTGCATTTGTATTCTGGGAAAACGCCAGATGAAGTCTCTGCGCTTGCAATCGTTTGTGTACTTTCGTAGAATATAATTATCGTACAAGAATCTGTACAAGTATGGAGGTCTCGCCATGGAAGCGGTTGCGTACTCGACGTTTCGCAAGGATTTACGGGCATACTTGGATAAGACGCGCGATGACGCGACTCCGCTGCTGGTCACGAGCAAAGATCCAAGCGCGAACGTGGTCGTCATGAATGCGATGGACTACGATAATCTCATTGAAAACCTGGAAGTCCAATCAAATGCGCGACTGATGAGCAAGATTGAGCGAGGGATGAAGCAGTTTGCCGAAGAACGAGGTGCAAACCACGAGCTCATCGAGGTAGAGGATGCCTAAACTGTGGTCCGACGATGCCTGGGAAGATTATCTTTGGTGGCAAGCCGAGGATAAGCGGACGCTCAAACGCATTAACAAGTTGATAGAAGATGCGCTGCAAAACCCTTATGAGGGGCTGGGGAAGCCTGAAAAACTTAAGGGCAGCTTGTCTGGCTTGTGGTCTAGAAGAATCAATGAGAAAGATCGACTTATCTACGACGTGCAAGGAAATACAATCCGCATTTACTCGGCAAGAAGCCATTATTCGGACAAATAGGCTTAGCTTTCTGGCGCCTTGCTTTCGGCGGCGCTCTTGTCCGCGGCCAACTTCGCATTTTGCCTGTGCACCTTCAGATTTGGGAAAGCGAATCTGAAGGCGCTATCCCGAATCTGGCATTCGGCGGAATGCCCTCTAGCTCCTGCTCATGCAGCTTTCGCAGTAGGCGCAGGCGGCGGGGGTGGCGGCGAGGCCCCCGAGGGCGCTTTCGCGCAGCTCGAAGGGGAGGCTTTTGCCCACAGCGAACATCGCATCGACCGTCTGGTCGAAGTCGACGAGGTTCCCGATGCCCGCAAGGGCAATCTCCGCGCTCACGAGCGCCACGGCGGCGCCTGCCGCGTTGCGCTTCTGGCAAGGCACTTCCACAAGCCCTGCCACGGGGTCGCAGACGAGCCCCATCAGGCTAGTGAGCGCGTTCGCGGCAGCGTTCAGGCACTGCGCGGGCGTGCCCCCGGCAAGCTCGCACGTCGCCGCAGCCGCCATGGCGCATGCGGCGCCCACCTCCGCCTGGCAGCCGCCCTCGGCGCCCGACACGGTGGCGTTTCTCGTGATGAGGAATCCCACGGCGGCCGCGCAGGAAAGCCCGCGAGCCAAGTCTTCATCGGTGAACCCGTGCTCTTCTCCGAGAGCCATGAGCACGCCGGGGACGACGCCCGCGCTGCCCGCGGTGGGTGCGGCGACGATTCGACCCATCGAAGCGTTCGTTTCGAGCACAGCCATCGCATAGGTCGCCGCCTTCGCCGTCAAATCGCCGCAGACGCTTCTCCCCGACGCATGGAACGTGCGCATCCGCTGCGCCTCGCTGCCCAGAAGGCCGCCCATGGACTCGGCCGGCTCCTCGATCGGTCGCAGCGTCGAGGCGCGCATCACATCGAGCGCGCGCTTGAGGTATTCCTGCGTGTCGGCGATGCATCCTTGCGACGCGCACAGGGCCTCCTCTCGGGCGCAGAAGGCTTGCGAGATGGCTGAATCATGGGCGTCGCACCAGTTCAAAAGCTCTTTCCCGCTCGCAAAATCGAGCGCTTCGAAGCTTATAAGCGCCTGCTCCTCGTCGATGGGACAGCCTTTCGCGCCTTCGCCCTCGGAAGCTGTGCTGTCGGCGGGAATCACGCGCACGTCGAAGATGCCGGGGTGCTCGGCGATCGCACGGCGCACCTTGTCGCTCACCCGTTGGTCGCATTCGAGCACGGTGTAGGCCACCTGGCCGCGTCTTTCGCGGAACATGCGAGTCGTTGCGATGTTCACGCCCTCGTTCGATAGGCACCTTGCGATATGGGCGAGCACGCCTGCCTCGTCTCGCTGCCGCACGACGACGCTCGTGTGCTCGCCGGTGATGTGCACGTCGATGCCGTCGAGGCGCGTGATCACGGCTGCGCCGCCGCCGATGCTCTCGCCGCGCACGCAAACCGTGCAACCTGATTCATCAGTCACGGTGACGTCGATCGTGTTGGGGTGCGCGAAATCGTCGGCCTGAGGGTCGGGGGTGAAGGAGAATGCGAGCCCCTTTGCGGAGGCCCAGCGGAAGGAGTCGCGAACGCGCAGGTCGTCAGCGGCAAACCCAAGCATGCCAGCAACGAGTGCCTTGTCAGTGCCGTGCCCCTGGTAGGTGTGCGCGAACGATCCGAGAAGACGAAACACCGCTTTTTGGGGTGCCGAGCCGCACAGGTTTCTCGCCATAAGCGCGATGCGCAGCGCGCCTGCGGTATGCGAGGAGGAAGGTCCGACCATGATCGGGCCGATGATATCGCGAAGTCCAAGCGTTTTCATGGGAATGCGCTCCTGTTTCTCCTCAGTTTGATGCTGTCGCGCGCGTCTCGCGGAATGCGCTCACATTGCGCGCAGCGTGTGCGAAGCCGCTCGTGGCATACGCGATATGTGCAATGGCGCACGCTGCGTAGATAATGCGCACGACAAGCATCCTCAACTTCCGTTTCGAGTCGCGCATCGCCGTGCCGATTCCATCAACACTATATATCAGTTGCGTTGGGGCAAAGGGGATGGAAGGCACGAGCTCGCAAGCGCAGAGGCTTCGCGACCTGCAATCCCTTTCACGCCGATGCCTAGCGCGATTGCGTTTCCGAGCTCGCGCGATGCGGGGCGTGCGTTATACTGTTCGGGCATTTTCAACATCCCGCCGAGATCGCTCAGGTTAGTTGCGCATCACGATGTACGCTGCCGCTTTGAGCTGCACGGCGGAGAAACAAGGAGAGAGAACATGTCATCGATCATCGTCGTCGGTCACAAAAACCCTGATAACGACGCCATAAGCGCGGCTGTCGGGTATGCATACCTGAAAAACGAGCTCGCGCGCCGCGCGGGCGAGGAGGCCGTCTTCGAGCCGGTGCGCCTGGGGCCGCTTCCTCCCGAGACCGAGTGGATCATGGGCGAGCGCGGCATCGAGCAGCCCCGCCTTATCGAGTCGGTTCCCGAGGGCGCTAAGGTCATCCTCGTCGATCATAACGAGATGCTCCAGTCCGTGGACGGCTTGAACACTGACGACCTTGTCGAAGTTGTCGACCATCACCGCCTGGGCGGCCTTACCACCGCGCAGCCGATTCGCGTGAACGTGAAGCCCGTCGGCTCCACCGCCGCCATCGTCGCGCGCGAATTCGAGATCGAGGGTGTGGAGCTTCCCGAGTCCATCGCCGCACTGCTGCTCGGTGCGATGCTCACCGACACCGTCATCATGAAGTCGCCCACCACGACTGATTTCGACCGCGACATGATTGCGCGTACGGCCAAGACCCTGGGCGTCGATCCGGTCGAATACGGAATGGACATCTTCAAGTGCCGTTCGAACCCCGCCGAGCTTCCTATCGACAAGCTGGTGAACGCCGACGCGAAGGAATTCGAACTCAAGAATGGCAACAAGGTCTACATCGGCCAGTTCGAGACCGTCGACTTGAAGGCGGTCCTCGGCCGCGAAGCCGAGATTCGTGAGGCTATCAAAGCGCTCGTCGCTGAAAAGGGCTACCAGTTCGTGCTGTTCTTCGCGACTGACATCCTCGCTGAGGGCTCGCAGTTCATTTGCGAGGGCGATACGCAGTTCGTCTCCGACGTGTTCGGCGTGAACTTGAACGATGGCGAAAGTGCTTGGATGCCCGGCGTTCTTTCCCGCAAGAAGCAGGTCGCGGCGCCTATCCTCGCTGCCTAGATCGGCAAGCTCGTCTGCGAAGGCGGACTCTCGCCGCACCCGAACAATCAAGGCCCCGTTGCTTTGCGGAGATTTATCCGCAGGCGTCGGGGCCTTTTTCGTGCTCGAGCGATTTCTGCGCTGTTGAAGTTGTCCCTGTTGTGGGATAGCCGTCGTGGAAGAGGTGCGCTGGACGTGCGCCCTCTCCCTACCTGCAGGGATAGCCGCGCCGCTTCTCCGCCGAGTGCTTTCGCGCTACTCCTCCCAGCGTTTCGCCACGTAGTCGAGCAGGAACTCGTAGAATCGTTGCGCTTCGGAATCTGGGGTGCAGCGGCTCGTTTTCGCCACGATGACATCGCGCGTGAATTCGGTTTCCTGCAGATGGACGAGGCGGCAGGACTTCGGGTCGAGGTCGCCCCAGCTGTGGTCGGGCCAAAACCCCACACCAAGCCCGAGGCCAATCATCTTCTTCACGACGAGGGGGTTGTCGCTTTCGAAGGCGATGTGCGGGGTGAAGGCGCGGCGCGCGCAGAAGGTGTCGCACACCTCGCGGAAGCGGCGTGAGCCGGCGAGCGCGATGAACCGCTCGCTTGCGAAATCGGAAAGCGAGGCGGTTTCCCCAAGCGCGCTGCCTGCGGGAACGGCGATGCCGATGCGCTCGGAGAAGGGCGTTTTCTCGACGGCGTTTTCCACCGTGCTCGAGCCGCGCGGCGTGATGGTCGTCACGATGACATCGCGATGCCGCTCGCGCTCGTCCTGTGTGATCTCGAACGAGACATGCGGGTTGAGCTCGCTATAGGCGGCGATGCCGTCAATGGCCACCCCGGATGCCGCATGGACGCCGACGCGGACTACGCCCTGCTCGCCCTGTTGGAAAAGCTGCACGTCGCGCACCACATTCTCGAGGGTTTCCATCGCGGGCTTCACGCGGTCTCGAACGTAGGCGCCGGCGGGGGAGAGGCGGATGCCGCGCCCCGCACGCTCGAACAGGCTCACGCCGAGCTCCTGCTCGAGGCGGTGGATTGACTGCGTGAGCGCAGGCTGGGCGATGTGGAGCTGCTTCGCCGTGTTGGTCATGTGCTCACTTTCGGCTACGGCGAGGAAGTATTTCAGCTGAAGCAGTTCCATGGGTGCTCCAATTCGATAATGGATTACTTATCGGTTTCATCTTAAAGATATATTGGACATTATCAAGAGAAAGCCTACCATGAATCAAGTTGTAAAATGCTCGATTCGGGAGATGGTATTACCGTGGCGGAAGTGCTTGAAGCTGTCATGCTCATTTGTTTCGGCTTGTCGTGGCCGATGAATGCGTACAAGAATTACAAGGCGCGTACGGCGGCGGGCACGAGCTGGCAGTTCATCCTGCTCATCACGCTCGGCTACTTTGCCGGCATCGCTGCGAAGTTCGTATCGGGCACGATCAACTGGGTGCTCATCGTGTACTTCATCAACGTGGTGTGCATTGCGGTGAATTGGGCGGTGTATTTCCGCAATCGCAAGCTTGACGAGGAGCGCGGCGTCATCGATGCCGCCGAATCGCTCAAGGAACGCCGCGCAAGCCGCGATCGTGCGGTGGCGGCCGCGGAAAACGGCTACATCGAAGGGGTTCGTGCAGCAGGCCGCCAGTAACGCAGGCGCCGAGGCCCTTTCTGGAGCGAGCGTACGCGCCCGAACCAACTGCATACTTCCAGCGAGTCGCTGCTTCCATCCCTATCACGGCTCGCGATTTCACAGGGCGCCTTCCCTCAGGCGCCCTTTTCCGCATAAGGGTCCGAGTTTTGCCGGGCTGCTCGAGAAAAGCAGAAAGGTGCCGCCTCGCCAGAAGTTGCGCTGCTTAATTGTGGAGAAGAGAAGGAGACGACTCCCAAGCGAGGAGTCACCGGTGCAGCGATCGCCCTGAAAGCGGCAGCGAGACAGCTTCTTCAAGTTGCGTTTTGCCAGCTCACAGCAACCTATCCGCATGATGTCCCACCCCTGTGCGCCGTTTACCTTAAGGAATAGACACACCCGGGTGCGTGGCGTTTGACAAGCTGGTGTTCGAGCCGTATAGTACCAACTCGCGCCGCATTGCGGCGTGTATTTTCGTGTGCGCACCAGCTGAGCGTACATGAAAATGGGGGAGCGCCTCGCACGCGGGGCAATCCCAGCAGGCATATGGTTTTCGCAGCCACATGGTCAGGTTGCGCGAAGCCAGGTAGTAAAGAAGGAGAAGGAACTTGCCTACTATTAATCAGTTGGTCCGCAAGGGCCGCAAGACGGCTGTCGCCAAGTCCAAGACGCCGGCGCTCAAGGGCAACCCGCAGAAGCGTGGCGTGTGCACCCGTGTGTACACCACCACGCCGAAGAAGCCGAACTCGGCTCTTCGTAAGGTTTGCCGTGTCCGCCTCGTCAACGGCATGGAAGTAACGGCCTACATCCCCGGCGAAGGTCACAACCTCCAGGAGCACTCCATGGTGCTTATCCGCGGTGGTCGTGTTAAGGACCTTCCTGGTGTCCGTTACAAGGTCATCCGCGCTGCTCTCGACTGCGCTGCAGTCGACAAGCGCAAGCAGGCTCGCAGCCGCTACGGTGCCAAGCGCCCGAAATAAGTAAACCGCTAAGTCGCGCGGGCCAGAAAAGAAAGGCCTAATGGGAGGTTAGGAAAGCCCCCTCGAAGCGCGCAGGAAAGAAGGAGTTACCCAATGCCGCGTCGTGCAGCAGCAGTCCGTCGTGAAACTCAGCCGGACGCAAAGTTCAACAATCGTCTCGTCACCCAGCTGATCAACAAGATCATGCTCGATGGCAAGAAGTCCATCGCCGAGGGCATCGTTTATGGTGCTTTCGACATTGTCGAGGAGAAGTCTGGCCAGGATCCCCTGTCCGTCTTCAAGAAGGCCATGGACAACGTTCGCCCCACGCTCGAAGTCAAGCCGAAGCGTGTCGGCGGCGCAACCTACCAGGTGCCGATGGAGGTCAACTCCCGTCGTGCCACCACGCTCGCCATCCGCTGGATCGTCGACTTCTCGCGCAAGCGCAAGGAGCACACCATGAAGCAGCGCCTCGCTGCCGAGATCATGGACGCAGCCGAGAACACCGGCGCTTCCGTCAAGAAGCGTGAGGATCTCTACAAGATGGCCGAGTCCAACCGTGCGTTCTCGCACTACCGCTTCTAGGTCGTGAGGGAACATGGCTAAGACTAACGACCTGAAGCTCACCCGTAACTTCGGCATCATGGCCCACATCGATGCCGGTAAGACGACCACTACCGAGCGAATCCTTTACTACACTGGCAAGACCCACAAGATCGGCGAGGTGCATGATGGCGCCGCGACGATGGACTGGATGGTGCAGGAGCAGGAGCGCGGCGTGACCATCACCGCTGCTGCTACCACCTGCTTCTGGAAGAAGGACGACGAGACCTACCGCTTCCAGATTATCGACACCCCGGGCCACGTGGACTTCACCGCCGAGGTTGAGCGCTCCCTGCGCGTTCTCGACGGCACCGTCGCCGTGTTCGACGCCGTTGCCGGCGTCCAGCCGCAGTCCGAGACTGTTTGGCGTCAGGCGGAGCGCTACGGCGTTCCCCGCATCGCCTTCATCAACAAGTACGACCGCGTTGGCGCTGACTTCCTCCATGCGATTCAGACCATGAAAGATCGCCTGGGTGCCAAGGCCGTCGCGGCACAGCTCCCGATGGGCGCCGAGGACAACTTCTGGGGCGTCATCGACCTTGTCACCATGACCGCATGGGACTTCAAGGCCGACGACAAGGGCATGACCTACCCTGAGCCCATGGACGAGATCCCCGCCGAGTTCAAAGAGGACGCCGAGCTTTACCATCAGGAGCTCCTCGAGGCTGCCGCCGACTGCGACGACGACCTCATGGAGAAGGTCCTCATGGAAGAGGAAGTCTCCGTCGAAGAGCTGAAGGCTGCCCTGCGCAAGGGCGTCATCGCCTGTAAGATCAACCCCGTGTTCGTGGGCTCCGCCTACAAGAACAAGGGCGTGCAGGAACTCCTCGACGCCGTTGTCGACTACCTCCCGGCTCCGATCGACGTTCCCGCCATCAAGGGCACCAACCCCGAGACCGGCGAGGAAGATGAGCGCCCGAGCGATCCGAAGGCCCCGTTTGCGGCCCTCGCGTTCAAGATCATGACCGACCCGTTCGTCGGCAAGCTCACCTACCTGCGTGTGTACTCCGGCCATCTGGACGCTGGTTCCTACGTGTCCAACGCCACCAAGGATAAGAAAGAGCGCATCGGCCGCCTGCTTCAGATGCACTCCAACCAGCGCGTCGACATCGATGCCTGCTCCGCTGGCGACATCGTCGCCGTCGTTGGCCTGAAGAACACGACCACGGGCGACACGCTGTGCGAGGAAGACGCGCCGATCATCCTCGAGTCCATGGAATTCGCCGACCCCGTCATCGACGTTGCTGTCGAGCCGAAGACCAAGGCCGACCAGACCAAGATGGAGATCGCACTCCAGAAGCTGGCCGAAGAGGACCCGACGTTCCGTGTGTCGACCAACCATGAGACCGGCCAGACCATCATCGCCGGCATGGGCGAGCTTCACCTCGAGATCATCGTCGACCGTCTTCTGCGCGAGTTCAAGGTCGAGGCGAACGTTGGTAAGCCGCAGGTTGCCTACCGCGAGCGTCCGGGCCACGAAGTGCTCAACGCCGAAGGCAAGTTCGTCCGCCAGTCCGGTGGTCGCGGCCAGTACGGCCATGCGGTCATCAACATGTATCCGCAGGAAGCCGGCAAGGGCTACGAGTTCGAGAACAAGATCGTCGGCGGCGTCGTGCCGAAGGAGTACATTCCTTCCATCGACAAGGGCATCCAGGAAGCTCTCAACACGGGCGTTCTGGCTGGCTATCCCGTCGAGGACGTTCGCGTCGAGCTCATCGATGGTTCTTACCACGACGTCGACTCTTCCGAGGCTGCATTCAAGGTTGCAGGCTCCATGGCGATCAAGGACGCGCTGCGCAAGTCTGACCCGGTCATCCTCGAGCCGGTCATGTCCGTCGAGGTTGAAACCCCCGAGGAGTACATGGGCTTCGTCATGGGCGACATCCCGAGCCGCCGCGGCATGATCTGCGGCCAGGAAGCACGTGGCAACGCCGTCGTCATCTCCGCGAAGGTTCCGCTGGGCGAGATGTTCGGCTATGCAACCGACCTGCGCTCCGGCACCCAGGGCCGTGCGACGTACACGATGCAGTTCGCGTCCTACGAGCCGGTTCCGAAGAGCGTGTCCGAAGAGATTATCAGCAAGGCTGGCGGCAACGCGTAGAGCGCGGCTGCGACAAGCTTAATGGAGGTAAGATAAGTGGCTAATCAGAAGATTCGCATCCGCTTGAAGGGGTACGATCATGAGATCGTGGATCAGTCCACCAAGCTCATCGTCGATACCGCGCAGAAGACGGGTGCCAAGGTGTCCGGTCCTATTCCGCTGCCGACGGAGCGCAACATGTATTGCGTCGTCAAGGGCCCGCACGTCGACAAGGATTCCCGCGAGCAGTTCGAGATGCGCACTCACAAGCGCCTCATCGACATCCTGGAGCCGACCCCGAACACGGTCGATTCCCTGATGCGTCTCGATCTCCCGGCCGGCGTCGACATCGAGATCAAGCTGTAAGGGGGCTCTTTTAAATGATTAATGCAATCTTTGGCAAGAAGATCGGCATGACGCAGATCTTCGCTGAGAACGAAACCGTCGTTCCCGTTACCGTTATCCAGGCTGAGCCGAACAAGGTCTGCCAGGTGAAGACGAAGGCTACGGACGGTTACGAAGCTGTTCAGTTGGGCTTCGGCGCAATCAAGCCGAAGAAGGTCAACAAGCCGATGGCGGGCCATTTCGAGAAGCTCGGCACCGAGCCTGTTCGTTACCTGCGCGAGGTTCGCGTCGAGGACGCGAGCGAGTACAAGACGGGCGACCTGCAGACCGTCGCGGCATTTGCCGACGTGAAGAAGGTCGACGTCACCGGCACTTCCAAAGGCAAGGGCTTCGCGGGCGTCATCAAGCGCTACGGCTTTGCCGGTGGTCCTGGCGGACATGGTGCGCACTTCCATCGCGCCCCCGGTTCGGTTGGCCAGTGCGCAACCCCGTCCCGCGTCTTCAAGGGCGTTCGCATGCCGGGTCACATGGGCTGCGATACGGTGACCGTCCGCAACCTCGAGGTCGTTCGCATCGATGAGGAGCAGAACCTCATCCTCGTCAAGGGTGGTATCCCGGGCGGCAAGAACGGCATCGTGCGCGTGCGCATGGCGTAGTTAGTAACGAAGATTAGGAGCTGCATTACATATGGCAACGATTGATATCAAGGACGCGAAGGGTGAGAAGACCGGCACTGCCGAGCTCAATCCTTCCGTGTTCGGCATCGAGCCGAACGTCCCGGTCATGCACCTTGCGGTCCGCGCGCAGCGCGCTTCGTGGCGCCAGGGCACGCATGACACCAAGACCCGCGGCGAGGTTCGTGGCGGCGGCAAGAAGCCGTGGCGCCAGAAGGGCACCGGCCGCGCTCGTCAGGGCACCATCCGCGCACCTCAATGGGCTGGCGGCGGCACCGTGTTCGGTCCGCACCCCCGCTCCTACGAGATGAAGGTGAACAAGAAGGAGATCAAGCTCGCGATGCGCTCTGCGCTTTCCGCGAAGCTCGCCGACAACCAGCTCATGGTTGTCGCTGATTGGAACTTCGAGAAGCCCTGCACCAAGGACGCCGTTGCTGCCCTGAAGGCGCTCGGCATCGAAGGTCGTGCGACGCTCGTGATCGGCAATGAGGACATCAACACCTACAAGTCCTTCCGCAACATCCCGACTGTCACCATCGTCCCGGTGTGCATGATCAACACCTACGACTTCTTGGATAACAAGACGCTCGTGCTGACTGAGTCCACCCTGGCCCGCATCGAGGAGGTGCTTGCATAAATGAAGGATCCTCGCGAGGTTATCATCCGCCCCGTCATCACGGAGCACAGCTACGACATGATGGAGAAGAACACCTACACCTTCGAGGTCGCAAAGACCTCCAACAAGGTTGAGATCCGTCAGGCAGTTGAGGCCATCTTCAACGTGACGGTGACCAAGGTGAACACCCTGAACGTGAAATCCAAGCCGAAGCGCATGCGCGGTGCGGCTGGCCGTACCCGTACGTGGAAGAAGGCCATGGTCACGCTCAAGGAAGGCGATTCCATCGAGCTGTTCAACGCCTAGAGTCCTATCTCTGAGCGTCTGACGCCTGCTAGTAAGCCCCAGGTTCAATTTGAACTGCATCCCAATTCTTGGACGGGCTAATTAGCGGCCTACGCCGCACATAGGGACTGATTCCGGAACTCCTCCGGGGTCAGTCCCTTTAGTTTAACCTGCCTCCTTCTCGTGTTCCAGTGGATG
>NZ_WAJR01000014.1 GCF_008831035.1 Ellagibacter isourolithinifaciens | reverse complement strand
CATCCACTGGAACACGAGAAGGAGGCAGGTTAAACTAAAGGGACTGACCCCGGAGGAGTTCCGGAATCAGTCCCTATGTGCGGCGTAGGCCGCTAATTAGCCCGTCCAAGAATTGGGATGCAGTTCATTGAGCGGGGCCTTTCTCCGCTATAATAATGAGTCATGCCAACGCTCCGAAGGAATATCACGTATCTGTATGAGTCTCGGGTCCTCCCGAGGCGTTCTTTGCTTGCGCATATCGCCAAGGTGGCGGCTGTCATTATCGTAATTGCGCTATTCCTCGAAGTTTTTGTGTTCAACATCAACTTCTATAAGTCGCTAGGCTACAACTCGATTGACTTAAGCGATTCCCTCGAGTTGCAGGAATCAAGCGACGAGCAGTATAAGATTACCGAAGTCGACAACGTCATTGAGTTCTCCAACTTGAACACTGAAGTCCACAATGTGTACCTTAAGTTCGATTGGGAACAGCCCGCGCAAAACCTCACTTTCAAGATTCAGTTCACCGACGATGCCCACGCAACATACTTTGATACGACGGAATATACCCTCGGTGTTCCCGAGGTCGACATCTCGACCATGGTGCCGGAGAGCCAGTACGTGAATCTGAACACTACGGGCTACGTTAAGAATCTTCGAATCGAGCTTGTCGGCAACGAGAAGACCAACTACCCGGTTCGCCTGACAAGTCTCGTGTTGAACGCCCATCGGCCGTTTTCATTCAACTTCCTTCGCTTTTTCGGCGTGATCGGACTCCTGGCGTTTACGTATCTCTTCCGACCTGGTTCGAGCGTTTACCGCGTGAGCATTGCTCGCCGGCCAAAGCTCTCGAAGGGGGGAATCATCTGCGCGGTCGCGATTGAGGTCGTGCTCATCTCGTCGTTTCTCTTCATGGGGTCCAACCTTGTGGGCGTTGCCACGTCTACCTACAACTTCGGATCGTGGGACGGCCATAGCATTGCGAACCCGTTTGAGGTCGGCGGTGAGAATGCGCAGCAGTATGCCGAGCTCGCCAAATCCATGTCGCAGGGGAAGCTCTATCTGGAAGAGGAACCGCCCGACTGGCTTCAGCAGATGGACGATCCCTATGATAAGGGCGCTCGTGATGAGTTACAGAAGGAGACGGGCGAGCCGTACCTGTTCGACGTCGCTTACTACCAGGGGCACTATTACGTGTACTTTGGTGTGGTTCCGGTGCTTTTGTTTTACTTGCCGTTCTATCTGGCGACAGGCGCAAGTTTCCCAACGGCTATCGGCGTGCTCCTCGCAGTGATTGCTTTCATCCTGGGGTGCTCGGCCTTGCTCGATCGCTTTGCTCGCTACCATTTCAAGCAGGTGAGCCTTGGGCTGTATCTGCTCCTCCAGATTGCCCTTGTCACGTGCTGCGGCATTTTGTATCTGGTGAAGTTTCCGACGTTCTACTCGCTGCCGATTGCGTGCGGCCTGGCGTTCTCTGTCTGGGGGCTCTATCTGTGGATGTGTGGTCGTGGCTCGCAGAGGCCGTGTGGATGGTATCTGGCGGGCTCGCTATGCATGGCGCTTGTTGCGGGGTGCCGACCTCAGCTCGTGCTGCTGTCGTTTCTTGCCTTCCCGCTGTTCTGGCGTCGCTACATCACCGAGCGCCGGCTTTTCACGAGGCGCGGCGCTCGAGAATTCGCTTGCTTAATAGCGCCGTATGTCGTGGTCGCTGCTGGCATCATGCTGTATAACAATGCGCGTTTCGGGTCCCTCACCGACTTCGGCGCGAACTACAATCTCACGGTCAACGACATGACGAAGCGCGGAATGAACGTGGGGCGCTTGGCTCCCGCATTGTTTACGTACTTTTTGCAGCCGCCATGTGTGACGGGGGTGTTCCCCTTCCTGCAGCCGACGCCGTTTGAGACCACCTACATGGGGCAGACTATCAAAGAAGTCACCTTCGGCGGCGTGCTGGCCTGCCTTCCGGTGCTTTGGGTGCTTCCGTTCGCTTCCCGCATCCTGAAGCTGCGAATTTCTCAGCGCTCGACGCGCACAACCATGGGCGTCATTGTGGTGCTGATCGCAGCGGGCGTCATCGTCGCGCTGCTTGATGCGGAGATGGCGGGAATCTTGCAGCGCTACTATGCCGATTTCAGCTTCATGTTCTTGGCTGCCGCGGTGCTTCTCGTCTTCATTGTGAACGAGAATCTTGTGCCAGGTTCGACAATGGCACAGGTATTCACCAAAGTGCTTCTCGCGCTTGTGGCGGTGAGCGTTTTCTATAGCGCGCTCATTTGCTTCGTTCCCGAAACGGGATGGTATTCTGACGTGTATTCATGGGCGTATTCGAGCTTCTTTGAGACGGTACTGTTCTGGACATAACGAGTGCGCTGCAGCATGCGCGTTGCATCGAATTAAGGCGAAGGAGTGGCCGTGGGCCGCTGGTTGGAAAGGAAAACTGACGTGAACGTAGTAGTTACCGAAAACTATGAGGAGATGAGCGTTGCCGCGGCGAACGTGATCGCGGAGCAGCTGAAGGCGAAGCCGGACAGTGTCCTTGGCCTCGCGACGGGTACGACCCCGATTGGCCTGTATGCCGAGCTCGTGCGCGCGTGCGACGCAGGCGAAATCAGCTTTGCGAATGCGCAGTCGTTCAATCTTGACGAGTATCGCGGACTGCCTGGAACTCACGACCAGAGCTACCGCTACTTTATGCAGGACAACCTCTTCGACCATGTCGATATCGACGTCGAGAAGACGCATGTCCCCGACGGTTCGATGGAGGACGCCCAGGCGGCTTGCGATGCATACGAACAGGCAATTACGCAAGCAGGCGGTGTCGACCTGCAGCTTCTGGGCTTGGGACACAACGGGCACATCGGATTTAACGAGCCGTGTGATTCCTTCCCTGTGACCACCCATTGCGTCGAGCTTACGGAGAGCACCATCCAGGCGAACAGCCGCCTGTTCGACTCCGCCGATGAGGTGCCGCGCGAGGCGTACACCATGGGTATCGGCACCATCATGAAGGCGCGCAAGATTCTTCTCGTGGTGAATGGCTCAGGCAAGGCGGAAATCGTTCGTGACGTGCTTCGCGGGCCAGTGGTTCCGCAGGTTCCTGCGAGCATTTTGCAGCTGCACCCGGATGTGACGGTGGTGCTCGACAAGGAGGCGGCGGCTGCGCTTTAGCCGAGTCTGGTGGCTTGGCGGCCTGGGTTGTATGGGCGATGTGGGAAAGGGAAGCGTATGATTATTTCTGGCGGCAAGGTCTTCAGCGGTGCAGGGTTCGACGCGCGCGACGTGTATGTCGAGGGTGGTGTCTTCGCGGAGGAGCCGATAGGGGAGCGCTCGCCAGGTCAGACGATCGACGCTTCCAGCTGCTGGGTTGTTCCCGGTCTCATTGATGTGCATTTCCACGGAGCGGTGGGGCATGACTTCTGTGACGCCGATGATGAGGGAATCGCCGCAATCGCCCGTTACGAAGCTTCTCAGGGCGTTACGGCCCTATTCCCGACGACGATGACGCTTCCCGAGGAGCGTTTGGTTCCTATCGTGTCATCGATTGCCGAGCATTCTGGTACTGACGATGAGGCCGCGATTGTCGGAATCAACATGGAGGGTCCCTTCATCTCGCCGGGGAAAGTCGGCGCGCAAAACCCGTCGTACGTGCGCGGTGCGACAATGGAGGAATTCGAACGCTGGCAAGAGGCGGCGAACGGAAAGATCAAGCTGGTTGATGTGGCGCCGGAGGAACCGGGCAACCTGGAGTTCATTCGCGAGGCGGCTGACCGCGTGCGCGTGTCGCTTGCTCACATGTGTGCCGACTACGAGACGGCTGCCGCCGCTTTCGATGCGGGTGCGCGCCATATGACCCATCTGTTTAATGCAATGCCGGGGCTGCATCATCGCGAGCCTGGTCCGATCGCCGCTGCCGCCGATCGCCGCGACGTGACCTGCGAGATTATCGCCGACGGCGTGCATATCGCGCCTTCGATGGTTCGCCTCGCGTTCTCGCTTTTCCCCGAGCGCATGATTTTGATCAGCGACTCGCTGCGCGCGTGCGGGCTGGGCGACGGGACCTTCGAGCTCGGCGGACAGCTGTTCACCGTGCACGGCAATCGCGCGACTATCGAGAACGGGTCGCTTGCGGGCAGTGTGAGCAGCGTCATGGCGTGCTTGCGTACGGCGGTGACGAAGATGGGAATCCCCTTGGCCGATGCGGTTCGCGCCGCAACGATGACGCCCGCGAAGGCGCTCGGAATCGAGGACGAGCGTGGGAGCATTGCGCCCAGGAAGATTGCCGATGCCGTCGTGCTCGACGGGGATCTTCGGGTAAAGCACGTCGTCTTGCGAGGGAAGCTGTTGTTCTAAAGGAAAGCCTAGGTGGGTTAAAGGCGCGCAGGGGGTGTGCGGAATAAGCGAGAAACGACAACTAACCCTCGCTGCTAAAAAGTGCATCCTGAGAGGACGATTTTGGCACAAAAGCCGAGGTATCCCGCGGGTAGAGCACTCGAATTGGGGAATGCGACGGACTCGAGCAGGCTCTAAAACAAGAAATCCCAGGTCAAGCGCTTGCTCGACCTGGGATTTCTTGTTGGTCCCTTACTACCGAGTGGGACACCTCGACTTTTGCGCCAGGATTGACTCGATTCGGCGTACTTTTACCCTTCGATCGCTTCCACAAACCAGCTCGTGATGGATGTGGGGTGCGTGATGGCAGTTCCCACGACGACTGCCCAGGCGCCGGCGTCCATGGCGGCCTTCGCGTCGGCGGGCGTGTGGACGCGGCCTTCGCAGATGACGGGCTTGTCGGGGAATTCCGTCGTCGCTTGGCGCATAAGCGCAACATCGGGCCCGTCGGCCATGCCGCAATCGATGGCGGCGCCGGGATGCGAGAGCGTGGTCGAGGCGATGTCGCATCCGATGGCGAAGGCATGACGGATGTCCTCGATCGTCGCGCAATCGGCCATGACGAGCACGCCTTCTTCCTTGAGCGGGCGGACGGTGTCTTCAAGCGTCTTGCCGTCGGGTCTCGGGCGGTCAGTGGCATCTACTGCGACGATGTCGGCACCTGCGGCAACGCAGGCGCGCGCATGACGCAGCGTCGGGGTGATGTAGACGCCCTCGTGGCCTTCCTTCCAAATGCCGATGACGGGCACCTCGGTACGTCCCTTGATGGCGGAGATGTCGGAGAGCCCCTGGCAGCGGATTCCGCCGGCACCGCCGAGCTCGCAGGCGCGCGCCATCTGAGCCATAGTCTCCGGGTGACGCAGGGGTTCGCCCATATAGGCCTGGCAGCTTACGATGAGTTTCCCTTTGAGCTGCTGGATAACGGGATCGATCATGAGATGCTCCTTTGCGATTTACAAGATATGCGTCGGGTTGGGTGCGAGCTGCGATGGCGCATGCAGCTCGTGCGTTTTGCCTGGCCATCGTCAGAGCAGGGCAAGGGTCCTATAGCGAGTCGATGAGGTTCTCCGCTGCGCCGATGAGCGGAGCGGCACCGCCGAGCTCGGCATCGACGATGGGCAGGTCGCGCTGAATTGCGGGAATTTGGCTGTCGAATCCTCGTTGCAGCTCCGCGCGCCATTCTGCGCCGGCTTTCACCACCGATCCTGACAAAATGACGATGTCGGGATCAAGGATGTTCGTCAGTCCTGCGATGGCCTGGCCGAGCGCAAAGCCCGCTTCCTTGATGATGCGTCGAGCGGGCTGCTCGCCTTTTGCGGCGAGTGCGGAAATCTCGGCGCCGGAGAGGTGTTCCTCTGTGGCCTCGAAGAAGCGCGCTTCGATGCCGCTGCCTGCGGCGACGCCTTCCAGATGTCCGCTTCCGCCGCATGCACAGGGTATTCCCGTGGCGACGGAAGATGCCATATGACCCACCTCGCCTGCGAAGCCGTGCTTGCCGCGCACGATGCGGCCATGTGCGATGACGGCGCCGCCGACGCCGGTTCCCGCGGCAATCATGATGCAGGTATCGGCACCGCGCCCGGCGCCCCACCGGGCTTCACCCACCGCATAAGCCTGCACGTCGTTCAAAACGGCGGCGGGAAGGCCAGAGCGCTCATGCAATGCCGATGCAAGCGGCTGTCCGCCCCAGCCCGGCATGAGGTCGTTCGCGTAGGCGATATCTCCCGACTTCGCGTCGACGCGCCCGGCGGTTCCCACTCCGATGCCGAGAGGGGAGGAGGGGGCGCATGCGGCGAGGTTGCAAGCGAGCGAGCAAATCTTGTCGAGGACGCTTGCTCCGCCCTTCATCGCCTCGGTCGCCACGGTGCGCGAATCTTCCACGACGGGTTCGGCTTCGGCGGAATCGTAGCGCACGATGCTGCCGGTGATCTTGGTCCCGCCCACATCGATTGCGACGACGCGCGCTGGAAATTCGCAGTTCGCAGGAAAGGTTGCCATGCTGCTCCTTGAATGGCTCGAAAGAAAAGAGCGCGGCGCGCGGACCTTTAGCCCTTGCACGCCGCGCTCCTCTTACAGGTGACGTTATTTGCGGATTGGTGCATCGGCGTCCATGAGGCCAGCTTTCTTGAGGACCTCGACAATGGCTGCGACATCTTCGCCCTCGAGCGCCTGGACGGGCTCGCGCATCTGGTTTGTGTTGAACACGCCCATCTGCCACAGTGCCGTCTTGAACGCGCCCACGCCGGCACCGAAGCCGACGGTCGCCTTCACGACGCGGGTGAGGAACATGAGGCGTGCGAGGTGATCCTGCAGCTCCTTGACCTTCGCCCAGTCGCCCGCCTGGAACGCCTTGTACTGCTCGACGTAGCTGAACGGATCGAGGTTCGCGAGACCGGGAACGGAGCCGTCCGCGCCGCCGAGGTAAGCGCCGTCGACGCAGACCTCATGGCCGGTGAGCAGCTGAAGCGGATGGCCGGCGTCCTCGTTTTCGAGCACGAGCCAGCGGAAGGAGACGTCATCGCCGGAGGAGTCCTTCACGCCCTGGAGCACGCCGTCTTTGCCGAGGCTTACGAGCATCGTGGGATCGAGCTTGGTGTGCACGCACACGGGCAGGTCGTAGGCGAACAGGGGCAGATCGGTGTTCTCGCGGATGTCGCGGAAATGGCGCTCGACCTCGCGCGGGCCGCCGAGCGCGTAAAACGGTGCGGTCGCGACGAGCGCGTCGACGCCGTAGCCCTTCGCGCGCTTGCACTGGTCGATGACGCGCAGCGTTTCCATGTCGATGACGCCGGCGAGAACGGGCACGCGATGGTTCACGATGGCCACGGCCTCCTGTAGCACGTGATAGCGCTGAGCGTCGGTGAGGAAGGCGACCTCGCCCGAGGATCCCAGGAAGAACAGGCCGTTCACGCCTGCGTCGATCATGCGGTTGATGGAGCGCTCGAACGACTCGAGGTCGAGCTGCTTCTTTTCGTTCAGGGGGATTACCACGGGGGGAATTACGCCGTGGAACTCTTTGGTGTCCATGCCGTGCCTTTCATTTGACGGTCTTGTTTCAAACTCGAAAAGCATAGCACGCAGGTAAAACGCGTCAAGGAAAGGCCGCTTTTCATCACACGAAAAGAGGAGAGGGAAGAACGTTTTACGCAACTCCATATGACGCTCGATGGATGTGGGGTGCGTTTCGCGCGCAGTTCCACACGAGCCAAACAGCCCAGTGGGCTGTTTGCGCGAGCAGGACTGTTTGAGCACGAAACGCACCCCACATCCATCCTTGGGATTGGGATTTCCTGTCTCTCGCAAACAAAAAGGGCGACCCTTGCGAGTCGCCCTTCGTTCTTGCTGATTCGGCGCTTACTCTTTCCCAAGATTGGGGTGGAGAAGCGAGGGAGCCGCGCCCAGAAGCAGGCGCGTGTAGTCGTCCTTGGGGTGGTTGAACACCTCTTCGGCGGTTCCCCGCTCGACTGCCTGACCGTGGTTCATGACGATGATGCGGTCGGAGATGTAACGCACTGTCTGAATGTCGTGGCTGATGAATACCATGGCAAGGCCGAGTTGCTTCTTCAGGTCCATGAGCAAGTTCAGAATCTGCGCGCGAACCGAGACGTCGAGTGCGGACGTCGGCTCATCGGCGATGATGGCGTCAGGGTTGAGCGACAGCGCACGAGCAATGGCCACGCGCTGGCGCTGGCCGCCGGACATCTGACCGGGCAGCGCATCGAGAACGGATTCTGGCAGGCCCACCATCTCGATGAGCTCATGCACGCGGGCCTCGCGAGATTTCGCATCGCCCACGTTGTGCACGACCATCGGGTCGGTCAGCTGGTCGCGCACGCTCATGCGGGCGTTCAGCGCGGTCGCCGGGTCCTGGAACACGACCGAGATCACGCGGCCGATGATGCGGCGCTGCGCTGCGGTGCGCTTCGTGACGTCGGTTCCCTTGAAGTAAACGTGCCCCGACGTGGGCGCTTGCAGGCCGCACATCACGTTTGCCGTGGTCGATTTGCCGCAACCCGACTCACCGACGATACCGATGGTCTCGCCTGGCATGAGCTTCAGGGTAAGGCCATTCACCGCGTGCACCTTGTTCGGGTGCAAAATCGAGCCCGTGCGCGTCTTGAAGATCACGTGCACATCGTCAAGAAAGATGATAGGCGTCTTCTCGTCCCTGCTGTCTGCTGCGGTGCTCGTAGGCGCGTTTTCGCCCTTCGCGTCTTCCTGCTCGGTGATAAGCATGCGGCCTTCTGCAGACTCGAAGTCGTTCACGGACTCTGTGTCGCTTGCAGCGGCGACAAGGTCCTTTTCGACGATTTCCGCCGCTTGGTTGTTCTTCTCGGTCATTTATTCTGCACCTCCCGGAAGGTAGGGCTTGATTCCCACGCGCTTCAGCTCGCTGTCGGGAAGCTCGGCATAGTAATGGTCGGTGCCCTTCACGCGCTTGAGCATCGGGCGTACGTTCGAGATCTTGTCCGGGTGGCTCGAGCGCGGGCGGAAGCGGTCGCCCTCGGGGAAGTCCTTCGGGGAGGGAACGCTGCCAGGAACCTGGTGCAGTCGATCGCCGCCTGCCTCGATGGAGAGCACCGAGCCGAGAAGACCGCGCGTGTACTCGTGCACGGGGTTGGTGAGGATTTCCTTCACGGGGCCCTGCTCCACAACCTGGCCTGCGTACATGACGGTGATTGAGTTCGCGACCTCGGCGACGAGGGCGAGGTCGTGGCTCACGAACACCATGGCGAAGCCGAGCTCGTGCTGGAGCTTGTTCAGAAGGTCGATAACCTGCTTCTGCACGGTGACGTCGAGGGCGGTCGTCGGCTCGTCGGCGATGACGAGCTTCGGGTCGCGCGTGAGCGCCATGGCGATGAGCACGCGCTGGCGCTGGCCGCCGGAGAGCTCATGTGGGTAGGAGTCGAGCGTGCGCTTGGGGTCGAGACCCACAAGTTCGAGCAGTTCCTCGGCGCTGCGGGTGCCGCCGCGCTTGGTGAGCTGCTTCATCTGCGCTTTGATGAGCATCGACGGGTTCAAGCTCGAAAGCGCGTCCTGATAAATCATCGCGATTTCGCGGCCGCGCAGTTCGTTCATCTCCTTGTCGGAGAGGGTGAGCAGATTCTTGCCGTCGTAGAGGATCTCGCCGGAGATCTGCGCCTTCTTGTCGAGCAGGCCCATGATGGTGAGGCTCGTGATGGACTTGCCGCAGCCGGATTCGCCCACAAGACCCATGGTTTGGCGCGGGCGGACGACGAAGCTCACGTGGTCGACGACGTTCACGTCGCCATGACGCGGGAACTTGATGCAGAGGTCCTTCACTTCGAGGATCGGCGGCACGTCGGTGCGGGCGGGGAAGCGGTCGGTGCGCACAAGCTCGACCTTGCGCAGTGCGTCGAGGCGCTTGGTGAGCATTTCGGCCTGGGCAGCGTAGGCGAGCGTCGGGTCGGCGACCATGCGGTCGGCCTCGCGGTCGCCCTTAAGATCGTTCTCGTCGACCTTAACGGCGGCCTTCGGGGCGGCGATCGCGTCGGTGATGCCCTCGGAGACGATGTTCAAGCAGAGCACCGTGATCATGATCATAAGGCCCGGGAACAGCGCCTGCCACCAGCGGCCGGCGAGCACGCCGTTGCGCGCGTCGGCGAGGATGTTGCCCCACGTCGGCGTTGGCTCGGGGATGCCGGCAGAGATGAAGGAAAGCGATGCCTCGAACACGATGGCGTCGGCGACGAGCACGATGGTGAACACGAGCACCGGGGCGATGCAGTTGCGCACGACGTGCTTCCAGAGGATCCAGGGGGCGCGAGCACCGGAGACAACGACGGCGCGCACATAATCCTGGTTGTACTCGCTCATCACGTTCGCGCGCACAATGCGGGCGATCTGCGGGATGTAGAGAAAGCCGATGGCGAAAATAAGCGAGGGTACGCTGTTGCCGAATACGACGATGAAGGTTGCGGCGAGCGCGATGCCAGGGAAGGACATGATGATGTCCAGGATGCGCATGATGATGTTGGAGATGCGCTGGCGCACAACGGCGGCGATGGCGCCGATGATGGAGCCAACCACGAGCGCGAACGCTGTGGCGCCCAAGCCGATGGTGAGCGAGTACTTGGCGCCGCACATCAGACGCGACAAAACGTCGCGTCCCTTGTCGTCGGTGCCGAAGAGGTGCTCGCCGTTGGGCGCGGTGAACGAGGTGTAGATTGCGTAGGGATCGTAGGGGGCGATGAAGTCGGCGAGGATGGCGACGGCGATGATCGCGATGAGCACGACAAGCGAGATGCGCGCGCCGATCGTCATGTTCTTCCAACGACGGAAGCGCACTTTGCCGGCGCCGGCCTCCATCTTCTTAGTGAGGTTGCCACGAAGTTGAGCCATGGTGCTACACCGTCCTGATTCGCGGATCGATAAGGATATAGAGCATGTCGACGATCACGTTGACGATGATGAAGGTGATGGCAACGACGAGGACGACACCCTGGACGAGCATGACGTAGTTCGAGGTGACGCCCGAAAGGATGGCCATGCCCATGCCGGGAAGCGAGAAGATGACCTCCAAGACGACAGCGCCGCCGATCATGTAGCCGAACTTCAGGCCGAGCACGGTGACCGGCGTGATGAGCGCGTTGCGAAGCACGTTGCGCGCGACGACGGTGCCGTAGGGGATGCCGAAGCCGCGGGCGGTGCGCACGTAGTCCTTGTCGAGTTCCTCGACCATCGACGTGCGGATGATGCGCGTCATCTGGCCGGTAAGGGGAACGGCAAGCGCGATGCCCGGCATCGCCATGCGGGCCAGCCAGCCGGCGGGGTTTTCTGTCAGCGGGGGAAGCGCGCCGGATGCGGGGAGCATGTGCAGCGTGGAAGAGAACAAAAGGATGAACAGCACGGCGAGCCAGAACGACGGCGTTGCGATGCAGGCGATCGAGAAGATGCGGATGATCTGGTCAGGCCAGCGATCGCGATAGAGCGCCGAGATGACGCCCAAGATCGCGCTCGCGATGATCGCGATGATGAAGCCGAAGAACCCCAACTGCAGCGTGATAGGCAGCGCCGTTGCGATGCGGCCTGCGACGGATTGGCTTGCGGGGCCGAAGGTTCCCAGGTCACCATGGAAGAAGCCCGCCATGTAGTTGCAGTACTGCACGACAACAGGGTCATCGAGGCCGTGTTGCGTGCGGTAGGCTGCAAGTTGTTCCGGTGACGCGTTTTCGCCCAGGGCTGAGTACGCCTGATCGATTGGCGATAACGACATCAGGAAGAAGACGAGAACGGTGACACCGAAGATCATGATGGGCAGCCAAATCAGGCGGTTGCCAATCAATCGCAACAGGTTATTCACTGATGTCCCCTCCTTTCGATTTCTGCTCGTGAGAGCATTCCTAAATATTGTTCGGCACCTCTTCGAGCGGTGCCGCGCCCAAGAATTGCCAACCTAGCATTATAACGGTCGGTCTCATGGCAAAGTCCATTTTTTATCGCAAGCGCATAACTCGGCTAGCGTTATCGCAGCTGTTTTTCGCAAACGTGCCACCAGTTGTTGCCCGTGCCCTTCGCGTATTCGCACCCGACGCAGGGTTTCGTGCAAAATTCGACGGTCCTCATGTCGTCGGTTAGCAGCTCGCTTCCCTCGTAAGGGGTGCGGGGGAGAGCTTCGTCCGCGGCTTCCATTCCCCTTATGTACATCGCTGCAAGCTGCTTCATGCCGCGATTCGTGGGGTGCGTACCATCGATCGCCTCGTAGTCGAAGCCGAGGGCCGCCGCGTCGACGGGCGTGCAGTTGGGCTCGTCAGCTGCGGCGTCAAGGATGGCCTTGTTGTACTCGTCGACGCAGATGCCGCGAAACCATCGAGGTGAGGTCGACTTCTCCGCGCCCTTCACGCGCCCGGGGAGAAGTGTTGCTGCCCAGATGTGCGCGTTCGGCCACTTCTCGCGCATGGTGCGAAGCATGCTGCGATACGAGCTCGCGAACTTCTCAACTGCATCGTCGGGCGCGAGTCCCGCGACTTTCCCCTTGTCGGGACAGCTCGCCACAAGCTCTGCCGGCGCGTTCGGCGATCCGCCGCAAATCTGCGCGTAGGACGATCCCCACCCGTAGTCGTTGATGCCGATGTAGATGAGGATGTCGTTGGGCGTCTTCCCGTCGCGCTCGAGCGCAGCTATGCGGCGCTCGCTTGCGCCCTGGGGAAACACGTTGCCCTCGCACACGCAGCCCGACCATGCCGCGTTTGCGAGGAGCTCGCCGTCGAAGTGGTTGATGACCTGCATCCACCAGGTGTCGGCGGGCGTTTGCACCCCCGTCGCCTCACGTTGCTCGCCCGTATAGAAAATGCTCCAGCCATCGGGGGTCACTCCCTCGTAAGTGCTGATGGAGTCCCCGTACACTGAAAAAAGTCGCTTCATGCGAAACCTTTCCTCCCTCTTTCGACTGCAATGCAACCAGTATAGTTGCGCTTGCCCGCTTTCCGCGTTTCGCGGTTGTTTCGCAACAAAAAAGCCCGCCTGGGGGAGGCGGGCTTTCGCGCAATGCAAAGCAGGCTGTCACGCGAGCTTACTTGAGCTTTGCGTCCTGGAAGTACAGACCGGTGGTCGGGCTGGGCTCGAAGCCTTCGATCTTGTCTGCCCAGTAGCCGGTGAGAACCTTCTTGTGGAACAGCGGGTACAGCGGCACTTCCTCGGCGATGATGTCGAAGCACTTGTTGTAGGCTTCCTGACGAGCGCCCGCATCGGTGGCGCGGCGCGCCTCGTCGAGGTACTGGTTGAATTCGGTGCACTTGCCGTCGCCGGCCTTCGCCCAGCAGGTACGGCCCTGGCACCAGTCGGTGTTCTCGCCGTAGAACCAGGCCAGATGCACGTCGGCGTTGGTGCCGAAGCAGGACACGTCGCCGGGGGCCAGGAACACGTCGTAATCGAGCACGGAATTGTCTTCCTTGGCGGCGAGCGACGGATAGGGGGCAGCCTGGACGTCGAGCGTGCAGGTCAGGCCGACTGCCTGGAGATCCTGCTGAATCTGAGCAGCGAGATCTTTGATCCAGTTGTCGATGACGAGGAGCGTGAAGGAGAGGTTCTCCTGGCCCGCCTCCTTGAGCAGGGACTTCGCCTTCTCGGGGTCGTACTTGTAGACGGTGGAAGCCTCATGGTAGGCCGGGTTGTCCTTCGGCAGGTAGGACGTGAGCGTCTCCGCCTGGCCGCCGAGCTGGTTGGAGATGAGCTTGTCGTAGTCGATGGCGTAGAAGAAGGCCTGACGGACGCGCTTGTCGTTGAAGGGCGCCTTCTGGCAGTTGAACATGAGGAAGCCGATGCCGTAGCTGCTGACGCTGTCGACCGTGACGCCGGCGTTCACGAGCTGGTCGCTGTTGGCGAACGGGATGTTCTCGCCAGCGACAGCGGTGCCTTCCTGAAGGGCGGTCACGCGAGCGGTGTTGTCAACGCGGACGAGCCACTGCATAGCATCGGCGTTTGCCGGCTTTGCGCCGTTGTAGTTGGCGTTCGGCGCGAAGTTAAGCTCGCCGCCGTCCTCGCCGTTGCACTCGCCGAAGGCCCAGGCGCCCGACCCGATCGGCGGGGTAGACATGGATTCCTTGGTGATTTCGCTTGCCGGGAACACACGGCACAGGGACAGGCGCTCTTTGAGCAAGCTGTCGCTGTCGACCGAAGGATAGGCGAGCTTGAAGGAAACCGTGGAGGCGTCCTTGGCGGTGACTTCGTCGATGAAGGAGAGCATATCCTTGTAAGTTGCGTTGGCCTTGTTGGCCTCGACCACGGCGACGACGTCGTCGGCGGTCACTTCGGTGCCGTCGGAGTACTTGGCACCCTGGCGAAGCGCGACCTCGTACTCGGTGTCGGAAACCTTCGTCGGCTCGCCGGCTGCGAGGGCGGCTTCGGTCTTGCCGCTGAAGTAGTTGAGCTCATAGAGGCCCTCGAGGCAGTGCTGGATTGCGGGGAGCATGAGGGCAGAGCTTGCGCCGATGGGGTTGTAGTTGGCGTTCTTGTAGCTGCAAGCAGCAACGATGGTGCCACCACCCTTGGCGGTGCCGTCGGACTTCGCGCCGTCATCCTTCTTTTCACTAGATCCGCCACCGCAGCCGGTCAGCGAAAGCGCGGCGAGCGCGCCTGCGGCAGTGGCGCCGGCGACGAAGGAGCGACGAGTGAGTTTCACTTGTTCCATGGATTACCCTCCAACTTTTATCGTTCGGGGACGGCCCCCGTATGCTCGTGCGCCTTCCTTTTGCGCACGAACGTTTCACATTATCTTCGAAATCGCTTAATAAATAAAGGGAAAGTAGAGGAATTTGCCCATCTTGTTCGAAAGTTGTAACGTTTTGGCGAGGGGGACAATTCTAAGCACTGCTATCTCATTAGTCACGTTTGACCAGCGATGAAGTGGCCATGAGGTTCCTTTCTGTACCCGAAACATCCCTCTTGGGCCCCGTGTGCTTGCCTGTGTGCTCTGGCGCGCCCATTTACCGAAGCGTAACAACCCTTGCAAGCGCCGTTTCGCGCTGCAGGCGGGTGGAGCGCGCCTGCGCTGCTACCATTCGAGGTGTCTTTATGAACAGACGAGATTGTGCACGAGGGCGCAGGGGGCACGCCTCATGCGTCTTTGCCCTTCCGTAATAATCTGAGGAGAGTGAGCATGGCACGAGAATTCAAGTCGATGGACGGCAACTCCGCGGCGGCGTACGTTTCCTACGCGTTCACCGAGGTGGCGGGAATCTATCCCATCACGCCGTCGAGCCCGATGGCTGACCTGGTCGATCAGTGGTCCGCCCAGGGCAGGAAGAACATCTTCGGCACGCGCGTGAAGGTGTGCGAGATGCAGTCGGAAGGCGGCGCTTCGGGCACGATGCACGGCTCGCTCGCAGCGGGCGCTCTCACCACGTCCTACACTGCATCCCAGGGCCTCCTCCTCATGATTCCCAACATGTACAAGATGGCGGGCGAGCTGCTCCCCGGCGTCTTGCACGTCTCCGCCCGCACCGTGGCCACCCAGGCCCTGAACATTTTCGGCGACCACTCCGACGTCATGGCCTGCCGCCAGACCGGCTTCGCCATGCTCGCCGAGGGTAACGTGCAGGAAATCATGGACTTGGCTCCGGTGGCGCACCTGTCCGCTATCAAGGGTCGCGTCCCGTTTTTGAACTTCTTCGACGGCTTCCGCACTTCGCATGAGGTCCAGAAGGTCGCATGCTGGGATTATGCCGATCTTGCCGATATGTGCGACATGGACGCGGTACAGGCGTTCCGCGACCACTCGCTCAACCCTGAGCGCCCCTCCATGCGTGGCTCGCACGAGAACGGCGACATCTTCTTCCAGCACCGCGAGGCGTGCAACTCCTTCTACGACGAGCTTCCTGCCATCGTGGAGGACTATATGCACCAGATCAACGCCAAGCTCGGCACCAACTACGGGCTGTTCAACTACTACGGCGCGCCCGACGCCGACCGCGTGATCGTTGCCATGGGCTCGTTCTGCGACGTGGCCGAGGAGGTCATCGACTACCTCAACGCCCACGGCGAGAAGGTGGGCCTTGTGAAGGTGCGCCTGTACCGTCCGTTCGTGACGAGCAAGTTCGTAGCGGCGCTTCCCGAGACGGTGAAGAAGATCGCCGTGCTCGATCGCACGAAGGAGCCGGGCAGCGTCGGCGAGCCTTTGTACATGGACGTCCTGAACGCGCTTGCCATCGAGGGCCG
Organism: Ellagibacter isourolithinifaciens; assembly: GCF_008831035.1. Taxonomy (GTDB): domain Bacteria; phylum Actinomycetota; class Coriobacteriia; order Coriobacteriales; family Eggerthellaceae; genus Ellagibacter; species Ellagibacter isourolithinifaciens. The sequence goes on along the minus strand of NZ_WAJR01000014.1, from coordinate 37,244 downwards.
CTCGGGTATCACCGTCGTCGGCGGCCGCTACGGCTTGGGCTCTAAGGATACCCCGCCCGCATCCGCGTTCGCTGTGTTCTCCGAGCTTGCGAAGGACGAGCCTCGCCGCCAGTTCACCATCGGCATCGTCGATGACGTGACCAACCTCTCGTTGCCTGAGGACCCCAACTGTCCGAACACCGCGGCGCCGGGGACTATCGAGTGCAAGTTCTGGGGCTTGGGCGGCGACGGCACGGTCGGCGCGAACAAGAACTCCATCAAGATCATCGGCGACCACACCGACAAGTATGTGCAGGCCTACTTCCAGTACGACTCCAAGAAGACGGGCGGCGTGACGATTTCGCATCTCCGCTTCGGAGACAGCCCGATCCGCAGCCCCTACTATATTAATAAGGCGGACTTCGTCGCCTGCCATAACCCCAGCTACATCACGAAGGACTTCCCTATCGTGAAGGACGTGAAGCCGGGCGGCACCTTCATGATCAACTGCCAGTGGACGCCCGAGGAGCTTGCGCACCACCTGTCCGCCGACGCCAAGCGCTACATCGCGAAAAACGACGTGCAGCTCTACACGATCAACGCGATCGACCTGGCTATCGAGATCGGCATGGGCAAGCGTACGAACACCATCCTGCAGTCGGCGTTCTTCACGCTTGCCGGCGTGCTCCCGCAGGCCGAGGCCATCCAATACATGAAGGATGCGGCTACGAAATCGTACCTGAAGAAGGGCCAGGCCGTCGTCGACATGAACCATAAGGCGATCGACGCCGGCGCGACCGCGTTCGTGAAGATCGACGTTCCCGCCGACTGGGCGGACGCCGCGGGCGACGCGGCTGCCCCCGAGCTTGAGGGCAAGCCAAAGCTCGTCAAGCAGGTGCGCGAGATCATGGAGCCCGTCGGCCGCATGGACGGCGACTCGCTGCCCGTCTCCGCGTTCGTCGGCCACGAGGACGGCCAGTTCGAGCAGGGCGCTTCCGCCTACGAGAAGCGCGGCGTTGCGGTAAGCGTTCCCAAGTGGGAATCCTCCACGTGCATCCAGTGCAACCAGTGTTCGTTCGTGTGCCCGCACGCTACGATCCGCCCCTATGCGCTCACCGACGAGGAAATCGCCGCAGCGCCTGAGAACCTTGTCGCCATCCCTATGAAGGGCAAGCTTAAGGACACTTACCGCTACACTCTCGCCATCTCGCCGCTCGACTGCATGGGCTGCGGCGTGTGCATCGGCGTGTGCCCCACCAACTCGCTTTCCATGGTCGGCGCCGAGGGAGAGCTTGCCGAGCAGGACGTGTTCGACTACTGCGTTGAGAAGGTGGCTGACAAGCCCGAGGTCCAGGACAACTCTGTGAAGGGCAGCCAGTTCAAGCAGCCCCTGCTCGAGTTCTCCGGCGCCTGCGCGGGTTGCGCCGAGACCTCCTACGCTCGCCTCGTCACCCAGCTGTTCGGCGACCGCATGTTCATCTCCAACGCGACTGGGTGCTCCTCCATCTGGGGTGGTCCTGCTGCGACGTCGCCGTACACGGTCAACAAGGAAGGTCGCGGCCCCGCTTGGGCGAACTCGCTGTTCGAGGACAACGCCGAGCACGGCTACGGCATGCTGCAGGGTCACACCGCCGTCCGCCAGATGGTGATCGAGCAGACCGAGCAGCTGCTTACCGCTGGCGCTCCCGAGGGTGCGGCTGCCGCGGCGCAGGCGTGGCTCGACGCGCGCGATGACTCCGCGGCTTCGAAGGACGCTTCCGCTGCCTATGTTGTCGAGCTCGAGAAGCTTGCGGAAGGCGAAGGGGAGGCGGCGGTACTTGCTGCCAAGATTCTCGCGAACAAGGATTACCTTGCGAAGAAATCCATCTGGATCTTTGGCGGCGACGGCTGGGCCTACGATATCGGTTACGGCGGACTCGACCATGTGCTCGCGTCCGGCGAGGACGTGAACGTGTTCGTCTTCGATACCGAGGTGTATTCCAATACCGGCGGCCAGGCATCCAAGGCATCCAACATCGGCCAGGTCGCACAATTCGCGGCGGCGGGCAAGAACATTGCCAAGAAAAGCCTCGCCGAGATCGCCATGCAGTACGGCTATGTGTACGTGGCGCAAGTCGCCATGGGCGCAAAACCGGCGCAGACGCTCAAGGCTATCGCCGAGGCCGAGGCATATCCGGGGCCGTCGCTTATCATCGGTTATTCTCCCTGCGAGATGCATGCCATCAAGGGCGGCATGAAGAACTGCCAGGAGGAGATGAAGAAGGCCGTCGATTGCGGGTACTGGAACCTCTTCCGTTACAACCCGGCAGCCCCTGCGGGCAAGAAGTTCACCCTCGATTGCAAGGAGCCTGCTGGCGGCTACCAGGAGTTCCTCATGAACGAGGCGCGCTACAGCCGACTCACGCGCGAGTTCCCCGAGCGTGCGGCCGAGCTCTTCGAGCGCAACGAGGAAGCGGCGATCGAGCGCTACAACCATTTGGTGAAGCTGAAGGAGCTCTACGCCGAGGACTAACGAGGCGGAAGGGCTTATATCGAAGCACATAGAGAGGGCGCGGTTCTCGCAAGGGGGCCGCGCCCTCCTTTGCTATGTGGGATTTTGCACGTCGGAAGACGAGGTGGCGGTTGATTTCTCGGACGGAATGCTCGGGGAGCTGCGGCAGGCGGTTGCCGAAGCCGGCGTCGAGGATCGCTTCTCCATCTTCTGTCGCGCATGGCAGGAGAGCTGGGACGGCATCATGATGGACTACACGCAGGAGACGCGCTGGGCCGTCCTTTGTTGGAGGCCGCTTTAGCCGCGCCCGCTCGTATGTCAACGTAAGAATGTCGTGCGCAGCTTCGTGCGGCAAAGCGCGTCCCGTATAATGCTTCTCATGCGATAGATGCAATCGAAAGGGGAGCGCATGGCAGACAAGAACAACAAGGGCTACGGTGTTCCTGCGGCTCCCGCTGTGCCTGCCTCTCCTGCGAAGCCGGCTGCTCCCGCGGCACCTGCCGGGCGGCCGGGGAAGTCCTCGGACAACGCTTCGCCTAACGTTCGGGAAGTATCTGCGAAAGAGCGCATTGACGCTCGTCGCCGCGAGCTCGAAAAGAAGCTCGCCGCTAAGGCGACCGCGGGTTCCTCGGAGGCTCGCAAGAGCTCGTCCCCGAAGGCATCCTGTGCAGATAAGGGAGCATCTCCGCAGGCGGGAAGCTCGCCGACGCGCACTGCTTCTCCCGCAGGAACGGGAAGGCGCCCTGCGGCGGCACCCTTCTTAGAGGAGCATCCCCATCCGAAAGGTGTTTCCGACCGCTTGCGCCAAACGATGGCGCACACGACGTCGGGGCGGCCGAAGGACGCGTTCGGCAAGGGAATGAAAAAGCCCCAAGCGACGGTCAGGCCGGAAGGCGGCAAGCCCGCTTCGCCCGAAGAGGCTCCTAAGAAGAAGTCCTGCCTCAGCTCCATATTCGGCATCATCATCGCCCTTATCTTGCTCTCCCAGGTCGGAGGATGTGTGGCGTCTTGCGTGGGGGATGTTTTCGATTCGATCGATGACGAAACCTCGAGCTGGTTTGAGGACTCGGGCTCGGAGCGCCAGGACGGCTCTTCTAGTTCCATGAACAGCTTCTCCAACGATGAAGCCGACGAGGCTGCGGCGCTTGCGTCCGCGCGCGATGCTTTGGCGTCGCTCGATTCGCGCGAGAAGATCGTCGACCGCATTGCACAAGGGATAAATGCGAGATACGTCAAGATGTTCGGGTTCTCTGCTGACGATGCGGGCATTGATTCGAAGGAGCTTGCGCGCTGGTTCATCGAGGGGGCATCATGCACGGTCGGCGATGACGACGTCTTCGTCTACACTGACGGTACTGCTGACGTGTTCGCCGACTGCGCGAGCGTTCCGGTATACAACTTCGTGTCGGCGGTTGACGATGCGGCGCGGTCGCTCGCAGCGGGCTCGCGCACTCCCACAAAGCAGCAGGTCGCTGCGGCAACGGAGACGGCGAAGGGGCACGCGAACTCCGAGTACGCTTTCATCATGTTCTCGCTTATCAAGACCGATGCTGGCTGGGTGCTCGATGAGGATGCTTTTGTGAGCGACACTGCCGACCACCTGTTCGGATTGTAAGGAGCCTTGCCATGAAGATTCCGAGCGAGGTTGTTATCAAAGCGCGGTCGCTCAGGATGGGAAACGGCGTGAGCGTTCCTGCCATCCTGTTTGTCTGCGGCGCCTGCGGGCGCGTGCTCAAGCCCGGCGAAGGCTCGCGCACGTGTCCCGACTGCGGAAGCCGCGATATAGAGACTCGGGTCGACCCTTCGCGAAGCGTCGTCGTCCGGCGTGCTTGTTGAGGATAGGACGTTCCGCCGGTCTGGCGGGAAATACGGCAAGAATCTTCGGCTACTTCTTTAATTGGTACATATGTTCGTGTATACTGAGCCCATGAATACGAACGAACATATTTCATACGACGTAGTCCTGCTCCCAACATACGCCGAGGCGCTTTCCTATCGGAAGCGCGTTGCCGCCGAGGCCGGTCCCCGTGCGCTTTTTGGAGTGACGGTCGCCACGTTTCCCGCCTGGGTTGCCGATCTCTGGGAACTCTTCGGCGACGGCCGGGTTATCGCGAGCCCTCTCGAGGTGGAGGCGCTCTCCGCGTCGCTGTGCTCGAAGGACCCGGCTGTGGCAGATTGCGCCCGCGTGGTGACGGCCTGCCTTCAAAGCGCGGGAATACCAGCTTTCGACAAAGCGTGCGCCCGTGCGAAGCGCGGTGAGGATTGCGGGGTCACTTTCGCGCAGGCTCGCGTGCTGCGCCTGTGCGCCGACGTGCGCGATGCGCTGCGCGACACCGGTCGTGTGCTTGCGGGGGAAGCGCTCAAGATACTTCCAGACGCCATGCCGTCGCGGCCCTTGCGCATGCTTGTCGAGTGCTCTTCGCCCTTGTCGGCGCAGCAGCGGGCATTCCTCGAGGCGTGTCCGCTTATCAGCTACAAGGTTCGTATGGCACCTGGCGGGGGAGGGATTCGTCGTGCGCTCGAGGGCGTTCTCGTGAGGTTCGCCTTCCCCTCGGGCCGCTATGCCGAGCCGGCAACTTTGCGCGATATCCTTTGCGCCGAAGGGCGCGAAGGCGCACTCGTCGCTTGTAAGGAGCCCCTTTTCCTGTTCGAGAAGCTTGCGCCCGCGCTTGCGGAGGCGGGGCTTTCGTGCGCCGTTCGCGCAGGCGTTCCCTTTGCCCAGACCGACTTCGGGCGCGCAATGCTCTCGCTTCGGCGCTTTCTCGTATCCGAGGCCTGGCGCTCGGGCGATCTTGCAGATTATCTGCTCTCGCCCTTCTCGGGGTTCTCTGTCGAGGGCGCCTACTCCATCGATGCGCAGGTTCGCGGCAACCGTCTCATCGATCGCGAGTCGATAACGGCGTCGCTGCGCGAGAAGAGCCGCCTGTTCGAGGCGATGGAGGACATCGCGACTGAACGAGACGCCGACATACTACTCGGCGAGCTCGAGGACGCGGTGCGCTCGATGGTTAAAAGGTCCGAAGCCTGGCGCCGCGAGCAGCTTGCGGCGATGGCGTCGCTGCGGGACGTCGCCTCGGCGGCCCGTCTCGCCGACCTCGATATGGAAGGGGTCGTCGATCTTCTGGCCCATTCGAGCGTCGATGCTTCACGCTCGTTGGACGTGGGCGATGACGGACGCTCTCGCGGTAACGATCTCGCGGCCTTTCCTGCCGATGTCGTGTTCGCGGACTATCGACACGCGATGTCTTTCCCCTCTGCATCCTGCGATATTGCCGTTGCGTGCGATCTCACGAGCGCCGCATTCCCCGCTTCCGATTCCGACGATGCGGCGACAACGCTTCTCGCCAAGTTGGGAATATTCCCAGACGACGATGCGCTCTCTCGTATGCGCCGATCGTTTACAGCCCTGTTGGCGGCGCCTCGCAAGACGTTCCTTGTCGTTCGTTGCCTCAACGACGAGAATGCCGACTCGACGTATCCCGCCGCCGTCCTCGAGGAATTCATCGACTGCTATCGCGAGGATCCGTCCGCAACCGACGACATCAAGAATCCCTTCATGTTGCCCGCTTGTTTGCAGGAGGGGATCGTCGAGCGCGGGGAGGAGACCCTTGTCGAGAATGCCGTCATGGCGGGCGGTGACCTGCCATGCGAGATGGTCGAGCTTCCCGTGCCCGGCGAGGTGTCGGCGTCGAAGCGCCCGCTTGTCGTGTTGCCGCGCGTAGTGGCAGGGCAGGTGGTCGACGAGCCGTGCCTTTCTCCCTCTCAGATCGAAAGCTATCTGGAGTGCCCGTACAAGTGGTTCGCCCAGCGCCGTTTGCGTCTCGAAGGGCTCGACGAGGGATTTGGCCCGCTGCAGATGGGCGATTTCGCCCACAGTGCGCTCAAGAGCTTCTACACCCATTTCCAAGAAGAGGTCGCACCCAAGGTGACGCGCGAAACAATTGATTCCGCCCGTGCCATCATGCGCGATGTGCTCGATCGGCACGAATCGCACCAATACGACCTGAAGCCTTCGGACAACCGTCTCGTTCCCACGACGGAGCTCGAACGGCGCGACGTGGATTCCCTCAAGCGCAAGCTGCTCGACTACCTCGATTACGAGGCCGAACTTCTGCCGACGTTTCACCCTGCATATCTGGAATACAACGTTGCGGAAGGTGCAACGGCAGAATACGCAGGTCATCTGCTCGTTGGAACGGCGGACCGCATCGATGTCGACGATGGGGGACACGCCGTGGTGCTCGACTACAAGGCGTCGGTTTCCCCAGAACACGAGCTTGCCGTGCGCGAAGAGGGAAGGCTTGGCAAGGTGCAGACGCTCATCTATGCTCAGGTGGCCCGCCGAATGCTCGGGCTTAACCCTGTCGGTGCGCTCTATGTTTGTTACGGAAAGAGGTGCGCCGTTACCGGAGCCTATGACGCTACCGTACTCGAGTCGCCGCACCTTCCTTCCATGCGTCACGACAAATGCGAGTTCGCGCCGCGGGACGGTGAGTCATTTGCCGACCTGCTCGACAGGACCGAAGAGGCGATCGCCCGCGGTGTCGAGCGCATGCTTTCAGGCGACGTACGCCCCGAGCCTTCAAGCCCCCATGCATGCACCTGGTGCCCGGTGCTCTCATGCGCAGAAAGAAGGGCATAGCATATGGCTCTCACTCCTGGACAGAAACAATGCGTCGATACGCTCGTGGGCCCTGTGGCGGTGTCTGCCGGTGCAGGCAGCGGAAAGACGTTCACGCTTACTCGTCGCATCGTTCATTCGCTTGAATGCGGGTTCGTTTCCGGCATCGACGAGGTGCTCGCGATTACGTTCACCTCGAAGGCGGCGGGCGAGATCAAGTCGCGTGTGAAGGGCGCGCTCAAGGCCTGTGGGCGGACTGACCAGGCGCTTCTCGTCGACTCCGCCTGGATTTCCACCATTCATGGTGCCTGCGCCCGCATGCTGCGAGCCCATGCGCTCGACTTAGGGATCGCCCCCGATTTCACGGTGGCGGATGAGGCGGCTGCGAACGATATGCTCGATGCCTCGCTCGAGGAGGTGCTCGGATCTGAGAATGACATCATCTCGCCGGGCGACTACGATGCGCTATTCACGGAGTATGCAGCTCGTCAGGCGGGATCGATGTCCGCCGCAAGCGTTGAAGGCATGGTGCGCGACATCGTCGTTGCTGCGCAATCGAGCCCCGAAGGGATGGCGTCTATCGTGCCGGCGCCGTCGGCGGCATCGCCCCGCAAGCTTATGGCGCGCATGGCGTCTTTGGCGGGCGATATCACGGTGATGTGCGAGGCTCAAAAGCCGGGAAAGACCCGTGATGCGTTCCTCGACGGTACGGCCCGTGCGCTCGAGGGGCTCGAGGACGCGCAGCAGCAGGGTGCGGAACCATCGCCTGAGCAGGTCTTAGAGCTATTCAACGCGTTTCCTGTTCCCAGTCGTGCGTTCGGCACGTCTGAATACAAAGAGTACGCAACCGAAGCGGCGCAAGGGTATCTCTCCTTGATGATGGAAGCTCGCCTTGCCCTTGCCGAGCCGCGCATGCGCGAGGTGATCGACCTGTCGGCCCGTGTCTTTGATGCGTATCGCCGGCGCAAGCGCGAGGCGGGCGTGCTCGACAACGACGACCTGCTCACGATGGCGTCGCGCATGTTCAGCGAGCACCCTGAAATCGCTGCCGAGTACGCCGATCGCTTCAAGCTGATTATGGTCGACGAGTTCCAAGACACCGATCAGCTGCAGGTGAACATGATCAAGCGCATGGCGGGCAAGAACTTCGAGCGCCTGTGCACGGTTGGCGATGCGCAGCAGAGCATCTACCGTTTCCGCGGGGCGGACGTCTTGGTCTACGACAGGCACCTTGCATCGGTGGCAAGCACTAACGAAGCAGGGCTCATCGAGCTTGCCGATAATTTCAGAAGCCATGGTGATGTGCTCGCGTTCGTCGACTGCGTGTTCAGTCAGCCGAGTGTGTTCGGGCGCTCGTTTATGTCGCTTTCCGCATCGCGCGACCCTGGACGCATTGACTACCCCTACCAGGGGTCTGATCCGCGCATCGAAGTGCAGCTCACCACCTATCCTCGAGGTGTTGCCTCAGATGCGGCGCGCGCTACGGTTGCGCAGCGGATTGCGGAGCGTTTTGCGAAGCTTGTCGACGAGGGCCATTCGGCGGGTGACATGGTGGTCTTGCTTGGCAGCATGCGGTGTGCCGATATTTATGCTGATGCTATACGCGAGAAGGGGCTTTCCTGCGTGGTCTCAGGGGGGTCCATATTCGGCCGCGCGCCGGAAGTGCGCCTTGCGGTGCGGCTCGCCGAGGTCATTGCGAACCCCAAGGATACTGAAGCCCTTTTCGAGGTGCTCTCGAGCGAAATCTTCGCACTCACTGCAGACGATTTCATCGACCTTTCGACAGGCCTTGACGAGCTGCGCGGCATTCCCCGCCGCCGTTCGCTCGATTCCGGTGTGTCAGTGTGCGCCGCCGCTGAAGGCGAAGCATCGCTTGCGCCTGGTCTCCGCGCTGCGGTAAGAACGCTGAAAAAGGCGGCATCCCGTGTGAGGCTCGAGCCCCTCTCTGAGGTTATGGAAGGCGTTCTCGTCGATTCTGGCTGGCTACGCCGGCTCGAGGACGAAGGCGCCGAAGGGCTTGCGCGTGCGGCAAATGTCTATAAGGCATGCCGTCTTGCTCGCGATATCGAGCGCAGGAAAGGGTCGGGTCCCGCTCAGACAGCAGTCGAGCTGCGCGCGCATGTCGAAATCGCGAAAGAGGCCCCAGGGTCGCTTTCCTCGAAAGCGGGAGATTTTGTTCGCATCATGACAGTTCATGCGAGCAAAGGCCTCGAATTTCCCATTGTTGCGGTGGCGGAGCTGCGTTCCGACGAGGTGCGCTCATCTCGGATGGTGCGGACCACGCTCGATGGCAAAACCTACCTCTCGCTCGATGCGGGAGCGACGGCAACGCGCTTGACCGCGAAGCAGTCGCAGCTCATCGCGAAATGTACGTCGGTGGACCCTTTCGAGGGAAGCGAAGGCGACGAGTTCTACCAGCAGCTGATCGAGAACCCTGGCGACCACAGCCCCGTGGAGATTCGCTGCGCGATTCGCCAGCATGAGTATCTCGGTGAAACTGAGGAGACGCGTCGGCTTCTCTATGTCGCGCTCACCCGCGCAAAGGAAGCGATCGTTTGCGCAATTGCCGGGAAGGCGACAAAGGACGACCCGACAGGCCTTGCAAAGAGCGTGTGGGGAAGTGTGGAGTCCGCCCTATGCGGGGAAGGCAATGCCTTCGAGTCGGGCGTGTCTCTTCTCGATTTCGGCGGCGAGTCTCCTGCGCGCGTTGAGCGCATCGACTTGGCTGTTGAGTCGGAAGAACCTTGTGATTCTGAAGGCGTCGACGCCGAAGACAACGATGAAGCGGCAAATCAAGAAGAAGGGTGCTCGCTTGAGGACGGATCCAACTTAGCGCGTCAAGCTATCGCGATTCCCGAGGTCTTGCCCTACTGTGAGCTGTCAGCACAGGCGTGGCCTGCGTCCCGTGCCGATGTGTTCAGCTATTCGTCGATCGCACACGGGTCATCGGATGAGGTTGAAGTCGACTCGTTTGAGGATGATCGCGCATTGTCGAAAGTGCAGTTCGTCGAAGAGCCTGGTTTTTCGGAGGCGGACGAGACGGCGTGGACTGCGATTCGAGCTTCGCTTTCGAGAGATGCCGACAAGGCGACGGACTTGGGCACCGCCTTCCATAGGCTTGCCCAGCAGGCGGTATGCGCCCATAACGAGGGTGCTCCCCTCATCTGCCCTGGCAAATCGCACGTCGACGCGCTTGCTCGCCATTGCGGGCTGTCCGACTTGCAGCGCATTCGCCTCACTGAAGCGCTTTCGCGATGGTTTGAAAGCGATGTTGCGGCACGCGTCGTGACATTTTCCCGCCTTCGCGCGGAAGTTCCCTTCTTCGTGCGCGTGGGTCGTGGAGTCGACGCTCCTTTCATGGAGGGGGAAATCGACCTTCTTGCCGACGGGGAAGACGGTCGCACAGCGCTCGTCGTAGACTATAAAACAGGTGGGTCGCCAGGGGAAACGCCGGCACAGTTGCACGAAAAGCATCGACTTCAGGCGCTTTGCTACGCGTATGCCCTGCTCATGCAAGGCTATGAATCCACGGAGTTCGCATTCGTGCGCGTGGAACAGCCCGACGATACCAAAGAAGGCCAGCCGCAGCAGGTGAACTATACCTTTACCGCAGCTGACCTTCCGACAATCGAAGGGGAGATACTTGCGCGCTACGCGAGCAGCTTCTCCGCGTAAGCGATCTTCACGCAGCAGACGAACACGTTGAGCGCCTCGCGAAGCTCGTAGAGCGGGGGGAGCGTGGGCGCGATGCGAATGTTGCTGTCGTAGGGGTCGTGCTTGTACGGCCAGGTCGCGCCAGCATCCGTCATCGTGACGCCCGCTTCCTTCGCGAGCTGCACGATGCGCTTTGCACACCCCTCAGGTGCGTCGAAGGACACGAAGTATCCGCCGCGCGGCTTGGTCCATGTGCACCCGCCGACTTCGGAAAGGCCCATGGTGAGCTCGTTTTCGACGAGCGTGAACTTCGGGCGCAGGATATCGGCATGCTTCTCCATGTGGGCGGCGAGGCCGTCGGCGTTCTTCAAAAACCTCACGTGACGAAGTTGGTTGAGCTTGTCGTAGCTGATGACGGTCGTAGCCATGCGCTTCTTGATCTCGGCGATATTGTCGGGGCTCGCGGCGATGGCAGAGATGCCGGCTCCAGGAAGCGTTACCTTCGACGTGGACGCGAACTTGAAGTAACGGTCGGGGTTGCTCGCTTCTCGGCATGCTTCGGCGATGTCGAGAAGTTGGTCCTGGTCGGCCTTAAATGGGTTCAGGTGATGGACGCTGTAGGCGTTGTCCCAGAAGATGCGGAAATCATTCGCAGCGCAGGGCATGGTCGCCAAACGACGAACGACATCCTTGGAATAGGTGACGCCGCCGGGGTTGGAGTACTTCGGAACGCACCAGATACCCTTCACGGAATCGTCCTCGGCGACGATTCTCTCGACCTCATCCATGTCAGGGCCGTTTTCGTTCATCTTCACAGGAATCATCTCAATGCCGAACGATTCCGTGATGCCGAAGTGACGGTCGTAACCAGGAACGGGGCAGATCCACTTGATTCCCGGATACTGCGCCCAGGGTTTGCTGCCGAGGGTGCCGAAGTCGAGGCATCGCGCGACGGCATTGCCCATGAGCGTCAGGCTCGAGTTTCCGCCGACGATCACATTTTCCGGTGCATCATCGAGCATCGTTGCCATCAGGCGCTTCGCCTCGGGAAGACCATCGAGCACGCCGTAGTTGCGACAGTCGGTGCCGTCCTCGGCGATGCAATCCTGCGCGCTGGAAATACAGGAGAGCAGGGGCAGGCTCAAATCGAGCTGCTCTGCGCTCGGTTTGCCGCGAGCCATATTGAGTGAAAGACCCTTTGCTTTGAACTGCGCGTACTCTTCTTTTAATCGATCGAGCTCGCTTTGGAGCTCCGCGCGATCCATTTGTTCGAATGCAGCCATTTCTCATCCTTTGCCGTGTGCGGCGAAACGTGCGACACGCCGCGAATCTTGCTGACTTTGATATTACGTTTGCACGCGCGATGCGACAAGTTTCAATTGCGAGAAATCCTCGGCATCCTCGCGTATCGCAGGTATCGACACCACTCAAACACCCTTTCATGCTCTTTACTAAAGAGAGCGAAAGGGTCGCCGTTTCGCGAATCGTACACACAGCGACCGAAATATCACTTTAGTCGGGAAAAGTATGCCGTATAATTCGCCTATTCGGCTATCGAGAGGGATGAAAATGGTTACTGGTGATTTTTGGGTACTCCTGGCGATGCTTCTGTATTTCATCGTCGTTGTGCTCATCGGCTTCGTCTATGCGAAGAAGTCGAACGCCTCAAGCGAGGCGTACTTTCTCGGCGGTCGCGGGCTCGGCCCGTGGCTCACGGCGCTTTCCGCGGAAGCGTCGGACATGTCCGGATGGCTGCTCATGGGCCTTCCCGGCGTCGCGTACTTCACGGGCGCGTCGGACGCCATGTGGACGGCAATCGGCCTTGCGATCGGCACGTATCTCAATTGGAAGTTCGTGGCGAAGCGTCTGCGCAAGTACTCTGAGGTGGCGAACAATTCCATCACCGTCCCCGACTTCTTCTCGAACCGCTTCCACGACAACAAGCATGTTCTCATGACAATCGCGGCAATCATCACGCTCGTTTTCTTCTCGATTTACACGGGAAGCTGCTTTGTGACCTGCGGTAAGCTGTTCTCGACGCTCTTCGGGCTCGACTACGCGACGATGATGGTGCTCGGTGCCATCATCGTGTTCCTCTACACGTTCGTCGGCGGATATCTCTCCGTCTGCACGACCGACCTTATCCAGGGCACGCTCATGTTCTTCGCACTTGCCACGGTGTTCATCGGCAGCGTCGCGCAGGCGGGCGGCGTTGAGAACACGGTCGCTTTCCTGCAGGATATCCCCGGATACCTTTCGGGCACGCAGATTGCAACCCCAATTCTCGATGCGGCGGGCAATCAAGTCGTCGAGAACGGCGCACCGCTGTTCGGAGCAGCGGGGGAGTACGGGCTCATCACCATCGTGTCGGGTCTCGCGTGGGGCCTGGGATACTTCGGTATGCCCCAGGTGCTCGTGCGCTTCATGAGCGTGCGTCATTCCGACGAAATCAAGAAGTCCCGCATTATCGCGATGATCTGGCTGGTGGTGTCACTTTCGAGTGCGGTGTGCATTGGCCTTATCGGACGCGCGGTCATCCCGACGGAGTTCCTCACACAGTCTGCCGCGGAAAACGTCTTCGTCGTGCTCTCGCGCATGATTCTGCCATCCTTCGCCTGTGGCCTCGTCGTTTCGGGTATCTTCGCCGCGGCGATGAGCTCCTCGTCTTCCTATCTGCTCATTTCCGGCTCGGCGGTCGCAACGAACATCTTCAAGGGCCTGATCAAGCGCGACGCGACCGATCGCCAGGTTATGATCGTCGCCCGTTTCACCTTGGCGGCCGTTCTTCTGTTCGGCATCATCATCGCGATGGATTCCAACTCGTCCATCTTCAACGTCGTGTCCTACGCATGGGCGGGCTTCGGTGCGTCGTTTGGCCCCCTCGTGCTGTTCTCCCTGTACTGGAAGCGCACGACGCTGCAAGGTGGTATCGCCGGTATGCTCGTCGGTGCTGCGTCGGTCTTCGCGTGGCATAATCTGGTGAAACCCCTCGGCGGCTGGTTCGGCGTATATGAGCTCTTGCCGGCATTCGTGTTCGCCTGCATCGCCATCGTGGTGGTCTCGCTGCTCACGAAGAAGCCTTCCGAGGAAATCGAGAAGGAATTCGATACCTACATGGATCTCGACGTGTAGCGCACCTTCGACACCAATTGAGAGAAACGGCCCCTGTGCAGACAGCGGGCCGTTTTGTTTATGAGGCAAAATGTGATGAGCGCTTCCCGTTCTGCGGGAGATGAAGTCACCCCAATTTGTCACAGAGAAGGCGAGCAGGGAACCGAGGCGCGCGCCCTAATGCTATAAATCTACGCTTTCCCAGCCTATTAATGCAGCTATTGCCTTAGTAGTATAAAGAACGCCCCCGTTTCTCCTTGAAGAAGCGGGGGCGTTGAATGCATCTTATAGTGAGAGACTTAGAACCTCAGCGCATGAGTGAATCCCGACCACGAAAGAGCGTCGGTGTCTCGCACGTAAGCTCCGAACGTGGGAGCGTGCACATAATGAGATCCACCGTAGCTCACGGCAATTCCCACGTGCCCACTGCGCCAGAGAACATCACCCGGGCGAGCTTCAGAAACAGGCCCACGCCATGATGCGCAGTTGTAAAGCGCCTCGCTTTGATGCGGAAGGGAAATGCCAACTTGCAAATATGCCCAGCGCACGAGTCCGGAGCAGTCGAAGGCGTTCGGACCTTCGGCACCCCACACATACGGGCAGCCGATGCGCGACATGGCGTAGTCGACAACCGAACCATAGGAGGGGACATCGGAGCTGCCGCCAGTGTAACCGCCGCCACTGCTGGAGCCACCGCCGCTGCTTGACCCGCCACCGCTCGAGCTGCCGCCGCCGGAACCGTTGTTCCGGTTCGCTGCCGCCGCCGCTTCAGCTGCCGCGGCCGCTGCTGCCGCGGCCTGCTCTTGCTCGAGGAGCTCCTTGGCTTCGGCATCAAGTGAGTTGACAAGCTCTGTGGCCTGGTCGACCTTTGCTTGGACCTCCTGCTGGATTTGCGCGGCTTCAGCAGCTTTGTCAGCTGCGATCTGCTCTTGACGCGCGTATTCGTCCTTGGAGGCCTGCAGCTGCTCTCGCAACTGTTTAGAGGTGTCGACCATTTCGGAGTCGTTGTTGTTCATCTGCGTGAGCAAATCCCAGTTCGATGTGAATTCATCGAACGAGGTTGCTCCCAAAACGAAATCGAGGAAGCTCGCGGATCCCGTGCGGTACATGCTGCGCGCACGAGTAGAGAGCTTACCCTGCAACTCTTGGATTTGAGCGTTCGTGTCGTCGATCTTGGCCTGCTCAGCCGCCATGGCGTCTTGGGCAGCTTGCTGCTCGTCCAACGCGCCATAGTAATTATCTGTAGCGGTTTCCAAGTCAGCCTGAAGGCTGATCAACTGATTGCGAACGGCATCGGCTTCGGCCTGCTTTTCAGCTGCCGTGGCGCCGAATGCGATATTCGGAGCGGCCATCGTGACAGCACCTGCTGCTGCCGCTGTACCGATAAACGCTCGCCTTGATAGTGTGTTCGTATGCTCGCTCACTGAGGAACCTCCTTGGTTGAGCATGCTGGTGTTCGTTTGGCAAAAGCATATTTATAATAACACGTAGGGATAACGCTCGCAGGCGGGGAAGCGTTCAATTCATAACACCAGGTCATATGTGGCACAACTTTGCATATGGTGCGATTTGCGAAGGAATAATGAATAGATACGCCCGGAGGCGTGTAAGGTATTGACAGCTACCCCAGCCTACCGTAATATTCTCTTGCTCGCTGCGCCGGGGACGGCAAAAAGCGGGCGGCAGCTTGATAAATACACATGAATTAAGCGTCGATCATGGGCGTGTGCCCGAGTGGTTAAAGGGGACGGGCTGTAAACCCGTTGACTCTGTCTACCTAGGTTCGAATCCTAGCGCGCCCACCATGATTGCCTGTTTAGCTCAGTCGGTAGAGCACTTCGTTGGTAACGAAGAGGTCACCAGTTCGAATCTGGTAGCAGGCACCAGTCTTTTACGGCGGTGTAGCTCAGTTGGTTAGAGCACACGGTTCATACCCGTGGCGTCACTGGTTCGAATCCAGTCACCGCTACCATTGATATTAGCGCGTCCTTTATGGGCGCGTCGTTGTTTATTACGTTTTTGCTTAAGCGAAAACCAAAATAAGGAGGAAAAGAATGGCAAAGGAGAAGTTCGAGCGTACCAAGCCGCATGTTAACATTGGTACGATCGGCCACGTCGACCATGGTAAGACCACGCTGACGGCAGCCATTTCCAAGACCCTGTCCATGAACGACGGGTCTCATGGTACTGCCCATGCGGACTTCACGGCTTTCGAGGACATCGATAAGGCTCCTGAAGAGCGCGAGCGCGGTATCACCATTTCGATTGCTCACATCGAGTACGAAACCGACAAGCGTCACTATGCACACGTTGACTGCCCGGGCCATGCTGACTACGTCAAGAACATGATTACCGGTGCTGCTCAGATGGACGGCGCGATTCTCGTTATCGCTGCTACCGACGGCCCGATGGCCCAGACCCGCGAGCACATCCTGCTCGCCCGTCAGGTTGGCGTTCCCTACATCGTTGTGTTCCTGAACAAGTGCGACATGGTCGACGACGAAGAGCTCATCGAGCTCGTCGAAATGGAAACTCGTGAGCTCCTCAACGAGTACGAGTTCCCTGGAGACGACCTGCCGATCATCAAGGGCTCTGCACTCAAGGCTCTCGAGGGCGACCCCGAGTGGCAGCAGAAGATTTGGGACCTCATGGATGCTGTCGATGAGTACATCCCGACTCCGGAGCGCGACGTCGACAAGCCGTTCCTGATGGCTGTTGAGGACACCATGACCATTACCGGCCGTGGTACCGTTGCTACTGGTCGTGTTGAGCGCGGCGTTCTGCATGTCAACGACCCGCTGGAGATCGTTGGTATCAAGGAGACGCAGAACACGGTCTGCACTGGCATCGAAATGTTCCGTAAGCTGCTCGACGAGGCTCAGGCTGGCGATAACATCGGCTGCCTGCTCCGCGGCATCAAGCGCGAGGACATCGAGCGCGGCCAGGTTCTCTGCAAGCCGGGTTCGGTTACCCCGCATCAGGAGTTCGAGGGCCAGGTCTACATCCTTACCAAGGAAGAAGGCGGCCGTCACACCCCGTTCTTCGATGGCTATCGTCCGCAGTTCTACTTCCGCACCACCGACATCACCGGTGTTGCGCACCTGCCCGAGGGCACCGAGATGGTCATGCCTGGCGACAATGTCACCATTACCGCTGAGCTCATCCACCCGGTCGCCATGGAGGAAGGCCTCCGTTTCGCTATCCGCGAGGGTGGCCGCACCGTTGGTTCCGGTCGCGTGACCAAGATCATCAAGTAACTTAAGTTTGTAGTTGCTTATGGCGAGGGGATGCGATATAGTATCCCCTCGCTGTTCGAATTCATGTGTATGCGACAGCTTGCTAGAAGTGATTGGTAAAAGGAGTTATTAATGCGTACGTTGGTCACCCTGGCCTGCACTGAGTGCAAGCGCCGCAACTACACGACCAAGAAGAACAAGCAGAACAACCCCGACCGTCTTGAGTTTAACAAGTATTGCAAGTGGTGCGGTAAGCACACTGTGCATCGCGAAACTCGTTAGAGGATCGGTCTAGAATCAGGTACAGGCCAGTAGCTCCAATTGGTAGAGCGGCGGTCTCCAAAACCGTTTGTTGGGGGTTCGAGTCCCTCCTGGCCTGCCAGCTTGTCGTATGCGAGCAGCCTTGAAAGGCTGCTTGTTTGGCGTTTAGAAGGAATGATATATTCCCGAATAAAGGAAGCACATGGCAAAGAAATCTAAGACTCAACGAGCGAAGGCTTCCGCTGCTCGTGCCCAGCGCAAGCAGGCGCGCGAGGAGCTCGGAAACGAATCGCCAGCCTCTGAGAATGTGAAAGAGGTTGCCGAGGAGAAGCCGAAGCGTTCTTTGTTTAAAAAGGATACAGATTCAAAGGAAACCGCTGAGAAATCGGCGGCTAAAGCTGTCTCCAAGGACAAAAAGGACGCGAAGCCCAAAAAGAAGCGTTTCCAGTTCTTCCGCGATGTGAAGGCTGAGATGAAGCGCGTTACGTGGCCGACGAAGCAGGATGTTGCGCGTTGGAGCGTCGTTGTTGTCTGCGCTTTGATTTTCTTCGGTGTCTACGTTGCTGTTCTCGACAACTTGATTGCCACGCCGTTGCTCGTCTTTGTCTCGGGGCTGGGAGCTTAAGTCATGTCGAAGAAGTGGTATGTGCTGCACACGTATTCTGGCTATGAAAATAAGGTCAAGACCAATCTTGAGATTCGTGTCGAGACCATGGGGCTTGAGAACAACGTGTTCGCAATTGAGATCCCCACGGAGATGGTGACTGAGATCAAAGAGGGCGGTCGCCGCGTGGAAAGCGAGAAGAAGGTTTTCCCCGGCTATGTTCTCGTCCGTATGGAGCTCGATGACCGTAGCTGGGCTGCGGTTCGCAACACCCCTGGTGTTACGGGTTTTGTCGGTAGTGATGGTAAGCCCGCTCCGCTCACGCGCGATGAGTACAACAAGATCATGAAGCGCACGAGCCATGAGGCTCCGAAGAAGACTTCCACCACGTTGGAAGTGGGTCAGACTATCAAGGTGGTTTCCGGTCCTCTGGCCGAGTTCGATGGCGTTATCTCCGAGGTTGCGCCTGAATCCGGCAAGGTGAAGGTCATGGTATCCATCTTCGGTCGCGAAACACCGGTCGAACTTTCCTTCGATCAGGTCGCTCGCATTTAAGTTGAGTGCACTAGCGTATGCGTCGGTGCCCGCGTGGACCGGGGCTTCTCACCGTGTATATGCTTTGCGATAGAGAGTAACCAGTAAGTGATTCATCTGAAAGGTAGTACAGATGGCTGAAAAGAAGCAAACCGGCTTCGTCAAGCTGCAAATTCCGGCTGGCGCTGCCAACCCGGCTCCGCCGGTAGGCCCTGCTCTTGGTGCGCAGGGTGTCAACATCATGCAGTTCTGCCAGGCGTTCAACGCTCAGACGCAGGACCAGTCCGGCACCATCATCCCTGTTGAGATTACGGTTTACGAGGACAAGTCCTTTACCTTCGTGTGCAAGACTCCGCCCGCGGCCGTGCTCATCAAGGAGAAGCTCGGCATTAAGAGCGGCTCCGGCATTCCCCAGCTGAAGACTGTCGGCACGCTGACCGACGCTCAGCTCACGGAAATTGCCGAGATCAAGCTCCCCGACCTGAACGCCAACGATATCGATGCCGCGAAGGAAATCATTGCCGGCACCGCTCGTTCCATGGGCGTTCGTATCGAGGGCCGCGAGATGAAGATCAAGTACGTTCCTTCTCGCAAGGTCGCCGCAATGCTCCAGGGCAATGCCTAATCGCACCTACCTGTTTGTTTAAGTGGAAGAGCTAACAACTCGCCAATACCACGAAAGGATTTAAAGAATGGCTAAGAAATCCAAGGCTTATCGCGAGGCAATCGCGAAGGTTCCTTCTGAGGCCGTGGCCCCGCTTGAGGCTATGAAGGTCATCAAGGAGGTCGCCACCAAGAAGTTCGACGAGACCGTGGAAGTTCACTTCCGTCTCGGCATCGACACCCGCCAGGCTGACCAGCAGCTCCGCGGCACGGTGTCCCTGCCCAACGGCTCTGGCAAGACTGTCCGCGTTGCCGTGTTCGCCGAAGGCGCCATGGCTGAGGCTGCCAAGGAAGCTGGCGCCGACATCGTGGGCACCGAGGAGCTCACCCAGCAGATCCAGGCTGGCGAGTTCAACTTCGACGCCGCTGTGGCTACTCCGGACCAGATGGGCAAGGTTGGCCGTCTCGGTAAGATCCTCGGCCCCCGCGGTCTCATGCCGAACCCCAAGCTCGGCACGGTGACTACCGATGTTGCCAAGGCTATCAAGGAGCTCAAGGGCGGCCGTGTTGAGTATCGCGCCGACCGTTACGGTATCGCTCATGTTGTTCTCGGCAAGGCCAGCTTCACTGCTGAGCAGCTCGCTGAGAACTACGGCACCGTTTATGACGAGGTTCTTCGCATGAAGCCGGCTGCTGCCAAGGGCAAGTATGTGAAGTCCATCTCCGTCTCCTCTACGATGGGCCCGGGCGTTGCGGTCGATTCTTCCGTGACCCGCGCGTACACCGAAGCTGCTGAATAGCTTATTAGGCTACTCAATCTATCGATAGAAGAGCGTGGCATTCATGCCGCGCTCTTTTTTGCTTTTGCAGGCTATACTGCTTGTAGCCGAACGAAAGGGAAGTTGTCGATGAGAGCTAATACTGTGATCTTGAAGTCTCCTGACGAAATCGATGCGATGCGCGAGGCGGGGCGCCTTTCTGCGAAGGTGCTTCGAATCCTGGGCGAGCATGCGAAGCCAGGTGTTTCGACGCTTGAGCTTGACGAGCTTGCGGAGGAGACCATCCGCTCTGAAGGGGGTATCCCGGCATTCAAGGGATACGGCGGATTCCCTGGTTCGATTTGCGCCTCGATCAATGATCAGATTATCCACGGCATTCCTTCCGCGAAAGCGATTCTTCGCGATGGGGATATCCTTTCGATCGACACGGGCGCCACGGTTGACGGATGGGTTGGCGATAACGCGTGGACCTTCCCAATCGGCAAGGTCAGTGATGAAAAGAAGAAGCTGTTGCGCGTGACTGAGAAATGCATGTGGGCTGGTCTCGATGCTGCTCGCGCGGGCAATCATCTAGGTGATATTGGTCATGCCATCCAAAGCATTGCCGAGAGGGCGGGCTTCGGCGTTGTACGCGATTATGGAGGCCATGGCATTGGTCGCGATATGCATGAGAGCCCGCATATTCCCAACCATGGGTTTCGCCATTGGGGTCTCACGTTGCGTGTTGGCATGGTGCTCGCTATTGAGCCGATGATCAACGCGGGAACGCATAAGTTCGTTACCATGCCTGATGGATGGCTTGTCTGTACCAAGGACGGTAAACCATCGGCTCATTTCGAGAAGACTGTGGCCATCACCGAGGACGGCCCCGTCGTTCTCACGACCGAGCCCGATTTCAAGCGGCCAGTCTCGACTGAGAGTGAATAGCTACTTCAGCTGCTTGCCTTTTGTATCCCAATAGAACTTCTTGAACTTGCGTATTTGGTTCATGAACATGATCTTCGCCCAGAGGTTGTGAGAGAAGGTATCGGGCGTATAGTGCAGCGGATATGACTCCTTGTTCACACGCAGGCGCCCGAGCGCTTCGG
This sequence comes from Ellagibacter isourolithinifaciens, assembly GCF_008831035.1. Classification (GTDB taxonomy): domain Bacteria; phylum Actinomycetota; class Coriobacteriia; order Coriobacteriales; family Eggerthellaceae; genus Ellagibacter; species Ellagibacter isourolithinifaciens. Next base: position 16,283 of record NZ_WAJR01000014.1, on the reverse strand, counting down.
CGAGACGCGACTCGTTTTCCATCGAGCGCTTCAGGACGTATGCGGGTACGCAGCAGTAGACGAACGGTTCGTAGGCCTCGTGGTAGGGAATGTCCTCGCCGAGAACGAACTGCCGAACCATGAGCTCGACGAAGTTCTGCCCGCCAAGGCTCATGTAATAGGTGTTGCGGCCGCAGCGCGTGTTTACCTCGAAGAAGCGGAATGATCCGTCGCGCTCATCGAGCTTGATATCGAAGTTGGCCATGCCGCAGTACCCGACTCGCTTCACGAATCGCTTTGCGCACTCAACAATGGCGTCCTCTCTTTCGCCAAGAATGCACAGCGGGTTGCCGATAGCCGTCGGGTCGTGGTCTTGCAGGCATACGACGCCGCCCGACACGCAGCGAACCTCGCCTTCCGCATTCGAGAAGGTCGTCAGCGTGCGAATCGCATCATCGCCACCGGGGATGAAGTCTTGGAGGACCATGAGGTTGTTGTAGCTCGATTCGCGCAGAGACTTCCAAACCTCGGTCATCTCGGCAGCGTCTTCGATTTCGTAAATCTTGCGCCATCCATGCACCGTCGGCTCGGCGTCCTGGAACTGTGCCGAGTTCGACGGCTTCGCGATAAGCGGGAACGGGAGCTCGTCTAGCGGAAGCTCGTCGGGACCTGCATCGCTGCAGTCGAAGTACCAAGTCTTGGGGTACGGGATGTCGAGTTCCTCACACAGTTCGTAGAAGCGGCGCTTCTGCGTGATGTCGTCGAGCAAGTCGAAATCGATGTAGGGGACAACGATGCCTGCAGCCTCGAGGCGGGGTTTTGCCTCGGAGAGCATGCGCGCATGGCAATCGTCACAGCCGAACACCATCGGGACGATGTCGGGGTTCTCGCGAGCGAATTCGGCGGCGATGTCTTCGAGGGTCGCATAGAGTACTTCCGCGTCGTGCACGTCGGGGATGAGGCGGTAATCGGTGAAGCGGCTCGTCGAGAGCATCTTGATGTCGGCGGCGGCAAGCACGATGGTCTGTTCGATGCCGAATGCCCGGTTGAGCTCGCGCACGTAGCTGTAAGCGAGGATGTCGCCTCCAACGACGATGGGCTTGAGCAGCTTCCTGACTTCTTCTTTGTGCGCGATCCGAGGTTTCAAGTTTGTCATGACGTTCCTTTTCATAGTGTGCATGCGCTAACGGCGGCGCAGCTTGCGGAAAACCTTCCCGGCGATGTTGGTGATGAACGACGCTTCGGGGATGTGCAGCTTATGGGCAAGGCCAAAGGTCACGATGAGGCTTACAAGCCCACCGGCGACGATGTAGCCGAATGCTTGGAGGAGGGACCCGGAAAGCGGGCCTGCGAAGGTTTCGAGTGCGGTCAAGGTTCCAAAGCCGCAGAGCGAGCCAATGCCTCCGAGCAGAAGGCCGGCAAATGAGGCGCCGAAGATCTTCCGTGCGCCCACATGCCCGAGGTGCACCCTCAGATAGATGAACATCGCAACGTCTCCCACCACGTAAAACGCGATCGAGGCGAGTGCTATGGACTCGATGGTTGCAGGATTCGGGTCCCCGTTGTAGGTCGTCCATGCCCAAAAGGCCGTAAGCGCGACCTGCACGATGCCCGCAAGGAAGTTCAGCGCCGCGTAAACACCCATTTTGCGCAGGCTCGAGAAAACTTTCTGCAGATAGGAACTGACGCCGTAGAACGGCAGTGCAAAGGCGAGCACCACGAGGTAGCTCGAGATGGACTGGATGTTCTCCATCGTGAAGGCGCCGACGTGGTAGAGCGTGACGAGCGGGACGGAGAACACAGCGAGGTAGAGCGCGAAGGGTACGAGCAGGAACATAATCTGCGCCGTGCCGTTAGTGATGGCCGATACGACGCCCTTCATGTCGCCTTCCGCCTTCATTTCCGAAAGCTCGGTGAACATGGCGGTCGTGATGGGGATGGCGAGGAAGGAGTAGGGCAGCGTGTACCACAAGCGGGAGTATGCGAGGATCGAGGGGCCGTCGACGGCAAAGCAATAGGAGGCCGCGTTCATGACCGATACGGTCGCGAACGAGATGATCATTACGAGGAACGTCGGCCCGCCGATGGCAAGGGTGTCGCGAAGTGCGGGGTCGTGAAGGTTGATGCGGGGGCGCAGGCGGATGCCGTTTCGCTTGAGCGCGGGGAGCTGAATGGCCATCTGCACGAAGACGCCGAGCGGGTTGCCGATGGCGATGACGAAGAGCGCGGCGTCGGAGTTTATGGGCGCGATCGCGGCATACATGAGGAAGGTTGCGATGACGATGACGTTGTTCGCCACCGGAGCGATCGAGGACCACAGATAGTCGCGGTTTGCGTTCAGAAGGCCCGACACGATCGACGAGGCGCCGTAGAAGACGAGCTGAATGGCGAAGTACTGGAAGAAAAACGTCGCAAGCGCGCTCGACGATTGGTCGGAGTAGAACGTCTGTGTATAGATGACCTGGGCGGGGAAGATCATGCAGAGGATAGACAGCACGCCGAGGAAGATAGTTACGAGCGTGAGCAGGTTCGACGCGTAGGCGTTGCCCGCCCTGGTGCCCGATTTCTTCTTGACCGAGATATAGACCGGGAGAAATGCCGTGACGAGCATGCCGCCCATGACGAGCTCATAGAGCATGTTCGGCAGATTGTTCGCAACCTGATAGGAGCTCGAGAGGAACGACGAGCCGAGCGCGAAGGCCATCGCCCATGTTCTCAAGAACCCGGTGATGCGGGAGAAGAGTACGCAGACGCTCATGAGCGCCGCCGACGCGCCGACGGAAGAGGCCTTGCTTTCGGGCTCTTCGCCGACGATGGTGACATCGGGCGCAGGCGCGGGGGTGCGTACGGTGTTGCCCGTTTGGGCGGACGTTCGACCAAACGCGTTCGTGCGGGCGTCCGACGATGCAGCAAGCGTCTTGTCGGCGCCTGCGTGTTTGCTCACGATGGGAATCGACGAGGTTTCGCCTGGGGCCGCACTGCGCATGAGGGCCTGTCGCTCGCGACGGGCGTCGAGCTCGGCCGCCTTATCGGTGCCAGCGTGCTTGCCTATGACGGGGATGCGGCCAGTCTCGCCCGCTTCCCAGGTGCGAGGCTGTACGGATGGCGTCTCGTTTGCACGATGGGCGCCGTTTTGCTCAGGGGCGCGCCTATGTTGAGCTCGTGCGAGCTTGTCTGACATGCAAACGACCAATTCTCTTCGGATATAATCATCTCATCTTAGCAAACACAACGAAAGCGCTCTCATGAACCTGCTCATCGTACGCAATAACTCCAATTCGCAAGCGATAGATGCATCGCTGCTTTTAGCCACTTACCTGGGAACACAGGGAATCGGTTACGCGATATTCGATTCGTCCGACCTTGAGGGGCTCGATCCCAATCCTCTCGTTTCGCAGCAGCTTGCCCGCGGCGTCGATCTGGCGGTCGTCCTCGGCGGGGACGGAACGATCCTGCGCACAGCGCGAGCCATCGGCACCTCGGGTGTCCCGATTTTGGGAATCAACTTTGGAAGACTGGGCTTTCTCGCGAACGAGAGCGACGACGGTGTGGTCGCTATCGTAGCGGCGGCGCTTGCGGGAGAGACGGTGAGCGAGCGGCGCAGCAATCTGCGCGTCGACATCGTCTGCGAAGGGGAGGTCGACCCGTGGGCATCAAGCGATGCGGGCGGGCCGTTTGGCATATCGCCTCACGAGAGGGTTTCTGCCTGGTTCGACGAAGAGGAAGATGCGGGTGTGGGCCTCTCGGCTGAGGACGCCCCAGGCCATACCTTCTTCGCGCTGAACGAGGCGGCGGTGACGCGCGGTGCGAACGGGCGCATCATCGATTTCTCGCTTTCCATCTCCGATGTTCCTATTGCGGACATGCGCGGCGACGGGCTTGTGGTTGCTACGGCGACGGGCTCGACCGCCTATGCGCTCTCCGTCGGCGGGCCGCTTGTGGCACCTGGCTTCAACGGGCTGATCGCCGTGCCGATAGCCCCGCACTCGCTTCGCGCCCGTGCGATGCTCACCTCGGAGAACGATGTGGTGGAAATGGATTTGTCGCAGAATGCGGCGGGGCGGGAGGCGACGCTGTTCATCGACGGCGACATGGCAAAGCTCCCGTCGCCCATCAAGCACATGTACGTGCGCCGCGGCGTCGAGCCGACGACGCTTTTGCGCTACAAGGGCGAGAATTTCTACGAATACGCGTCCTCGGTGTTCTTCTAGGGGCGGCGTCGCTGGTCGAGAGGGCGGAAACGAAGCTCCGAGTGCCGAGAGCCATCTCTTGCAGAAAGGGCGGTGCCTGCTTCGGAATAGGCACCGCCCTCGAATAGTTTTACTGCTCGAGCATCCCGTGGCGCTCGTAGCGGGCAACCTGCTCGGGTTTGTTGTTCGCGCCCACGAGCACGACGCGCGGCGGGTTTGCGTCCGCCTCCTGCTCGGTCATCATCGCGTAGCACATGATGATGATCTTGTCGCCGACCGAGACGCAGCGTGCGGCAGCGCCGTTCAGGCAAATGGTGCCGCTGTCGCGCTCACCTGCGATGACGTAGGTCTCGAAGCGCGCGCCGTTGTTCACGTCGACGATCGACACCTTCTCGTACTCGCGGATGCCGGCCGCCTCCATGAGAGCCTCGTCAACGGTGATCGAGCCGACGTAGTTGAGCTCGGCCTGCGTGACCGTCGCGCGGTGGATCTTTCCCTTCAACATATGCAAGAGCATGGGTCTTCTCCTTTTCGCGCGCTACATCTCGAAGATGAAGTTATCGATCAGGCGCGTCTTGCCGATGTAGACCGCCATCGCCACGAGGACCGAGGAATCGGCAACATCGACGGGTTTGATGCCGTCCCACGACACCATCTCGACGTAGTCGATACGTGCGAGCGGCTCTGCTTCGATGATCGCGCGCATGGCGCCCAGAATCGTCTTCGCGTCGCGCTCGCCTTCTTCCATAAGATGATGCCCCTCGCGCACCGCGCGGGAGAGCACGAGCGCCGCTTCACGCTCGGCGGGAGAGAGGTAGGTGTTGCGCGAGCTTTTCGCAAGGCCGTCTTCCTCGCGGACGATGGGGCACCCGACGACCTCGACGTTCATGTTCAGGTCGCGAACCATTCTTCGAACGACAGCGAGCTGCTGCGCGTCCTTTTGGCCGAAGTACGCGCGGTCGGCCTGCGAGATGTTCATGAGCTTGGAGACCACGGTGCACACTCCGCGGAAATGCGTGGGGCGCGTCTTGCCGCAGAGTTCAGAGGTGATTTCCTCTACGTTCACAAACGTGCACGCATCGGGGGCATAGAGCTCGGAGGGCTCGGGATGGAAGACCAGGTCGGCGCCGGCGTTCTCGATGAGCACGGTGTCGGCGGCGAAGTCGCGCGGGTAGGTGGCCAGATCCTCGTTCGGCGCGAACTGAATGGGGTTCAAAAACACGCTCACCATCACGCGGTCGCATTCGGCGACGGCGCGCTTGATAAGGCTCTCGTGACCCTCGTGGAGATACCCCATCGTGGGGACGAGGCCTACGGTCAGCCCCTCGGCCTTCCATTGGCGCACGGTCTGCTTCGCCTGCTCGACGGTTGTTGCAATATTCATAGGAGAGTTGTCTTTCTTGCTCAATTAGTACAGTTTCTTGATGACGTCGTCACCTGAGTGGAAGGTCTCGCTGTCGGCGGGGAAGGTGCCGGCACCGACTGCCTCGATGTAGTCGGAGAAGCCCTTGCGCATCACGTCGCCCACCTCGGCGAAGCGCCGCGCAAACTTGGGGGAGAAGCCGCTCGTCATGCCGAGCATGTCCTGGTAGACGAGAATCTGCCCATCACATGCCGCGCCGGCTCCGATGCCGATGGTGGGAATCGAGACGCGGCTGGTGACGAGCTCGGCCAAGGCGGCGGGCACGCACTCGAGCACGATGGCGAAGGCGCCGGCTTCTTCAAGCGCACAGGCGTTGTCGAGGAGCGCTCGGGCGGATTCCTCGGTCTTGCCCTGCACCTTGAAGCCGCCGAAGGCGTTCACCGACTGCGGAGTCAGGCCCAGATGCCCCATCACAGGGATGCCTGCGGCCACGATGGCGCGCACCTGCGGGCAGACTTCGCGCCCGCCCTCGAGCTTCACGGCGTTCGCGCGGCCTTCCTTCAAAAGGCGGCCGGCGTTGCGCACCGCGTCTTCAACGCTCACCTCGTAGGAGAGGAAGGGCATGTCGCATACGATGAGTGCATGCGAGGCTCCGCGCGCGACCGCGCGGCTGTGGTGAATCATATCTTCCATGGTAACTGAGAGAGTATCTTCGTACCCTAAGATGACGTTCCCTAAGGAATCGCCGATGAGGATGCCGTCAACGCCCGCTTCGTCTTGAAGCTTCGCGGTCGAGTAGTCGTAGGCGGTCAGCATTGCCAACTTTCTGCCCTCGGCTTTCGCGCGCTGGAACGTGGCGACGGTCTGCTTGGAAACAGGCATAGCCGTCCCTTTCATTTGTATGCTTCGAGGCTGGATGCCTGGCCGCGTGCCGGGTCACCCGCACTCCTTGTGCAGCTGGAGAGTATAGGCCGTGCGGCTGGCAAGGGAAAGGGAAAAAGAGAAATCGCCTGCAAAACACGTGATTTTGCGGGCGATGGTTGATTCGCAAGCTCAATCGAGCGCTTACAATCCTGCGATAATCTGCAGCAGTTTGTGATATGAGAAGCATCTGACGCAAACGGATGAGTCTTTCGGGGAGGATTGGGTTTCCCGGGTGGCCCATTCTTCTTCGATGTCGGAAAGATGCTTACCGATTAACGTAATCGGGAGGAGCAATGCTGAGCGAAATAGTAGAATGATGGAAATTGAATTAAGACAATTCTATTGACGATAGGGGAGGAAGCATGTTCAGCGAACTTGTTGTTTGCTATCTATTCCTCGGTGGCACCGGCGCTGGTGCTTGTCTCGTCTTGTCAGTCATGGGCATCCTTGTCCCCCGGGATCGGTTCTCAAAGAGTCCCGTACGTAGCATTTTCGTGTCTTGGGAGTACAGAAAACTATTTGGATTTGGCTTCGCGTTTGCCCTTGTTGCCCTTGTTGCTGGCGTCCTTTTCCTTTTCGTCGACCTTGGAAGGGCAGATAGGGTTTTATTGCTATTCACAAGTCCAAAGGTGGTTCACATCACCATCGGAGCATATGCGCTTATCTTCAGCATACTAGGCGCAACTTTGCAGGCGTTGATGTGGACGCAAATGATTCAAGGAGGTAGCGTTTTTGTCCTGCGGTTGCTCTGCGTTTTGACCGCATTGTTCTCGCTTGTTGCTATTGTCTACACGGGTTTGTTGCTTCAGAGCCTTCGTTCCGTTCCCCTATGGCATAACATATGGCTTCCTGCGCTTTTCATCTTGTCATCGCTTTCGTGCGGGATGGGACTTGTGATGGGGTCGTCGTTGCTTGCGGGGCTTGGGAGCGTGTTCGGCTCCGTGTTGCGGCGAGTTGCGTTTTTTGATGGGCTTGTTATTGCCCTAGAGGGTTTGTCCGCCGTTGTGTTTTTGGCGACGACCTTTTCTTCCGCAAGCGAGACGGTCGTCTTGTCGGGTAGGGAGCTGGTGCTCGGGTCGAATTTGGGCCTTTTCTGGGCGGGCTTCGTCTTGCTGGGGCTTGTTGTTCCGCTTGATCTCGACTATCAATTGTACTCACGGCAGCCTATTCGCCCCTCGTTGGGGGTGACATCGGCTGCTTGCGTGCTTGCAGGTGGATTTATGATGCGCTATTGCCTTGTTCAGGCTGGCGTTCATTTCGGAATTTGAGTGGAACGGATGATAGCGAAGCAGACGTTTCGAGTGGAAACGAGAGGATAGGTAGAAGACGATGGGCTTCCCTTTTGAGCCAGACAAGACGAGTGATGTTCCCCTGTGGGTGCAACTGCGTCAACGCCTCGTGTACCTTATTAGCACGGGATACTTTAAACCAGGCGACCAACTTCCAACTGTTCGTGCGCTTGCGTCCGATATTTCAATCAATTACAACACTGTGAACAAGGCCTATCTTAGCTTGGCATCCGACAACTACATCGAGTCGACTCGTGGACGTGGCGCATTCGTCCGAGATCTCAATGCGGAGGCAGATAGCGAATACGCACAAGAGCTGAATGAAGTCATGGATGACTGTATTGTCGCCTGCCGAAACATGGGTCTGTCTCTCGATGACGTGCAGGCGGGCATCACTCGCCGTATTCAGCGGATGAAGATGACCGAGCTTGGCGCTGGCAATAAGAATCAGCGCGGTGCCGCGCGCATCGTCGAAGTCGATATACCTGGTTCGGATAAGAAAGCTGCAAAGCTGTAGGGAAGTCAAGGGAGCGACGCGTGAAGACAAGTGGAGCAAAGAACGCTCATGCAGGAGAAGGAAGTGTTCGTGCATTTCGCAAGAAGCGGATGCTGGAGGTCGTTCCGGACGCAAGCGCCGAGGTGGCCGGAGAGCGTGCATCTGGCTCAGGGGTTCTCGTGTTCTCGATAGCGGTGTTCTTGGTGAGCCTCTGCGTCGTGATGGGGCTCTCGTCGCTGCTTTTTGGGGAAGTGGGACTTGTTATCATTGTCTGTTCTTTTGCGGTGGCGATGCTTGCGACGATGTCGGCCCACATCGCTCAGCAATGGGAGCGCGTGGTGGTTCTCCGATTAGGAAAATTCAATCGCGTTTCGGGCCCTGGCTTGTATTGGACTATTCCCATCATCGAGCAGAACGCTATGCGGGTGGACACGAGAATCAGGTCGACGACATTTGGCGCGGAGGAGACTCTCACTTCCGATCTTGTCCCCATCAATGTGAACGCTGTTCTGTTCTGGATGGTGTGGGATGCGAAGGCGGCTTGTACAGAGGTGGGCGACTTCTCCCGCGCGGTTGAGCTTGCTGCGCAAACGGCGCTACGCGATGCAATCGGACGGGCGGGCGCGGCTGAGGTGGCCATTCGTCGCGAGCAGCTTGACCGCGAGCTGAAGAGTACCCTCGAAGAGAAGGTGGCGCTTTGGGGCATTACGATCCTCTCTGTGGAAGTTCGCGATATTCTCCTTCCCGAAGAACTGCAGGACGTTATGTCGCTTGAAGCGCAGGCTGAGCAGCGCAAGAAGGCGCGCATCATCTTGATGGAGGCGGAGCAAGACATCAGCGATATGCTCGATGACATAAGCAAAACGTATGATGCAAACGACTCGGCTCTTCGTTTGCGCGCGATGCACCTGCTCTATGAGAGCGTGCGGGAGACGGGCGGAACCGTGGTCGTCCCGAGCTCCTTTAGCGAAGGGTTCGGCGATGTGCTTCCCGACACGATGAAGGGCACTCTTGGCCATAAATAAGCTGCTTCCGTAATTGCGCCTCTCAGTCTGAGTATCGTTCAATCTATCGTTCAAGCACAATAATCATAGGACAAAAAATCATAGGATTATCTTGATTGACCTATGACAATCTGTTACCTTGATTGTCATAGGATTTGGCCAATTCCATGTAATGTCAGACGGACGATCTTGCTGTCGCCGCACTGGGGGAACAAAGTTTGGGGCTCGCGGGCGCTGTCGGCGAATCGTTCTGGTCAAAGAGGAGAGGAAATGGGGGAAGTGACAAGCTCGCGCGTCGGGCTAACTCGAAGAAGCTTTCTCAAAACCGCTGGTGCTGCTGGAGCCTTGGGTTTAGCGGGCGCTGCGGGAATGACATCTTCCAGCAATTGGCTGGCTCCTGTCGAAGCGAATGCCGACGAGGGAGCAGAGGAGCGCGTTGCGTATACCTACCATCAAAAGCACTGCCGTGGTAACTGCATGCTGAAATGCACAGTGCGTGATGGTCGACTTTGCAAAATCGAGCCCAATATGGCTGCAGCTAAGGGTTTCCAGTCGGTGTGTTTGAAAGGATTATCTGAAATCCAGCATGTTTACAGCGCCGATCGCATCCAGTCTCCTATGAAGCGCGTCGGCGAGCGTGGTTCCGGGGAATTCGTTGCCATTAGCTGGGATGAGGCTCTCGATATCTTTTCTGAGAATGTGAAATCCTGCTGGGATAAGTATGGCAAGAGCAGCGTCTATCTTGCTGCGGCAACCGAGTCGGAAATATCCAACATGCGTAATATCATGCAATGTGGGTATACCTCTTACCATGGTATTGATATCGGTATCTCGAACGGGTTGGCGCCCATGTTCGGGTTCAAGGCGGCTTCTGCGGTTAACGACATTCGCGATTGGAAAAACTGCAAGACCTTTATCGCTATCAGCTTGAACTTCATCGAGACGAGTCTCACGCATTCACGTCACTATTTCAATGCAATGGAGGCGGGGATGCATACGATCGTGATCGACCCGCACTATAGCTCGATGGCCTCGAAAAGCGATGAGTGGATTCCCATCGAGCCTGGTACCGATGGGGCTTTTTACCTGGGAATGGCAAGCAGCATCATCGACAACGAATGGTACGACAAGGCGTTTATGCGCGATCACACCACGTTCCCGTTCCTCGTTTCGACTGTTGATGGGACTATGCTTGAAAGCCCTGAGGGTGATTTCATGGTGTGGGACCCGACGACTTCTGCGCCTAAGTCTTATATGGAGACCAACGACCAAACGCCTCTCGAGGGCGAGTTCGATTACGAAGGCGTGACGTATGCCACCGCGTTCACGTTGTTTAAGGAAGGCCAAAAGACGCAAAGCGTTGAATGGGCTGCCGACGTAACGAAGATCCCCGCGAGCGAAATCGAGCGCATCGCCAAGATGTATGCTTTAGACACCCCATCTGTGCTCGCTATCGGACAAGGCGGTTGCGACAAGTACAACAATTCCGATATTGCAGGTCATGCGGCGGGAATCCTTGCTGCTCTTACGGGAAATATTGGAAAATCGGGAACTGGTTTGGGATACCCCGGCAATGGGGGCTATGCGAGCGCGACGTTACCCAGTTGGCCGCTTAAGCCTGAAATGAAAACCTCTTCCTTCAAAACCCCGGTGTACGAGCTTCCGTATGTTGAAAACGACATCCGTTGCTATATTACGCTGGGAGACCAGATTATGCAGCATTTCGCGGACTTGAACAAAGTCTACGAATGGCTTATGACCTTGGACTTCGTGTGCTATATCGACATTCACGCGATTTCGGGCTCGCAGTATGCAGATCTTATCCTACCTATTTCATCTCGCTTCGAAAGTGAGACGGAAATAGGGGGTGTCCAGGCTGTTCGCGATCATATCATGTTGCGTGAGAAGGTGATAGAGCCGCTGTTCGAGAGCAAGTCGGAGTACGAGCTTGAGCGCATGCTCATGGACTCTTTGGGACTGGGCGATGTCATGCATAAGACGACGGAAGAATTGGTTTCTTATCAGCTTGCGAACATCAAGAGTCCTCTCGTCGATCAGGTGACTATCGAATCTCTGCAGGCAAACCAGGGAGTTATGACGGTGAAGAACGCGGATACGCCGTACTGCCCGATGAAATCGCTCAAATTCCCTTCCCCGACCGGAAGGCTCGAAGTTTACTACGACAAGTATCTCAAATTCAACCAGGCCCTTCCCGTTTTCGAGTACCCGGAGGAAACGGCGCCTGATAGCGATGTGCGAGCAAAGTACCCTCTGCAATACGCGCAATCGAGAACTCGTTTCCATATCCACGATCAATTCTGCGATAGCACTTGGATTCAAGAACTGTACAAAACATGCGTGGAGATGAATCCGGTCGATATGAAATCCCGAGGCTTGTCCGACAAAGATGACATCGTCGTCTACAACGATCGCGGCGAGTTCAGCTGCCCTGTGAGGTCTAATGAGTCTATCCGACCGGGAAGTATTCGCATTATGGAAGGTGAGTGGACGAAGTTCATGAAATCAGGGAACTATCAAAACGTGACGAATCCCACCATCATTCCTCGCGGGCGGGTGATGGCGTATGGCCCGGTGATCCCTTACAACGACACGCTCGTTGAAGTCAAGAAAGCGTAGGTATTATCATGGCTAAATTGGGCATGGCAATTAACCTATTTCGCTGCATCGGGTGCAATACCTGCGTGAATGCCTGCAAGATGCAGAACAGCGTGCCGATGGGAATGCATTGGAATCGTGTACTTACCGAGGGATGCGAGGTGTTCGACGGGGCGGAAGGAACGTATCCGAACCTCACGCGTACCTACATTCCGCTCGCCTGTCAGCATTGTGAAAACCCTGCTTGCTTGAGAGTGTGTCCGACGGGCGCAACTTACAAAGACGACAAGGGCCGTGTGGAAATCGACTACGACAAGTGCATCGGCTGCCGCATGTGCATGGCGGCGTGCCCGTACAACGCGCGCGTATTCAATTGGAGCGAGCCTGTGCGCGATCCCGATTTCAACTACGGAGACAAGGACGTCCCTGTTCGCCCGAAGGGCGTTGCTGAGAAATGCACGATGTGCAAAGAGCGCACCGACCGCGGGGAAGAGCCTATGTGCGTGATGTGTTGTCCGACCGAAGCGCGCGTGTTCGGTGATTTGGACGACCCCGAAAGCGCCATTTCGAAGTTTCTCGGGGAAAAGAGTACTTTTGTGCTCCTGGAAGAGCAGGGCACGCGCCCGCAAGTCCGTTACTTCAAATAAAGGAGGTGTGCTATGGAATTGCTTAAGAAGAACAAGATTGCCACGGGGGCCCTTTGCATCCTGGCGATCGCCGGGTTATGCGCCTATGTGTTTCAGCTGATGGGCGGCCTTGGCGTCACCGGTATGAACAACGGCACTTCATGGGGTCTCTACATCACCATGTTCATGCTGTTCGTCGGTCTGTCTGCGGGCGGGCTTATCGTCGCTAGCTCCGCTTCGGTGTTTCATATCGAGAAGTTCAAGAAGGTCGCTCTGCCGGCGGTCGTCTTGTCTACGGTGTGCATCTGCGTGGCTGGCTTGTTCGTCCTTATCGATCTTGGCGGGGTGTACCGCATTTGGCGCATCTTCACCGGCCCGAACTTCATGTCTCCGCTCTTGTGGGATGTGTGCGTTATCGTTTGCTATCTCATCATCAACATCCTGTACCTGTACTTCATGTGCTCGCAGAAGGCCGATCCGAAAAAGGTTGCCGTCATCAGCCGCTTCGCTCTCCCCATCGCCATCCTCGTGCATAGCGTGACGGCATGGATCTTCGGTTTGCAGATCTCCCGCGAGGGCTGGTACTCGGCTATCATGGCGCCTATCTTCGTGGCTTCGGCCATGGACTCGGGTCTCGCCCTGCTTCTCATCTCCCTCGTCGCGCTAGAGAAGGCGAAGCTTATCAAGCTGGGGCGCGATCTCATGGCGAGTCTTGCCGGCCTGCTCGCAACCTGCATCGCCGTCGATGCGTTCTTCATCGGCTGCGAGATCCTCACGGTTGCCTATCCCCAGACTGCGGGCGGCGCGCAGCTCCTCGGCGAGATGTTTTCGGGGGCGACGGCCCCGTTCTTTTGGTTCGAGGTCGCAGCCGGCTTGATCGTTCCCTTCTGCATCCTGGTGTTTGCCAAGAATCGCCAGCGTACGGGACTCGTGATGGGAGCAAGCGTGCTCGTGGTGCTTGGAGTGTTGTGCAAGCGTATTTGGCTTCTGTTTACCTCGTTTATCCACCCCAATATGGCGGGTGCTCCCGGCATCTCGTCAGGCTCGAGCGTCGCCGCACATTCGAGCGGCATCGACATCTGGTCGACTGCCGGGTCTTATGTTCCGACACCTGTCGAGATTCTCGTGGTGCTTGGCGTCATATCCCTTGCAAGCCTGGTTTATCTTGCTTTGGTATCGAAGCTGATCGAGGGAGGGAAGGTCGCGGTTTCAACGGCGGCGGCCAGCGAAGCCCAAGCTTCCTAACCGCCTGGTGCGACATCCTCGTCACCTACTTCTTATGCTTTTGATCCTCGTTCCGCCTGCAGATAGGGTTTCTGTGGGCGGCTCGAGAATAGTTAGGAGCAAACGATGCCCATCGTTACTCAAATTGATTACCTGCAGTATGGCGACATGCTTGCTTTCATCGGAAACTCCCTGCTCAAGCCTATGACGCAAACCCAGTCCGTGGGGCTCGACCCTCTGTTTTGGAAAAGCCTTCCCGACTTCGGGGAAGATAGCATCGGCGAGGCTGTCAGCCTCTGCGAGGGCATCGCCGAGCGTATCGGAAGGGAGTGCGGCGAGAGGGCTGTCGAGGTTGCGTCTGTCGAGTACACGCGCCTGTTCGTCGGACCGCCCTCGCCTGCGGCTCCACCGTGGGAGACGATGTATCGAGGAAGCACCAACGTTGGCTTTGGCGAGGCAACCTTCGAAATGCGCAATTGCCTACACGACCTCGGACTGGAGCTGAGCAACGAGAATCGCCAGTACGAGGACCACATGGGCATCGAGCTGCTCTACCTTTCGGAGCTGTGCCGATGCGCGGTTAAGGGCGAGAACTGCGAGAATCAGCTGCGCTCGTTCATTGCTAAGCATCCTCTATCATGGATCGATGCGTTCCTTGACCGAATCGAAGGAGTTTTTCCCGAAGGGTACTTCTCTGGTCTTGTCCGACTAGAGAAGGCGCTTTTGCTTGCTTACTAAGAAGCGTCGAAGGCCCCATCTAGCCCTTGTGCGTGAGCGATGACTCATGCGGAGCTCGATGGGGCCGTGGTGTTTCTATATCGTGCAAGCGCTCTATTTGTGATAGTAGCGGCGCTGCTCGTATTTCGGCTCGCAGCATACGTTGATGCCCAAGGTGCGATAGAGCCTCTCGTCGGTGGCAGAGAGGATCACGCTGAAGAAAGCGTCGCATCCGCGCAGGTCGTCGACGTGGTCGAGGAGCTGCTGGGCGAGCGGGTCGGTCGCGGAGCTCACCGAGAGCGCGAGAAGCGTCTCGTCTGAGTGCAGGCGCGGGTTCTTCGAGTGCAGCGTCGAGGTCTTGAGCGTGCAGATGGGCTTGATCACGTCGTCGCTGATGACGTAGATGTCGTCGTCGACGCCCGAGACCGCCTTGAGCGCGTTCATCAGAAGGGAGGATGCGGCGCCCAAAAGCGGGGAGGTCTTGCCGGTGACCACGCGCCCGTCGGCGAGCACCATAGCGCCCGCCGGGCCGCCTGTCGTCTCCTCTTTAAGAAGAGCGACCGAGCGCGCGGGCGAGAAGCTCGAGTCGATGCCCGCCTGGTTCATCAAAAGCTCGAGGCGCTCGACGCGCTCCTCGTGAATGCCGGTGCGGCGCGCATCGACGGCGGCTTGGAAGTAGCGGCGCACGATTTCCATCTTCGCGGCCTCGCGCACGGCGTCGTCATCCACGATTGCGAGCCCCGCCATGTTCACGCCCATATCGGTGGGCGACTGGTAGGGGCTCTCTCCCGCGATCCGTTCCATCATGGTCTTAAGTACGGGGAAGATCTCCACGTCGCGGTTGTAGTTCACCGTGGTCTTCCCGTAGGCCTCCAGGTGGAAGGGGTCGATGCAGTTCGCGTCGTCCAGATCGACTGTCGCGGCCTCGTAGGCGATGTTGACGGGATGTTTCAGCGGCAGATTCCAGATGGGGAACGTCTCGTATTTCGCGTATCCCGCCAGGTTGCCGTGCTTGTGCTCGTGGTAGAGCTGCGAGAGGCAGGTGGCCATCTTGCCCGATCCGGGGCCGGGTGCGGTCACCACGACGAGCGGGTGCGTCGTTTCCACGAACTCGTTTTTGCCGTAGCCCTCGTCGGAGACGATGCGCGCGGTGTCGTAGGGGTACCCGGCAATGGGGTAGTGCAGATAGCTCTTGATGCCCAGGCCGTCGAGGCGCGAGCGGAACGCCACGGCGGAAGGCTGGTTCTCGAAGTGGGTGATTACGACCCCTGAGGTGGCGAACCCGCGCGAGCGGAACACGTCGAGTAGGCGCAGGACCTCCTCGTCGTAGGTGATGCCCAGATCTCCGCGCGTCTTTGATTTCTCGATGTGGTTCGCGTTGATCGCGATGATGATTTCGACCTCGTCGACCATAGTCTTCAGCATGCGGAACTTGCTGTCGGGTTCGAACCCGGGGAGCACGCGGCTTGCGTGGTAGTCGTCGAAGAGCTTGCCTCCGAACTCGAGGTAAAGCTTGCCCCCGAACTGGTTGATGCGGCTCCTGATGTGCTCCGCCTGAAGTGCGATGTACTTGTCGTTGTCGAATCCTTGGCGCATATGATTGAGACCTTTCGCTTTCCGCAACCCTTGCATACCCATGAACCGAACCATTATATAGGATGGCCGCGACGCTCGGCGCGCGGGCTTGCGCTCTGAATCGAAGATTCAAAGATGCGAAGGAACTCGCCTGATCGCGTGCCGAATGTTGGTGTAAGGGGCCGCTTCCCTGTCCGTAGAAAGCAGGAAGCGGTTATCGCCTAGAATCTTAATTGCTGAAGTTAGGATTCGTGGAAAGGCAATAACCGCATATGGATAA
>NZ_WAJR01000013.1 GCF_008831035.1 Ellagibacter isourolithinifaciens | reverse complement strand
GTAAGATTCATCGCGAAGGGCCTTTCTCCCGCTTGCTTTGGCTTAGACACCCGCAAGCATACCGAAGGGCCCTTTTCCTTCGCTAGCAGATTTCTCGGCTGTTTTTCCTCAAAAACTTAACTCGCACGTCACCTTCCGAACGAGTGCGCGACGGCTCTCGCAAAGTCGCGCACATGCGTTTCAAGGCGGCTTCGCAAACAGGCTCTTCGGCATTCAGCGCTTCGAGGGCACGAAGGAGACTGCCTGTTGCAACTCATCCATTACAAGACCTGAGCCACTATATGACGGGAAGCGCCCAGGAAGAACTGAACGGGCACCTCTCCGCCACTCAGCGTCAGATATAACGACAGGGACCTTCGCGTATAATGCGCTTCGCAGTGTTTGCTTGTCGGGCGGCGCTCCTGAAAGATTGGGGTGATGCCGATGGATACGAACACGGTTTTGGCGCCCTGCGCCATTGCGACGCATCCATTGGAGAGGGCAAGAGCGCCAAGTTTGGGAGAGAAGAAGCCTATTCGTCCGCCCAAAGCATCTTGATCTCTCCGTACAAGAAAGGCCGGATCGGTTGCCCCCTCGCAACCGATCCGGCCTTGTCATCGAAGCAAAATAATCGCTACTTGCCCGAGCCGACGAGCGCCGGGAACAAGCCAGCGCGCGCTTTATCATGCTCTGCAGTCGTCAGGTTTCCCGAAGGCTGCGGTACTTTTTGGCCTTTCACGGCAACACCGTCGTACTTGCGAGCCTCCATGATCCTATCGAGTGCTGCATTCATTGAGATTCCCCTTTCTCAATTGATGGCCGCCGTGCCCCTTTTCACCGCAACCGCTCCCCTAAAAAACGCATTCAGGATACCGTTATTAGTAGCCTAATGCAACCATATTTGGATACTTTTTTGACCACTCACTAAATATTTTCAACCGCAAATCTAACTTTCTCTGAATTGCGTATTGACTAGTAACATTTTCTATGTTCTATCGTGAGCTCACGTTTTCAATGCGCCTCCAAGGAAACCTTACAGCCCATTACAGTTTGAGATGAAGTTAGTTCGACGAGAGCAGAGCACTCGAAAGAAGTCGGACTACGATTGATGTATGTCCCGAGGGACTGCCGATCGGGCGCCCGCGGACGGCCATTTGCCCCTGCCCCTTGAGGGCCCGGGGGGTGTTGCCGACGCGGGCGTCGCTGTCTCGAACGACTGATAGGAAACTGCCGGGCTCCTCCGACCAAAGAGCGCCACGGCCAAGTAATGTGGGTGTCGAGGTAGACAGCCTCCGATCGACCGACGATTAGGAGGATACCACCATGATGGTCCCCGAAGCATCTTCATGCACCGCCGTCCTCGGCATGGACGTCGGCAAGTTCTCGCATTGGGCCTGTTGCGCCACAAGGCTCGGCGAAGTCACCTTGAACAAACCCGTCGGCAATGCCGAGAAGGAACTCGATGCGCTGTTCTCGCAGGTTGGACCGCAAACGCTCGTCGTGGTCGACCAGGTCCGCAACATTGGATCGCTCCCCATCAGGCGCGCAAGGCTGGCAGGACTGCCTGTCGCGTATCTGCCCGGCATCGCGGCGCATGAGGCGTCCAAGTTGTTCGCGGGCGACGCCAAGACCGACGAGCGCGACGCCCTCGTGATAGCCAAAACGGCGCTGGGCATCCCGGACGCGCTGCTGCCCATCTCCGCTCCCGATGAGAAGCTCGAGGCCGCCAGATCGCTGGCCGCGCAGAGGGACCACTTGATCGCCTGCGCCACGCGCGACAAGAACAGGCTGAGGAGCATCCTTCTCGAGTCTTGCCCGGCTTTCGAAGCTCAGTGCGATCTGCGCAATGACCATTGGCTCGCAATGCTCGAGAAGCTCGGCGGCCCATGGGGCATCGCCGATGCCGGCAAAGCCGCAATGGGGGCTGTCACGCGTGGCGCGAACAGGGCCGGGATGGATGCCGCATGGGATGCGATCTCCGAGTCCTCCAGGCCGTCGGCCTTCAAGGTCTCGGCGGAGAATCCGCAGGTCATGCTGCTGGCGCACAGGATCAGGGAAGCAGCGGACGAGGTTGCGAGGCTGGATGCGGAGATCGCATCGCTTCTGGAGGCGGACAGCACCTACGCCTGCCTGCTCACCGTGCCGGGAATCGGCCCGAGGACCGCATCCGAGCTGGTGATAGGGATCCATATAGATGATTTCCCGGACCATGACCACCTGGCGTCCTACTGCGGCATCGCGCCGCGCAATCGCCAATCGGGCACCTCGATCTCGTCGGTCAGCGCATCCCGGCAAGGCAACAAAAGGCTCAAGAACCTGCTCATATTCTCCTGCAACTCGCTGGTGAGGAGCCGAAACAGGTTCGGCGAGTACTACAGGAAATGCAGGGATCGGGGAATGTGCCACGGCGAGGCTTTGAAAGCTGTGGCCAGAAAGAGACTGAAGGTCATATACGCGATCATGAGGGACAAGGTCCCTTACGCAGCCTGACCAGCTGCCTTGAGTAGAAAAATGCCGGCCCCAAGGGGCCAGCGTCAGCGTTGTCAAATACAGGAAGTGATCCCAGTGAAATCACTTGACAAAACCATAGGAACACCCCTTGATCTCGGAGGCCTTGTCTGGCTTCTTCTCATCGCCCTTCTCGGGCCGCCCGACGGGGCTCTTGGGCCCGCTTCTCTCGCTTTCCCCGGCGCGGCGCCGCGCCTGCCTGCGCACCTCGTCGAGGGCGTCGGTCATCCGGCCCGCGACGTGGAAGGGGTCCATGACGCGCTCGGCGTCGGGGCACTTGCCCTCGACGACCTCGGCGATCCACCTGGCGCCGTCGGCGGTCACGACGGTGATCGCGGCGCGCTGCTCCGGCGCGAGCAGGTCGAAGAACGACTCGAGGACCGCCTTGCCGTGCTTCTCGCCGCACCACGCGACGCGGCCCGCGTCGTGGTCGAGCACGACGGTCGTGTACTTGCGGCCCTTCTTGTGCGAGGCCTCGTCGATCCCTGTCCCGGCCAGGCCGTCGAAGCGGTTTCCCGCCCGGCCGTCCAAGCGGTCGCAGACGCGCTTGCAGATGCCGCCGGCGCTCTTCCGGTCGATGCGCATGAGCGCCGCGGCGGCCTTCTTGCCGGCGCGCGCCGCGAGCCACGCCACCTGCTCCTCGAGCTCGCGCGCGAACCCCGAGGCGCGCCCGGCCCGGGGGACGGCCGCCGAGCGGATCCCGCAACCCGGGCACTCGACGCGGGGCAGCTTGCACTCGAGGAAGACCCTCGCGGCGCCGAAGTCGGGCGCGCGCCGCCTGCGCGCCTGCGGCGGCACGTCGCAGACGGGGCCTTCTTGCCGCATCCATGGCAGCGGCAGAGCTGCGACTTGCGCGGCCTGACCTCGACGGCGAGCGAGCCGTCCTCCTCGCCGGTTCTCGCGGATTCCACGACCGCGAGGTCGATGCCGAGCAGTTTTTTGAGCAGACCGGTATCCGACACGGGGGCCTTTCTCTCGGCGGTTCTTTTTTGGCGAAAAAACCTTAACCGAGATTCCCCGTGTCATCTGGGAATCTATCTAAAAATCACCCACACAAAGTGGCGAAGAGCCCTTTAGTTCTTGTCTTTTTCCGCCAGCCGTTTTTTGGCCTCGATCTGCTTTTCCTCGACCAAGCTGATGAGTTCCTGCTGG
The DNA here is from genome assembly GCF_008831035.1 of Ellagibacter isourolithinifaciens. Lineage (GTDB taxonomy): Bacteria > Actinomycetota > Coriobacteriia > Coriobacteriales > Eggerthellaceae > Ellagibacter > Ellagibacter isourolithinifaciens. Next base: position 50,620 of record NZ_WAJR01000013.1, on the reverse strand, counting down.
TTTTTAAGGCCCGTTTTGCTGTAGATGCGGTATATATGCGTGCGTGCCGTGTTGACGGAGATGAATAGCTTCTCGGCGATGAGCGCGGCATTGCGGCCTTTTGCGAGCAGGATGAACACATCTTTCTCGCGGTCGCTCAAATCGAAGTCGTCGGCCAGTTTCCGGCAGGTGTCCTCCCAGCGCAGCACGCTTAATGCACGCACGCCGAGTTCCGTATCGGAGCTGGTTTCTTCGATGTCGTTCGCGTAACGATACAGGCTCGCCCATTCTTGCCAGTAGTGGGGGTCTTTCATGTGGTTGAGGCAAAGCACCGAAAATGCGGCGAGCGTGATGATCGATGCAGCCGTTTGCTCGCTTACGGGCAAAAGGAAAGTGCAGGCAAGCGTCAATCCCAGTCCCAGCACGGCGCCTGCCAGCGGGCGCGAGATCCTTAAAGAGAAATGCGCGTAGGGATTGAAGCCGTCGCGGGCTATGGTGAGGTCGATGGCGAGCAGGTAATACGCATAGTACACGGAAAAGGCGCCGCCGAGAACGGCTGCGAACAGCGCATGAGGGGCGAACGCGTAAGCGAGAAGCACTGCCAGCTCCGCCACGAAGAAGGTCCACGACTCGATGGAGAAGTGCGGTATCTCCTTGCGGGACGAGGTGAAGGCGAGCAGCACGCAAAGGGCCGTCGAGCCTCCCAAGGCAAAACCCAGCGCCGTGCTGCGAAAGCCGATGCGTTGCACCAAAAGCAAGCCGAACGCCGCCAGCGTGAAGGCGGCGCTGTAGGGCCGAAGCCTCAGCATGGTGGCCGAGGAGTCGGACGAGACGGAAGCTTCCCAAGATTTCGCGGGGGGCAGCGAGCCGCGCACTGTCGCCTCGAGGGCGACGGTCGCGCATACGAGCGCCAGCGAGGCGACACCGAGGATCCCCCGGGATAGGTTCATGCTCAGGATAACCCCTAAACCCGCGAAGGCAATGAGAAAGGCGAGGCAGAGCGCATAGAAGCAAATTCTCTTGTCCTCGAAGGTGGAGAAGAGCGATCCCCATATTCCTCCCCAAAGCAGGAGCAGGGCGGCTAGCAGAAATCCGGCAAGAACGGCTACGAAAGCCGGCGCCGCGTAGAGAAGCCAGGTGTCGGGGCGGTGGTGACGCCGCTGCAGGTGCCCAGCGTCTCTTTGGGGAACACATCGGTGTTCATGGAGTTAAGCACCGGGATGAAGCAGAAGGTCAGACCCAGGGCCACCATCATGACGAAGATGGAGCTGTCGCCGAACGGGGAGGCTTCGGGGTCGCTCAGCACGAAGAACATGGCAATCCATACAATGCCGGCGAGGATGCCGAGAACGAGCACCGTCACCTTGCGGGACAAAAAGTCGGAGATGGCGCCCCATCCGATGTTGCCGAAGGTCTGCGCGGTGCGCATGGTCGAAGAAGCGATGCCCGCCAGAGCCAGGGCCCAGCCGGCCTCCTTGATGGTTACTACCATGTAGGTGGTGTTGGTGTAGGCGATGCCCTGGTAGAGCAGCCACACCAGACCGACCGCCCACAGCATGGGGTTCTTCAAGACGCCTAGGAGGGCGTCGATGTTGGCCTTGCGCTTCGCGGCCTTCTCCTCTTCGGTGAGGACCTTCTTCTCCTCCTTGACGGGAGCCTTCGCGGTGCTGGGGTCGTCGCCGAAGGGAACCATGCCCATCTTGTAGGGGTCGTCCTTGACGAAGATCACCATGACAATAGAGCATACGACGATAAGGGCGGCGATAATATAGAAGCCCATGCTCCAGCCGCCCGACTCGATGGCCGGGGGCAGGATGATGCCGACGACGATGCCGGCGATGGTGCCGCCTGCGCTGACGAGGGCCAGGGCCTTGCCCACCCATTTCGCGTTGAACCAGGTGCGGATCAGCTTCGGGGTAGTCGCCATGCCCATGGCGGCCACGAACAGAGCGGCTCCCGAATACAGAACCACTATGGAAGTGACGCTGTTTCCGAAAGTGCCGCACAAGAAGAGCATGATGGCGGCGCCCAAAGAGCCGATGATCATGGTGAGGCGGATGCCTATGTGGTCAACGGCGTATCCCCATACCAGACCCATGCCGGACACCAGAACGCCGTAGATGGATGCGGCGATGGCGAAATCGGTCGCCTTGACGCCGAAGTCAAGCGCCATGGACGCCATCGTCATCGAAAGGGCGTTCAGCGAGAACACCGTGATGAGCTGGGTGCAGAAGCCCGCTAGGCAGACGCCCCAGGAGCGGATGGCGTTCGCTGTGCTCATGCCGTTCATTTTCTTCCTCCTTTTGTTTGCGATGTATCATTCCCTGATCAAAGCGGCCTTCGCCTCGCAAGGGGGTCGAAAGCCGCTTTAAGTCCCCTTGAGGTTCCCTTACGGAACGAACAGAACCATCTTCTGCTTGTCGATCTGCCGGGCAAGCTCGCTCACTGTTCCGTACTCGATGACCTGCGCCTGGCAGTGGTGGACGCAGGTGGGCCACCTGCCTTCGGCCACGCGGTCGGCGCACAGGTCGCACAACGCCGTCGGCATCGGGACGTACTTGAAGTCCCACACATCGGGCGCTATCTCGCGCGGCCCTATCTTGGCCAGCTCGATGCCCCATTGCCCTTCGGGCAGCTTGTGCTCCACCTTGCATGCCATCTCGCAGGTGTGGCAGCCCGTGCAGAACTCGTAGTCGATCAAAAGGCCGTATTTCTCCTGACTCATATAACCTCCTCAAACATCTTTCGAAGCTTGGATCCTACAAGCTGAAGTGCGCGACATTGTCGTAGGGAACATCGCTGGGATATTCCGGATCGAAGTCCTCGCATTTGGAAATGCGGCACATCTGCGTGGTGTAGGGGGCGCCGAAGCCCGACGGGCCTTCCTTGCACATGGGCACCAGCTGGTTGATGTTGACATCGAACACGCCGAACGGGTTGGACGAATGCGCCTCCTGCTCGGGGAACCACCAACCGTGCTCCGCGCAGATGGTGTCCGGCGCCATCTTGGGATTGATGACGCAGACCTCGCGGGCAGAGCCCTGGGCGTTTTCGATGAGCACCCAGTCGCCCTCCTTGATGCCGTAGCGATCCGCCACCTCCTGCGTCATCTCGACGCGAGGCCAGCGATGGAACTCGCGCATGGACCTGAGGTTGCGGTGCTCGGAGTGGAAGAACTCCCAGGAGCGGCGACCGGTGGTGCAGATGAGCGGGTACTCGGCCGCGTATTCGGGGTTGGACACCGGGCTGGGGTCGGGTTCCTTGTAGTAGGGCAGCGGGTCGAGGCCGGCGGCTTCGAGCATGGTGGACTTCAGCTCGAAGAGGCCCGTCGGGGTGTTGAAGCCCTCCTCGCCGTCGGAGCGCAGCAGTCCCTTCTCGTATTTGCGGTAGGCCGTCGGCTGCCAGAAGTACATATCCTCCTGCAGCTTCTTGTAGGAGAAGTCCTCGGGCACCTTGATGGTCTCGAGGTGGGTCATAACATCCTCCCAGAACTCCTCGGGGGTGTTCCAAGGGGTGGCCTCGGGGTTCACGCGCTTGCCGAGATCGATGATGATCTGCTCGTCGGAGCGGGCCTCGGTCTCGTGGATCTTGTTGATGGTGCGCAGCGGGTTGTACCAACCGCGGCAGCCCACGCGCTCCGTGCTCATGGCAAGCGGCAGGAAGATGTCGGCGGTGGCGGCGGCCGTGGGGGTCATGTAGTAGTCGGACACCACGATAGTGTCGCAGGTGAGCATGCCCTTCATGCAGCGCTGCGGGTCGGCGGCCATGTTGGCCAGGCAGTTGGTGGACTGCAGGTACAGCATCTTGACGGGATAGGGCTTGCCGGTTTCCAGGGCTTCGATGAGGATGTCGGTGGACGACATCTCGGTCACGCCCATCTTGCGCAGCGGGAACAAATCGTTGCCGAAGCGCTCGTCAACATCGGTCACATGCTTGACCACCAGGCGCCGGGCGTCGTTTTGGATGTAGCCCGTGTTCACGATGATGTTGCCGCCGGGCACATCGACATTGCCGGTGATGGCCCACAGGCACTGCAGGGCCTGGGTGGCGCCCATGCCGTCGGTCTGCTGGTCGAGCTTCAGGCCCCACTGCACGGTGGCGGGTTTTGCCGTTGCGTAGCGGCGGGCGGCGGCTACGATCTTTTCCACGGGCACGCCGGTTATCTCGGCCACCTTATCGACGGGGTAGTCCCGCACACGCTCTTTGAGTTCGTCGAAGCCGTAGGTCCACTTCTCCACGAACTCGTGGTCGTAGAGGTCCTCGTTGATGATGACATTCATGAAGCCCAAGGCCAGGGCGGCGTCGGTGCCGGGGCGCAGCATGAGCTGCATTTCGGCCTGGGCGCCAAGCCAGGACATGCGCGGGTCTACCACGATGAGCTTCATGCCCATCTTCATGAGATCGACCACCCAGTGCCCCAAGAAGCCGTCGGCGTTGGAGACGATGGGGTTGTTCGCCCAGATGAGGCAGATTTCGGGCACCACATACTCGGGGTCGTCGTAGCCCTGCTCGAGAACCTGGGCGCAGTCCATCACCTGGATGGCGCCGCCCATCATGGCCATGGCTGCGATGCGGGGCACATAGCAGGATTCTCCCGACAGGAAGCCGAATCCCACATTGGGGCTGTCGAAAATGGAGTTGCACAGGGCATGGGCCTGCCAACCCGCGTTGCGGCCTGTGCCGACCATGGTGAAGATGGCTTTCGCGCCGTATTCGGCGGAGACCCTCTTCACCTCGGACGCGATGGCGTCGTAGGCCTCATCCCAGCCGATCTCCTCCCACTTGTCCTTGCCGCGGTCTTTCGGATCGCGCCTCATGGGATGGTAGATGCGGTTGGGATGGTTCTCCGCCTCGGGCACGGCGAGGCAGCGCATGCAGAGACGCCCGTTGAACATGGGGCTTTTCGGGTCGCCCTCGATCTTCACCAGCTTGCCGTCCTTGTCGGTGTAGTGCAGAACGCCGCAGCCGTTGTGGCAGCCCGGCCCCGACCACTGGGTGTTGCGCGTGACGGTGAGGTCTCCCTCCTGCCACTGCCATTCGTCGCGATAGAGCTCGTCGTTGATCTTTCGCGGACATTTCGCCATAAGCTCTCCTCTCCTCCTATTCCTCTGAAATGTGCTTTTCGTGCCAGACCCGCCATGCGGTTTCGACGGCTTCCTCTGTGATGGCGCAGCCGCATTTGACGCAGGCTTTCTGCCAAATCCAGCATTGCCATCCGCATTGAGGGCACCTGACGAACTTGGGTTTGCAGTTTTCGCAGGTGGGTCTGCAGCCGTAGCACATCTTCAACCTCTCACTTTCGCTGTAGCGAGGCGCGCCGCATGGGCGGCGCGCCTTAGCGCTAGGGGATGTAGCTCACAACCTTGTCGCCGGCTTCCTGCATGCGCGCGGATATCTCCTCGACGGGAACCACGGCCATGCAATCAGCCAGGCAGTGGTGCACGCATGCGGGCTTCTTGCCGGCCTCGCGCCGCTCGGTGCACAGGTCGCACAGGTCGGTCGGCATGGGCAGGTAGTCCCAAGCCCACTTGCCTTTGAGCTTCTGCGGGCCGAACTCGAACACCTTGATGCCCCACTCGTCCATGGCGATGTCGTGCTCATTCTTGCAGGCTATCTCGCAGGCGTGGCAGCCGGTGCAGTATTTGAAATCAATGAGCAAACCGTGCGTTTTCATAGGTCGTTCCTCCTCTCCGCTTCCCTAATCGTCCAAGCTGTTTACTTTATAAATCTTGCAGATGACATTTTTGTACGGGGCTCCCCAGCCAAGGACGCTGCAGTTGTCGTGGGGGATGAGCTCGTTGACGGCTGATTTGAACACGCCGTAGAGGTTGGGTTCTTCGGCCTCCTGCTCGGGGTACCACCAGCCGTGATGCGCGTGGACGACGCGCGGGTCGAGTTTGGTGGTCAGATGGGCCTTTTCGATGGCGCGGCCCAGGGAGTTCTCCATACACACCCAGTCGCCTTCTTCGATGCCGTACTTCGCTGCGGTCTCGGGGTGAATCTCCACGATGGCATCGGGGGTGATGGCGCGAAGCGAGGGAATCTGGCGATGCTCCGAGTGGAAAGACGCCGTCACGCGCCCGCCCGTGGTGAGGACCAGCGGGTACTCGGCCTTCTCCTCGTCGCTGATCTTGTCGCTGTAGGGGCTGTAGAAAGGCTCCTCGAAGTAAGGTAGCGCGTCTTCGTTCCAGTCGGGGTACAGCGTCGATTTGAGCTCGATGAGGCCCGTGGTGGTGTTGAAGCCGGGCTCTCCGTCGGGACGCAGCCCGCCCGTTTCATACTTGCGGTACTCGAAGCTCTGCATGTGGATGCCCTCGTCCTGCAGCTCCTCGAAGGTGAGGCCGATGTTGGGCTTGATTTGGGCCGTGAAGAACTCGGCGGCGGTGTCCCAGGGCCATTCGGCGGGGTTCAGCCTCTTGCCGACGGCGATGCAGATTTCGATGTCGGACTTGCAGTCTCCCACCTCTATGGCTTTGTTCATGGCGCCGAGGAAATGGGTGTTGCGTCCGAAGTGGGGCAGCACGACGCCGTCGTGCTCGGCGTAGGTGGCAAGCGGCAGGAACAAGTCGCAGGCGCCCATGGCGGTCGGGGTCATGAACACATCCTGCACCACATTGAACTCCGTGCGCTTCAGGGCCTCCAGCCAGCGCTTCGGCTGCACGCCGCAGCAGGCCAGCGGGTTGGAGCTGAATATCCACACCAGCTTCACGGGATAGGGCTTGTCGGTTTCCAGCGCGTCGAGCACCGCGTCGTCGTGGGCCTGAGTGGCCGTGGCATTCCAGGCGAGATACTTGGGGTTGAGGATCTTCTTCGCCTTGAGCTCGGCGGGCAGCTTGTTGATGATCTCGAAACGCCACTTGCCCATGAAGCTTGCGGGCACGGCCAGCGTGATGCCGCCCGGGACATCCATGTAGCCGCAGATGGCGGCAAGGTCGAGCAGCGTTTGGCTGGCTTGCACGCCGTTGGTGGCGGTGTCGAGGGCCAGGCCCCACATGATGGAGGAGGGGGCGTTGGTGGCAAAGGCTCTGGCTGCCCCCACCAAGGCGTCGGGGTCAACCCAGGCCACCTCGGCGACGCGCTCGGGCGTCCAGTCCTTCACGCGCTCGGCCAGGTCTTCGAAGCCGAAGCACCACTTCTCAACGAATTCGTGATCGTAGAGGTCTTCGCCTATCACGACATGGAGCAGGCCGAGACCCACGGCGGCGTCGGTGCCGGGGCGCAGCTGCAGATGGTATTCGGCTTTCACGCCCAGCCAGGTGACGCGCGGGTCGATGGTGATGAGCTTGGTGCCGCGCTTCATGAGGTCGATGATGGCGTGCCCGAAGAATCCGTCGGGATTCGAGAACAGCGGGTCCTTGCCCCACAGGATGATGTACTTGGGCACCTCGTAGCGCGGGTCGTCGTAACGATCGGGGAAGAACGCCGCGTAGTCGAGCTCGGGATAGCCCGCGCCCAAAAGGAAGTCTGCGACGGTGCAGCGCGGGCCGTAGCAGGCCTGGCCGCTCAGCGGGGAGGACTGGTTGGGGGTGCCCAGGCAGGCGTAGGCCATGGCGGAGGCGTACAGGGTGGACTCGCGACCCGTGCCCTGCAAGACGACCTGAGATTCCGGCCCCCAGTTCTCCTTCACATAGTTGACCTTCTCCTCGATGATGTCGAGAGCCTCGTCCCAGGTGATGGGATTCCATTTGTCCTTGCCGCGATCTTTCGGGTCGCGGTAGAGGGGAGTGAGGATGCGGTCGGGATGATAGATGTATTCGGGCAGGGTCAGGCAGCGCACGCACAGGCGGCCCTGCGTGATGGGATGGGTCTCGTCGCCTTCGACCTTGACGAGTTTGCCGTCTTTGATGTGGAGTTTGACGCCGCAACCTACCGGGTGGCATCCCGGAGGCGACCATGCGCAGGTGCGGACGACTTCCTCGTCCCCCTCGATTTTCCTCCAAGCGTTCTCTTCAGCCATTCCTCTTCGTTCCTCTCTCTCGTGTGCCAGCATGTCGGTATCTCGTCGCTCCGAGGCCCTTCGCGCAGCGCGCTACGAGGCTTTCGGGGCGCCGGGAGCCTTGGGGGCTGCCGGCGCGGCGGGAGCCGCCGGCGCTGCCATCTCGGGGGCAGCGGATGCTATGTCCTCCATCTCGAAAGGACCCTCGCTTCCGCAAAACGGGCATTTTTTTGGCAGGACGCCCGCTACGGGGTTGATCTTCTTTCCGCAATCGGGGCATATCGCCTTCGATGAAATCTCGGCTGGTCTAAAACACATACTCTCTCCTCTCGCAATTTGCGGACCGACTGGTTTTCCGGGCGGCACTGCGGTATGGGAGCGAACGCCGTTTGAAAGGGAGCATTCCCAAGAGACCGCGCACCGCCTTCGGCGCATCCATTAAAGAAAAAGAGAAGGGGGAAATCGTCATCAAATGATTTTCAAATCGCAGGCGCGCCGCGCTAGATTGTTCGTATCTTCGATTGAGCGGGGTCATAAAATTTTTATGACCCGAGCGAGGCGTTGCGGTTCGTTTCGTTGATGGGCCGATGGGCGAATCTGCGGAAATTCCCAATCTCTGCATGACGCGCTCGTTTCGGGTTTTTCGGACAATGGGCTGGCATTGTCGGACGCGAGTTGTGTAGGGGGCGCTATGTCGAACGGCTTGTCGAAAAACGCGTTGTGCGCTTGGGGTATGGCGGGGTCGGGCTTTCTAGCCCAGATTATCTGCATCTTCACTTTGAACTCCGTAGGCATGACCATAGCCTACTTCTCTCCAGATTTCGGCGTGAGCGTTACGGACGCCGCCATCGTCTCCTCGGTGTACGGGATCACCTACGGCGGTTTCGGCATGATATGGGGAGCCTGCTCTGACAGGATAGGGACGCGTAAGACGCTTGTGATATGCGGCTGCGGTTCGGCTGTATTCATGATGTCGTTCGGCCTGTTCGCCAACAGCCTGCCCGTCGCGGTTTTCCTCTACGCTTGCGCCGGGGCTTTCACGGCGGGTCTGGGGACTTCGCTCATGCCGAAACTCGTCTCTTCGTGGTTCGCCTCTCGCTGGGTTGGCAAGGCGCTCATCGTGGTTTCGGTGGGAGGAACCATCGCCGGCGTCGTGATAGGCGTTCTCGCTCCGCAGCTCATCCTGGGATTCGGATGGCGCGGCTGCTTTGTGGGGATATCGCTTATCGGGCTGTGCGTAACTGCGGCTATCGGGCTTCTTGCCAAAGACGCACCCAAAAAATACGGGCAGCACCCTTTCGGCCTCGCAGATGGAGAGGATATCGAGCCCTCCCGCATGGACGAGCATGCCGAGCTTCAGCGCGAAAGCATGGGCGCGAAGGTCATTCGAGTGCTCAAGATGCCCGTTACTTGGAAGATGGGCATCATCATGATTCTCATCCAAGCCTGCATTTACACGAACACCACTTTCATGGTGACCACCATGACGGCGGCGGGCTACACGCTGGTGGCGGCGGGCCTCATATCGTCAACCCATCGCGCGGCGCAGACGGCAGGAAGCATCGTGTGGTCTCCGTTGACCGACATCTTCGCGAGGAAGTACATCCTCGCGCTGCTGGGATTTCTCTGCGCCGTTACCTTCGTTGCCCTCTTCGCGCTTTTGGAGGATGTCGAAACGGCTGTTTTCGGTGCCGCAACCGGCTTTGTCCTGATAGCCTTTCTGGGATTCAACAAGGCGTTCATTCCAGTGTACGAATCCCAGATAACCGAGCTGTACCCGCCTGAGATTCTGGGCACCGGATCTGGTCTTATCGTGACCATTTCGCTGGTGGGGCGTTTCTTTGGCCCGTTTATCGCGGGCGGCATCATCGACGCTACCGGTTCGTACAACTCCATCTGGCTCTTCAATGCCGCTTGCGTGCTTCTGATGGCCGTGCTGGTTCTTGTCTGGATTCCCAAAACCGGCGGCAAGAAGTACGGAAACCCGTTCGTCGCCATCAAAAAGGCGCTGAACTGAGGCGGGGCTTAGGCGTGGGTTCGAGCATTCAGGGGACCGATGCGCCGTCGCAGCGAATCTGGACGAAGGATTTTGCCCTCGCCACGACATCGCGGTTCTTCTACGGCGTTACTTTCATGCTCAACAACACCACCATGACGGCGTTTTGCATGAAAGCCTACGGCGTTGGAACGGGCGAGGCCGGCATGGCAGCCGGCGTTTTCGTCGTGGCGGCGCTGATCAGCCGTGTTTTTGCCGGCCGCTATGCCGATTTGGCGGGTAGAAGAACGGTTCTGTTGGCGAGCGGCGCGGTGTATTTCGCGCTGTCCTTGGCGTATTTCGCCCCGATGGGCTTCTCTGCGTTCGCGTTGATGCGCTTTCTTCACGGTCTGGCTTTCGGAGTGAACAACAACACCCTCACGGTGGTCGTCACGGAACATCTTCCCGACCGAAGATGGGGCGAGGCTTTGGGGTACTTTTCGCTCGCATCGACGCTCGCGAATGCGGTGGCTCCTTTTCTGGGCATCGCCCTTGTTCACGGCTCCCGTTTCATCGCTGTACTTGCGTTGAATGCCGTATGCTCGGCGCTCGCGTTTCTGGCAATTGCATGTATGCGGGTGAGAGGTCTAGAACTTTCGCCCGAACAGAAAGCCGAGTTGTTCAGCGGCTTCAAACTGCGGGATTTTTTCGAGCCTGCGGCGCTGTCCCTTTCGGCCTTGGCTATGGTGGCAACCTTGGCTTTCGGCAGCGTGAACTCGTTTCTCAGCGTGCACGCTGAGTCGTTGGGGCTCTCTTCATACGCGCCGTGGTTTTTCGTCATTTACGCTGTCGCCTTGATGCTTACGAGACCGCATGCGGGCAAGCTTCTCGATAGGGAAGGGGAAAACGCTGTCATCGGTCCTGCAGTTGTTTCGATGGCTTTGGGTTTCGCCGTTTTGGCTTTTTGCGCGGGAGGCGCGGCGTTTTTCGCCTCCGCCTGCCTGCTTGCCGTGGGTTTCGGGAATTTCTTTTCGAACGTGCAGGTCGTCACGGTCAAGGCCGTCGAGGCGCATCGCGTCGGGTTGGCTACTTCTACTTTCTACGCGCTTGCCGATTTCGGCCTTGGAATGGGCCCTATGGCGGCGGGGCTGCTCATTCCGCATGTTGGGTGCCGGGGAGTCTACCTTGTGTGCGCCGCTGTTTCGGCGGTTCTTTTGGCGGTCTACTGGGTATCGCACGGGCGTCGGGTTTGATGCGCTTGAGGTTCACCCTGCGACAAGCCTCCTTCAAAGTAGACCTCACAGTCGACTTTGATTCGGTTTGGTACTCATGAGATTCGAACGAATCATTCTGTTGCAGAATTCAGCCTCGGTTGTTGGACCGTTCCGAAAGGAAGCGCACGTATTTGAAAAGAACGAGCTCGGTCATGGCGCAGGCTAGCGCGTTCTCCACGGCTGAAAGCGCGAAAAGCGCTGGAGGAAGTGCCATTCCCGCAGGCGAAAGGAATGACATGCCGGAGGAGAGGGCCGTCGTTGCCACAACGAAGGGGAAGGTCATGGCGGCGTGCGAGGGGTGAAAGCCCGCCTTGACGCAGGCGGGCTCCTGCGCGAGGGCGCCGAAGTAGAGAGCCTGCGCAACCGCCAGAAAGACCGTCACGGCAACCGTGTTCGGGGTCTCCGTAACGGCAAGGTAGCCGACGAGCAGCAGGCTCGCCGGTGCTGCGCAGATGCACGCTGAAGCCCGTGTTGCTCCGGGCAATCCGTGCCTAACGATGCGAAGCGTAACCGGGACGGTCAGAGCCGCAAACGACATCGCGGAAAACGCCAAAATAACGGAGGCTTCGCCAGTTTGTGTGGGTAGATTTCAAGTGGCCTAAGCCCTTCCAGGCAGCTTTATCGGCAGGTTCGAGCAGCGCAGCATGGCGAGCGCTATGAGGTTGTCGATGTCGCGGAAGCCGCAGCCCATGCGCACCGTGAGCTCGACCTTGTTGTTGACGGCCTCGACGCGCGCGTTGGAGACGCCGAGCTCCACGGCCCTCGCGATCGCCTCCCTGCGGCGCCTGGCCCTCTTCGACAGCTCCTTGATTTCCTTGGTCCAGCTACGGCAGGCCCTGCTGAGCCACCTGTCGGGCTTTTCCGCGGCGGCGGCGCCGTCCGGCGGCTTGAACACGCCGCGCAGGTCCTCCTTGGGCAGGCAGGCGCTGTGCAGGCGCTTGTCCTCGCGCGCGATCTCGGCGAGCTTGCCCGACTGCGCCTCCGCGAGGTTCTCGGGGTTCTTGAGCAGCGCGTACTTGCCCATTTACTGTGGGGTTCCCTTTTCGAAACTCTCTCTCCCCAAGTATCAACCTACATCCCCGACGCGACAAAAAAAAAGAAACCCCGCCGCTCGGATGAGCGACGGGGTTTGCAACCGTGTATGTTCCAGAAGAAACTAGCGCTTCGAGAACTGCGGACGCTTACGAGCCTTCTTCAGGCCGTACTTCTTACGCTCGACCACACGAGAGTCGCGGGTGAGGTAGCCGGCCTTCTTGAGCTCGGCGCGATAGTCGCCGGCGTCGAGCAGAGCGCGGGAGATGCCGTGACGCAGAGCGCCGGCCTGACCCGAGATGCCGCCACCGTTGATGCGAGCGATCACGTCGAAGTGATCCATGGTGTCGGTCACCTTGAACGGGGTCTTCGCATAATCGAGAAGAGCCTCGCGGCCAAAGTACTCAGCACCCTCGCGACCATTGATGGTCACCTTGCCCGTGCCCGGGACGAGGCGCACGCGAGCAACGGCGTTCTTACGACGGCCAGTGCCGTAATACAGAGCTTCACCTGCCATGATTAACCCTCCATCTTGATCTCGCGGGGCTTCTGAGCCATATGAGGATGCTCAGGGCCAGCGTACACCTTCAACTTCATGCCCTGGGCACGACCCAGCGTGTTCTTCGGCAGCATGCCCTTAACAGCATGCTCAATCACGCGCTCAGGATGCTTCTCCATGGCTTCGGTGAAGGTTTCGGACTTGAGACCACCGGGAAAACCACTGTGGCGGTAATACTCTTTCGCTGCAGCCTTCGTGCCGGTAACGCGAATCTTGTCCGCGTTGATGATGATCACGAAGTCGCCCGTATCAACATGCGGGGTGTACTGCGGCTTGTGCTTGCCCTTGAGAATCTGTGCGGCCTTGGTGGCCACGCGGCCGAGAACCTGATCGGTTGCGTCGATCAGAAGCCATTCGCGCTCGACTTCGCCGGGCTTCGCATGATACGTCTTCACTTGCTTCCTCCAATAGATACTCTGTTCCTTGAACGAGCCGAGGGGCCCTTCCAAGGTGCGCTTGCGCGTTACCGCAAGCGGGTGTTTGTTTTCAAAAGTGCAGGTCAGCCAGATGCCGGTTTCCTACGCCGACGCGCATACCTCAGGCCTGGACTCCGTTGGCACAACGCTTCTGCCTTTACTGCTTTCACGGGGCTTTTGAAAGCGAACTTTTGCAGTCTACCTGGCTTGGCGAGGGGAAGTCAAGTCGGAATCGTCTTATTCATGGCCATCTGCAGAAAGTCTTCGGAAATCGGGAGTGAGAAAAGCGCCTCGCACCATCCGCTTTCCCGATTTCCGCGATAATGTGTTATCGCTGCTTCATATAATTGGGTGAACTGATTTTTTGCTAGGATAACGAGGAAGTTTCCATCAATCGGAAGGATGCGCCATGCCTATCAAGATTCCCGATTCGCTGCCGGCAACCGCGCAACTCGAAAAAGAGAACATCTTCGTCATGACCGAGCACCGCGCGCTGCACCAGGATATCCGCCCCTTGCGCGTTCTGCTCTTAAACCTCATGCCCACCAAAATCACCACCGAGACGCAGATCCTGCGAAAGCTCTCGAACACGCCGCTGCAGATCGAGGTGGAGCTCCTCCGCACGAAGAGCCACGTCGCGAAAAACGTCTCCGAAGAGCACTTGGAAACGTTCTACGTCTCCTTCGACGACGTGAAAGATGAGCATTTCGACGGCCTCATCATCACGGGCGCGCCCGTCGAGCTGCTCGATTTCCACGACGTCGATTACTGGGATGAGCTCACGCGCATCATGGACTGGTCGAAGACGAACGTCCATTCCACTCTGCATATCTGCTGGGGAGCCCAAGCGGGCATCTACTATCGCTACGGCGTCGAGAAGTACGAGCTCGACGAGAAGACGACCGGCGTGTTCGAGCACCGCGTCGTGAAGCCGTCTTCCCCCTGGGTGCGCGGATTCGACGACCGCTTTCGTGCACCCCATTCGCGCTACACCAACGTGCGAGCCGAGGACATCGAGGCAAACCCCAACTTGGAAATCATCGCCGAGTCGGACGAAGCCGGCGTCTACATGGCGAAAAGCACCGACAGCCGCAATTTCTTCGTGTTCGGCCACCCCGAATACGACCGCGAGACCCTGAATGTGGAATACGAGCGCGACTCGAAGACCCATCCGAATGCGCCGCTGCCCAAGCACTACTACCCCGACGACGACCCTACGCAGCCCGCAGAATCGACCTGGCGCGCGCACGCGCAGTTGCTCTACACCAACTGGCTGAACTACTATGTGTACCAAACGACACCGTATGAGATCGACGCGATTGGGCACGAGGAGGCAGCAGATGACGAATAGCGCTTCGGAAGACGAGCAGGGCCGGGCGCGAAAAACCGCCGAGGAGCTTCTTGCCGAGGCAGCGCGCAAACATGCTCCCGCGCATCGCGACCCTTGTATCCGAGCCGAGAGCGAAGACGACGACGGCTACGACCCCTATTCCGACCGACAGGAGACGAACCCCCTGTTCGAGCGCGATCCCTGGGCGTAGAAGCCCCCAATTGCAAGTCGCCCCCTATTCACGAACCGCACCATAAAAAGGCCGCTGCAGCATGAACTGAACTGCGCCGCAGCGGCCTTTTTCTCGCAAAGACAACCGGACCGACCCGAAGCCGCGCCGTCTCAGCGCGCGGCCGGATAGCCCCTAGCCGAGAGCGCCATCCGACGGCGCCCCCGGCCCTCGCGTCGCGCTGTCGGGATTGATGGTCATGCTCTCGAACCGATTCGCCATGAAATCGTTGTCGAAATACGTGGCGTAGAATTGTTCGATGGGCGTTTCGGGAACATGCCCCGACAGCCGTCCGTACCAGCAGTCGAGCGATTGCAGCGTCATGATGGCGTTCACGAGCATGAGCGCCGTGGCGATTGCGGTCACGGTATAGCGCAGCTTCCAGGGAATCAAGTTCACCACGTCGAGCATCTTCGGCAGGAGCGCCTTTATCCACAGCACGCCCAGCATGCCCCACATCGCCATGAACATGCCGTTCGTGCGGCCGTCAATAGAGAGGAATGTGCCCGTGTAATCCCAGGCCACCGCGCCGAACGCGGTTTCCATAAACCAGCTGACGAAGAACTCGAACGCACCGCCGATTACGGCGCTCACCAAAAAGATCACCGGCACCGGTTTGTCGTGGAAGCGGTTGAGCGCCATGGTCATGAGCACTGCGCCCACGCCGTAAATGGGCGAGAACGGCCCGAACAGCATGCCCGCGCGATCTTGGTACTCGCCGGGAACAACGATGACGAAGTGATATACCACCTCTATGATCAGGCCCAACACGCTACAGACCACGAAGATCCAGAACACGTTGAAGAAGTTGAGCGCGATATAGCCGCGCCCTGTCGAGTCCAAGCCGAGCGTTCCCTCCTCCGCCTGGTCGCGCGTCTCCATGTCGCGGAGCTTGCGCTGCAGCTCGCGCTCCTCGGAAAGCGACGGATCGACGTAGCCCGACACGAAGAACAGGAGCACGAGGATGACCAGCGTCGGCACGATATGGACATCGGTGCCGTTAAGCATGATGTTGCAGGCGAACGCCACCGCCGCAAACGCCATGAGGACCTCAGCGGTAAGCGCGGCATAGCGTCTTTTATTGCGGAGAAGGCGCACGCCCAGCAGGATGAACAACACCAACATAGCCGCTTGGGCAAGGACGAGAACCACCGTCACGGCAAGGGGCGTGAGCGCCTCTTCGGCAAGGCCGCCCGACTGCAAAAAATGTACGATGACGACAACCGCGAGAACACCGCTTGGGATGGAGACCGCCCCGCCCACGATGCACAGCACGCCAAACACCTTCAGCAGCAGGGGCATCTTCGGCTTCGGATCGCATGCGGTATCGATCGCGCCACCTTCGGCCACGACCATCTCTTCCCTTTCCCCATGCGCCATGATGCTCCCTTTTCGAACGCTGCCCGCTGAATGAACACTGCCGTCCATTATAGGGAATGGAGTCGCACGTTTTCCTACGGCATGGCAACCATTCAGGCAAATTCGATGAACTCGTCAGGGTCGAGATCGCGGAAGTCGCGCACCGCGCGCTCGGCAGACGCGGAAAGCTCCGCATAGGTTCCCGACAAATCGCAGTCGTACACCGCCAACGTATGGTACCCCGCCCGCTTGAGCGTACCGATCGCGTACAGTGCGTCTTCCACGCCCCACGTACGGGAAAGCTCGGTACCCATAAGCGAGCGCGCGCGGTCGTACACCGCGGGCTCGCGCTTCGGTTTCCCCACATCATCGACGGACACCACCGCGTCGAGCATCGGGAGGAACCCTGTATGGGAAAGCCCTGCGAGCAGATACGGCATCGGAGAGGAAGATGCCACGGACAGCCTGATGCCGCGCTCGAACAAGGAGCGCACGAACTCGAGCGCGCCCGGGCGAGCCGTCGCTCGGGTCGAGTAGAACTCCATCATGTACTCACCCACCATGCGCACGACCTCTTGAGGGGACGTGCCCAGCCCGAACTTCGTGTGGAAGAACTCGCCTGCCTCGGGGGTGGTCATCGTTGTCAGCCGGTCTTTGTCGGTTGGCGAGAGCTCGCCGCCCGCACGATGTGCGAACTCGCTTTCCATCTCGCGCCACACGCCCATGCTGTCGAGGAGCGTGCCGTCACAGTCGAATATCACGCCGATTGGAGCCTCGCTCGCCACCTCGCCGTCCTTTCGCCCATTTCCCTCTTTCCCCTAGAGCCTAGCAAGAAAGAAAGCTGCCCCGCGGTTCGAAGGCAAGCATTTGGGCGAATGGCGCGCGGACTAGCCCCAGTTGCCGAAAACGAAACGCTGCACGTCCTGGTTGACCATGATGGCGAAGAATCCCAAAAAGAGAATCATTCCCGCCGCGCTCATATAGCTCAGGGCGCGCGTCGACACGTTCTTGCGCGTGAGCTTCTGGAAGATCTCGATGACAAAACGGCCGCCGTCGAGGGGCGGGATCGGCAGCAGGTTCATGATGCCGAGCGAAACCGAGAGCATCGCCATGAAAAAGATGAACTCGAGAAGCCCCGCTTCAGCGTAGGTTTTCGACATGACGGCGATGCCGACCACCGACGTCGAGTTCGACACGACATCAGCCGCCGTTTGCGGATTGAACAGGCTTACCACCATCTGGACCACCGCGCCGATGTAGGCGAAGCCAACTTCCACCGAGCGCAAGGGCGACATGGTGATATGCGAGACCTCGCCCGTCTGCGAGTTCGTCATATCGACGCCTACGATGGAGTACACCACCACGAAGACCAAGACGGCGAACAGCAAGTTTACGGCGATTCCCGCAAGAAGGATGACCGTTCGCTTCCAGAAGGGAAGGCTTCGGTACTGCTGGCTGTATTCGCTTTCGAAAAGTGCGTGGGGGTCGTCGACCAGGCGCGGCTGTCCCAGCTCATAGGCGAGAGGAGCCGGCTGCCCCGCCGCCTCGGCGCGCTTAATCTGCCCCTTGGTGGGACGGGTGGCCATCGCGCGGTAGGTGTTGAACTTGTCCTTTTTCGTAGGACCCTGGATGCTTCCCCACTCCACCAACTCATCGAGGGCAGCAAGGGCGTCGTCGTTGGAGATGCCGCAATCTTGCGCGATATCCTCCATGTTTGCCGTCCCGCGCCGGTATATCGCCGCGAGCACGCTTTCCAGATGGGGACTCATCTCGCCCGGCTCCATCCCGCACACCTTCGCATAGCCGCCAAGGGGAACGCAGGTCACACCGAACTTCGTGCCCCATTTGGTGAAGCCGATGCCAGGCCCGGGAAAGCCGATCATGAACTCGGTCACGCGCACGCCAAGCGCGCGGGACGCCAGATAATGCCCGCCCTCGTGGATGAACACGAGGAAGCCGAGCAGGATCGAGACGTACAAAATCATAAGGACAATATCCATGCAAGCGACTCCTCGGAAGGCTTGAAGGGGTACGGGGCAGCAAGCTCCTCGCATACAAGGCGGGCGAAAGCGAGTCGCCGAATAACACGTTCAGCACCCATTATAGGAAAGCCGCGCCGACCAATGCGCCCAGCCCAGAAAACCTACACCCGTGCGCGGCTTTTGTTGCCGAACCATTGCCGGCTTCCTGGCAGATTTTTGCCAGGTTTTCGAGAATGCGCGACGAATTTGCGTCGGAGATATTCGAATCGCGGTGCAGTTTCAGCCGAGTTTGTAGGGATTGCCCACCGACTTTCAGGGGCCTCCGTGCAGATAACGCGCGATGAAACGGCAAGGTTGGTGCGTCCTCGCCGCCAGAACGCGACGCTATGCTCAGACTCCCCGGCGCAGTGAGCGCATTTCGCGAGAAAGGAGCACCATGAATAGCCAACTTTTCGAACTCAGCACGCAAGGAGGCCCCTATGGCTAGCGTAAGGAGGCTTCCTCAACCGATTGACCAGGTAAAACACAAGACAATCAACATCGCTCTGGCACTCGCCCTCGCAATCGGACTCGCCCCTGGCGCTGCGCTTTGCACACCTGGGGTCGCACAGGCGGCGAGCAAGGTTCCCATCGAATACATCCCCGAGGACTCGTTCACGCCAGAAGGATTCAACTGGGGCATCAGCTTTACCGACGTCGAAGCCGTGCGAGGGTTCACGAGCGAGCCGAATATCAAGCAATACTACCCTCGAGACTATGACGAGCTTGCTGCAACCGGCGATTCCGGATTCGCGGCGCGCATCGACCGCACGACGCCGAAGGGCAGCTTCGCGCTTCGCTACACCGGCGCAAGCTATGGCAACGACAAGGTCGACGCCGTTGTCACGCTTTCCAACTGGAATTACGTGGAGCCCGTCATGTCGAACGGCGCATCCGGCTGGGACGAATACGAAGAGCGGGCAGATTACGACACCTTCCAGCCCGGCGTATTCGTGAACAGCGGTTACCAGCGCACAGGGTCGCTCATCGAGAACCTGAATTTCTACACGGTGGGCTTGACCGATCTTGAGGTGAGCGTCGAGTTCTTCTATGCGGGAACCGACGATCCTTACGAGGTTAAAGGGCATATGACCTGCATCGATCTGGATGTGGGGCAAAAGTTCGGCTTCGGAGGCGCCGTCTCGCTCGCGCAGGTTGTCGACAAGAATGACTTCCTGTCCATCGACGAGGAGCAAAGCATCATCTCCTCGCCCGAATACCCATGCGGCGGCGTCGAAGACGAGCACGGCGCCATCAGCGCAGACCCGAACGACCCTCTCTACAAGCTCGGCCTGGTAGGAGCCTATTTCGACACCACCGGATCGCAGAAGGGAACCCCCATCGAGCTTTCCTTCGTATCGTCTTGGAAAGGGTCCTACTCGACGGCGCAATCGTTTTTCGCCATGACGAACGAGTTTCTCACCGCACCGAACCCCAACGACGACATCGTCGAAGACGGCAAGCTCGACGTGCGCAAGATCGCCGACAAGACCGAAGGGGTCTCGATCGGCGACGTAGTTGCCTACACCGTCGAGGTTCCCGTCCATGAGCGTGGCGTGACCTGCCGAAACGGCTACTCCTATACCGACTTCGAGATTATCGACGCGCTTCCCCGCGAGATGCGCTACGTCGACGGGAGCGGCTATCTCACCGACGGCGAGGGACAGCTAATCGAGAACGCGGGTGAGGTAGTCTACGCAGGCCAAAGCGACGAGGGCGAGGGCGAGAGAGGAAACGCCGTGAAGTTCGTGTTCTCGCAAAGCTACCTGCAGCATTCCATGCGCATGCAGGGCGAGACGTACCGCTTCGAGTTCAAGGCTGAGCTCACCGAGTACCCCGCCGACGGCGCGCTCTCCGTGTCAAACAGCGCCTACGCCCACGTCAATGACAAAGGAATCTATCCGAGCAACAGCGTCGAGACGACTCTCATCCCACCGAGACTCACCGTCGACAAAACCGCAGACGCCTACGAATACGAAGTAGGCGAGGTAGTCCGCTTCACCGCTTCCTTCGCGCAAAGCGAGAAAAACGCCCAGTGCCGCGAGGCCGTCTTCTCCGACAACCTTCCCGAAGGGCTTGAACTCATCCCGGAAACAGTGCAGGTCGCGGGTATTGAGAACCTTCCCACCCCGAGCATCGAAGACAACCGTTGGAGCTGCCAGCTCGACAAGTTCAACTATGGGGACACGCTCACCGTGAGCTTCGCCGCCATCGCCACCCAAGCGGGCAATGGCGCCGAGCAGGTAAACATCGCCACAGCCCGCGCGAACAACTGCGAGGAAGCGTCCGACTCCGCCGAGGTTTGGACGAACACGGCGAGCCTGTCCATCGAAAAGACCGCCGATCGCTACGAGCACTTCATCGGGGCATCCGAGCAAGATGCGGGGGCGCTTGTCTACACGATCGTCGTCGAGAACACGAAGGATGGCACCATTGCGAACAACGTGGTCGTAAGCGATGAGAGCCTTCCCGAGGGACTCAAGATCGGGCGGACGGACGCAGACGAGTTGATGGTCAACGTCTCGGGCGCCCCCGAGAGCGTTTCCTATCCGATAGGAGCCGAAGGGTCGACCCCCAGCCAGCTCGAGCGGCGGGAAGTCACCTGCACGACAAAGCCTGCGGGTACCGGATTCGCGACAACCGTAAGCCACCTTCCCGCAAATATGCCCGTCACCATCACCTGCACATGCTATCCCAAAGACTCCATCGCAGGATGGGAGATCGAGAACACGGCGACCGCGAGCGCCGACAATGCAACCAACGTGCGCGACAGTGCTTTGACCTGGCTGAACCAGCCAACCCTGCAGGTGGAGAAGGCCGCATCACAGGACACCTGCAACGTTGGCGACCTTGTGGCCTTCCACGTAAAGGTGACGAACAACACGCCGGGGACAATCGGGCGCAACCTGGTCATTTCCGACCTTTTGCAAGCGAAGGGAGTCGAATTGCAGCGAGACAGCATCAAGGTTTGGGATTCCGAGGGCAACGACATCACCGACAGCTGCGTGATCAGCACCAACGGGGAAAAGCCCTCTTTTACAATCGAGACGAATCGCAATCTCGTCAGCAACTCGCCCGAGCGCACGTTCTATCGCTTCGGCGAGAAGGCAGAGCAAGGCACGAACCCCCTTGGCGAGGAAGGCGAGACGACCGTGTCCGTCGACTACACCGTCGCCATCGCCGACGCCGCGCTCGCCGGATCGACCGTCGGCAACACCGCGATAGCCGCAACCGACGAACCCAACACGCAAACAAGCGGCGACGCGTCGATTACGGTGAAGGATGCGCAGCTCCAGGTCTCGAAGACCTCCGACAAGCAGCGCTACGAGGCGGGGGATGTTGCCCACTACACCGTCACCGTCACCCAAACCCGCAAGGGCTCGACCGCGCACAGCATTGCCTTCGCCGACTGCTTCGAAAGCGACGAGCTCGCCTCGATCGACGCCTCGTCCATCCTGGTGACCAGACCTGATGGCACGATCGTCGACAATCCTGACGTCACGCTGGAGAAAAACAGGGACGGCGCCGTCTTCGGCTTCTCCCTCCAACCGGGCATCGATTTGCACGACAGCGAGACCCTCATGGTTGAGTACTCGGCCAAACTCCCCGTCGCATCCGAGCACGTCATCAACCGCGCGCAGGCCAAAGCGAGCGACGCTGCCGCATCGAGCGCCGCGAACGACATCGAGGTGAGTGAACCCTTAGCGAACGCCTCACTTGAGAAGGAGGCAAGCGAGAAAACCGTGCAGGTGGGAGATTCGTTCACGTACACAATCACGGCCCGCGCGACCAACGGGACCTTGCGCGACGCCGTGATAACCGACAGCGGTCTCCCCTCGGGCATCGAGGTCGACTTCGCCAGCCTGAGCGCCATCGTGAACGGAAAGGCCATAGAGGAGCCCATCGTGCACCAGGAAGGGAGCTCGTTCGCGATCGAGCTCGGCACGATGGGGAAAGACGATGTTGCCGTGGTGTCGTTCAAGGCGAACGTCGCTGATGAGGGCCTTATCGGGCACAAGGTGGTAAACGGCGCGACGCTCACCTCACCCACCCTCGAGGGCGAGCGCACCGCTCAGGCAGTGGTGGACATCGTCGCACCCGCAGGCACGGCAAGCATCGAGAAGACGGCATCGGCGGAATCCGCCTTTGCAGGAGAAACGGTTTCCTACGCCCTATCGGTCGAGGTCGGCGAGACAGACCTCGAAGATGCGCTACTCGTGGACGAGGGGATGCCCGAAGGAGTCGCCATCGACTACGCCACGTTCGTAGCGACCGCAGACGGCAAGCGAATTGAACCCGACTTCGCAAGCAGGGACGCTCAGTCATTCGCCTTGAAACTCGGCAAGGTGAGCGCGGGGTCGAACGTTTCCGTCGAATACGAGGCACTTATCGAAGAGGGGTCCCTTGTTGGGTCGACCGTCGAAAACACCGCGACGATCGAGTCACCTACGTTAAGCGATAGGCCACACAGCACAGCGCGCGTTGTCGTCATCGAACGGCCCGCCTCCAAGGTCGACATCGAACTCGTGAAGAGCGTCGATAGGGAGAGCACAGCCGTTGGCGAGCGGATCGGCTTCACTATCGAAGCGACAGCAATCGGCGGCACAGTCGAGAGTGTGCTCGTCGCGGACACGAAGATGCCCAGCGGGGCCCCTATCGACTTCGACAGCATCCAGGTCGCAATCGACGGGAAACCAGTCGATGCCGCCCTCGAAAGCGATGGCAACACGTTCTCCGCGCTCATCGGGACGCTCGAAAAGGGAAGCACCGCAACGATTACCTTCGCCGCCGACATCGCCGACGAGGCGCTGGCGGGAACGAAGTTCTCGAACAGGGCAGTGCTCACCTCGCCCAGCCTTGAAGATGCGCGCATCGCCCACGCCATCGTGAACGTCGACGAAGGCGCGCAGCCCATCGTCGATTCAGGCGGCAGCACCACAAGGGGTAAGGGCTTGGGAAAAACCGGCGATGAGCTTATGGGTTTCGCGCTGAAAATGATCCCTGCGCTCATGGTCTCGGCGGGAGCGATCGGCATCGGAGCTGGAGCGCTTGCGCTCCGCAAGAGAAAGGCAGGTAGACGCTAGGGGACGAAACGCACGGGAGGCCGACGGCAAAATCCGTCGGCCTCCCGAATAAAACGATGAAGCTCCAGGCTAGCGTATATGCCTCTCAGCTTCTGCACGCGCCCAAGCGTCCAGCGCCTGAAGCTGCTCGATGCTCTCCACTTTCTGCACGCCCTGCGATTCGTGCTCGGACATCACGGCCTCGACGCATTCCGCAATGCCCAGATAGCTTCCCCGTTCGGACAAGAAGGCGGCGACAGCTATCTCGTTCGCAGCGTTCATCACGCAGGGAAGGGTTCCGCCCACCGAGCCCGCATGACGAGCAAGCGCAAGGCAGCGGAACGTTTTCTCATCGGGAGCGGCAAACTCCAAAGATCCCAGCGTCCGGAAGTCGAGCGGTGCGACCGGAGCCTCCCATCGATCAGGGTACGACAGCGCGAACTGGATAGGGATACGCATGTCGGTCGTCCCCAGGTGCGCCTTCACGCTGCCGTCGGCGTATTCGACCATGGAATGGATGGCGCTTTGCGGCTGCACGACGACTTCGATCTTGTCGTAGGGCATGTTGAACAAATGATGCGCCTCGATGACCTCGAGCCCCTTGTTCATGAGCGTGGAGGAGTCGATCGAGATTTTGGCACCCATATGCCAGGTCGGATGCTTCAACGCCTGAGCAGGCGTGATGTCACGCAAATCGTCGCGCGTGCGACCTCGGAACGGCCCGCCCGATGCGGTGACCCACAGCTTGGCAACCTCGCGCTCGTTCTCGCCGAGCAGGCACTGATAGATTGCCCCGTGCTCGGAGTCGATCGGCATGAGCGCGCCCGCCGGCCCCACCGCGGGAGCAGTCCCCGATGCCCTGCGCGCCTCATCAACCTGCGCTGCAAGCGGCATGATCAAGTCGCCACCGACAACGAGGCTCTCCTTGTTCGCGAGCGCCAAGACCTTACCAGCCTTGAGCGTCTCGTAGCTTGCACGCAGACCCGCAGCACCCACAAGCGCATTCACGACCACGTCAGCCTCGGATAATCGGACCAAGTCGACCACGGCACTCATCCCAAAACCGAGCGAGCCGTCTTCTCCAAAGGATTTCGCAAACGTGGCAAGATTTAGGGCGCTTTCGCCCGCAGCAACATCTTCGCTGCCCACGGCAAGGTGACCGACGCCGAACTCCTTCGCCTGCGCAAGCATATCCTGGGCGCGCGTGTTCACGGCAAGCCCCACGATCTTAAGCTTATCGGGATGCTGACGCACCACGTCGAGCGTTTGCGTGCCGATCGACCCCGTCGATCCCAAAACAACGATACGCCTCATGAAAGCACCTTTCTTGAAAAGCGACGTTTAAACGCTAAAGGGAATTGCCCCGGAAATCACCAAAAGGATAGCCGACGATGCTGCAACGAGAAACAGGGAGTCGCACCTATCGAGGAGGCCACCATGGCCCGGCATGATCGTGCCAGAATCCTTGAAACCGGAGTTGCGTTTGATGCGGCTTTCAGCCAAGTCGCCCAGCACGCCCATAAGGCCGCAAACCAGGCCGAACCCGAGCGCCTCGGGAAGGTTCAGGTTCAAGCCGGGGATCAATGTGAACAACCCCCAGATGACCATCGAGCCGACGATGCCCGCGAAAAAGCCTTCCCAGCTCTTTTTCGGACTGACGCGCGGCGCCATCTTATGTTTGCCAATCTTGCTTCCGACCAGGTAAGCGAAGGAATCGTTCGCCCAGATGCTCAGGAAAATGCCGATGACGAGCACGCCGCCCCACGGGTCGGGCAGCGCTGTGCGCACGACTACGATGCCCGAAAGGAGAAGACCTGTGTACGCCGCACCGAAAAAGCTCACGCCGACATCGGGCACGCGCGCACGCAGCCAAAACACGTACCAAACGATAAGCGAGAGCAGAAGTGCGATGCTCACGTACAGCGCGCCGACCACGCCGAGGAAGTACACGCTTACGGGGTAGAGCATCGCGGCGATGATGCCGAGCATCTCATTAGGAAGCTTCGCATCGGCGCGCAGCATGTAGTAAAACTCGCCAGCGCAAATCCCCGCCGTCGCACACAAAAACACGAGCGTCGAGATGTCGCTTACGAGGATGCACACGATGCACAAGGTTACGTAAATCGCACCTGTGCGAAAACGAACCTGCAGGTCAGTCGCGTTTTTCAGCTTTTGCGGCGTCTTCTTGTAAGCGAAATCCTTGATGCGGGTAGAACGTGTCGGGCCTGCGTTTTCCTCATCGGTTGCGCGCGCGGCCTTCAGACTCGCCTTGCGCTCGGCCGAGCGCTTCCACTCCTCCGCAGCATCTCGCGTGTCGGCATCTTTGCGGGTCACACTACTTCACCGCCCCAAAGCGGCGATCGCGCCCCTGAAACTCGAGCAGGCAGCGCAAAAGCTCGTAGCGGTCGAAGTCCGGCCATAGCACATCGGTCACGACGAACTCCGAATAGGCAACCTGCCACAGAAGGAAGTTCGACAGGCGAACCTCTCCGCTCGTCCGAATGACCAGATCGGGATCGGGCATGCCCGCCGTGTACAACCCGCGCTCAAAGTCTTCGGCGGAAAACTCTTTCGGGGCAAGCCCGTCGGCGGTGCGGGCGGCCACCTCTTCCGCGCAGCGATTGACCGCACGGAGAATCTCCTGGCGCGAACCGTAGTTGACGGCAACGACCAGGGTCATCCCCGTGTTGTTCTTGGTTTTCTCCCATGCCTCCTCGAACGCCTCGCGCGTCTCCTCGGGCAGAAGGGACAGATCCCCGATTGTCTTCACGCGAACGTGCTCCTCGTGAAGGCCGTCCACCTCGGCGAGCATCGTCTTAGCGAACAGATCCATAAGCCCGACGACTTCCTCTTGAGGGCGCTTCCAGTTCTCGGTCGAGAACGAGTAGATGGTCAGGTAGCGAACGCCAAGATCGCTCGCGCAGCGGATGGTCTCGCGCACCGCCTCGATTCCCGCCTTGTGTCCCTTCAGGCGGTTGAGCGCGCGCTTTTTCGCCCAACGGCCGTTGCCGTCCATGATGACGGCGATGTGCTCAGGAATACGCGCAGCATCAAGCGCTTCGGGGGCAAGCCCCGAAGGCGGGTTGGGAAAAATGATATCAAGCGGTTTGTTCAAAAGACCTCGAATCAAAAGGGGCTAGACTTCCATGACCTCCGCTTCCTTCTTCTTGAAGGATTCGTCGACCTCGGCGATGAACTTGTCGGTGATCTTCTGGATGGCACCTTCGGCACGGCGCTGCTCGTCCTCGGGCAGGCTGTCTTCCTTGATGCACTTCTCGACCGCGGAGTTCGCGTCGCGACGGATGTTGCGGATGGCGACGCGCGCTTCCTCGGAGTACGCCTTGCACTGCTTAACGAGCTCGCGGCGACGTTCCTCGGTGAGCGCAGGGAACGGCAGGCGGATGACCGTACCATCGTTGGAGGGCGTCACGCCCAAATCGCTCTCGAGGATCGCCTTTTCGATAGCCTTCAGCGTCGTCTTGTCCCACGGCTCGATGACGAGCATATGGGCATCGGGCGTCTTCACGCCGGCCATCTGGTTCACGGGAGTGGGAACCCCGTAGTAGTCCACCTTGATGCGGTCGAGCGCCATCGCGTTCGCACGCCCCGTGCGCACCGATGAGAAGTTGTCGTGCAGCGCCGAGAGGGCCTTGCCCATGCGCTCTTCGGCCTGTGCCTTAATGTCGTCAATGCTCATCCGAGCTCCTTTCGTCCCCTTCGAGCGGCGTCGCCGCCGATAGCGTGACGCGAGGGCCTCACCCCCCGCTTGTCCGTTGCCGTTATTCTACCGTGGTTCCCACCGCTTCGCCCTTGAGCGCGCGAGAAATGTTCCCCTTCACCGTCAGGTCGAAGACGATCATAGGAACCTTGTTGTCCATGCAAAGCGACGTCGCCGTGGAGTCCATCACGTGAAGGCCCTTGTTGAGCACTTCCATGTAGCTGATGGAATCGAATCGCTTCGCGTCCGGGTTGACCTTGGGATCCGAGTCGTAGACGCCGTCGACCTTCGTGGCCTTCATGAGGCAATCGACATCGAGTTCGCACGCGCGCAGCGCAGCGGTGGTGTCGGTCGTGAAGTACGGGTTGCCGGTACCTGCGGCGAGAATGACGACGCGGCCCTTCTCCATGTGGCGGATGGCGCGACGCCTGATGTAGGGCTCGGAAACTTCTTGCATGTTGATAGCGCTCTGCACGCGGGAGAACACGCCGTGGCGCTCGAAGGAATCCTGCAGGGCGAGCGCGTTCATGACCGTGGCGAGCATGCCGATGTAGTCGGCCTGCGCGCGATCCATGCCCTCCGTCGCGCCCGAAACGCCGCGGAAGATGTTGCCGCCGCCCACAACGACGGCGAGCTGGACACCGTCGTGCACGATTTCCGCGATTTCGTCGGCCAGGTCATCGACCACCTTCGGATCGATTCCGTAACCCAAATCGCCGGCGAGCGCCTCGCCGGAAAGCTTCAGAAGCACACGCTTGTACTGGTATTCGTTGGCCATCGAAACCCCTTTTTCTGCGTTTGATTTAACCATTTCGAATCATCTTACCCGAATCGACTCGCAGCTAGAGCCTCGGAGCCGTAACTGCACGCCTTTTCCGTCACCTCAAACAAAAAAGGCCGCGTGGGATTAGTCCCCACGCGGCCGAAACCGTGCCGATTCGCTCGTTGTGCCCGCTTACGCGGCCTGGGCAATCGCGCCAGATCCCGCATCGGCGCTCGTCCCGCTCGAGCTGGAACCGCCGCCGTAACCGTATTGGCGCAGAAGGTCCTCAAGCGAGCCACCGTTCGACCCGTTGCCGTTCGAGCTGTTAGACCCCGAGCTTGCGCCTGCGCTCGCCTGCGAGCTCTCGTCCGAGCCCAACGTCACCTGCACGTCTTGGCTCTGGCCATCGCGATTGACCGTGACGGTGGCCGTGTCGCCCGGATTCTTCGAACGCACGGCGAGCATAAGATCGCTCGCGGAGGAGACCTTCTTGCCATCGAAGGCGGTTACGATGTCGCCCACTTTAAGGCCCGCGGAGTCAGCGCCAGAGCCGCTGCTCACCGCTGCGATATAGGCGCCCTCATCCACCGAGAAGCCGTAGCGCTGGGCCGTCTGCGCGTTAATCGTGGACAGGGACACACCCAACTGCGCATGCGTCGGCGTCTTCCCCTCGATGATTTGTTGGGCCAGGTTGACCGCATAGTTCACAGGGATGGCGAACCCGACGCCGGAATAGTTGCCAGAGTAGGACGTGATCAGCGTGTTGATGCCAATGAGCTTGCCGTCCTTGTCGACGAGCGCGCCGCCGGAATTGCCGGGGTTGATGGCTGCGTCAGTCTGGATCATGTTGGTGTAGACCGTCGTGGTGTTCGACTGCTGCTGGCCGTACTGGTACGAGTCGGAAGAGTTGTCCATGATCTGCGAGCGGTTCGTAGCCGACACGATGCCCGTCGCCACCGACTGCTCAAGGCCGAAGGGGCTGCCGATCGACATGACCCATTCGCCCACCGTCAGATTGTCGGAATCACCCAGCTCCATGGCAGTCAGCCCCGAAGCGTTCTTCGCCTTGATGACCGCGATGTCGGAGCTGGGGTCGGAGCCAATGATGTCCGCATCGTATTCCTCGCCCTCGATGGTGACCTTCAGAGCGTCGGCGCCCTCGATCACGTGATAGTTCGTCACGATGTAGCCATCGGAGGAAAGCACCACGCCGCTGCCGAGAGACGTCTCGGTAAGGGAATTCTGCGTGCTGTAGCCGTAGTAGCCGCTCTGCTGGTTGGTGTACACGTCGATAGCCACCACGGACGGAAGGCACTTCTGGGAGACGCTTTCCGCAAGCGTCGCGTTCTCATCGACATTGCCGCTCGTGGATGCGGAAGACGTGCCGCCGAGCACCGTGGTCGAGCCCGACGGAGAGCCGCTCGTCACCGTGTTGACGACGCCGGTGCCGCCGAGCACGAGCACGCATGCAAGAGCCGCGCCCGCAAACGCGATTCCGAACGTCTTCGCACCCGAATGGTTCTTCTTAGGCTTTGGGTCCTGCTTCGCAACGTACGCCTGCGCGTTGTGCGCACCCGCCGGCTGCGCATAGGGAGACGCGGGATTGACGGGCGCCGTGGCATTCGTCCCCGCCGCACCGCCCGGGCCCGCGCCCTGGTAATGATAGTAAGAATTCGGGGGAATCGGCGCGCCGCCCGTCCCCTGCCCGAACGACTGGCTGGATGACTGGGGGTCGTATCCACCCTGGTTGTTCTCATTGTAATCGCTCATGTCGTTTGCTCCTTCGCCCGCATTGGGTTGTTGAGCAAACCTTACCACGCCATCCTGAAGAGCTCCTGAAACGTGGCGCAATCGTCATCGTTGCACCACGCAGATACACCTCTGGGTGTACCCCCTAAGGCGCAGGGAGCTTACCTTTGCGCGCACCCGGCGCCTCACGAGTACGCGACGCCTTGCAAGCACCCGGCCCTCGCAAGCAACTTCGAACCGCTTGCGGGCGCCTGGCACTCTCGCGACTTCCCTATCCCTGCTGGTACTGGCTTAAGAACGCGCGCGTGCGCTCCTGCTGCGGGTTGTTGATCACGTCCACGGCGCGGCCTTCCTCAACCACAAGGCCGTCGTCCATGAAGATGATGCGATCCGCCACGTCGCGGGCGAAAGTCATCTCGTGCGTCACGATGACCATGGTCATGCGCTCAGCAGCCAGGTCGCGGATGACCTTGAGCACGTCGCGCGTGAGCTCGGGGTCGAGCGCACTCGTCGGCTCGTCGAAGAAAAGCACCTCAGGATCCATCGCAAGCGCACGGGCGATCGCGACGCGCTGCTGCTGACCGCCGGAAAGCTCGCAAGGAACCATGTCCTCCTTGTCGGCGAGGCCCATCTTCGCGAGCAGCTCGCGCCCGCGCTCGAACGCCTCTGCGCGCGGACGCTTCTGCACGCTGATCGGCGCGTCGGTGACGTTTTTGATCACCGAATAGTGTGGGAATAGATTGAAGTTCTGGAACACCAGGCCAAAGCGCGATTTCGCCCGCTTCATCACATCCTTGCCGCCATAGACGGCATGCCCCGCCCCGTTATCTTCAGCCACGGACAAATCGCCGTAGGAAAGCGACCCAGCATCGAGCGTCTCGAGCAGCGTCATGCATCGCAGAAGCGTCGACTTGCCGCCTCCCGACGGGCCGATGATGGCGACGACCTCGCCTTTGCGAACCTCGAGCGAGATGTCTTTAAGCACCGCGACATCGCCAAAGCTCTTCTTACCGTGCTCGAGC
This sequence comes from Ellagibacter isourolithinifaciens, assembly GCF_008831035.1. Classification (GTDB taxonomy): domain Bacteria; phylum Actinomycetota; class Coriobacteriia; order Coriobacteriales; family Eggerthellaceae; genus Ellagibacter; species Ellagibacter isourolithinifaciens. The sequence continues at coordinate 20,195 of NZ_WAJR01000013.1, read as the reverse complement.
TTTACCAGCACATTATCTTCAGGCATTGCCAAACCTCACCTTCCCAACGGCTAATCGTGGTAGTAACCCATCTTCTTCTCGACGCGCCCGAGAACCACTTCCACGACGAAATTGAATACCCAGTAGAAAACCGCTGCGAACACGAAGGGCAGCATGCTCACCTGCGAGGCGACGAGCGCCTTCGCCGTCGAGAACATCTCCGCCACGCCGATAGCGAACGCGAGCGACGTGTCTTTCACCAACGTGATGATTTCGTTGCCCATAGCGGGAAGAATCCTCTTAATCACCTGGGGCAGCACGATTTTCATAAACGTCTGGAGACGCGAGTAGCCCAAGACCTCGGCGGCCTCGTACTGTCCGCGCGGAATCGACTGGATGCCGCTGCGGTAAATCTCGGCGAAGTAGGCCGCGTAGTTGATGATGAACGCGACGATCGTGGCGGAGAACTTCGACTCCATGCTCAGAGGAATTCCGAAGATATAATAGGGAGCGAAGTAAATGAAGAACATCTGCAGCATGAGCGGGGTTCCGCGCATGACGGAAATGTAGAACTTCATGATCCAGGCAATCGGCTTCACGCGGCTCATGCGCGCAAGCGCCACAACCACGCCAAGAGGCAGCGACCCCACCAGCGTCAGGAAGAATATCTGCAAAGTAACGCCAAAGCCCTGCCCGAGCATGGAAAGCATGGTTCCAATTTCCACGGCAACCTCTTTCTTATTGCAACACGAATCGCGGACAGGTTGCCCCGTCCGCGATTCTCTTCTGCCTACAGGAGGTTATACCCGCAAGCAAACTAACTTATCGACTGGCTATTTGAGGATCCAGTTCGTGTAGGACAGACCGTACTCAGCGTACTTCTCGCACAGCTTCTCGACGGTGCCGTCCTCGTTCATCTCCTTGAGCGTCTTGGTGATCGCGTCGGCAAGCTCGGTGTTACCCTTCTTCACGCCGACCGCATAGTGCTCGTCGGAGAGGTCCTCGGGAAGCTGGACATAGGCATCGGGCTTGGCGCTCATCTGGTACTGCGCGATGGAGAGATCGCAGGCCACGGCGTCGACGGCGCCGGACTCGAGCTGCATGAAGGCGGTGTTGTACTCGCCGATGGTATCGAGCGAGGCGAAGGTGGCTTTAAGGTCAGCCTTGGTCGCCTCGTCGCCCGCGAGCACGTCGTAGGCGGCCGAGTCGGTCTGCGTGAGGACGTTCTTGCCGGCAAGATCGGCGAGGCTCTCGATGCCGCTACCCTTCTTTACGACGATGACCTGGGCATTCAGCATGTACGGATCGGAGAAGGTGTAGTCGTTCTCGCGGCCTTCCATGGTGAATCCGTTCCAGATGCAGGTGATGGCGCCGGAATTGAGGAGCGTGTCCTTCGCGTCCCAATCGATGGGCTCGAGCTGGATGTCCCAACCGTTGCGGCTGGCAACCTCGGCAGCGAGGTCAAGGTCGAAACCGGTGAAGTTGCCGTCGTTGCCGACGAAACCGTACGGCGGATACGACTGGTCGAAGCCGACGATGAGCGTCGTCTTGTCCGAGCTGGTCGCAGCCGCGTCTTTCTTGTCGTTCGAAGCGTTGTTGGAGGAGCAACCGGCCAGCATGCACGCCGCCAAGGCGAGGGCGCATACCGCTGCTGCCATTACCTTCAGTTTCTTCATGAGATTCCTTCCTTCGCACACCGCGCTCGCTCGTCGCGCACGGTACCCTTCCCTGTGCTACTGCACTTTACTGCGCTAAAGTGTTGCCAGTATACCACAGACACCCATCCGTCGCGCAAGCGGTCGAAATAATACGACCACAGGAGAGGCCGGCCGTAGACGGCACGCGCTATCGACCCGTCGACTTCAGGCGCGAGAGCAGGCTTCCGCGCGCCGGCGGATCGGGGAGATGGATAAGCCGCGGCTCGAAGTCGAAGAGCTCGGAGGTGGCGATCATATCGGAGACCGTGATGCATTTCTGCAGGCAGGTGTCGGCGCACAGATTGCATTGCACGCATTCCATCAGCTGGAACTCCAAGTAGCTGCCCTCTCCCGAAGCGGGCTTCTCCTCGCTTTTCTTAAGGGCCCCCGTCGGGCAGAACACGGTGCACATCCCACACGCACGGCACTTCGACTCGTCAATCGATACGCTTCCGAACAGGCGCGTCTCGATTTCGGGAACGACGCTCTGACCGATTACGTCCATCGCGTCGAGTGCGTTCATTCGCCGCGAAGGCTCGAATTGCGGCAGCCCACCGTCCTTGTCGGGGCGAAGCAGCTCGCGAAGGTTCAGCTCCTTCTTCTCATTCTGCTTGCCGAGCGTCTCGTCGAGCGCCTTCTCCGTCGCGACCTTCACGGCGTCTTTTGCCATACCGCCCGCCTGCGAGAAGAACCCGCGGCGCGCCGCGGCGAACGATTTGCGCCCGCTCGTCTCGATCGCCTCGGACGGAAACTCCGAGGCGCGGCGAACGCGAACGCTCGACCCCTGCGCCGCGAGCAGGGAGTTCGCCGACTCAACCGTCGCCGTGACGCCCTCGCTCGTACCGCCGAACTTGCAAGTCGAACACGTTCCGTCGACGAGCACCACATCGCCCACACCGTGGGAGGCAAGCTGCAAAAGGAGGCTTTCCTCCATGCGCGCAAGGCAGGGGACGGACACATATTTGTCGGGATCGCCCTCTCGACGCGCAGCCATGCGGGCACATGCGAATACGGAGAGGTTGCCGCCGAGCGCGCGCGTAGCCTCGGCGGCAGCACTGGCGAGCTCAACATCGGCAGGCTCGACGGGAACAAGCGCCTCGGTGGGACAGACGACCGTGCAAGCACCGCAGGAAACGCAGGCCTCCGGGTCGATCTTCACGTTGTTGTCGCCGACCGAGATTGCGTCCGCGACGCACGCTTCGATGCATTTGCGACACGACGAATGGCGGTTACGCACCGCCACGCAACGCTTCTCGACCACGAGGACCGATTTGCCCCCCAGCGCCTCGGCAACATCGGCTATGTCAGAAAGGTTCGGCATTTTGGGATCACTGCCTTTCGCGGGCCTCGCACCTGCGGCGAGGCGCCATCCCCTCGATGGAGAGCCTAGCCCTCCATCACCATGTCTTCGAGCGCATGCAGTTCATCGGGCGTGTTCGCGTTGATGAAGCAGCCGCCCATCGGCTCCGCCTCGAGCACCTTACTTTGCGGGAACTCGTGGACAACCACGGAGTCGTCCCCGAAAAACGACTGGGCGCGCTTCTCGCCGCGATCGAGCGCACGGCGCACGGCAGGCAGGCACTCCATGCGACGGTACATCGCGTGGAAAGGCTCGAAACCGTGCTTGTTCACAGGGACGACCACGTCGGCCCCGGTCTGGTTCATGCACAGCGCCTCGGCGACCACGAGGGCGCCCGATGCGAACACCATGTCGCACGCCACGATAGCGACGTAGGGGTTGCGCGCGGCCTGGAGCGCCGTGTACAGACCTGGCAGAGCACCGCGACTCGAGAAGATATCGCACACAAGCTGGATATTGAGCTGCGGAAACTCCTGGTGCAAAAACGTCAAGTTGTCGGGCTCGTTAGTCGTGATGACTAAGTCGTCAGCCACGGGGCTTAGCCGCTCGACCAGACGGCAGATGAGCGGACGACCCAAAAACGGGACCGTCGCCTTGCTGCGGCCCATGCGCCGGCTCTCGCCGCCTGCCTGGATGACCACCGTCACGCGCGGTCGCACGAAATGGGATTCCACGAAATCGGCGAGGACAACCGTGTCGTTAAGGTCGAACGCGGGGATGCCGTAAATCGCTGCAGCCTCGATTGCGCGGGGAATATCGGTCACGATGGCGACGGTGTTCACGCCGGGCATCTTGCGCGCAAGGTCGGGGTGGACGCCATCTTCCGCATCCGCAACCGCCGGCTCGCCGGGGGCTTCGTCCGCAAGTTCCTGCGCGGCGCGGTCCCCGTCGTTGCGAAGGTCGTCGTCCAAAGACTCTTCCGCGCCCTCGATGCGCTCGCCCTCGGGCGTGAAAAGGCATTTCGCAATCTGGGTGAAGTCGGTCCCAAGCGCCCAGCCTCGCTCCGCGCCCAAGGCAAACGCCTCAGCGACGCGCTGGTCCGCCTCGTTTCCCGAACGCATGAGCTCGATGGTCGGCAGGCCGCTTTTGCGATAACCCTCCACGACGACGATATCGTGGCCTGGCATGCTTCGCACGATATCGGAGCATTCCGCCTCGCCCTTGAGCGTCTTCATGCGGGCGATCTGCCCCGGCGCTGCGATGACAGTCTCCGAAGCGCCCGCTTCACGATGGCGGTAGGAATCCTTGCCCGGATAGTCGATATCGAAGCCCTTGTGGCTGTGATGCTTCACGCTTCCCACGTCGTGTCCCCGAGCAACAAGCTCCTCGATAAGCTTCACGATGAGGGTCGTTTTCCCCGAATTGTGGCGCCCGACGATCGAGACTGCCGGGCTCGGCACGTTGACCATTGAGATTCTCCCGTCTTTATTCCGTAAGGCGAAAGTATATCACTGAAGGGAGCGGCAAGGAGTATGCACCTCGCCTGGCAGGTGCACGCACTTCGATCTATTCGTTCGATTTTCACCATCCCCAGAGGCTGAGCGGGGTACCAATCGCGCAATCGCTCGAGGCGAGGCGCATCACTCAAGCAGGATGAAAAGAGTTACGCGCATTCGGCCAAATGGTGCTATACTATGCAACGATCTACTACGCAGTTCGGACTTCGGCAACAGCGAGAATCCTGTTTTTGGAGGGGACAGGTTCCTCACTGTTGGACGAAGCAAATAAAGGCTCGCAAACGCGAGCCTTTATTTTTTGCCATTACGAGGACCTGAAGTTTGGCCCACGAAGCAACCGTGTCCCGATTTGTGACCCATCAAGGGTCATCGCCGGAACCGCCTGCCACCCTTGTCCGATAAACGCCGCCCCTAAACGCTAAAGCTCGCGCCTCGCCTCGAGGGCACGACCGAGCGTCACCTCGTCGGCGAACTCCAAGTCGCCACCGACAGGCAAGCCGCTCGCCAAGCGCGTCACCTTCACACCCAGGGGCTTGATGAGTCGAGCAAGATACGACGCCGTCGTCTCCCCCTCGACGTTGGGATTGGTCGCGAGCACCACTTCCCTCACGCCCTCGCTGCCCAATCGCGCCATAAGCTCGGCCACATGCAAGTCATCAGGACCGATGCCCTCGAGAGGCGACAACGCGCCCCCGAGCACATGGTATACGCCCCCGAAAACGCCCGTGCGCTCGATGGGGGGAATGTCGCGTGGCTCGCTCACCACGCAAATGATGCCGCCGTCGCGCTTGGTCGACGCGCAGATCTCGCACACGTCGCCTTCCGCATAGTTGAAGCACCGCGAGCAGAAATGCACGGTGTCCTTCACCTCGATGATCGACTGAGCCAAGCGCAGCGCCGTCGCGCGATCGGTGTTCAAGATCCAATACGCCATGCGCTGCGCGGACTTCGGCCCAACGCCAGGAAGACGCTCGAGCTCATCGAGAAGCTTCTGAATCGCAGGTGCGGAGTTCACGAAAAGCGCCTACACCAAGCCGGGGATGTTCATGCCGCCGGTCGCCGCGCTCATGCGGGCGGCCGCCATGTCGGAGACACCGCGAAGCGCTTCGTTCACCGCAGCGAGGACCATGTCCTCCAGCATCTCGACATCCTCTGGGTCGACAGCCTCGGGGTCGATCACGATGGACTGGATCGTGTTGTCGCCGAGCGCCGTGACTTTCACCATGCCGCCACCGGCCGTAGCCTCGAACGACATCGTCTTCACTTCCTCCTGTGCCTTCGCGAGCTCGGCCTGCATCTTCTGAGCCTGCTTCATCATAGCGCCCATGTTGCCCATGCCGCCGGGGAATCCGCCTCGTTTCGCCATTTTTCCTCCTGGTAGTGTTCTTTACGTATCGACGCCCCGCGCGAAAACGCGTTGTCGGGGCAAAACCCGTCTTATCTGTCGGGCTATTCTCTCACTTCTTCGACGCGCGAGCCCTCGAAACCTCCCGCTGCGAGCATAGCGGCCAGGTCATCGGGCGAGCCGAACTCGCTGCCCGCAGGCTCGCCGTTCGGACCGGTCGCGTCGATCGACGCCGACGTGTTCGCATCGGTCGGCTCAGGGGGAAGGCCAGCCGCCGCCGAGGTTCGCGCCGCCGCCTCACGTGCCATGCGGTTGAAGTCAGGCACGGAGGAAGCTGCGGCCGGCGAGCGGCGGGCTTCCCGGTCGTCGCGTCGTTTAGCAGGGGAAGCCGGCGCGGCAGAATACGCGGGAGCATCCCCGACGAACGCGTCCTCGTCGCCATAGGGGACCGGCTCGTCGTAGGGAGCGTCGCCGTATGCATCGAGCGGAACGGAGTCTGGCTCGGGAACGAACGCGCCCGTGTTCTGGGCGCCCCGCATCTGCGGCTCGCGTACCTGCGGGCTTGCCTGGCGCGCATTCGCAGATGAAACGGGCTGTCGAGCCGTCGAGCGCGCAGGTTCAGCAGACGCCGCAGCCGCCTCTCGCTCCCGAACCGCGCGCATCGCCGCAGCTGCGGCCTCGCGAGCGGCGCTTGGTCTTTCAGCATGGGACGCCCGAGGCTGCGCTTGCTGCGTCGCCGATCGAGCAGAGACCCCTGACGAGGAAGCGGACGGGGCCGCCGCCGCGCTTGCACCCTGGGAAGGGCCCTTCGAGAAGGCAAACGGGATTGCCGCACCGCACGACTGCGCGAGCGCCGCAGAAACGGCGTCCTGCACGTCGGGCTTCTGCACAGCATTGAACGCAAAGGCGTTTTCCACGGGGAACTCGATGACGAGCATACCGCGGCCCTCGTCGAGCACAGCCTTCGTGTTCAAGAAGAGCACGCCGTAGGCCGCCTTGCTCTTCTTGAGCGAGGCGATGGCCGAACTCCAGATGCGCTGCAGCGCCGCCTCGTTGCGCAGCGTGCCCACAAGCTCAGCGGGAATCGCGCCACATACTGCGGAAGCGCCAGCAACCGCAGCAGCCGTCGAAGCGGCGTTCTCACGGGGCGCCGCTTCGGTCGCCGCCGCAGCCGTCGCTGCGTTCACGGCAGGAACAGCCTCGACCGACGCCTGGAAGCCCCCCGCGGGAGAGCCCGCCCCCCGAGAGGCAGCCTCTTGCGAAGCCGGCATTTCACTTGCCGCGGTGCGGGCATGGGGGGAATCAAACGACGCGCCTGCCTGCCCCATCGCCGAGCCCGCCGAGCTCGCCGCTCCCCGATGCGCCCGGGCGCTCGGCTCCGACGGCGCACCCGTCGCCGCAGCAGCAGCGGGAGCGACGGCGGCGGGAGCGGCAGCAGGGGCAATCACCCGCGAACAGGCCGAATACCCCGACTCGAGCGCCTCGATGCGCTCGGCGAGCGCCTCGAGCGTCAGGTCGCTGTCGGGCCGCACCATGCGCGTAAGCGCAATCTCGAACGACAGGCGAGGATTGGTGGACGTCTTCAACTCGGCCGACAGATCGCCCAAAACGCCGAGCAAGCGCGCCAGGCGATCGGGGCCGAACAACGGCAACTCGCTTGTGAGCTCTCGGCGCTCGGACTCGGACACCTCCAGCGCCACGTCGGCGCCCACAAGCGACATCACGTACAGGTTGCGCACGCGCTCAGCCATATCGCCCACAAATCGGGCCAGGTCGGCGCCTGTTTCCACATATTGCGCCGTCCAGCGGAAGCACGCTGCAGCATCACGGGTGCCGACCGCGTTCATGATTTCGGACATCTCGCTCGAATCGAGCGACCCGAGCATCGCCTCGGCACCCGCAAGCGTCACCTTGCCCTCGCCGAACGCGATGATCTGCTCGAGGGAGGTGAGCGCGTTGCGAAGGCCGCCTTCCGCGCGATGCGCGATCAAATCGAGCGCCTCGCCCTCGAACTCGACCCCTTCGGACACGCATACCGCACCCAAACGCGCGACCATAGCCTCGGCGGAGATGCGGCGGAAATCGAATCGCTGGCAGCGGGAATGGATGGTCTCGGGAACCTTCTGCGGGTCGGTCGTCGCCAGAATGAACACCACATGGCTCGGCGGCTCCTCGAGCGTCTTCAGCAGCGCGTTGAACGCTGCCACCGAGAGCATGTGGACCTCATCGATGATGTAGACCTTGTAGCGCCCGCGCGTCGGCGCGAACTGCACGCGGTTGATGATCTCCTCGCGGACGTTGTCGACGCCCGTGCGGCTTGCCGCATCGAGCTCGTAGACGTCGGGGTGCTCTCCCGCGGCGATAAGCTGGCAGTCCTCGCACGTTCCGTCGGGGTCTGCAGTCGGGCCACCCTCGCATAAAAGCGCCTTCGCAAGCAGGCGGGCAGTGGTCGTCTTACCCGTGCCGCGCGGGCCGCAGAACAGGTATGCATGACTGACTTTATCCTGTTCAATGGCATTTTTGATGGTGCGCTCGATATGCTCTTGGCCCACCACGTCCTCAAACGTCTGGGGGCGATATTTACGGTATAAAGCTTCCGACATCGCGCGAGTCCTTCGCATTCGTATGCGGCGCGCAAGGCGCCCGGTTCATTTCGCTCCATTATAGAAGAAGCGCCCGGGGTTGCCGGACGCTCCTGGAAAGAGTTCGTCGTATTGATAGAAGCTCGGACACGTGCCTCCTCGTATCCGGGACCGATCGCCCCTCGCCGGCACGTGTCGGCATTATTTCGCGTGCTTGGCGTTTTTGGCCTTGTCGCCCTTCTTCGAACTCATCGCAGCCTTCACCGCACCGATAAACGCAGGGGCCACCGATACCGCGACGATGCCCAAAACGATGATCTCGAAGTGCTCTTGCACAAACGGAATGCCACCGAAGAAGTATCCCACCAAAACGAACAGCGAGACCCAAGAAATGCCGCCAATCGCGTTGAACAGCGTGAACTTGCCGAAATTCATGTGGCCGGTGCCCGCAATGAACGGGGCGAACGTACGGAAGAAAGGCATGAAGCGCGTGATCACGATAGTCAGCCCGCCGTAGCGCTCGAAGAAGTGGTCGAGCTTCGCCATACGCTCGGGCGTGAGCGCCTTGATCTTCCCCGAGTCGATGATGCGCTTGCCGAAGAAGCGGGCTATCCAGTAGTTGGACGTGTTGCCCAAGATGGCGGCGGCGTAGAACACGATGAGCGTCGCCCACAGGTGCAGACCGCCCCCGTCAGCCGAGAAGACGCCGGCCGCAAACAAAAGCGAGTCGCCTGGCAGAAACGGGAAGAACACAAGGCCCGTCTCCACAAACACGATCAGGAACAACGGGGTGTACACCCATGCGGCGCCCAACGCCACAATCCACCCTGCAATCGCCGAGCGGGGGTCGGAAAGGAGACTGACGAAGAAGTTGATGATGTCCATAGCGTCCTTACAAGAAGAGGCCCATGCAGCAAGCAGGCGGCTCGTGGCCGCCTGCAAGATAGAGCATTCTGAATAGGACAGGGCGCTCGTCAGAGGCCCCTTATGGCTGCTTCCTCCCGGACCTGACCAGGTTCGGAACATGTCGCCGCCCCGCCCCATTCAGAATGCTCAGTTCAAGTTGTTTCCCAGTATACGCGAGGTGGCATGGCGCGAGCGGGCCTTAAACCAAATGCACACAGCTCAGCCGTGCAAACGGACACGAGGGACGCGGGGCTATTCCTTTACGCCGCCCTCGGCCACAGTCCGCACGATGCCGTCAAGACCGCTATGGACGAGCGCGTGCGTCACCTGGGCGATATCCTCGAGGGGAATCTCCGACTCGTCTAAGATCCAGCGGCGAATCACCGCCACGAGCCCCGCACTGAAATACGCGACGCAGAAATCGAGATACGGCCCCAACTTCTTCAGGCCAAGCGTGTCCTGCTCGATAAGCGACGCAGTAAGCGACGATTCCAGCTTCTTCAAAACGAGCTCGTAGGGAGTGTGCGAGGCAATGAGCTTCATGCTCTTTAGGTCGGGCGCCAGCCCCAGCGAAAGCCGTTTGAACAGGTCGACCACGTTCTCGCCGTCGTCGCTGTTCTCGAGGGAGTCCAGGCATGTGCGCACGATCCGGTCCGCCTCGTCCTGCACGATCTCGTTCGCCAGATCCTCGACCGACTGGTAGTGCAGATAGAACGTCTTCCGGTCGATGTCCGCCTCGCGGGCAATTCCGGTGATGGTAATCTTTTGGTACTCCGTCTCCTGCATGAGGGTCAAAAACGCCTGGCGGATCGCCTTTCGCGTGCGCACAACACGGCGGTCGGGCGCCGTGCGCTCCCCGGATTCCCGACAGGCGGCTCCCTCTCCAGTCGGCTGAATCTCGTTCGCCATCTTCTCCCCCACGTCGCCCATATCTCTCCCTCGCAAAAAATGGACAGCATAACTTCATCTGCAGGTTTTACCACAAACGTTGTTTATTTGTCACTTGTATTTTTATTTCATCGACCTATACTCACGCTTAAGAGAGTTATTCCACATTTGTTGAATAATTTTATGGGAGGTACAACACTATGAAAGCAACCGACCAGATCAAGCGGGCAGCCCTCAACAAAGCCATCGACTACCTACTTGAAAATCCCGAGCGAAATGTCGCGAAGATCATGGACATGATCGACAAAGTTGCGCCCGACGACGTGTTCCCCACCCAACGCGCCGCCTTCCACCAGGCAATCGATGACGAATCGAATTGGTATCAACTTATCATGAAGATTCTCACCGACATGAATCCCCAGGTCAGAGACCGCCTCATCAAGACATTCATCGTTGACGCGAACATGCTCGCATGGCCGAAGCAGGAAGCGATGCGCGATCAGTACCACTGCAACATTCCCTGGGCCATCCTGCTCGATCCGACGAGCGCCTGCAATCTGCGCTGCACCGGATGCTGGGCAGCGGAATACGGCCACAAGCAAAACCTCACCTACGAGGAAATCGATTCCATCATCAACCAGGGCGTCAAGCTGGGAACCCACGTCTACATCTACACCGGCGGCGAGCCGCTCGTCCGCAAGCACGACCTCATCAACCTATGCGAAGCGCATCCCGATTGCGCGTTCCTGTCGTTCACCAACGCGACGCTCATCGACGAGGAGTTCGTGCAGGATATGATTCGCGTCGCGAACTTTGTGCCCGCCATCAGCGTCGAGGGCTTCGAGGAGGCCACAGACGCCCGCCGCGGCGAGGGAACGTACGCCAAGGTGTCCCGCGCCATGGAGCTCCTGCGCGAAAACGGCCTGCCCTTCGGCGTGTCATGCTGCTATACCAGCGCCAACGCAAGCTCCATCGCCAGCGAGGAGTTCTTCGACTGGCTCATCGAGAAGGGGGCTCTTTTCGCGTGGGTCTTCACGTACATGCCCGTTGGCGTCGGCTCGCCCACCTCGCTTATGGTGCACGCCGACCAGCGCGAGCACCTCTACCGCTTCATCCGCGAGATGCGCGAGAAGAAGCCCCTGTTCACGCTTGACTTCCAGAACGACGGCGAGTTCGTCGGCGGCTGCATCGCCGGCGGGCGCCGCTACTTGCACATCAACGCCGCAGGCGATGTGGAGCCGTGCGTGTTCGCACATTACGCGAATGTCAACATTCGGGAAACAAGCCTTCTCGACGCGCTGCGCTCCCCTCTGTTCATGCAGTATTACGAGGGCCAGCCCTTCAACGACAACCTACTCAAGCCATGCCCCATCTTGGAAAACGAAGGGCTGCTCGCCGACATGGTGAAGCGCGCCGGCGCGCATTCCACCGACCTTCAGGAGAAAGAAAGCGCAGAGGATCTCTGCGCGAAATGCCATGACTCCATCGCGGAATGGACGCCTGTCGCCGAGCGCATTTGGAACGACGAGGGCGACCCGCTCTACGACAAGCGCAAAAACGACCTCACGCAGGGCATGGCCGACACCGACATGCGCAAGCTTGCAGAGCAAGGCCGCCGCGAACTGCCCGAATCGCTCATGACGAAGCGGGAGCGCCGCGAACACCGCAAGCAGCGCGAAAGCACGGCCAATATCGCGTAAGCACCGCGAGGATCCGCGCGGAGGGGCGGCTTCCCTAAACCCCTTGGAAGCCGCCCCGGCAACTGCTTGGCCGCGCATCGTGCACTTAAGGCAGTTGTCCGCCTTGCTTTAAGCGCACGAGAGCTAGCGCTTGGCGCAATGTCTTGCAACGAGCCGCGAAGCGCACCGCCCTAGAAAGCCCCGCGCCCCAAGACTCCCTCTACCCCAAAGACCTCACATGCTCGCTTGAGCGGTCGAGCTGTTCTTTGGCGGAGCGGATTGCCGCAATGTCCGCTTCCTCCAGCTTCTCGGTCTTCTTCGAAAGGAGCTTGCGAAGCGCATTCGAATCGGCTTTGACCTGCTTCTTCTCTTCCTTTTCCAACTGCTTGCCCGATTTTGCGAGCGCCGCATCAACCTCTTGGACCAGGCGCGCCGCCTCCGCATGCACCTCCATCGCATCGCGACGCGTCGCGTCCTGCGCCGCATAGGCCTCCGCATCGCGGATGGCGCGATCGATTTCCTCGTCGGACATGCGGCCCGACTCGTCGATCGTAATCGACTGCTCCTTGCCCGTCCCCTTGTCCTCCGCGGAAACCGTGAGGATGCCGTTCGCGTCGATGTCGAACGTCACCTCGATCTGGGGAACGCCCGCGGGAGCACGCTTGATGCCCTTCAGACGGAATTTGCCGATCGACTTGTTGTCGCGCGCCATCGGGCGCTCGCCCTGAAGCACGTTGATTTCCACGCTCGTCTGGAACGCCGCCGCCGTCGTGAAGATCTGCGAGTAATGCACGGGGAGCGTCGTGTTGCGCTCCACGATGCGCGTCGCCACGCCGCCGACGGTCTCAAGGGAAAGGGAAAGCGGCGTCACGTCGAGCAGCAGGATGGAGTTCGCCTTCACAAGCCCCGTCGAAGACCCCGCGAGCGTAGCCCCCTGGATGGCCGCACCCACGGCGACGCACTCGTCGGGGTTGATCGACGACGAAGGCTCCTTCCCCGTAAGGGAGCGAACCTTGTCCTGAACCGCCGGGATGCGCGTCGACCCGCCGACGAGCAGCACGCTTCCCAGCTCGGAGGCGGCAATGCCCGCGTCGTTGAGCGCCTGGGACACGGGGCCTTCAGTGCGCTCGACCAAATCGGCAGTCATGCGGTTGAACTCCGAGCGCGTGACCTGCGCCTCCAGATGAAGCGGACCGGATGCGCCCTGCGCCAGAAACGGCAGGTTCACGCGCGCCGTCTCCATAGAGGACAGCTCCTCTTTCGCCTGGCGCGCCGCCTCGCGCACGCGCTGCGCCGCGGCGGAATCGCGACTCGCGTCGACGCCCGATTCCCGCTTGAAGACTCCGAACAGGTAATCGGCGATGCGCTCGTCGAAGTCGTCGCCGCCCAGATGGTTGTCGCCCGCAGTCGCAAGCACCTCGATCACGCCCTCGCCGATCTCGATAATCGACACATCGAACGTGCCACCGCCCAAGTCGTAGACCATCACCTTCTGAGGGTCACCGTTGTCGAGCCCGTACGCGAGCGCCGCGCTTGTCGGCTCGTTGATGATGCGCAGGACTTCGAGCCCCGCGATGCGGCCCGCATCCTTTGTGGCCTGGCGTTGCATATCGTTGAAGTAGGCGGGGACGGTGATGACAGCCTGCGTCACCTCCTGGCCGAGGAACGCCTCAGCGTCGCGGCGCAGCTTGCGCAGGATCATCGCGGAGATTTCCTGCGGCGTGAATCGTTTACCGTCGATGCTCGCACGCCAGTCGGTTCCCATGTGGCGCTTCACCGAGGAGATAGTGCGCTCGGGGTTGATTGCCGCCTGCCGACAAGCTGTCGCACCGACGAGGCGCTCGCCATCTTTCGTGAAGGCGACGACGCTCGGCGTCGTGCGAGAGCCCTCGGCGTTGTGGATGATGGCCGGCTTCCCGCCCTCGACCACCGCGGCGCAACTGTTCGTTGTGCCCAAGTCAATCCCGATAGTTGCCATATCAGTCTCCTTCCGAGAGAACAAGGTGATTCATTCAAGCAGCACCAAAGCCAGCAAGCGAGGCACATTGCGTCAGCCGACGGGCCACGAGCGCCCTAAAAACCCATGAACCCGTAGCGCATGAACTGCTGCAGGCACAGCTGGAGCATGCAGCAGCCGCAGCACAGCGTCGTGGGATCGATAGAGGAAATGGTGAACCCGCGCGTCTGCTGCTCCTGCGTGTACGACTGCCCCGCGCTTTGGAATGCACGGTATGCGCGCTGGTAATCGGCATTGTTCGGATCCATGCGAACAGCGCGGCGAATCTGATCGAGCGCCATCACCGTGTTGCCCGCGCCGTTGTTCGCGAGCGCCGAAAGGTAGTACCACCGGGCGTTACGCCCGCCGCTCGTTACCGTTGCCAGAATGTCGGCCGCACGCTTGCATTGCGCCGCATCCCCTGAGTTGATCAGGTCGATCGCCGCGCGAAATTCCGCCGGATCGCTCGCATTCGCCTCGGGATGAATCGGACCGGACGCCGTGGAGGCACCGTATCCGAAAAAGTCGTCGAAATCGAAGCCGAAGCCTCCCGCCCAACCGTATGGGCCGCTGGAGGTATAGGGATTGCCCTGCTGCCCGCCTCCGTACGAGCCGCCGCCCGAGGCGCCACCGAAGGGGTTCGCTCCACCGTACCCTGCATACCCCGACGCGCCTTGCGACGACGCGCCACCGGCAGCCCCGCCCGAAGCCGCGGAGGCACGGCGATCGGCAGCGGCGTATTTCTCGGGGTTCATGATGCGATCGTACGCCTCGTTGACCTCGTTCATCCGCTCGGCGGCGTTCGGATCGTTGGGGTTCAAATCGGGGTGGTTCTCGCGCGCCTTCCTGCGGTATGCCTTCTTCACCTCGTCTTGCGAGGCATCCCTCGACACACCGAGTACGCTATACGGGTCCATTGCCATTGCGTTCCCTATTCGCCATCATCGTCGTCGGCGGCCCTTGCAGCCGCCGACGACATTTCGCCATCATCATGGGCAGTATCGCCGAACTTCCCGCAATACTGTCCCCATATCCCCGCGTACATCACGTTGCGGAGAATGTGAATATCCTGCTCAAGCGGCAAACGCTCGAACGATTGCGCCGCCTGGGCCGCAATCGAGCGAAGCCCCTCAGAAACATCGCCGGGCACCGCGCCAGCCGCGACGAGCGGATTGTAGCTGCCCGATTTCAGGTCCTCATCGTAATCCACGACCGCATCCATGAGGTACACGAACTTGCCGAGCCATGCTCCCATGCGGCGCAGCTCGCCTGCCCAGAAATCCTCCCGATACGAGAACACACAGCCTAAAATCATGCCGAAACGATTGGCGGCAGCATCGAGAGACTCGTCCCCACGCTGCTCGATTGCGCGGATATCAGCCATGCCCGACTCAATGGCCTGGGCAACTGCGGGGCGTCTTGCCGACGCCGCACGATACGCTGAAGAGAGCGCCTGCGCCATCGCCCGTCGCGAGACCTTGTGATCGTCATGCCAATCGTCCATGAGCTTGTGGTACGCGAGCAGCACCGCTACATCGGCGGCATACTCCGTGCACTCGCTCGTCGCAAATGGCTGAGGCTTGGTAGGATGAGCCCCGCACCGCGCAGAATCCTCGTGCTCGAGCGGTTCGTAGAGCGAGTTCAGCAGAAGCGCAAGAAACGTCATGTCGTAGGTGAGCGTCAAGCGACACAGCTGGCCGTTCTGTTCCTTCAGCGAATGGCAAACACCGCAGTACACCCTGCGGTAACGGGCAACCTCCTCAGGAGAAAGTTGCTTCTCATCTGCCATGATGTAGCCGAACATGCGCTGCTACGACTTCTTTACGGTTTCGGTCTTGCACTTTGGGCACACCACGCGAAGCGTTCCCTTGCCACGCGGGACCGAAAGCTCCTGCCCGCAGCCCTTGCACTTGAAGTACAGCGTGGTCTCACGGTTCTCCCATTTCTTCCGTCCGATGGAAAGCGCGCGACGAGGTTTCTCAGTCGCGCGCAGGAACGCCTCGTTCTCGCGATCGCGCGCAGCGATGTTCTTCGAATAGGTGCGGAAGAGCGCATAGGCCAAAAGCGCCAGCGCAGGCCATGAGAACAGGCCCATATGGGGGAGAACCGACAGCACCAGGCAGACGATGCCTGCAACGACCAGCGTATTCGACAGGGAGTCGGCGCCGCGCCTTCCCTGCATAGCGCCCGCCATCTTCCACTGCATCCGCTCGAGAAAACCCTTCATCCGAATGTGCACCCGCCTTCGCCAATAATCGAGGAGGCCCGCGCGAGATGCACGGGCCTCAAATCTGCTCGGGACGCGAGTTAGAACGCCTCGAACTCGTTGAACAGGGTCAATGATACGCATAAGTTGTGCAGATGCCGCGAAGGCGTCAGGCTGTCAACAAACTGTCATGAAGGAAACGCGAGGCTTCCATCAGCGGGCAGCCTCTCTACACCACCTGGAACAAGAAGAACTTCAGGTAATCCGTCTCGGGGACGCCCCATAGAATCGGGTGGTCAGGCGCCTGCTGACGTTCCTCGATCTGGCGCAGCTGGACGCCAGCATCCTGCGCGGCGTAGGACACGACACGTCGGAAGCGTTCCGTGTCCATGAAATGGCTGCAGCTGCACGTTGCGAGATAGCCTCCACGAGGCAGCAACTTCATCGCACGATAGTTGATTTCCTTGTAGCCGCGCGCCGCTGAGTCGATGGTCTTGCGGCTTTTCGTGAACGCAGGCGGATCGAGCACGATGAAATCATAAGTGCGATTGTGCGCCGCCTCGAGCTGGGGCAACAGGTCAAAGACGTTCGCCGCCGTGAAGTCCATCTTGCCGTCAAGTTCATTGAGCTGGGCATTCTTACGCGCTTGAGCGACGGCAAGCTCGGAGATATCGACCGCGTTCACGTACTCCGCCCCGCCGTGGGCGGCATTCAGAGCAAAGCTGCCCGTATGCGTAAAGCAATCAAGAACGCGCCTTCCCGCCGCGAGCTGCGCGACGGCACGCCGATTGTACTTCTGGTCGAGGAAGAAGCCCGTCTTCTGTCCGTTCTCGAAATCCACCTCATAACGAACGCCGTTTTCCATAATCTGCGTCGTCGTGGGACCGAACACCGCAGCCTCGGGTTGGCTGGGATTGATCGGATCGAGCGAGCAGGCCGCATCCTCCGCGGCGCCCGCAAACCATCCCGCAGTCTGGGCGAGTCCTTCGAGAGAGCGGGTCGAAGCGTCGTTGCGCTCATAGAGTCCGCGAATCGCGATGCCGTCTTCGGCCAGCACTTCGAGAAGCGCGGGGAAGATCATCGGCTTCAAACGCTCCATCCCCACCGAAAGCGTCTCGGCTACGAGAACATCCTCGAAGCGATCGACGACAAGGCCGGGGAACCCATCAGCTTCGGAGAACAGAACGCGGCATGCGCTTGCATCGGCGCCCATCACCGTCTTCCGGTAATTCCACGCCCACTGCACCTTCCGCTTCCAAAAGGCACGGTCGAAGCGATCGTTCGCATTGCGGGTGATGAGGCGAATACGAATCTTGCTCTTCTCGGACAACAAGCCCGACCCCAGATACGACCCCTTGTGGCTCACGACGTCGACGATCGAGCCGTTGGCAACTGCAGCCTCGCCCGGCGCCGGCTCAAGCGAAACAACCTCCGCCTCGTACACCCAAGGATGCCCCTTCTCCAAGGCATGCTCGCCCTTCGACGTAATGGTCGCGCGAGGATACGGGCGTAGAGTTTTCATAAGGGTCCTTTCAAATGATGGGAAGAAGCGTTGGGAGAACGCCCTATCCGCCCTAAAGCCAGCGAGAGCCCAGCTGACGAGTGCAGATGGCGCGAAAAGATTGCGAAGCGTACCTTGGGTACGTGAGCAATCTTTGGAACGCCAGCTGCACTCGTCAGCCGGGCTCGCAGCGTCGACGGGCCGGGTTTGCCGCAAGGCAAAGCCGAACCTGCAAATCTTTGGAACGCCAGCTGCACCGTCAACCGGGCTCGCAGCGTCGACGGTTCCCGATTTGCCGTCAGGCGAATCGGGAATTACAAAAGTCGCAAGTTGACTTCCTTGAGTTGGCGGCCAGTTACCTCATTCGGCGCGCCCGTCATCGGGTCGGATGCGCTCGAAGTCTTCGGGAAAGCGATGACGTCGCGGATGGATTGCTTGCCTGCAAGCAGCATGACCAGGCGGTCAAGGCCAAGTGCAATGCCGCCATGCGGAGGAGCGCCAAGCTCGAGCGCATGGATCAGGTGGCCGAACTTCTCTTCCATTTGGTCATCTTCCACGCCAAGACGACGAAGGACGCGCTTTTGCAGCTCCGCATTATGGATACGGATAGAACCACCGCCCATCTCGAAACCGTCCATAACGATGTCATAGCTATAGCTCGAGCAGGCAAGCGGATCGGACTCGATCTTCTCCCAATCCTCTTCAGGAATCATCGTAAACGGATGGTGTTCGGCGGCGTACTTCTTCTCGACCGCGTCGTAGCGGAACATGGGGAAGTCGACGACCCACAGAAGAGCATGACCGTTGCGCTCGATACCGAGAGCATCGGCCATATGCAGGCGCAACGCGGAGAGCACGGCGCTTGCCGTGTCGAAGGTATCGGCCGCGAAGAGAAGCAGGTCGCCCGGCTCGACACCTGCGGCTTCCTTGATCGCATTATGAGTCTCCTCGCCGAGGAACTTGATGATGGGGCTCTTGCCCACAAGCTCGGTATCAGCATCGGTGTAGGCGATCCATGCCATGCCCTTCGCGCCATTTGCGGCAGCGATGTCGGCAAGCTTCTCAATCTCGCCGCGCGACCAATTGCCGGCAGACTTCGCGTTGATGCACTTCACAACACCGCCATTGGCAGCAGCGCCCGTGAACACCTTGAAATTGCAGTCCTTGATAAGGTCGGTCAGATCGACGAGCTCCATGCCGAAGCGGACATCGGGGCGGTCGCAACCGAAGCGCTCCATCGCCTCTTTCCAAGGCATACGCTGAAGAGGGAACTCGTGCTCCACACCGGCAGCGCTGAGGACTTCCTTAAAGACACCTTCCATGAGATCCATCACGTCAGTCTCTTCAACAAACGACATCTCAATGTCAACCTGGGTGAATTCGGGCTGACGGTCAGCGCGCAGATCCTCGTCGCGGAAGCAACGGGCAATCTGGTAATAGCGTTCAATGCCGCCGACCATGAGCATCTGTTTGAACTGCTGCGGAGACTGCGGCAAAGCATAGAACTTGCCCGGGTTCGGACGGGAAGGCACGAGGTAATCGCGCGCGCCTTCAGGAGTAGAGTTTGCAAGAATCGGAGTTTCAACCTCGATGAAACCACGCTCGTTGAGAGCCTGGCGCATCGCTTGCGCAACCTTATGGCGAAGCAAGAGATTCGCATACATCTCAGGGCGACGAAGGTCGAGGTAACGCCACTTCATACGAGTGGTTTCATCTGTCTCGATGCCGTCTTCGATGGAAAATGGCGGAGTGACGGAAGTATTGAGAACCTTGACAGAGGTCGCAAGAACCTCGATTTCACCTGTAACCATGTTCGGATTCTCGGCACCCTCACCACGAGCGCGCACACGACCGGAAATCTGCAAAACATATTCGCGCCCAAGATGCTCGGCGATATGGAACTCTTCTTCACTGACGCAGTCGGGGTCAACAACAACCTGGGTATAGCCCTCGCGATCGCGAAGATCGCAGAAAATCAGCCCACCATGGTCGCGATTATGCCAAGCCCAGCCAGTAAGCACAACCTCACGCCCAACATCACTCTTACGCAGCTCGCCGCATGTTGCGGTATGCATGCAAAACTCGTTCTTGAAGTCCGTCATTGAATAAGCTCCTCGATATGCAGTATCAAACCCATTGATTGGGTATGCGACTCAAACTGGATTATTGTACTTCACGAAATGAAACTGAATGGGAACGAGACGGCGTCTTCACCGTAAAAGCCCGACAATGGCCGCAAGAAGCGCGCGAATGGCGAAACAAATTGTTAAGCTCAGTAGTATCTAAGAACGCGACATACAAGAGGCAGAAAACGCCATCTTCGGCGACGCGGGCACAGCTGTGCAGAAGGAAAAGGAGGCCCGCCCATGGCAGGGGAAGCACGCCTGCGCGACCGGCGCCCCGCCCAGAGGGCGCACATGCGCCCGGGCGCAAAGGAAAGGGGGCCGCGGCCGGGTCCCCCCGGGCCGCGGCCCCCCCTGCGCAAAAGAAAAAGCGCCGCCCATGAGCGGAACGCCCTATCCTCCCACGGACTTCCTCCGCAGTACTTTCGGCGAGGAGGGGCTTAACTTCCGAGTTCGGAATGGGATCGGGTGATCCC
>NZ_WAJR01000012.1 GCF_008831035.1 Ellagibacter isourolithinifaciens | reverse complement strand
TATCCATATGCGGTTATTGCCTTTCCACGAATCCTAACTTCAGCAATTAAGATTCTAGGCGATAACCGCTTCCTGCTTTCTACGGACAGGGAAGCGGCCCCTTACACCAACATTCGGCACGCGATCCATTCGAGTGATTCCTTAATGCTTTTGCAATCGAACTTCTCACGATCAAGCCCAACTTCCCACCATTCGCGGACAAAGCGAGCGTTCTCGCCTGTAGCGAGCCCTTGCCGAGGTTTTCCGATGTCAGATAGCTTTTTCCCACCTTCAAAAGCATTCAGCAAAGCGTCACTTGCCCAGTAGGCTATGGGGGTGCCGGGGATTTGGGTGAAGGTTTTTGCGTTTCTGCGATAGAAGTAGCCGCAATCGGGGTTTGCTATTGCTTCTCGTGTTTTTGGTGCTTGGACCGCCGCTCCAACAAAATCCGACAGGCGAACGTATCCGCCCTTATATCCGTCAACATAGCCGTTATGGAACGTGAAAGTGCAAATGGGAACCGTAGCGCCCGCAAAACCCGAGTATTCGAGCTGAACCAGCGAGGTAATGGTCTTCTCGTTAATCATCTTTTCGCGGAGTTTTTCATAGCTGCCGATGAACATCCAAACGAAGGGGCACATGATGCCAGCCTCGCCGTGTTCGCTCGCATAGTCCATAATGCGGACGATAAACGAAGAGAACAAATCGCTTTTTACGTCGGGATAGTTCTTCTTGATCCATTTGCTCATGAAGGGGCTGAAGCTGCTCGATCCCATGTAGGGCGGATTGGCCACCACGCAGTCGAACTTCCTCGCAAGCGCCTCGCACACCCGAAGTGCATCTTGCAGCTTTACGCCCAAGCCCCTCCCAAAAAGACTGTCGCTCTCCACCTCGGCGGCAAAACGGGCCGCATCCGCCCGCAGCGCCTCCAGCTGGGCTTCCGTCGGATTGAGCAAGCTCCCGACTTCGTCTAGATGCTCCAGCGCATCGATGAACTGCTGATCAGCCATAATCGCCGCATCTTCGGGCAGCTCGATAACGCAGCCAGCCTCGTCGCGCTGAAACTTCGTCGGAGCAACCACAAGCACATCCGCCTGCACTCCGCGGCCGAAGAAGCGCCTATCGTGCTCGCGCGCGCACATGGCCAGCGCCAAGTTGGCAATCTGCGCCGCGCGCGGGTCGATTTCCATACCCGACAAGTTCTTCTCCAAAATGAGCTGCGGAATCTCGCGCTCGCGGTATCCACGTTCCACATACATGTCGAACAGCAGCTGAAACGCGTACACCAGGATATGACCCGAACCGCACGCCGGATCGCACAGCGTAATGTCCTCCGGCCCATCGATGCGGATGAAATCCTCGTGTTCGGCGTCAGGTGCAATGTAGTAGTCCCACTTTTGGCACAGCGCGCTTTCGGGGAAGTTCAGCATCCACAGCCGCCCGAGCGAGTTCTCCACCATGTAGCGCACAATCCATTCAGGCGTGAACAGCTGCGTCGCAGGACCTATGGTATCAGGTGTCTCCTTCGCCTTCGACTTGAAAAACGCGTCTTTGACCTCGGCGTTGTAATACTGATACATCCACCCCAGGATTTCCACGCGCTCCCAATCCTCTTCAGGGATAGACGTCACCAGCCTGTCGATCACGCTGTCTTGCCGCAAAAGGCCATCGGGCAACAGCAGCTCCATGGCGCTTCCCACCCGGTCGAACACGCCGGGGATGCAGCTCGAAAGCTCGTCGCATTGCGCCAGGAACAAGCATCGGAACAACGCCTCGTCGTCACCCGTCTGCATAAGTTCCATCACGCGCGACGCGTCAAGCCCCTCGATCTGCACGTCGAGCGCGCACTTCAACACCTGCGGAGCGAACGAGCCGTCATCCGCCGAGAGCATGCGCACGCGACACGGCAGGTAATCACGCAGCTCCATGAAGCGAATGGCCACCAATCGGTTGAACCACGTGTACGCAGCGCGCTCGGCAAGCGCCGCGTGCCCCACCTCGCGCTGCAGCCGAAGGAGCTCGGAGCGCTGGCGCTGCTCGTCGGGCGACAGAGGCATGCCATCCACGCTCGTAGCGTCTTCGGGCAGCGCGTTCGCTTCCACCACCGAGAAGCGCCTCATGCGCGTTTCCACCTGCTCGATCAGGGTGTTTCGAGCCCACGTGCAGAAGTTCTTGATAGCGGTATCGTTCATGGCGGGCTCCCTTTAGCTCAGGCGGACGGAATCGTTTTCGACAAGCGCTTCGAGGAGCGCCTTGCGCACCGAGGCAAGATAGGCGTCAACCTCGGCCTCGTTCGTCAGCACGGCGCGATCGAACGCCTCGTCGCGACGCAATACCTTGCGCTTGAGGGGCTTGGGAGCTGCCTCGGCCGACTTCTCGGCGACGATAACCCTAGTCACCTGCCCCGATTGGCTAACGCCGCAACCGCCTTGGGGCATTCCCTGCGAAGCGACATTGCTCGCGGCGGCAGGCTGCGAACTTGCGGGCTTGGGGCTCACCCGAGCCTCCGCAGGGACGGCGCTTGCCTCGCGCTCCGTCAGCTCGCGCTTCAGGCGAATCTCGCGCTCGGCTTTCGCGCGGGCTTCGTCAACCGCAGCATCGACAGCCTGGTAGCCCTCTTCAATCAGGTCCTTGAACTGCATCCTCAAAGTGTCGATGACGCCTGCCGCCTTCGCGCTGTGCACGCGGCTTTTAACCGATGCGATTTTGTGCTCGGTGCCCGCAATCGCCAAATTCGCAGCCTGCTGATAGGGGTCCTGATTGTTCGCAAACTCCTTCAGCTCTTCGACCGCGCCATCAATCGAGCTTAGAAGCTCGTTTTGCTTGCTGCGCACGATTTCGCCATGCATAGCCGATAGCATTTTCGTGAGGCCGGGCAACTCGCTCACCCGTCGATACGGCTGCGGATCGCGCAGAATGCCCTTCATGTCCGCAATGACCTGCTGAGCTTCCTCGTTATCGCCGAGATAGAACGATTCGCGATCCATAAGCGCAAGCGTCTCCACTGCCCCATCGAACAAGCGCTGCTGGTTGGGGAAGAACCCATCGACCGGCTCCATGTCTTCCGCGAAGTCGAGCAGTTTGTCGCCATTGGCGTTGAATGCGCGCAGGAACGCCTCGCCATCGGCCCGATCGGCGAGGACTTCACCAATCACATGGAGCCCGTCTTCGACAATGCTTTTGCCAGGATACGGGAACTCCGGTGCAAGGCCCGTGAAGTGGTCGTGCATGAGGCTTTGGCAGTGCTCCTGCGTTTCCTCGAGCTTTGCTTGGATGCAGTCGATCAGCTTGTCCTCATCCTCGGGCACGGCACTCGTGTCCGCAAAATCGCGAAGGATGCTGCGCGCTTTGCTGAGCAGCGCGTCCGACATCTTTTCGCGAATTCGAATCTCGACCTTGTCGGCATGTTTGCGCAAGCAATCGATCATGTTCTTGTCATCCGCGCGCATCGCCTGCCCGCCGTAGAGGATGGTCGCATCTTGAGCGGCGACAAGCTGGGCGGCAACGGCGGCGATGTCGATATCGCGCCACCCGTATGGATCGGCCTGGTATTTCCGCTGGATGTCGCCCATCGCGGTTTGCACATGCAGGCGTTTTTGCAGCTCGAGGAACGTTTTCATGTCAGCGACCGCGCGCTCGTTCGCGCTGCCCATGCCCGCCATCGCCGATTGCTCATTCGTGTGACGCAGAATGCGAATGATGTCCCCGTCGCCTTCCACAGGGTCGGAAATGTAGTCCGCCTTGGTGAAGATGCTGTCGACCAGCTTGTCGAGCACCGTTTCGAACAGCTGTTTCGCACTCATGGCGCGTACCGTCACCATACTGCCGTTGACGGCCACGCGCGCGTTCACCACCGCGTTTTCGATGAGCGTCTTCGCCTCTTTTTCGTCGTGCTGCGCCTGGTTCATCTTCCCCTTGATGATCTCCTGCGTGCTGGGCGGAAGCTGGCTCTTGTTGATGGTTCGCGCGTATTTCCTGGTCCGCGCCACGTTTTGCATCATCTCGAAGTAATCAGCGTCATCGGAGAGCACCACGAGCGCCTGCCCTTGCGACTTCACGGCAATTTCGCCATCGGCAGCCTCGTAGAGTCGGCCTTCGTTGGCGATTGTTGCCACGTTAAGCTTCATGCCGCCCTGAGACGGGCCGTAGATGGATCCGTCGACGTAATGGTCGAACGGGAAGTTGTTGGCACCGCGGCTGAGCTTGCGCTGCGGGAATATGCCCTCGAACAGCACCTTCTTGATGTTCTCGGTCACTTCCGCGACATCGATGGGCACCTGGGAGATCTCTCGCGCGATGTCTTGCTCTTCGTCGGTGAGGAAATTGTACGCATCGCCCTGGCGCGCCACGTAGTTTTCACGCACCAGGCGATCGAGCGACGCCTTCAAACGTTCGCGCAGGGCAACCTTGTCCACGCCCATGTCGTCGACCATGAGCGTGGCGATGTTGTTCAGCGTACCCTTAAGGTACGTGATGTAGCGGATAAGGTAGAGCAGCTTCAGCACGCTGATATCCTCGGGCCGCAGCACCTGATGCGCCTCGGCAGCACGCGTAGCGCGGTCAACCACCTGCAGGATGCCGTGCTCCAAATCCTTCGATATCGTGTCGAAGAACCGCCAGAACGGGACAAGCGCGGTGGTCTGCTCGCCTTGCACGACCTGCGCCGACTCCTGGAACGCCGACAGCATCGAACGCTCGCCTGTCGACATGTGCTTCGCCTTCACGCCGTGCTTGCGAATTTCGGTCATCACGTCGGGGAGCACCTTGAATTGATAGGACACGAATGGATAAGAATCGACGAAGTCGCCTTCCGATTCGTAGCCCAAAAGATCGCCGCGCGAGCCTTCGAACGAGAAGAGATTGCGCAGAACCGCGCTTTGATCCTCGTATTCGTCTTGCAGGGTCAGCTGCGCCACCTGCGTTTTGTCGAGGACACGACGCTTGATCACCTCGTCGACCGACGAGCTGGAAAGCGACAGGCGCGTCGTGAATCGTCCCTGGATTTTCGAGAAGTCGTCACCGACGATAAGTTGATTGCCGTCGATGGATTCCTGGCTCGTTACCATAACCCACACGCGCCCGGCGCAACGCGCGCCGATTTCCTCCACCAGCGTTTGCAGGCTCAGCATGAGACTTACGTCATCGCCGATGAACTGGCCCACCTCGTCGACCATGAACAGCAGGCGGAAGCGCCCGCCTTCCTCATCCGCACGACGCGCCGCATAGTCGCCTACCATGCCGACAAAGCTGTCGACCGCGATCACGTCGTCCTCAGTGCCGTTGAACCAGTTGCGCGCGGCGGCTTCGCTCATGCCGAGCGCGCTTTGAAGAGCCTCGACTACGTCGTCTTCGAAGTAGGCGTACGTCTCGCGGCTTTCCACCCACGGCATGCCGTTCACCTGCTCGAACGTTGTGCGGAACTCGTCGGTTTTGCCCCGCGACTCGATGAACATCTCGAGCTTCGCGAGCTTCAGGTCCTCACCGCAGAAGCCCAAATGCTCGAAGAACACGCGCTCGAACGCGCGCAGAAGCGCCGTTTTCGCCGTGTCGCCTTCCTTCCACTGCCCGCCCTTCGTGTCGATGTTGAAGAGGATCGCCTCGGTGGGCACACCGGCGCAACGGCGCATCTTGGAATAGACCATCTCGTCTTCGAGCTTGCCGTCGAAGTAATCGATGGCCGCCCTGCCACCGACCACCTTGTTCGCCAACAGGTATGACAGCATTTTCAGGAAGTGCGACTTGCCCGAGCCGAAGAAGCCCGAAATCCATACGCCGATTTTGTCGGTAGGTATATCGAGGGCGGTTTCGTAGTTTTCGAAGAAGTACGCGAAGTGGCGCTGCAGCTCGCGCGTCACCACGTATTCGGAAAGTTCCTGCTGGATGGACTCCTCGTCGCTTTGCGAGACTTTGATGACGCCGTTGATGGAACGGTTGATGTCTTTGCTGAAAAGGTCCCTAATTACCATGATAATCCCCTAAACAAGGTCGAAGGCCCGATAGTAATTCCCATCGGATAAGCTATTGAACAGGCTGAATGAATGTCCTGTGTACGAACCTGGGTACGCGATGACCACGGGTATATCGCTGAATCTCACGTGCAAGTTGTCGAGCAAGGTATGAATTCTAAGAAACGGGTACACCTCGCCCACCCCTGTGAGCACCAGCACATCCCCGCGCTCGTGCGGTTCGTAATCGATCGCCTCCGCGAACGCTGCGGGCGTGCATATCTTCGACAGCTGCTTAAGCTGGCTGGCTGTGCCATGTTTTGCTTCCTGCACCGGAATCGCCTTGAGGATTCGGCGCTTCTCGCATATGTTGAGAAAGACGTCGTAGAGGTTGCGCGAAACGATGCGATACGGCTTGTCGCCTGCTTCAGATTCGCGTTCAAGGGCGGCGAAGAAAGTCCGTGCCTGCATTTCGAGGGCGGGGTCGTAGCAGAAGGTGAAAAAGCCTATCTCGTTTCCGATGCCCTTGTTTTCCAAAAAGTTGACGTCAAGAAGATGAGCCCGAAGTGCTTCGCAGCAATGCGAGAAATCGGCCTGCGCACGAGCGGCTCGGGAATGCTCGGCAACGATGTCGCGCGTGGCCGTTTGCTTCCCGCGAGGCGATTTTGCCCCTTGCTTTGGTGTAACCGCTAAGGGTTCTGATTGTTTGGCACCTTTTAAGTCAGTTGATGAAGGGGGGGGGGTCATTTTCGAAGACAATTACATCACCGTCGATCCATCGAATGCGAAAAGTAACTCAGCGTCGCCGTTGTCGCGAATCGCCTGTTCAACCTCGTAGTCAAGAAATACTGGTTGCAGCTTTTCAGAAGACGCCGTTTCCAGAAACCCAACCTGCACGAGGCAATACGAGAGCACGCCCTTCAATCGCATGATGGTTTCGTCACTCCACTTGTCGGCACCAGGGTACTCGAGTTGAAAGCGCGTAAGAAACGCCCCCAAATCAGCCTTGGTAAACGACGAGTCCATCGCCTCGATACGCGCCCCGATTTCCTCGATCATGAACGACCGCATGAGATCGAAACGAATCATCAGGAGGTAGAGATTTACCTGAGCAGCCTGGTCGAACGAACCTTGCGCAAGAATTCTCACCAGACGATCGCAGGCTTCATCATTCGCGCAATCCCCCTCGCGAAGCGTTGCGAGGCGAGCAATGCAGTCGCGAGACCGTTCCCGCAGCGAGCGTGCACTGGCGCATTGGAAGAGATTGTCGCGAACGACATGTTCAACGATCTCGTCGAGGCTTTCCCCTTGCAACGCAAGCGACGCGACGATGCGCATTTCTGGAAGCATGAATTTCTCGCGGGTCAGGGTGCCGCCACTATGTTTGGCTCGACGAGGGCTCACGCCGACGAACAACCCCTTTCGCAGTTGGATTCAAAAGGCATCAAATGATTGGCCTGTCCTCATTCTATATCAGTACTTGGGAATAGGGACAAAACGATGTCGGAAATTACTCAGCTAGGTTTCGAGGCTGAGACAGATATTTCGCCGAGCAGCGCGTTCCCAGACGCCTGCAATGCTCTGAGAACTGCCGCATCGCATCCTGCATGCGAGCAGAAAAAACGACCCCGCTTTCGCGAGGCCGTTCAGCATGTATGAATGTAAAAAAGGATTTACAGCTTCACCACATTGCTTGCCTGGAGCTTGCCGTTCTGACCCGTGGTCACGTCGAAGGAAACAGCCTGGCCCTCATCGAGCGTCTTGAAGCCGTCCATCTTGATCTCGGAAAAATGAACGAAAAGGTCTTCGCCATCCTTCTGGGAGATGAAGCCGTAGCCTTTTTCCGGGTTGAACCACTTAACAGTACCTTCCGCCATTTTAAAATCCTCTTCTCTTCCCCTTAAACCGGGGAGGTAACTCTGCGCGTTGCATGGCGGCAACACTCGCCCTCACTTCGAGGGCACATGAATACTATACGCTATCGCGCTGCGAAACCGTTCCGAAATCGCAGGAATTCGAACCATTTTTCCCAAAGCACGCGATGCGGGAAGATGCCGACGGAAGCGGCTTGCACTCAATCCTGAGTCGCCTCGAGATAGTCGAGCCGCTCAACCGGCGTGCCCTCGGCAAGCTCAAGCCCATAGGCCGAGGCGAGCGCCCGCGCTTGACCCGCGCGAACCTCTGCAAGTTCGTCGTTCCCCGCACTACGCAGGAACTCGGATTCAAGCTGCAAACTGTTCGCGACGTATTCGGTGACATGCGGGTCGACGCCCGACACCTGGAGCACCGATGCCATCGATTCGGGGGCAAGCGAAAGAAGCATCGACCCGTCGAGGTCGGTTGCGTCGCCGATAGCGTTCTCGAGCATATCGGCCGCAGCCGCTGGGTCGCGACCATCGTCGGCACGCTCGATACTGCGGCGCATCGCCTCCATGAACTGCATGAGCAGACGCATGAGATAATCTTGTTCGAACATAACCCTCCCCGTTCGCTACAGGTTACAGTCGGTCCTTCATCAGTCGGCCTTCGGCGGCACGATTCCCAAATGCTCGTAAGCGCGCTCAGTCGCCTGACGGCCCTTCGGTGTGCGCACGATAAGCCCTTGCTGCATGAGATAGGGCTCGTACACGTCCTCGATGGTGTCGGTATCTTCCGAGAGTGCCGACGCAAGCGTGGTGAGGCCCACAGGACGCCCGCCGAACTGCACGGCAAGCAGCTCTAAAATGCGATTGTCGACCGCGTCGAGGCCCAAGTTGTCCACTTCGAAGAAGCTGAGCGCCTGCGCCGCAACGTCCTCGTCGATAACGCCATCGCCCCTCACCTGCGCCCAGTCGCGCACGCGCTTGAGCATGCGGTTCGCCAAACGCGGAGTTCCGCGGCTGCGGCGGGCAATCTCGAGCGCACCGTCCTCGCTGATGGGAACATCGAGGATGGCAGCCGAGCGCGCAACAATCGCTGCAAGTTCCTCGGGCGTGTAATACTGCAGGCGGAATGCAATGCCAAAGCGGTCGCGCAAAGGACCTGTGAGTAGGCCCGTTCGCGTCGTTGCACCGATGAGCGTGAAGTGGGGCAGATCGAGGCGAATCGATCGCGCGGCCGGCCCCTTCCCCACCACGATATCGAGCGCGAAATCCTCGAGCGCGGGATAGAGAACTTCCTCGACCATACGGTTCAGGCGGTGAATCTCGTCGATGAAGAGAACGTCGCCCTCTTCGAGGTTCGTGAGAATCGCAGCCAAGTCGCCCGTTCGCTCAATAGCCGGCCCGCTCGTCGTGCGGATGTTTGCACCGAGCTCATTGGCGACCACCGTGGCAAGCGTGGTCTTGCCAAGCCCCGGAGGCCCGGAAAACAGGATGTGGTCGGCGCATTCCTTGCGCTGCTGCGCCGCCTCGATAAGGATAGCGAGCGACTCCTTCACCTTGGTTTGCCCCAAGTAGTCGCAAAGCTTCTTCGGGCGCAAGCTGCGGTCGAGCGCGAGGTCGTCCTCTTGCAAGTTGGGCGCCACCGCGCGATCGCTTGCAGACGGGGACGCTCCCCCCTGCATTGCAGTTGCCGCCTCGAAGACCATTCCCTCTATTTGAACACCGTCCGCCATTGCGTCCTTTTCATCTAATGAGCCGTACCCAGTCGCTTAAGGGCATATTGTAGCAGCGCCGCCTCGGTCGCACCCTCGGGAGCCCCCTTCAACGCCAATTCTGCCTCCTGCGAGGTAAATCCCATGGAGAGAAGCGCTTCGGTTGCGCCTTTCAGCCTGTCATCGAGAATCGTTTGCGTGGAAGGCTCGGAGAGCAGGCTTTCGAAGCTCGCGTCGAAGGAGCCTTTCAGCTCGAGGATAATGCGCGATGCGCTCTTCTTGCCCACGCCTGGGATCTTCTGCACAAGCGCGACATCCTGCGCGGCGACAGCGTCCGCCAGCGCGCGCGGGGAAAACGTGGAAAGCGCCGCCAGCGCGACCTTCGGCCCGACGCCGGTCACTCCAATCAGGCGCTCGAAGGTGGCCTTCTCCTCTTCAGAGAGGAACCCGTAAAGCGCAATGCCTACATCGCTCACCTGCAGATACGTGAGCACCGTGACGGCGCCGCCGGATTCCGGCAGCTTAGAGAGCGCCGTTGCTGACATGAAGACAGCGTATCCCACGCCATTCACGTCAATATAGGCGACTTGCGGCGTTTTGCCGGCGAGCTTTCCCTTGAGAAACGCGATCATGCTTGCTCCTTACTTCGCAAGTCCGCCGAAGCCTTCGTGGGTGGTGTAGCAGATGGCGGCAGCCAACGCATCGGCGGCGTGGTCGGGGCTTGGAACCGAATCGAGCGAGAGCAGCTGGCTTACCATGTACTGCACCTGCTCCTTGTCGGCAGAGCCCGTGCCCACCACCGCAAGCTTGATCTGACGAGGCGTAAATTCCCCCACGCTGAGATTCCCCTCCGCGCAGGCGACGAGCGCCGCGCCGCGCGCCTGGCCCGTTGCGAACGCCGCAGTGATGTTCTGCCCGAACCACACCGTTTCGATCCCCACGCACGTGGGTTTGAAGCGATCAATCACCGCGCCGATCTGCTCGTGGATCTTGCGAAGACGCAAGGAGAGCTCGACCTGCGCGGGCGACGATACGCAACCGTATGCGATGCACGAGAGCTTGCCGCCGCGCTGCGACACGATTCCCCAGCCCGTGTTCGCCAGGCCTGGGTCAATCCCGAGTATGATGCGCTCGCGCGTTACCACTGTGCTCCCTTGCATTCCCAAACGTTTGTTCGGTATTGTATCATACCAATTTGAGATGCGAACATCCTTTCGCGTTTTCCTTCGCAAGAAACGCAAAAGGCGGCCCCTTTCGGAGCCGCCTTGCAATTCAATTCCCAAAGCTGGAAAGCTTCCTCACTCTGCCCGACGCTTCGCCCGAGCAGGGCGCGCCCGCTCGGGCGCCTAGATGGGGAAAGAATAGTCCACAGGACTATTCTTCTTCCAAAGC
Source organism: Ellagibacter isourolithinifaciens (assembly GCF_008831035.1). GTDB lineage: Bacteria > Actinomycetota > Coriobacteriia > Coriobacteriales > Eggerthellaceae > Ellagibacter > Ellagibacter isourolithinifaciens. The sequence continues at coordinate 44,972 of NZ_WAJR01000012.1, read as the reverse complement.
CTCGGCGATCTCGTCGGTGATGTCCATCGTGTGATAGACGTTCTGGAGGTCCTCCAGCTCTTCGAGTCGATCGATGAGGCGCATGACCTTCTTGGCGTCCGCCACGGACACCTCGGTCGGCGTGGACGGAATCATGGTGAGCTCGGCGCCCTTCACCTGAACACCCTGCTCCTCAATAGCCTTCTTCACGGACATAAGGTCGGACGGCGAGGTGTAGACGATCCACTCCTCGTCGGCATCCTCGTAGTCGTCTCCGCCAGCCTCGGCGACGGCCATCATGAACTCGTCCTCGTCAGCGGCAGCACCGTTCGGGCCGATGGGGTTCTTCTTGTCGCCGGTCTCAATTTCCTTGGCGACCATGATCTGGCCCTTGCGCTCGAACTGGAACGACACGGAACCGGAAGTGCCGAGCGAGCCGCCCGCATGGGTGAACGCGCTGCGCACATCAGCCGCGGTGCGGTTGCGGTTGTCGGTCAGAGCCTCGCAAAAGATAGCGACGCCAGCCGGGCCGTAGCCTTCGTACTGAACGGTTTCGTAGTTCGCAGCGTCCTTGCCAGAACCGAAAGCCTTGTCGATAGCGGTCTTGATCTTGTCCTTCGGCAGAGAGTAGCCCTTCGCCTTTTCGATAGCAGCGGCGAGCGACGCGTTGTTCTCGGGGTTCGGGTCGCCACCTTCCTTCGCAGCAACAGTGATGTTACGGGAAAGCTTGGAGAACAAAGCAGAGCGCTTAGCGTCCTGGGCAGCCTTGCGGTGCTTCGTTGTAGCCCATTTTGAGTGACCTGACATATACGTCCCTTCCGATAATGCAAATACCAGCCGCATAGTTTAGCACAGAGGGCAAGCTACACAAATACCCCACGCCCCACCCGCACGCAATTTGCAGAAGAGAAAATTGTCGCCATCGCGACGAATCCCCTTGACATTCTCTATGTTGTACAGGTATTGTTGTACAAAAGCGAGGAGGACGTTATGCCAACATCGATGGTTACCGGAAGAATGGACGACTACAAGAAGGAACGTGGGGCGCAGGTGCTCGCGCAAGCTGGGCTTACTGCCTCGCAAGCCATCAACCTCATGTACGACCGGATCATCAGCGAGCAAGACGCCACGTTTCTTCTCCCCGACGCGCAGGCAACTCCGCCAGCCGAGCGCATCCAAGTCGCCGCCCAGTTCGTCGATTCGCTTTCGCGTAAGACAAGCTCAAGGTTCGACGACATGACCAAAGCCCAAATTAGGGCCGAGCGTCTTGCGTCTCGCGGATTGATGTAGCCATGGGCAAGATTAAAGCGCTTCTCGATACGAACATCGTGATCGATTTCCTCAACCAACGAGAACCGTTTTACGAGCAAGCGCGACTTCTCATGATTGCGGGGAAAGTCGGGGAATTCGACCTATGGATCTCGTCATCCCAGGTGACGGATTTGATTTATATCCTTTCCGAAGGAGGAAAGCCCTCCCTTATCCCCGAGACGCGCGAAAGAATTCAAGGCCTGCGAACATTCGCGAACGTATTCGCCGTAAGCGAGCGGGAAATCGACAGAATGCTTGCATCTTCGTGGAAAGATCCCGAAGACAGGCTCCTCTTCGAAGTTGCACTGAACATACAAGCCGACTGCATCATCACCCGGAACAAGGAGGACTTCGAAAGCAGCCTCGTTCGTGTGCTCGACTGCGACGATTTCTTCACCTGGCTGAGAACCGACTTCAACCTCGACTACGATTCGATAGCGATTTAAGCAAAGCGAGGCATGGGAATCCGCTCGCGAATCCCCATGCCTCGCAACTATTTCGCAACACCCGGCAGCGCAGGCTGCCCCAAGATGCCATTCCGAAGACGCGCAAGCACCACGGCCGCATGCTTGCGTTCCCGGCACAGCCTCTAACGCTCGCCTTCCAGCTTCGAGAGCAAACCGCGACACCCGGCGACGACGTCTCGATAAGTCGCGTCGAAATTGCCGGTGTACCACGGGTCGGCCACGTCCTTGCCGTGGCGGAGGTCGTCATCGGGAAGGAAATCGAGCAGGCGCACGAACTTCTTCTGAGGATCGCCGCCGAAGATAGACTCGAGGCCGTGCAGGTTCTCCCTGTCCATGTAGACGAAAAGGTCCCACTCTCCGTATTCGGTTGCCCGCACCTGCCGCGCATGATGGGCATGTGTGGAAATCCCCTGTTCGCGAAGCTTTTTCAGCGTGCCCGGATGAGGCAGTTCGCCGATTTCCTCGGTGCTCGTTGCTGCGGAGTCGATCGAGAACTTCCCGCCAAGACGAGCTTTGCGCACCATGTCTTCCATAACGAATTGCGCCATGGTCGACCTGCAGATATTGCCGTGGCATATAAATAGGATGCTATGCACGAGCCCCCCTTCGCCAATTCTTCGAGATGCCAGCCAAGACCAATACGGCTCGGCCAGCAACACTTAATCATAAGAGTCTTCCGTTGCGAGAAGGTTAACAAGCCGAGCGCGAAGGAGAGCCAGCAACCAGGCATGCAGGCGCAAATAGTACGGGCCCGAACCGCGCGAAAAAGCACGGACGGGCCCGTCAGCCGACAACTCAGTTAAGCAGTCAGCACCGCTTGCACCCTTGCTACTCGGATTCTCCGCGAAGCCACAAGCCCGTCTTGCCGCCATCCTTCTTGAGAAGGCGAATCTCGGAGATTTCCATCCCGCGGTCGACCGCCTTGCACATGTCGTACACGGTGAGGCACGCGACGCCCGCCGCCGTGAGGGCCTCCATCTCGATGCCGGTCTTGCCGGTGACGCCCGTCGTCGTGGTGATATGAATACCCACGCGGCCGTCTTCGCGCTCGCCCTCGAGCACCGGCGTGCATTCCACCTTGGCTTTCGTGATATTCAACGGATGACACATCGGGATGAGCGTGCTCGTCTGCTTGGCCGCCATCACGCCCGCCACGCGCGCGCACGCCAAAACGTCGCCCTTCGCAGCCTTGCCTTCCACGATGAGCGCCAGCGTCTCGGGGTGCATGGAGATGAAGCCCTCTGCGATCGCAACGCGCTCGGTGTCCGGCTTTTGGGACACGTCGACCATGCGGACGTCGCCCTTCTCGTCGATGTGCGTCAAATGAGTATCGCCACTCATAGTGAATTCCTTTCGAAAAGCGTCCGTTACGCCCGTGATTCTAAACGATATGGCAAGCTGGCGAAAGCCGTACGGCCCCGAAGTGCCGCACGGCCTTCGGAAAACCTAGCCGCCGATCTGGCTCATACCACGCTCGGTGCCCACCTTGTCATGGTGCTCGTCGGGCTTCGCACCGAGGGCCTGCAGAAACACTGCACGCTGGTCTTCCTCGGTGCCTTCGCGCAACGCGGTTCGCAAGTCGTATTCCACATCGGAGAACAGGCACGGGCGCAGCTTGCCGTCGGCCGTCAGGCGCAGGCGGTTGCACTTGCTGCAGAAGTGGCGCGAGAGCGGGCTGATGAAGCCCACCGTGCCCGCGGCGCCGGGGAAATGATAGTACTCTGCGGGACCCCAGCCGATTGGCTTGTCCTCCCCCGCCGGAACGAGCTCGCCCAAACCTTGCGCGCGAGCGCCCTCGTTGATGATGTTGAACACTTCCTCGCAGGAGATGACGCCGTCCTTGCCCCAGCTGATACCGTCGACCTCGGAGACATCGCCAATGGGCATGTGCTCGATGAAGCGCACGTGCAACGGGCGGTCGATCGAGAGCTTGGCGAAATCGAGGAAGCCGTCCGCAAGCGAGCGGAGCGCGACCGCGTTGATCTTCACGGGGTTGAATCCCGACTCAAGCGCTGCATCGATGCCGCAAAGCGCGTCGTCGAGCGATCCGCAGCGCGTGATCTTGTGGAACTTCTCGGCGTCAAGCGTGTCCAGCGATAGGTTCACGCGCGAAAGCCCCGCCGCCTTCAGGTCTGCCGCCATGCGCGGCAAGAGCACGCCGTTCGTGGTCATCGAGACATTTTCAATCTCGGGCATCGCCGCGATGTTTCGCACCAGGTCGACGAGACCCTTGCGCACCGTCGGTTCGCCGCCCGTCAGGCGCACGCTTTTGATGCCGATCGTTGTCGCAACGCGAACCGCCTGCTCAACCTCTTCGATTCGCAGAATATCGAAATGGGAGAGCTGCTGCACTCCCTCTTCGGGCATGCAGTACACGCAGCGGAAATTACAGCGGTCCGTCAACGATATACGCAGGTAATCGATTACGCGGCCATGGCCGTCCTTCATATTCCCCTCCTACAAGTTCATTCACAGTTGCCTAGTATACTCCAAGAAGGCAAGGCACCGCGCAACTGTGGTCGGAGCGCTACCATATAAGACGATTCGAGAATTCTTGTCACGCAGCAACATTATTCCGAGCGCCCGCCCCCAACCGCATGCCCCCTGGTCGCGGCGACGTGCCCCGCGCGCAGTTCCGCAGCGCAGCGAGGACTGTTTGAGCACGGGGCATGCCGCCGCGACCAGGGGCGTCCTCGCAGGCCGAAGCTGCCCCCGACCAGGGGCGCCGCCGCAGGTTGAAGCTGCCCCCCGACCAGGAGCGCCGCTGTGGGTAGAAGCTAGCCGATTGACGGATGACGAACCTGGCGCAGGAGTCCCACAAAGCGCAGGCAACAGTAGGCAAGCCCCGCCAGCGCAAGAACGCCGCCCACATACCCGATGAGCCCGATCCCCACGTTCGCAGTAACCATACCGCCAAGCCATGTTCCCGTGCCGATTCCAAGGTTGTAAAGCCCCGAGTACATCGACATGGCTACCGAGCTCGCACCCTCTGGCGCGCACTTGATGACAGCGGCGTTGAACGACACGTTGAACAGCGACGCCGCAAGCCCCCACAGCACGCACACGAAACACGACGACACCTCGCCGCCCGTCGCCGCGGGCGCCATGAGCAAAAGCGCCGCCGCGATGCCGGCGCACGCGAAGCGGATGAACGTCGCGAGCGTCACGTGTCCCAGGCGGGCGAACAGCAAGCTCCCCACCAGGCCCGCCGCGCCGAAAAGCACGAGCGCGAAGGTGATCGCGTCGTCGGGCAGGCCCGCGACCTGCTGGAAGAACGGCTCAATGTAACCGTAGCCGGTGAAGTACGCCGTGATCACGATGATGGTGACGAGGTACATGCTCAGAAGCGAGCGGGTGCGCAGAAGGCTCGGCAGCTTTCCCAGCGTGAAGGGTTTCCCCGCGTCGAGCTTGGGGAACACGAACGCAAGGCATGCGACGATGGCAAACGACACGATTCCGACGGTAAGAAACGTCGCGCGCCACCCGATGGCAAGGCCGAGCATGCGCCCGCATGGCAGGCCGAAGATCATAGCGACCGACGTCCCCATGCCTACCATGGAAAGCGCGAGCGAGGCTTTCGAGGAGGGGGCTACACGCACCGCGAGCGGCGTGATGATCGACCAAAACACCGCATGAGCTGCAGCAACTCCGATGCGCGCCGCCATAAGCATCCAGAAGTTGACCGACGCCGCCGAGAGCAGCTGGCAAATGCCGAACAGGACGATCACGCCGAGAAGCAGGCGCTTCGGCGGCACCTTCGTCACGCAGAGCATAAGCGGCAGCGACAAAATCATGACCGCCCATGCGTACACGGAGATGAGCATGCCCGCCGCCGACTCGGTCATGTTGAAATCCGCGGCAATGTCGGTGAGCAGGCCGATGGGCATGAACTCCGACGTGTTGAACACGAAGGTCGAAAGCGTCATCCCCACAAGCGGAACCCAAAACCTCATCGACACGAGCACCCACTTCCTTTCCGAGGGCGTCCCAAAAACGTCCATCTTCACTAAGCCGACACAGCTTACTCCATCCACCGAACAGGTCTGCATATTTTTCTTGTGGCGGCGCGAGCGGCGTTATTATCGTGCGGCACTTTTTCTAGAAGCACATCACCTGCACGGAGGCACAACTGGTATGGACGGCGAATTTCTCAGCATTCTCGGCACGATGGTCATCTTATTCTTCGATATATCGATTGGATATATCGCGAAGAAAGCCCATGTCATGGACAAGACCATCGACAAAGGCCTGTCAAAACTCATCTTGAATACGGCGCTGCCGGCGATGATTCTAGGCTCGGTGCTCACCGCCGATTCGCTTCCCGAATCGACCGAGATTCTCATCACCATGGGGCTGTCGATCGTAAGCTTCGCCATCATGACCGCGCTCGCGTTCCTCGTCACGAAGCTCCTCGGCGTCCGCGACGGGCACAGGGGAGTATTCCGCTTTATGCTCACGTTCGGCAACGTCGGCTTCATCGGGTTCCCCGTGTTGTCGGCCATCTTCGGGCCCTCGACGCTCATCTACGGCTCGATCTTCAACCTGCCGTTCAACTTCCTCGTGTTCACGATGGGCGTCTGGTTCATCGCGCAGGACTCCGGCCGCGGCGCAAAAGTGAAGATGGGGCTTAAAACCTTCCTCACCCCGGCGAACATCGCCTGCGCGATCGCTATCGTCCTCACGCTTTTGAACGTGCACAGCGTGCCCATCATCGGCGACGCCGCCGAGACGCTCGGTTCCTTTACCACGCCGGGCGCGCTTCTGATCATCGGCTCGTCGCTTGCCGACCTGCCGGTTTCTAAGCTCATCGGCGGTCCGCGCCTGTGGATCGCGTCCCTCGCGCGCCTCATCGTCTCGCCGCTCATCGTGTGGGCGCTCTTCCGTCTCGTGCCGGTCGACCCGATGCTCATCGACATCATGGTGGTGCTGTGCGCGATGCCGGTAGCCACGAACGGCACGATGCTGTGCTACCAATACGGCGGCGACTCGCGCACCATGGCTCAGGGAACCTTCGTCACCACCGTGCTGTCGATCATCACGATACCGATTCTCGTCATGGTCATCGGGTAGAAGACGAAGCAAGGGAAGGCGAGGTCGTCCCCCCCCCCGCTTTCGGGCGCGGGGCATATCCCGTGCTCAAACAGTCCTCGCTTCGCTGCGGAACTGCGCGCGGGACACGCCCTGCGCCCGAAAGCAAACCACCGCTCCTCCGAACGCAAACGGAGCCGCCCCTCGTAGTGAGAGACGGCCGCGCGCGCTCGGTTCAAGCGAACGCTACCGCGACACGAGGTAGACGCGGTCCTTCGGGATGCGGATCCACAGCTCCTCGCCCTCGCTAGGAAGGCTCGCCTCATCGGCCCGCAGCTTGTCCACACGCCAGAACATGTGCTGATGCAGGTACTTCATCTCATCCTCATTACGATCGAGGATTTCCCGCTCGTCGCGGCAAGCGTCCACGAAACCCAGAAGAGCCGTGCGCTCGAAGCGCGAGTCGCTCACGCGATCGACGCGCGCGCGGTAGACGTTCTCGCCAGGGCCGTCGACTTGCTCGAGATAGAAAGCGCGCACACCCAGACACTTGACGTCCCGGGACACCTCGCGGGAAGTCTCCACGGTGATGCCCCAACGCGGCAGGCGCACGTGATGGGCGTCCACGTATTCCGCCCGCGTCGCGTTTTTGCACCCCGAAAGCTTAATACCCGCCTGGCTCTGCGGGTTGTTCACCAAGTCGTCACCCGTGCCGATCTCCATGACGTGGCCATCCTCCACCACAGCGATACGGTCGCAGAAGCGAAGCGCCTCGTCGATGTCGTGGCTCACGTACAAGATGGTGCCGTCAAACGCGTCGAACAGGCTGACGAGGTTCTGCTCGAGCACGCTCTTCAGGTGCGCGTCGAGCGCGGAGAACGGCTCGTCGAGCATGAGGATCCCCGGACGCGCCGCGAGCATGCGCGCCAGAGCGACACGCTGCTGCTGACCGCCGGAGAGCTGCGCCGGATAGCGCTTGTCGAAGCCCTCGAGCCCGAAGCGCTTGAGCTCACACGCCACGGCGGCATCGCGGTCGGCCGCACTCACGTCCTTACCGATGCCCGCCGCCACGTTCTGCGCGACGGTCAGGTTCGGAAACAGCATGTAATTCTGGAAGAGAAGCGCGGTCTTGCGCTGCTGCGGCGTCAGGTCGACCTTGGGTTTCTTCCCCGGCGCCCTGTCGAAAAACACCGTGCCGTTCACGACGATCTTCCCCGAATCGGGCCGCTCGATTCCCGCAATCGAGCGCATGGTGAGGCTCTTGCCGCAACCGGATGCGCCCAAAAGGCCGAGCGTCTCCGTCCCGGCGGAAAACGCGTTATGCAGCTCGAAGCCCTTGAACTTCTTGCGGATGTCTACTTCAAGGCTCATCTACTTCTGCTCTCTCTTGCGGTACTTCGTGGTGTGGTTGGACCACAGATTGATGAACACGATGACGATCAGACTGAACACGATGATGACGAGTGTCCAGAACCACGCGGTGGAATCGTTGCCGTTCATCCATTCGAAATAGATGGCGATCGGGATGGTTCGCGTGATGCCGATGTAGTTGCCCGCCATGAACAGCGTCGCGCCGAACTCGCCAAGCGCGCGAGCGAAGGCGAGCACCATACCTGCCGCAATCGAGCTCCACGACAGGGGCAGCATCAGCTTGCGAAAGATCTTCGCGTTCGACCAGCCAAGCGTGCGGGCGGCGTCAAGCATGTTGCGATCAAGCCCCTCGAACGCGCCGAGCGCATTGCGGTACATGAGCGGAAACGCAACGACCACAGCCGCGATGACGCAGGCTACGGGACTGAAGATCAACGGGAAACCGATGTCGATCCAGAACTGGCCGAACGCTGTGTTCGAACCGCATACGAACAGCAGGATGAAGCCGCACACGGTTGGCGGCAGCACCATCGGGATGGTGAAGATGGCGTCAAAGATGCTCTTCAGGCGCGGGGAGAGGTTCAGGCAGAAATACGCCGCCAAAAGACCTAAGATGACGATGAACACGATGGCGATGCCCGTGGTGCGAAGCGAGACCCACAGAGGGCTCCAGTCAAGGTTCGACAGGAACTCGCCCACGGCAGCAAGCCCCTCGGGAGCCTTCTCGATGCTCACCGCGTCGGACGAGGTTAGCTTGCCGAAGTCCCCGAACGACGGCTTCATATAGAGGGGGCTCTCCGAATCGGTGAGGTCAGACCCATCGACGCCGATGACGCTTGCGTAGACATTGCCATTGATGACCTGGTCAAACGTGAAGCGAACGCCATCTTTGTCGAACGTCGTGTCGCTTGTGAAGTACCATGTGTCGTACTCGGAGAGCTTGGCCGACCCCATGGCCTGCCCCTCGTCGAGCGCGACGAAGTAGCTTTTCAGCTGCGCCTGGTCGGATACGCTCTGCACGTCGAGGCCAAGCTTCGCAGCCGCGGCAGCGGGAACGTAGGCAACAACGTACTTGTCGGCCGCAACCACCTGCGCGAATGAACCCTCTTCCTGGCCGACCAGGTAAGAGTACCCGTAATACGTGCCGTCGATCGCGCGGTTCGAGCCCTTCTGAGCACGTGAGAAATCGCCTATCGCAAAGCTTGCCCCGTCCTTCAGGGCCGCCGAGCCCTCCCTCGACACTTCGACGCCGTCCGTCGTCGCCTCGGCGTCCGACGCGGACTCATCCGAAACCGAATCGGCAGCGCTCGACGTCGCCGTAATCATTGCCGTCGGCGTCCGCGGGCTGTCGACATCGCCGAGCGCGTCGTCAGCGAACGCCGCAGCTGGCAGCGCGCCAACCGCGAGCGTGGCCGACAGAACAAGACTTGCGATAATCATTCTCGCGCGCATGGAACCCCTTCTCCTTGCACCCATGGACAAGAAAGGGGATGAGCGATTCGCGTCGCCCATCCCCAGATTGCTACTTCAAGACGAACCTTCTTAGCGAAGATTATACTACGCCAACTCGAAGCCCCAGTCCTGCCAAATCTTCTGAGCTTTCTCGCTGTTCAGGCACCAATCCAGAAATTCCTGGGTCGCCTCAACATTCGTGCAGTCCTTGGTGATGGCACCAGGGTACACGATATTCTTGTGGGTATCGGCCGGAACGGTGCCGACGACCTGCACGCCACCGAAGCGATACACATCGGAGGTGTACACGAACGCGATGTCGACGTCGCCAGACTGCGCATGCTTGCAGACGTTGCCGACGGAGGTGTCCAGAACGACCTTGCCGTCCTTCACCATATCGGTGTTGTAGGAGCCGCCCTTACCGGTGATGTCCTTGCCGGTCTTGCCCGCATCGTCGCCAGCCGGCGCGTACACGCCAACGGTGGAGAGAGACTGGGCAGCGTAGTTGCCAGCCGGAACGGAGTCATCGCCGACGCAGATGGTGTACTTGCCATCAGCGATGTCCTGCAGCGTGACATCCTTCATCTCGGCGCCTTCTTTGGACACCATCACGAGATCGTTCTTGAACATGTCGACGCGCGTGGACCCATCCACATAGCCCTTGGAAACCGCGGTGTCCATGGAGCCCTTGGAAGCGGAGATGAGCAGGTCAGCATAGGAGCCGGCACCAAGCATCTCATTGAGCTCGCCGGAAGACTTGTACTGGGTGTCCTTGAAGGTGACGTTGTCGTGGCCGTCCTCGATGTAGGCCTTCTGGATGTCTTCCATGGCCTTGGAGAGCGAATTTGCGGCGAAGACCTGGAGCTCAACCGGCTCGGCCTGTTCGGTCTTGGCGGTATCGTCCTTCTTCTCCGTGGTGGTGTTGTTGCTAGAGCAGCCGAACATCGCAAACGCCCCGACGAGCGAGAGCGCGAGCACAGCGGACAGCGCCAAGCGTACCTGCTTCTTCATGTGTTCCTCCCATTAAGTGGTCGAATACGAGCCCCGCCGGAAGGCGAAGGCCCGCAGCACATCGATTTGCGAAGCGGCTCTAGCTTGCGCGAATTCAAACCAAGCATGCATCGCCCTATCCCTTTTCGATGTGCCGATACTTAGATTATTTATTTGTAAGTATATAGTCAAGGAAAATCGTTGTCGTTCAGCTATATTCGCGAATATTTTTATTCTGAACGATGGGAATCGACAACATTATGGAACATAAAAGCCCCGCTTGTCCCATATTCCAACGAAGGACAAGCGGGGCTGCAGGCATCGCGCAATCGCGATGGGCTACCCTTCGAACCCTACGAGAACGCCGCCGGGCTCGCAGTAGTAGGAGCACAGGCCGCGGTTGGCGCCGATGCGGATGTCGCACGAAGGCCAGATCTCGCGAATCTTCGCCGCGAGCGCCTCGGCCATCTTCGGGTTCTCGGTGTGTCTGATGCGCACGCGGCCGCCGACGAAGCCCACGGTCTCCATATTCTCGAAAAGCTGCTTGAGCGCGCGCTTCTCTCCGCGCGCCTTGTTGAGCACGCCAAGCTCGCCTTCCTCGCTCGCCTGCCCGACGATGCGCACGCCGAGCACGCCCGCGACCTTCGCGACAATTGGGCTCACGCGCCCGTTGCGCACGAAGTTGTCGATGCGCTCGAGCGAGAACATGAGGTGCGTACGCGAAGCGTAACGGCGCAGCTCATGCGTCAAATCGTCGAAGTCCATGCCACTTTGCGCGAGCTCGTTGGCGTGCTGAGCGAGAAGCTCCAGCTCAGGGCCGGTCGTCAGAGAATCAAGCACGAACACCTTCGCCTCGGGGTGGTCGAACAGGTAGTGCTTCGCGGCGGCCTGCGCTGAGTTGAACCCGCCCGAAATCTTACTCGTAAGGGCAAGAGCGACAATCTCGTCCGCGCCCGCGAACGCGGACGTCCATTCCGCGATGTTCGGGCACGACGTACTCGATTCGGCCGCCTCGTCCGAGAACGCCTCGATGAGCTCCCCCACGTCGAGGTTCGCGTCGTCGGGAAATTCCCGCTCCCCCACGCGCACCTTCATCGGCACCGACACAATATCCTGTGTACCTGCGACGAACAAATTCGCCGAAGAGTCGACGACGACCCTGCGCACCATAGTTCCCCCTTGCCGCCCGTGCGAGCCCGATGCCGGCGACGCTCGGCGGTTTTCCGTAGCTTGTCTGTTTCGCATTAAAGGTACGCCAAGCCGATTGCCGTAACAACTACAATGCCAGACAGAATGTCAGTTACTTATACAGTTATGGCGCAATGTGAGGTCGATATGGATAAACGCGTCGTGAAGACAAAGCGCACCATCAAACGCACGCTCGTCGAACTGCTCGCGACCATGCCCTTCGAGAAAATCACCGTCACCGAGCTGTGCCGCGCCGCCGACGTAAGCCGCATCACCTTCTACACCTATTACGACGACAAGTATGCCCTCGCCGACGAGCTGTTCCGCGATGACATGGCGAAGGCCGAGGAACGCTATCGCGCGCTCCAGGCGGAGAACAATCCGCGCAAGATTCCCACCAACAGCTATCGCAACCTGCTGACCTGCATCTTCAGCGTTTTCGAGCAAAGGGACGGCATCTTCATCCACTGCTCGTCGACGAAGAACCCCTACCTGCATTCGGCATGCTTCAACCACGTGGTGCGTGTCGTGGAAAATTACGTGCAGAATCACCGCAACGCACTCGAGCCGAAATACCCCTCGCCGCTCACGGCAGCGCTCGTGTGCAATGGGTTGTTCGGCATGTTCAGCCAATGCCGCGCCCAGGGGATGTCGCTTCGCGAAACGAAGAAGGTCGTCTTCGCCGCGTTCGACGACCTTCTCAACTCGACCCTGTTCTTCCACAGCGCCCTCATCGGGTAGCGGGAGGGGTCGGGAATTTGCCACCCCTCGCGCAAGAGCCCCGAAACGCGCAGCGGCGATAGGGGCCCAACCCCTATCGCCGCATGAAGGCTCAGTTCGCAAACGTCAGCCGTGCTCGGTCGGCAATCTTTAGTCGGCTTCCACCTCGATCGTCATCCTGAAGCGATCGGAGGCATGCTCGTAGCCGGTCTTCTCGGCAACGTGGCGCATCGTCGCGTTGCGCGTCTCCACGTAGATCGCATCGACCCCCGCGCGCATCGCAACGAGCGGCCACGCGCTCAACATAGCAGCCATATGCCCGTGACCGCGGAACTCGGGGCGCGTGTAGCAGGCGACCACCGTCGCCGTGCGCTGCACGCCGGACACGCCGCCGAAAGTCGGCAGGCGATCGAACACCTCGACGCCGGACATGGACGCAATCTCGCCGTCCTCCTCGACGAACAAGAACATCACGCGTTCGCCGAGCGTGCGTCTGAGATGAGCCTCGGTCTCGCTTCGGAAATGGGCAAGCTCCGACTGGCCGGGGTTCACCCCCCAGTACTCGAGCGATTGGGCGACGCGCAGGTCACAAATGGCGGGAATGTCCTCTTTGGTGGCGAGGCGAATCGTTGCTCCCTCACCCGCGAGAGTCGAGAAATCAAGTGCAGTCATGAAAGTTAGAATCCTATTTACCTATTTTACCGTCAGAACGGGAACATCCGTCGAGCGCAGAAGTCCGAAGCTCACGCTTCCGAGCATGCCGCGAATGGCGCCCAGGCCGCGTCGGCCCATGACGATCAAGTCGCAGCCGTTCTTGTCAGCGTAGCGCGCAAGCGCCTCGGCGGGGGCGGTTCCTGCGACAACATCGATAGTCACGATGTCGGCGATGTCCTCGACAAGGCCCGCCAGGTTCTCCGTGACCTTCTCTTTCGCCTGGTCAAGCGCTGCCCGAACCACGCCCTCGTACTGCTCGTAGTTCAGCATGCCGAACGGGACGCCGTCAAGGGACCCCTCCGTGCCGATCTGGTCGACGCCCATGACGCCCGAAGGCACCACGTGCACGATTGCGATCTTCGCATCGGAGATCGCCGCGAGGCCCTTCGCATATTCGAGGGCATGTTTCGCGTGCTCGGAACCATCGTAGGGAACCATAATCTTGCTGTACAGCATGAGGTGCTCCTTTCAAACGACCGTTCGCGCAATGCTCGCACGCGAACCCTGCAGCACCATTATACGCCGAAGCGCTTCCGCAAGGAGGCTAGTTCACCTCAGCGATCACTTCGACTTCGACAAGCGCGCCTTTGGGAAGCTTCTCGACCGCCACGGCCGAGCGCGCGGGGCGCACCTCGCCGAAGGACTTCGCGTACTCGGCGTTGAAGGCGGCAAAGTCGTTCATATCGTTTAAGAAGCACGTCGTCTTCACCACGTGGTCGAAATCGGTACCTGCCGCCTCGAGGATCGCAGCCACGTTCTTCATGACCTGAGCAGTCTGCTCCTCGATGGTCGAACCCACGATCTCGCCCGTCTCGGGGTCAAGCGGAATCTGGCCGCTCGCGAACAGAAGACCGCCCGCGATGTTGCCCTGGGCATAGGGACCGATTGCCGCCGGCGCGCTTGTGGTGGAGATGGTTTTCATATTGTGCCTTCTTTCTTGAAGTTCACCATATTCGGAAAAAGTTGCGCAGATTTCTCGCATGTGACGATTATAGTGATGGACGCTTATGAACCATTGAGAAATGCAAGGAAAAACGATGTCGGACGAAGTTCAGGAAATGCTCACCCTGCCCGCCTTCGAGCAGGCGGCCCACAAAGTTCGCGAGGTCACCCAGGAGACCAAGCTCATCGAGAGCCCGCACTTCAGCGAGATAGCGGGCAACCGCGTCTTCTTCAAGCCGGAGAACATGCAGCGCACCGGCGCCTACAAGGTGCGTGGCGCATACTACAAGATCAGCACGCTCTCAGACGACGAGCGCAAGCGCGGTCTCATCACCGCGTCGGCCGGCAACCACGCGCAGGGAGTGGCCTACGCGGCACAGCGCTACGGCGTGCCCGCCACCATCGTCATGCCCGCAACGACGCCCTATATCAAGGTGGAGCGCACCAAAGCGCTCGGCGCTGAGGTCGTGCTCGCAGGCGACGTGTACGACGAGGCCTACGCCCGCGCGCTCGAGTTGGCCGAGGAGCGCGGCCTCACCTTCGTGCACCCCTTCAACGACCTGGGTGTCGCGACTGGGCAAGGCACCATTGCGATGGAAATCGTGCAGGAGCTACCGCTTGTCGACTACATCCTGGTCCCCATCGGAGGCGGCGGGCTTGCCACGGGCGTCTCGACCCTGGCCAAGCTCTTGAACCCGCACATCAAGGTGATCGGCGTGGAACCTGCGGGGGCGGCATGCATGAAGGCGTCGCTCGAGGCGGGGCATGTCGTGAAGCTTCCGCATGTGAGCACCATCGCCGACGGCACCGCCGTGCAGGAGCCGGGCGACAAGATCTTCCCCTATCTTCAGCAAAACCTTGACGGGATCATCACGGTCGAGGATGAGGAGCTCATCGTGGCGTTCCTCGACATGGTGGAGAATCACAAGATGATCGTGGAGAACTCGGGGCTTCTCACCGTCGCCGCGCTGCGCCACCTCGATTTCACGGGAAAGAAGGTCGTGTCGATCCTCTCGGGCGGCAACATGGACGTCATCACCATGTCGTCGGTCGTGCAGCACGGCCTAATCCAGCGCGACCGCATCTTCACGGTCAGCGTGCTCCTGCCCGACCGCCCCGGCGAGCTCGTCAACGTTGCCCAGGTCATCGCCGAGAGCAAGGGCAACGTCGTCCGACTCGACCACAACCAGTTTGTCACGACCAACCGCAACGCCGCCGTGGAGCTGCGCGTGACCATCGAGGCGTTCGGCACCGCGCACAAGCAGCAAATCGTCGAGGCGCTCGAGGCAAAGGGCTTCCGCCCGCGCCTTATCCAGGCGCACCTGTAAGCGCAGGTCAAGCGGGCGTTGTGTCCCGCCCGCAAAGCACAAGGCACCACCCCACGACAGGGGCGAACCTCTCACCGGTTCGCCCCTGCTTGCTTTTGGAAGGACAGTGATTCGAAAGCATGGAAGAAGTCATGTTGAAGGTGGCGGCGTTCGTCGCCATCATCGTTGCCGGCCATCTTGCGGGACGGTCGCGAACGCTTGGACCGCGCCCCGAGCAGTGCGTGAGCAAGATCGTATTCACCTTCACGCTGCCCTGCGCGATCGTCCACGCGTTTGGCGCGGCGGAGTTCACCCATGACCTGCTCATCCTCGTGCCGCTCGGACTTGCCTGCGCGCTTATCCCCTACCTTGCCGTGCTCGGGCTCACCCGCCGCTCCGAGCGCCGCGACCGCGTGTTCTACCTGCTCAACTGCTGCGGCTTCAACATCGGGTGCTTCTGCTTGCCCTTCGTGCAGACGCTCTTCCCCGCGCAACTCGCGGTGACCACCTGCCTGTTCGATGCGGGCAACGCCATCATGATGACAGGCGGCTCCTACGCGCTCACCGGCCTCGTCGCAGGCAAAGAGCCCGTCGAGCATCCGGTGAGGTTCGTCGCGAAGAGGCTTGCGAAGTCGATCGCCTTCGATGCTTACATTATCCTCATCGTGCTCGCGGTGGCGGGAATCCACATCCCTGACGCGATCGTGCAGTTCACCGCGCCCATCGCGAATGCGAACTCCTTCCTCGCGATGTTTATGCTGGGGCTCATGATCCGCTTCGAGGTCGACCGCAATAAGCTCGCGAAAGTAGCACGCCTTATCGGGCTTCGCGTCGTCGTGTCGGCCGTGGCGAGCGCTCTCGCGTTCTCGTTCCTGCCCTTCGACGCGACCACGCGCATCGTCATCGTGATGCTCCTGTGGGCACCGGCAAGCGCCATGGGGCCGACGTTCACACTCTGGTCGGACGGCGATTTCGGCCTGGCGGGGCTCGCGAACGCGCTCACCATCATCCTCGGCGTCATCGCGACGACGACCATCGTCCTCGCGAGCGGCGTCGTGGCATAAAGAAAGCGCCCTGCCGACGGTAAGGTCGACAGGGCGCGGGGGAAGGCAATGCGCGGGCGACGCTCAAGCAGCGTGCCGCAAAGCGAAGCGCCGTTAGAACTTCATGATGCCGAGCGACTGGGCGAGCGCAGTCACGAGGATAACCACCACGAGCACAGGCGCCACGTACTTCACCATGACCGACCAGGCTTTGGCCGCCTTGAAGGGCGCAGAGATGCGCACCTCGTCGATAATCGTCTTCGGCTTGATAATCCAGCCAACGAACACGCAGGTCAGAAGCGCAACAATCGGCATAATGACCGAGTTGGAGATGAAGTCGGCGAAGTCGAGCAGCGAGGAGCCTTCGCCCAGGGGCTGGATGAACGAGAGCACGTTGTAACCCGAGTTGATGATAAGCCCGGCCACCACGATGAACACCACAGTGATCACCAGCGACTTTCGGCGAGAGAAGCCCGCACCGTCCTGAATGATGGAGACGCAGGTCTCAGTGAGCGAGATCGCGCTGGTGAGCGCCGCGAAGAACACCAAGAGGAAGAAGACGAATCCCACGATGGTCGCCACCTGCCCCATGTCCGCGAACACTTCGGGCAAGATGATGAACATGAGCGAGGGACCGGAGTTCTGAGCGACAGCGTCGCCCGAGCCCATCGCGACAAACGCGGCAGGCACGATCATGAGGCCCGCAAGGAACGACACGCCCAAGTCGAAGCAGCCAATGCGCGTGACGGACTGCGTCAGGGACGCCTTCTTCTCAAGGTAGCTGCCGTAGGTGATCATGATGCCCATGGCGAGCGACAAGCTGTAGAACATCTGCCCGAGCGCACCGATGACCAGCTCCGGGGAGAACTTCGAGAGGTCGGGCTTCAGGTAGTATGCCGCGCCGTCGAGCGCCCCGGGGAGCGTCAACGTGAAGATGGCGATTGCGATGGCCATCACGATAAGCGCAGGCATCAAGATGAGGTTCGCCTTCTCGATGCCGCCCTTCACGCCGCGCGCCACGATGATGAACGCCGCGGCCATGAAGATCAGCATGAAGATCGAGCTGTCAACGCCGTCGGTGATAAAGCTCGAGAAGAACGTGCCGCCATCCGCCATAGCCGCAGGTCCAGCTGCAATATAGGCGAAGGCATACTTCGTCACCCAGCCGCCGATGATGCAGTAATACGGCACGATGATGAAGGGCACGACCGACGCCAGCACGCCGATGAACATGAACTTCTTTCCGAAATGGCGGAACGCGCCGATGGCCGAGAGGCCCGTCTTGCGGCCGATCGCCGTCTCAAGCAGCAAAAGCGACACGCCGAACGTGAATACCAGCACCAGGTAGGTGATGAGGAAGGTGCCGCCGCCGTACTTCGCCGCCAGATACGGGAAACGCCACATGTTTCCCAGGCCGACCGCCGAGGCGGCAGCGGCCAAGATGAACGCCCATTTGCCCGACCACGACGAGCGCGATCCGGTTTTCATTGATGCCATACTGTTCCCTTTTCCGATCAAGAGCGCAAGCAAAAGCGTTGCGCAGGCTGAAGCCCTCCAATTCGCGTTATTTTACCTGAATGAAACGAATTCACGCACGAGAGAAGGGTATTCGGCTGTCCCCCTTCGCCCAGCTGCGGTATAGCAAATGCGAAAGAAGAGCCCGATAGGTCCCTCGAAAAATGACGGGAACTTGGCAAAGCGCGTTGCATATGGCTAACTTTTACGCTATAAGTTAGCTGAATGCAACCTTAAAGAGCCACGTGGGCCCTTTTTCGAGAAAGAAAGACCATGGCCAAATCAAATACCCCCTACCTCATTGTCGAGGGTCTTGCCAAGCACTACGGCGACGGGGAAGCCCGCGTGCAAGTGCTCGACGGCATAACCACCACCGTGAACCGCGGCGAGATCTGCGTCATGCTCGGCCCCTCGGGCTCGGGAAAATCCACCTTCCTAAACCTCATCAGTGGTCTCGAAGGAGCCGACGGCGGCACGATCTCAGTCGGCGGCTGCAAGCTCACCGCCCTCTCAAGCAAGGACCTCGGCGAGTACCGCCGGCGCGAGCTCGGCTTCGTCTTCCAGTTCTACAACCTCGTGCCCGACCTCACCATCAAGGAAAACATCGAGGTCACGGCACACCTCTCGAGCAATCCCCTTCCCATGGAGGAACTACTGCGCTCGCTTGGCCTCTGGGAGCACCGCAACAAGTTCCCGCGCCAGGTCTCCGGCGGTCAGCAGCAGCGCTGCGCCATCGGCCGCGCGCTCGTGAAGAACCCGGGCCTCATCCTGTGCGACGAGCCCACGGGCGCCCTCGATTACAAGACCTCGAAAGAAGTGCTTGAACTCATGGAGCGCGTGAACCGGGAGTACGGCTGCACCGTCGTGATCGTGACGCACAACGCCGCCATCGCCCGCATGGCCGACCGCGTGCTGCGCCTGCGCGACGGGCGCTTAGCCGAAGACGAGGTCAACGAGTCGCCTGTGTCCGCCTCTAAGCTCGATTGGTAGGCGCGCGATGACTCCTCTGGCCAGACGGCTCCCCCGCGAGCTCAAGCACAACATCGGCAAATACTTGGGAATCTTCCTGCTCATGTGCGGCGCAATTGCCCTCACGTCGGGCTTCCTGCTTGCCGCCCACTCCATCGGCAGCATCATCGACGAAATGCGCGATGAGTACACCATCGAAGATGGCCGCATAGTGACGGCGTTCGAGGCGACCGACGCCCAGATCGACGCGGCCGAAGGCGCCACGGAAGACGTCGGCGGCGCTACCTTCTACAGGAATTTCTCCATAGACGCCACCATAAAGAAGCCCGTCGGCGACGACGGCACCAAGCGCACGCTGCGCACCTACGCCCACCGCACCGAGGTCGATATCGCGTCCTACTGCGAAGGTACCGAGCCCCAAGAAGACGACGAAGTCGCCATCGACCGCGTCTTTGCCAAGAACAACGGACTCGCCGTGGGCGACACAATCGAGCTCTGCAGCCGCACCTACACCATCTGCGGAATCATGACCCAACCCGATAGCCAAGCCCTCTTTCCCAACAACTCCGATTTCACGGTAAATACCATCACTTATGGCGTGGCCGAGGTCACCGACGCCGGCTTTACCGCCCTCGAGGACGCCGGCGGCGCGCCCACCTACACCTACTCGTTCGTCTTCAACGACCGAGATTTCTCCGTTGCCGACCGCACCGATGCCGAGGAGGACATAGTCAAGGCCTTAACGGACGCTGACGCACGCGTGGACGACCTCATCGACGCCGACTCCAACCAGGGCATCGGCTACGCGCGCGACGACGTGGACGGCGACTCCGCCATGTGGACGACACTGCTCGACATCATCATCGTGATCATGGCCTTCGTCTTCGTCGTGCTCACCAACGCCACCATCGAAGAAGAGAGCGCCGTCATAGGTACGCTGCTCGCCAGCGGCTACCGCAAGCGCGAGATCGTCCTCCACTACCTCGCGCTTCCCGCCATCGTGGGCATCCTCGCGGCGGGCTTGGGGTGCGCACTCGGCGTCGCCTTCTTCACCGAGCCCATGCGCAACCTCTACTACGGCTCCTACAGCCTGCCGCCTTTCCATGTGTACTGGAGCTGGGAGATCTTCGTCAAATGTGCCGTGGTGCCCGCCGCCGTGCTCATCCTCATCACGCTCGTGGGGCTTCTTCGCAAGATGGGCAAGACGCCCCTGCAGTTTTTGCGCCACGAGGCCAGCGGAAAGTCAGGCACCAAGCGAGGCCTGCGGCTACCCGAGCGCATGGGCTTCGTCGCGCGCTTTCGCCTGCGCGTCTTTCTGCGAAACCTCGGCAACTTCGCCACGCTCTTCGTGGGCATCGCCTTCGCCTCGCTGCTTTTGCTCTTTGGCCTGGCGATCCTCCCCACGATGACGCACTACGCCGACAACCTCGAGACGAGCCTCGTGGCGGAGCACCAGTACACGCTCAAGGCCCCGCTCGAGCTTGAGGGCAGCGCCGAGGAGCGCGAACAGTGGGCGGCGCTCGACCGCCTGCAGTCCGTCGACGGCGCCCTTCTTTCCGCCGCCGAGGACGCCGAGGACGAGCTCGACGCCGCGGCCGACGCGGCCCAGGCGGCGGCCGACGCCCTCGCGACCTCGCCTAACGCCGTTAACATGCAGGCCGCAAGCGACGCGCTCGAGGAGGTCCAGGCCAAGAAGGACGCCCTCTACGCGCGCCTCGACAACATCGCGGGCGCCCTCGGCTGCGACCGCGACGAGGCGATCGACCTTATCGACGAAGCTTCCAACATCGACGCCGACAACGACGACATCCATCCCATAAACACCACCGACAACGGCGCCGAGAAGGTCGCACAGGCTGAGAAGTACGCCATTTACCAGCTGCAATACGACCGCGGCGAAGGCAACGGCACCGAAACCGTGACCGTCTACGGCGTCTCGCCCGACTCGCGCTACTGGAAAGACCTCGACGTCGGCGACGGCCGCGTCGTCTTCGGCCGCGGACTTCTCGACAAGTTCGGCTGGAAAGAAGGGCAACAGGTCGACTTCCACGACAAGTACGAGGACAAGGACTACTCCCTCGTGTACGCCGACGACGGCTCCGCCTGGGGCTCCAAGTCGGACATGAACGTCTACATGGCCATCGGCGACTTCAACGAGTTCTTCGGCAACGACGCCTCGTACTTCAACGGCTACGCGAGCAACGAGACGCTCGAGCTCGACGCGCGCTACTTCGCTGGCGACACCACGCCCGACGACATGCGCGCCGTCGGTAACCAGTTCGTCGACATGATGAGCAGCCTGATCGGCATGATGGTCGGACTCGCCGTGTTCATCTTCCTCTTATTCATGTACCTGCTGACCAAGGCCGTCATCGACCGCAGCGCCCGTTCAATCAGCTACATGAAGGTCTTCGGCTACCGCAACGGCGAGATCTCGCGCCTCTACATCCGTTCGATCACGCTGTGCGTGGCGGCCTCGCTCGTGCTGAGTCTGCCCGTGATCATCGGCTCGCTCACCGCAATCTTCCGCGCGATGCTGCTCTCCTACAACGGCAACATCGAGATCTACGTGCCGTGGTGGTCGATGGCCGAGTGCGCAGGCATCGGGTTCGCGACCTACCTCGTCGTGGCGCTCCTGCACACGCGTTCCATCAAGCGCGTGAGCCTCTCCGAGGCGCTGAAGGTCCAGGAATAGAGAACCGCGTGCGAGGGGCGTCTTCCTCAAAGGAGGCGCCCCCGCACATGGGTCGTTTTCAGGGGGAGGCGACCCTACAACCGCCAGGCCGCCGCCTCCTTCTGCAGGGACAGCATATGAGCGAACTCGCCGCCCGCCGCCTTGAGCTCGACGGGCGTTCCCTGCTCGGCGACCACGCCATCCCTCAGGACCACGATCTTGTCCGCATTCTCGACCGTGCGCATGCGGTGCGCGATCACAATGACGGTCTTGCCCGCGAGCAGGCGGGAAAGCGCCTCCTGCACCACGGTCTCGTTCTCGACGTCCAGACTCGCCGTGGCCTCGTCCAAAAGGACAATGGGAGCGTCCTTGAGCAGCGCACGAGCAATGGAGATGCGCTGGCGCTCGCCGCCGGAGAGCTTGGAACCGTTCTCGCCGATCATGGTGTCGTAGCCCTGCGGCATACGGCTCACGAACTCATCGCAGTTGGCGGCATGTGCGGCGGCCAAGACCTCCTCGTCAGTGGCGTCGCGACGGCCAAGGCGGATGTTGCCCATCACCGTGTCGTCGAAGAGCAGCACGTCCTGGAAGACGATCGCGTAATCGCGCAGAAGGACCTCGGGGTCGACGCTCGCAACATCAACGCCGCCCACGGAAACCGTGCCCGCAGTTGTATCCCAGAAGCGGGCGGCCAAGCGGCTCACCGTCGATTTGCCCGAGCCGGATGGGCCAACAAGTGCCGTGACCTCCCCTTCCTTCGCGGTGAAGCTCACATCTGTCAAGACCTTCTCGCCAGCGCGCCCGTCGTCGCCTGCGCCGTAGCTGAACGCCACGTGATCAAAGACCACATCATGGCCCACGGGCTCGAACGCCTCGCTGCCTTGGGCCACAGGCTCCTCCATGATGGAGCGCATGCGCTTGGCCGATGACTCTGCGGCAAACAGCTCCGACACGAGCATAAGGGCCTGATCAAACGGCGCGTAGATACGGCTCACCATAAGCAGGAACGCGAACATCACCATGAAATCGACCTGACCGGAGACGACCATCGCGGCGCCCGTGGCCAGCGTGGTGGCAATTCCCAGGCGTAGAATGGCGAAAGCGGAGTTGACCAGAAGCCCGTTGACGAGCTCACCGCGGGTTACCTCGCGCTCCTCGCGGTCGATCACGGCGTTCAAGCCCGCCAGGTAGTGCGCTTCCTGGTTGGTGGCACGGACCTCGCGCACGCAATCGAGGGTCTCCTGGATGGCCTCGGTGACCCTAACCTTCTCGGCACGGATGCGGTCGAAGACCGGCGTCATGGGACCACGGGTGAGATACAGGATGGCAAACGCCACGGGCACGCTCCAAAACGCCGCGACGGCCAGCTGCCAGCAGAAGAAGAGCGACCCCACGAACACGACGGCGCTCGCGATGACGGCGCCCCACAGCTCGCTCAGCACGTGACTGTAGGCATGCTCCATGGCTTGGACGTCGCCCATGATGGTCTCGGTGAGGTCCGCGAGGTCACGACGGCCGAAGAACGAAAGAGGAAGCTTGCGCAGACGCTCGGCGATGTCGATGCGTTGGTTGCCACACTCCTCGTAGAAAATGCAGTAGCAGTAGTAGTACTGCTGCCAGTTGGAGGCAAAGAGCAACACAAGAAAGACCACGAGCCCTCCCGCGATCGGAAGGACGGAGGGCAGGTCCGCGCCCGTCGTAAGACGGTCGATGAAACCCGCCATGGTCAGGAACAGAAATCCCATGCCCGCCATGACGACGAGGTTGGTGAGCGTAGTCCAGAAGATGCCGCGCTTGGCACCTGCAATGCCCTTATCGGACAGGAAGTACTTCTTCTTGAATGAGGCGAACATCTAGGCCTCGCCTCCCTTCGCGGCGGCGACCGCGGCGGCATCAGCAACCGCGGCGGAAATCTTCCAACTGGCCGCTTGCTCGTAGTCGGCCCACATCCTTGCGTAGAGGCCGCCCTTGGCAAGAAGCGCCTTGTGCACGCCACTCTCCGCAACGCGACCCTGGTCGAGCACCACGACCTTGTCCGCGCCCACGACGGTCGAGAGCCTGTGGGCGATCATGATGACCGTACGCCCCTCGGCCAGGCGCGAAAATGCGCGTTGGATGAGGGCCTCGTTCTCGGGATCGGCGAAGGCGGTCGCCTCGTCGAGCACGACGATGGGTGCGTCCTTGAGGATCGCGCGGGCGAGCGCCACGCGCTGGACCTCTCCACCGGAAAGATACGCTCCGCCGGCGCCGAGCATGGTATCGATGCCCTGCGGCAGCTTCGCCACGATGTCGTCGCACTGGGCGGCGGCGAGGGCCTCGCGCACCTCCGCATCCGTGGCGTCGGGCCGCGCGGCGCGCACGTTGTCTGCGAGCGTCTGGTGGAAAAGCTTGTTTGTCTGGAACACGAAGGCGACGTGATCCATGAGCTCGTGCGGGTTAATGTCGCGCACGTCGACGCCGCCCACGAGAACGCGGCCCGAAGTCGCGTCCCAGAAGCGCGGGATGAGCGAGGCGCACGTGGACTTGCCACCGCCCGAGGGGCCGACGAGCGCAAGCGTGGTGCCGGCGGGGACGTCGAAGCTCACGTGGTCAACGGCGGGGACCTCGGCGCCCTCGTAGGTGAAGCTCACGTCGTCGAAGCGCACGCTGTTTCCCGACGGGTGCTTGGGCGCAGTCGAAACGGCGAGGGGCTCGATCTCCATGACGCTCCTGATGCGATCCAGTGAGTCGGCGCTCATCTGCGAGGCCTCGCCCACGAACATGAGCTTGGTCATCGCGGTGGGCACCACAGCCGAGAAGATCGAGTAGAACGCGAAGTTGGCCACGAACCGGGCAAAATCCGACTCCCCAGGGGCAAGCAGCAGCGCCACGGGCAAGAAGAACGCCACGAGGCCGTTCAGGGCCGTAAGGTTCGCGACCTGAGGCGCCCGGCAGAACGTGCCGGCGTAGTCCTGCGCCATGCGCGCGTAGTCGACGATGGCGTCGTGAAACGCCTTGAACGAGTGGACCGTCTGCTGGAACACCTTAACCACGGGGATGCCGCGCACGTACTCGGTGCCGGTTTTGTTCATACGCACCAGCGCGCCCATATAGGCCTTCATGAACTCACCGCCCTTGCCGCTCATCATGGTCGCCATGGCACCAAACGAGATGACAACCGAGATGAGGCATGCCGCGCCCAAACGCCAATCGAAGGCAAAGAGCAACACGAGCAGGCCTGCAACCATGGCCGCCGCACCCGAGATGTCGGGCAGCATGTGCGCAAGCAGCGTCTCGGTCGAGGCGGCGCAACCGTCCACGATGCGGCGCAGCTCGCCGGTAGCGTGCGTGTCGAAGTAGCCGAGCGGCAGCTTGAGCAGGTGCTCGCTCGTGGCCTTGCGGATGTTGGACGCGCAGCGAAACGCCGCCAGATGCGTGCACATAAGACCCGCGAAGTAGACCACGATGCTCGCCAGGGCAAAGCCTACGGCCCACCAGCCGTAAACCGCGATGTCCGTAGCCTCGCTCCAGTTGGGCGCCGCGGCGATGAGGTCGCGAGCCACAAACCAGATACATACGTAGGGGCCGAAACTTAAGAGCTGAGACACCGTCGACAAACCCATCCCCAGGTACGTGAGGAACTTCCGATTACCAGCGTACGCAAGGAGCTCGCCGATGCCCCCACCTTCCTTTTTCTTCTCCTTCTTCTCCTTAGCCATGTAAATCCTTTCTAATGGCTTGATAGTTAACCTGAATAAACTTATCATTCAGATGTTAGCCTCGGTTCATCATGGGGGCAGAGTTGGACGATTTCGTAAAGAAAAGGGACACTTTCGCAAATGTCACGGTCGCCTACCGACATAACTGAGCTTTACGCACCGCAGTTCGAGCAGTTCGGCCTTGAGCTGAGAAGCAAGGGACCCACCTTCACGGGTGAAGTGGCGAACGACCGAGCGAACGGCCGAGCATGGATCATGCCCATCTCCCCCACCTGCCTTGTGATGGAGCACTTCATCACCCCCACGCATGACATGCACCTTACGGAATACACCCCCGAGCCCTACGCCTGCGTAAGCGAAATCAGCGGGTCGACGCTCGCATGCATGCCCGACGCAGGCATCACGCCCGCGAACCTCAAACCGCTGCGCGGCCCATGGCCGAACAGCGCGATGTGCAGCTTTATTCAGGACAATTGCGGCGAAGAGCAGAGTCCGCTCTTCGCGGGACAGCTCTATCACTCGCGTTCCGTGCTCTTCTTGCCTGGGTTTTTCAACGAGCTAGAGAGTCGCTATCCCACTGAGTTCGCACGGCTCTTCGAAGCGTTCGCCGAGCCGTGGCACGAGGAAGCGGCATCTGCCATCTGCCGTACGCTTCGTCGGCTCAGCGAGGAGCGCGCCCGCGCGGTGGGCGGACAGGTATATATGCAAGGCATTGTGGAGACGATGGTCGCCGAACTCGCCTGTTCGCACGCGGCCTGCGAACAGGCTCGACAGGCAGCTGGCACGCGGGCAAGCACCGATATCGCCAAAGAGGTAGCCGCAACCGTAGAACGCGCTCTTGACGCAGGCAAGCGTATGGGCGTCGACGAGCTCGCCGATCGCCTGTACACGAGTCGGTCAAAGCTCTGCGCCGCCTTCAAAGCCGAAACGGGCGAATCCATAGGAGCCTATGTACGCAGGCGACGCACTGAGCGGGCATGCGATCTACTCGCCGGCAGCTCGCTTCCCGTGGGGCAAATCGCCGAACGCCTTGGTTATCCGCAGCAAGCCGCCTTCGCCCAAGCCTTCAAACAGGAGATGGGGCTCTCGCCCACTGCATGGCGCGCCGCAAAGCCCTAAACCGCGACGACAGAAAACTTCTCGGGGAACCGAACGCGCTTTTGGCCCCGCGACCGAAAAAGCCCCAACTTGCCAGAAACCGACCCCCGCCGTTCGCCTTGCCCTCAAACGCTCGCATTGCCCTCTCAAAAAAGCACATAGGTTTTGCCGCGCTCCCCTTGACAGAGCGAGCGGCATTCCTATACTTATGAACAGTTGCTCATATGTTTACATGAATGAGCAAACAGAAGTTGCGAAAGGATCCATCATGACGGAAAGCCCCAGCCACATCGTGCAAGAGGCGGAGTCTATCGTGAACGCGGCAAACGTACCTAGCGCGAACTCTGAGGAAACGACTCGCGCAAACACGCCCTCCCCGTCCGAAGCAGCCTGCCCCTGCGGTTGCAATCGCGAGGAGACATCCTGCCTGTTCGACGAGATGCCCGACGAAGAGCTCCTCTACGACCTGGCCGATCTGTTCAAGGTGTTCGCCGACACCACGCGCATCAAAATCCTCTATGCGCTCATGGGGCACAACCGCTGCGTCGCGGACATCGCCGAAATCGTCGGCGCCACGCAAAGCGCCGTGTCGCATCAGCTGCGCACGCTGAAGCAAGCCCGCCTCGTGAAATTCCAGCGCGACGGCAAAAACGTCATCTACTCGCTTTCCGACAGCCACGTCTACACCATGCTCGCCCAGGGCATGACGCACATCTGCGAATAATAAGGAACCGACCTAATTTCGGCTCACATAAACCCCAAGGAAAGGACTCCCCCCATGCGTAAGTCGTTCAAGCTCGAAGACCTCGATTGCGCCAATTGCGCCGCCAAGATGCAGGACGCCATCAGCAAGATGCCCGGCGTCGAGAAGTGCACCGTCAACTTCATGATGCAGAAGATGACACTCGTAGCCGACGATGCCCGTTTCGACGAAATCCTCGACGAGGCGCAGAAAACCATCCACAAGTTCGAACCCGACTGCAACATCGTCCGCTAGCTCGCGCAGCCAAGCAGCAGACCCGCTCGCTTTCAAAGCAGCTCCACACCGAGAGGCCCATCACCCATGAACAAAAAGCAGATCAAGTGGCGCAGCCGCATCATCATCGCGCTCGTCATCTTCTTCATTGTCTTCGCGGCAACGGAGTTCCTCCCGCTTGGCGCGTGGCTCGGCAGCGAGACGAACGCCGTCTACCTCGAGTTCGCGCTCTTCCTCATCCCCTACCTCATCGCCGGCTACGACGTCGTCATCAAAGCCGTCAAGAACATCGGCCACGGCCAGGTCTTCGACGAGAACCTCCTCATGACCATCGCGACCGTCGGCGCGTTCGCCATGGTGTTTTTCCCTGAAACGGGGCCGCACATGGCAGAAGGTGCCGCGGTTATGTTGTTCTACCAGGTGGGCGAGCTATTCCAAAGCTACGCCGTCGGCAAAAGCCGCAAGTCCATCGCCGATATGATGGACATCGCGCCCGACTACGCGAACATCATGCAGGACGGCGAGCTTATCGAGGTCGACCCTGACGAGGTGGAAGTCGGCGACGAGATCGTCGTGAAGGCGGGCGAGCGCATCCCCATCGATGGCGTCATCGTGAAAGGCGCGTCCCAGCTCGACACCGCGGCACTCACCGGCGAGGCCGTCCCGCGCGTCGTCGAGGAGAGCGCCGAGGTATTCTCCGGCTGCGTGAACTTGACTGGTGTGCTCACCATCCGCACGACGAAGCCCTTCGGCGAATCGACGGTCAGCCGCATCCTTGAGCTTGTCGAAAACGCCTCGGAGAAGAAGGCGCGCACCGAGAACTTCATCACGCGATTCGCCCGCTACTACACGCCGATCGTCGTCATCGTGGCGTTGATTCTCGCCGTGGTCCCGCCGCTTCTCGGCGCGGGCGCCTGGTCGGATTGGATCTTGCGCGGGCTCACCTTCCTTGTCGTGAGCTGCCCCTGCGCGCTCGTTATCTCCGTACCGCTGTCGTTTTTCGGCGGCATCGGCGGCGCCTCGAAGTGCGGCATCCTTGTGAAGGGCGCTAACTACCTTGAGACCCTCGCCAAGGCCGAGACCGTCGTCTTCGACAAGACGGGCACGCTCACCAACGGCACCTTCAACGTTGTCGCCGTCCATGCGGAGGCGGACGTCGATCCCGATCTCGTCCTTTCCTTCGCCGCATATGCCGAGACGTACTCCGACCATCCCATCGCATTGTCGGTGAAGGCCGCCTACGCGGGCGAAATCGACCGCGCGCGCATCAAAGACGTCAAGGAAGAAAGCGGGCATGGCGTTCGCGCCCAGGTCGACGAGCACATCATCGCCGTTGGCAACGAGAAGCTCATGATGGCCGACAACGTCGCCTGGCACGAGTGCGAGCTTACGGGAACCATCCTGCATGTCTCACTCGACGGTTCCTACATCGGCCACATCGTCATCGCCGACGTCGTGAAAGACGACGCCGCGGAGGCCATCGCAAGCTTGAAGGCGGCCGGAGTGAAGCGTACCGTCATGCTCACCGGCGACCGCGACGACGTTGCGCGCGCCGTCGCCGAGAAGCTCGGAATCGACGAATACCGCGCCTCGCTTCTCCCGCAGAACAAGGTCGAGGAAGTCGAGCGGCTCATCAGCGGCACATCGAGCAAGGGCACGCTTGCGTTCGTGGGCGACGGCATCAACGACGCGCCGGTGCTCACGCGCGCCGATATCGGCATCGCCATGGGGGCGATGGGCTCGGATGCCGCCATCGAGGCCGCCGACATCGTGCTCATGGACGACAAGCCTTCCAATATCGCACGCGCCATTCGCATCGCGCGCAAGACAATGGGCATCGCCTGGCAGAACATCATCTTCGCACTGGGAGTGAAGCTCATCGTGCTCATCTTGGCTGCGCTCGGCATCGCCAACATGTGGCTCGCCGTGTTCGCCGACGTGGGCGTCGCTATCATCGCCATCCTGAACGCGATGCGCTGCATGAGCGTGAAGAACATTTAGGAACCAAAGCAGTTCAGCAACTCAACCAGGCGCGGGTACCCTCGGGGGCATCCCGCGCCTGCAAAGTTATCCCTTAGTCTGAGCGCCCTTGAGCTCGAACGGCATCGGGTCGTCCTGCCCGCGCCAGTTCGCAACATCGAACTGGCAAGTCCAGTGCCCCACTGCACGTATGGCGAGGGCGCAGGCCAGCACGCCGAGAAACGCTGCGAGCAGAGCGATCGCCAAAGCGACCAGTATCAAAATCATCGCTGCCGCCACGATGAGCAAGAACGAGGCGTCGCTCGCAGAAGCCCCCATGTTCGCGAAAAACGACACGCAGAGGATGCCAGCGAAGATCACGACGGAGATCGCAAGGGCAATGGCGACGCCCACGACGAACGAGACGATCAGCCACATGCCGAGTATGCGAAGGATTCCCTTGAAATCGTGGCGCATCATCGCCCAAATTCGCGAAACCTGGAAGCCCGCAGAGAGGCGTCCGTAAATCGACATCCGCATCGTGCCGACCCACTTGAACAGGGTGACGATGAACGAAACCGCGCACAGCACGGCAAACGAGAACAACGACAAAAGCCCCGACACCAAGCCGAGGGGCGCAACCGTCTGGTAAATCGAGTGGATGTCTCCCCAGACGAACGCCGAACCAGCGAAACTTCCCGACGAAATCAGGCCACCCGCGCTCTGGAGCACGCTCATCACCACAGCGCACACCACAGCGATCACTGCCGCAAAGAAACCTCGCGAATACAGCGTCCCATCGGCGTTCTCGAAGATTCTTTCAGGAAGCGGGGCGTGCACGCCCCACGCCATATCGCGCGCCCATCCCCACAGATAGCCCGCGATCACAATCCAACCGAACACGGGGATGAAGGATAAAAGCGCCAAAAGGAGAATGCGCGTCACCCAATGCGGCGACTGCGTGATGTCGCTCCATGCCATCTTGAAATACCCTCGCTGCATCGGTTGCTCCTTTCTCGGTCGGTCCCACTATAGGACATCGGCATGACAAAGCCGCGCGCCCGTTACCAGGGCGTAACCGAGAGAGGCGCAACAGAAAGCGCATCGCCGCCATCTCCCCGATGCAATCGAAGGAGAAGCCTCGAAGAAAGGCGCGAGGGACATCAAGGGGAAACGGCAGCCGCCAGATCAGGCTCGCCTCGCCGCCTCTTTTTCGATACCGAAGACAACTGCGAGCAAAAGCTATGTCAGGAACTTCTTCGTCAGGCCGGCTCGTGTTTGCGTATCGGTCTTCTTGTAGATGGAAGTTAGGTGTTTTTGCAGCATGCGGAGTGAGATATCCATTTCGGATGCAATTTCCTTGAGAGCCCGCTCGTCGGCGGTGACAAGAACAAGCACCTCGGCCTCGCGCGGCGTCAAGCCGTATTCCTCCACGAACGCCGCCAGGTCGACCGCAGAACGCGCCTCCTCTTCAAGCGCCGCGTCCAAGCGAAATGCCCCCGACGCGAAAAACACAACGATAATCGCCACGAACAAAACTATGCAGACCGCGATCATGAGGATGAGGCCCCCCGTCTGGATAAGGGCGAGGGAAGGCGCGACTATCACGAAAGCGCAAGCGTTGTTGATCGCGCGGCCCATTCCCGCCCACAGGGCAGGCCGCCGCGTTTTCGGCGCCATAAGCATGAAACTCGCCGTGAAATAGGTGACGAAGAAGCCGGAAGCGAGGTAGAACAGGACAAGTCCCCAGAACAGGCCGCCGCTCGTTTCAGCCGCCAAGATGGCGATGGTCGAGAGCAGAAGCACGCAGAACATGATGAAGTTCATATAGCGGCGCTGCCGTATATCGAATAGCGCACCAGCCGCGATGGCGCTTACCGCAAGGAGAAGCCTTGGCCAGCTTCCCACGTCAAGATCCCCACCGGCGTCCGCGAGCGTAACGATGTTGTCGAGCGTTACGAACATGAGCGAGACGAGCGCCACGATTACCGAAAGCCAGAGGGCGCCCCGAAGGGAAGCGCTTGGGCAAGTCGCTCGCGCGCCTAACGCGTTCGGCGCGTTTTTCCCGCCCAGATCGCTATGAGCATCCCGCCCGCTTGACATCGGCTCATCCGTGGCCTGGGTCGCACCGTCGCAGCATCCGCTCGCAAAGCATCGGCGGCAAACCGCAAAGAGCGCAGCCGCGCCGACGGCGAGGGCGATCGATGCCGCAAGGCGATCCGAGAACGCCGCGTTGGCGACGAACTGCATGGCGATTCCCGCGGCGTAGGCAATCCCAACCAGCAACGCGGCATGATCGAACCCCGCAATCTTGCGAGACGCCGCCCAATGGACAGCTCCTCCCAAGACTCCCAGCAAATAGAAGCAAATCACACCGATGACCTGCATCAACAGCAGGCTAGGCTGGGCGAATAGGACAGCGATGCCGCCAAATCCCACAACCATAGACGCAATCGAGCAACTCAAACGCACCCTTCGCGGCGTTCGGGAAAAAGGCTCGAAACAGCAAAAGCCCACAGCGCTCGCGCCGAGTATCATGCCCTGGTTCAAAACGACATCGGCCGGGGACATGAAGCTGGCGAGCGTCGCATCGAAGAAGTACTCACCGCCGAGAAAGACGAAGTAGAACAGGGCAAGCGCCATCAATTCCCAAGCATGTGTTTTGAGGCTGGCGGTCATGAGCTCCTGTGCGCGAGGCGATAGTTGAAAACTGCTTCCCCATTATACCAATGGCGAGCGAATATCGAGGAAGGACGGGGATGCTATCCGCAACTGGCGCCTCGATCGTCGGAGATACTCATTAGCTTCCTATAAGTCTATGAGAACCCCGAGTCAAGCCGCACCCACTTCCCGTCATTTTCCTATTTCTGAATACCGCCAGCTCAGAGGTTTGCAAGAACGCCTGGTTCGCATAGACGAACCTTCCCGCCTGATGCCTGTCAAGGCAAACTTGATTATGTATGAGCAGGACCACGCGCGAACGTTCTCGGAGAGGAGCAATCATGCCGCAGAAGAGAAGAAGACACTCCCGGCCCCTTGCCAAAATCGGAGCCTCGGCGCTCTCCCTTTTGCTCGTCGCGAGCATGTGGCCCGGCATAGGGTTTGCCGACGACGTCCAAGCGGGAAGCGGCGAACCGGAGAACGCCCAGCAAGAAGCAGCGCCAAGCGAGCCCTCCCCCCTTGGCAAGGTCGCCATTCCCGAAAACTCATTCGGATACGACAGCCAAATCAGCCTAGCCAGCCAAAACGAGGGCGAGGAGGGAGCTTCGACAACCGGCGAAGGCAACGCATCCGCCGATGGCTCCGCCCAAGCAGCTGGGGAAGGTGTCGCATCCGAAGCGGGCGTAACCCCGGAAGAGGCCGACCCCATCATCCCAAAGGGGGATACCGGAATCGGCCCAAACCCTTTCAAAGCAGAGGCAAACGCGCAGCCTGTCGCCAATTTCCCGAACTACGAGAAGTACGACGAGACGTCCTACCCCGGCCTAAACGCCACCCTGTGGAAAACGTCCACCGGCTGCGAGGGAATCAAGAAGTGGGCAGGCACGCTCATCGAGGATAACGGTTATTGGGACCAGCCAGGATGGAGCTTCGAGTGCGGATGGAGCGCACCGGATCCCCCTCACCCAGCAGAAGTCTACGGACGCGTGGAGCACGGTTACTCCAACACCGTTGACGGCACCGAACAAGATGTGGTCTTCGCAGAAGGCGATGCTGGCCTCACCTCGCTCGATCTGAGCGCTGTCTTCGACGGCAGCTATGACGTGTACATGAGCTATGGGGCGTTTGAGTACAACCAAATCGAGTCCCTCACGATCCCCAGCTTCGTGAAGTCGCTCGGCGAAAGCAGCTTCAAGCAGGACGGCACGTTCCCCCGCCTCTCGTCCCTCACCTTCGAAACCGACGCGCAAGGAAACGGCATCGAGGAGATTGGGTATGGAGCGTTTCAGAGCTGTGGCACCTTGGCCGGGCAAGAGATGATCGCACTCCCGTCGTCGCTCAAATATCTTGACGGCGGGGCATTTTCGTATTGCGGGGCCCTCAACGTGAGGCTTGACAATTCCGACATCCGCTTCGGTGACAAATCTTCAGACGGCGAGACCCCCGGCTGCCCCTTCGACGAAGGGACGACCATCTACGCCTATAAATACAAGTCGGACGGCACCGAATCAGATCCTTACCGGCTCTCGCAAAGCCACAGCGGCAATATCTACCACTACGTTTGGATCGACAAGGTCGCCATCGAGGGAGCAATCGAGCTTCCTGCCGGCGTAAGCGCGCAGGATATCGCGATTACGCTCGAGCAAGGGGAAACCACCCCTATCACGTTAAACGACGACGGCACGTTCTTATGCAATAGCGCTCTTCAGGCAGTCGAAGCCGTCGTGTCCATTCGCATCCCCGGGTATTACGAAGCGACGTTCGGCAGATCGGCATCGCTTATGCAAGGCGCCTGGAACCTCGGCACGATTTCTGCCGACACTTTTAAGGAAGTTCCCGCAACTCGCTCCTTCACCCTGAGCATCACGCAGAAGACGGGCCAGAAGGACGAATACGGCAACGACACGCTCGCCGCCATCACGGACCAATCGAAGCTCTCATATACCCTAAAGCGCAACGGCGTTAATCTGACCTGCGGAGAAAACGGAGACTATGAGATTCAAGGCGGCAGGCTCGTCCTATCCGAAGCCCTTGCCGGCGAAACGGGAATCCTCGACCAGCTCTCCTTGGAAATCGTGCCCGACGACTCGCTTAAACTCTCGTCCGCGGTCGCCGAATACGATGCGGAGTTGGGAGGCTTCAAGGCAACCCTCCCCTCGTGGGGAGACGTCGCCATCACCACCAACGCATCGTTTATCGGTCGAAGTCACGTCATGGTCTTCGATGGCATCGACGAGAATTCTCGTTGCGTCTTCGACGACTACTCCTCGGTCAGCTGGCAAAGCAGCCAAACCGGCCCAAGCTGGATTGCGCAAACTGGGAAATTAAAGCAAGGCACCTACACGATTGTCGCCTTCAAACCAACCGACACAGAGTTCAGTGCGCCGAAGCTTCGCTCGATCGACGGGCTTGGCGTCCCTTATGCGCAAACGACTGTCGAGGTCAACGACGATGAAACGACGCATGTCGAGCTCGGTGTCCCTGACTTCGATATGCAGTATGCGCTCGCGAAGATGGGCATTAAATCAGCAAGCACGAAGGTGCCCACGAGCGCGATCGTCGTCGGTTTAGAAACGATCGTCGAGGTCAACTTCGAGATAGAAGAGTGGGCAGGCGCTCGCATCTCGCTCGATATCTCCTCCTCGGACTACTCTTCCGCTTCCGCCAGCGCCGCCTTCAAAGACGGCGGTCAGGCATATGTCGACAGCCAGCAGGAATGCCTCTACATCGATATCCCGCAGGAGGTAACGTCCGATACACTCTATATCGCCCTTACCCCGGAAAAGGAGAAATCGTACTCCATTCCCGTTTCCCTATCCAACAACGGGCGCACAACCCACATCGGCAATCTCTTCTTCCAGGCATTGGGAACCTACGTCCAAGTACAAGGCGATTGCGTGGCCCTGACAGGAAACATCGCCACCGCATATGCCGCGCCCTATTCCGACGTCGAGCTCTTCATCGGCGGACAGAGCGTCGGAATGGGAACCACCAATTCCCTTGGCCGCGCAAACATCTCGTTCGATATCCCCGAGGACACAGCGAGCGGCCTTTTGCACGGCGACAACGTGAAGATCGAGATAGCAGCAGGAGAATCGACCAACTACACGAACTGCGCTTACCGCCCCGCAGCGCAAATATGGTCCTTCAAGATCACGAACAAGGGGGAAACCCAGAATCGAATCACCGAAGGAAAGGAAAACGACGAATACCTGACAGTCCGGCACCAGCTCCTTTCGAGCCAGTGTGCATACTGGACGTTCGATGTCACGGTGAAGACCAACGGACAGGACATCAACGCAGAAAAGATGCTCATGATGTACGTTGAGTGCGCAGACGGGAACACCGTGCTCGTCCCGCTCAACCTGAAGTCAAGCTCGGGCGATGAGATACGCTTTGCTGGCGAATACGTCGATGAAGCCTACCTTAACTTCCTCGACACCTATTCGGGATCCAGCATCGCCGCGACCTCAGAGCTAGAGCAGGCAGGCGTTTTCATCCCCGAAAGCTACCATTTCAGCAGCTTCTCCCTCTCCTACAAAGCGAACCTCGACGACCTCGATGACGAGGATTACCAGAAGCGCATCAAGGAGCGCGCCGAGCAGGAAGCAAGCGAGCGCCAGGCGTACCTGACAGCGATTCAGGAAGAGTACATGAAAAACGGCGGCAACAGCGAAGCCGAGGCGATAGCCGAGCAGACCGACGCCATGCTCGGCGCGATTGTCGATACCCTGAAATCGCGCGACGACGCGAACAGCGCCGAGGTGCAGGCGGCCATCGCGGACATCGAGGCCTTGCGGCCCAATTTTCAAGACATCACCGGCCGCCTGTTCGAGCCGACGGAAGATGACTGGATTCCCAACATCGAAAAACGCTTCTACACAGGAGAATTCGTGAGCCTTGAGACGCCCTCACTACCTTCCGATGAGGACATCGCAGCCTGGGCGGAGGCTTTAGGGACAACCGAGGAAGAGCTTAAAGCCGACCTCATCCAGTTTGATCAAGCAATGACCCAAGACGCAGCGATCGCCAGGGAAACGCAGCGGACGTTCTCCCGCGCAATCGACAACATGAGCGAGAAGCTCGGCGTCGGCAAGCCGAGCGAGTCGGGGTCTCCCTACACCTTCATGGACGATAACCTCGAAAATCACCTGAATGGGTCCTTGACCGTATCCGATAGCGACACGACCAAGGGCGACCTCATCTTCTCGTCGACGCAGGGTCGTTTCACCGGGGAGATGTTCGTAACCGATTCTCAGAGGAACGGCACGGGCGGGAAAACCCCCGGCATCTTTACGGGATTCTCCACACGCGTGACGGAAACCGCCCCCGAAGGCGTGAGCGCGAGCCCAGGAACCAGAGGGATTTCCCTTGAGGGCAAGCCAGGCGACAATACCCGTGTGTCGAGCTATACCGCCGACTTCGACGCCAACCACGAGCACCACGACGGTGCAGTAGTCGATGCTCTTTGGGGTGCAGGCTTAAATGTCATAGGGGCAGGATTGGACGAAATCTCGCAACCAGCAGGCGAATGGGCAGCAAGCAAGCTGGTCGGCAAGGTTCTTCCGAACCAGCTGTTCCTGAGCAGGCATATCGTCAACTGGAACCCCATCATCAACAAGATCAACACGTACTCCAACCTGAACCTCGCCCGAATTGAGGCGCAAACGACCGCCTCCGCGGCGAGCATCTCGCAGCAGATTCAGGGCAGCATATCCGCGATCGCCCTCGCGGGAAATATCGTGGGAATGAATCGCACGACGGACTCCTGGTGCTCTTCTATGAGCGAGCTTGGCGACATCGAGTCCGATATCGAGCAGATCAACTCGTGGATTCTCTACTACAAGCAGGTCAACCCCTGCGACAGCGACTGCACCCGCTGCCTCAACGCGCTCTTCGCCGAGCGGGACGCGGCCGAAAAGTACCGCGATTACGTGAAGGCGGAAGACGACCACAACTGGTTCGATATCAAGACGAACCTCTGGTCCTCCTTCCTCAATGCCGCTGCCAGCGCCTGCTCCATCAGCAGCTACTCCGCAGGAACCGGCAAGGTTGCAGGCGTGATGAACAAGGGATTCGTCGCGCTGGACGTCACGTCCACGAGCGTGCATCTATACCGAGCGCCCTGGATGGATGCAGCAAAGAACGAGTACCTCGAGGCAAAGGCCTACCGCGAAAGCGTCTGCAAGAGCACGAAGAAGAAGATTCAGGATGAGAAGGAAGAGATTGCAAGGCTTCGCAGCCTCATCGACTGGGATCGCTTCTACGGATCGAAGATCATCATCGACCCTTCGGGAATCGTCTACGAGGGCGTGACCTCGAATACCGTCGAGGGCGCAACGGCCACTATCTACCACGCCGACGATGCCCAGGGCACGGGCGCCGCCCCTTGGAACGCAACCGATTACGAGCAGGTAAGCCCGCAGGTGACCCGCGCCGACGGCTGCTTCCAATGGAACGTCCCCACCGGCTACTACCAAGTCCGCGTCACGAAGGACGGCTATACGGCCGCCCAGACCGAATGGCTCAGAGTCCTACCCATCAGAACAGGGCTCGAGATTCCTCTTGTATCGACTGCGGCGCCGGAAGTGAGCGCCGTCCGAGCCTACCCCGATCGAGTGGAGCTTGAGTTCAGTCAGTATATGAAGACGAGCTCAAAGGTGAGTATCGACGGTTTGGGCGATGCGGTCCGCGATACCACCTGGTCGGGCGTAGAGACATCCCCTGAGGGTGTTGAGCTCGCAAACATGCTGACCATCTATTTGAGCGAGCCGCTCGAGGAGGGGGCGACGATAACGCTTACCCTGCAGGGCGCAGAAAGCTACAACGGTCAGATGCTCGGCGGGCAATCCGGATGGACGCAGGATCTGACCGTCGCAAAGCACCCTGCGAAGTTGTTCGCCAACTACGAGAACGCGATATCCGTGCAAAGCGGCGAGACTGCCAACGTCGTCGTGAACGTGGCATATGCCGATGGCTCCCCCGTCGAGATGCAGGGCGTCACCGTCACCATCGGCTCCGACAGCATCGCAACGCTCTCGGGAGCGCAGGCCGGATCGCGCGAGATTCACTTGACAACCGACGCAGAGGGTAAGGCGACTTTCCTCTTAACCGGAGATTTGCCTGGCCTTACGCAACTGGCCATCTCCGCCGACGGCACGCCGCTCTCCAAGACGCTCGACGTCCGTACAACCTCGGAGGAGGGTCAGCCCACAAGGCCAACCGCCGAAATAGCATCCTTCACGTTCGGTCCCACGTCCCCGAAGGAGAACAGCGCTACGGTGCCGATGGGCTCGATGCTTATTCTGTCAACGCCGACGGAAGGCGCAAGCATCTACTACACCACCAACGATACCTGCCCGTGCAAGCCGGAGGGCTCACGAAAGCTCTACACCGGGCCGATTCCCGTGAACAGCAGCGCGAAGTATCGTATTGCCGCATATAAGGATGGCATGTCGTTCGACAACTACAGCGAACGGCTCAACCTGACCCTGACCGTCGTGAATTCAGGACCCGTAACTCCTCCCACGCCCGATCCCCCCGACGTGCCTGTATTCCCCGATGTGGATTACAGCGAATGGTACGGTGACGCGGTGACCTTCATCGCGAGCAAGGGCCTCATCACTGGCTACACCGACGGTCCACAAGCGGGTCTTTTCGGCATAGGCGACACGCTCACCCGCGCACAATTTGCGACAATCCTGTGGCGCAACGCCTGTCCCGACGAATATGCAACGTACGACCCCACGACAGCCGTGGACACGACGGGAATTGAGGGATCGGCCAGCGGAATGTACTACACCGCAGCCGCTAACTGGGCAGTCAGGGAAGGCATCATCACCGGCTTTGAGCAGCCAGATGGCACGTTCGACTTCGCCGCCGACAAACCCGTCTCCTTCGAGCAGATGACGACCATCATCGCGCGCACCTATGCCTCCTTAAACGATCCCGCAGCAGAAGGCGACCTGTCAGCTTTCGTCGATGGAGATGAAGCAAGCGAGTGGTCGTTCCGAGCCCTCGCGTGGGCACACGGAAGGGGCCTTGTTACGGGATACGACGAACCTGATGGCAAGTACCTGCGCCCTGGCGAGCCCGTCAAACGCGAGCGCGCGGCGATGGTGCTCATGCGCGCCTTCCAGCTTGGCATCATGGGGTAGAGCGTCCTTAGCCCCCTCGGGGAGGGATTGCCCTCCCCGAGGATCGACGCTCAACTATCGATGATGCGGTGAATACAAGTTTGCCTGAACGACATCAGCAGCAGAGCCAAGCCAGTCCCATGTCGAGCGGCACGCTCGCGGCTAGTCGATTTCAACCCGCACCCCCAAGCCCCATTTTCTGCGCAAAAAAGACCCTCCCGAAGGAGGGTCTTTCTCACTGCGAATCTAAAAAGAGTCGAGTTACTTGAGGGTGACAGCAGCGCCAGCCTCTTCGAGCTTGGCCTTGATTTCCTCAGCCTTGTCCTTGGCAACGCCTTCCTGGATAGCCTTAGGAGCGTTCTCGACAACTTCCTTGGCTTCCTTGAGGCCGAGACCGGTGATCTCGCGGACAACCTTGATGACAGCGATCTTGTTGTCGCCAAATCCCTCGAGGACGACGTCGAACTCGGTCTTCTCCTCAGCAGCAGCAGCGCCAGCAGCCGGAGCAGCAGCAACGGCAACAGGAGCAGCAGCGGACACGCCAAAGGTCTCCTCGATGTCCTTCACGAGTTCGGAAGCCTCGAGCAGGGACATCTCCTTCAGAGCCTCAATAATCTCTTCGCGAGTAACAGCCATGTTAGTTTCCTTTCAAAGGGGCCAGGATCTTCCCGGCCGAATAGTTTTCGTTACGCGGCGTCTCTCAGGCCGCATGAGCTGATGCTAGGCAGCTTCCTTCTGGTCGGCCACAGCCTTGGTGACCTGAGCCAGACCGCGCGGCACGCCAGCGATGGCGGTCGCAAGACCCTGAGCCACACCGTTGATAGCAGCAGCGATGTGAGCGTAGAGCTCTTCGCGGGAAGGCAGAGAAGCGATAGCCTCCACCTCGGCAGCAGAAACGGCAGCGCCGTCCATGATGCCGCCCTTGATCTCGAGAACGTCGTTGCTCTTGGCGAACTCCTTGACAGCCTTAGCAGCAGCAGCCACGTCGTCACCGCAGAACACGAATGCGCTCGGACCCTGGAGCATGTCGTCGAGCGTCGGCAGCTCGGCGTCGGCCAGAGCGATGTGCATGAGGGTGTTCTTGTAAACCTTCATGACAGCGCCAGCCTCGCGCACGCTGCGGCGAAGCTCCTGGATCTGCTTCACCGTAAGGCCGCAGTAATCCACGACCCACACCGCAGAAGTAGCCTCGAGGTCCGCCTTGACGTTGGCGAGCATTTCTTGATTCTTTGCGTTGGGCATTCGTACACCTCCTTTTCCTCAAACTCGAGTTCCGCCCCTTGGGGTGGAGCCGCGTTCGAAGAAACGAAAACGACCCCCACCGTCACAGGACAGCAGGGGTCGTCAAAGCTCAACGCTTAGATAACCACCTCGGCGGGCCGCATTTTCATGCGATTAAACCTTTCGGTGCCTGCTGTCTTGGGCAGCGGAACAATTTCATCTATCACTGCTTTTATGCAGCTCTTATATGATACGCATCTACACCGTAGTGTCAACGTTTTTCTGCTCAGGCCCCGCCGTCTTCACACTGTCGATAGATTGAGCGGGAAATGCTGTCGTGCCAGCATCGATGTAGGTGAAGGAAATCTCATCGCCAGCCGAGTAGGCAACAATCT
This sequence comes from Ellagibacter isourolithinifaciens, assembly GCF_008831035.1. Taxonomy (GTDB): domain Bacteria; phylum Actinomycetota; class Coriobacteriia; order Coriobacteriales; family Eggerthellaceae; genus Ellagibacter; species Ellagibacter isourolithinifaciens. The sequence continues at coordinate 4,158 of NZ_WAJR01000012.1, read as the reverse complement.
CGAGCATACCGGGCAGGGGGAAATCGTAGATTGAAGGATCGCCCTGAAGCGTCACATAGTAGTGAGAATTCCCCTCGATGACCGCCTGCGCCATCGTCGCGATGATGCCCTTGGCCTGCTTCACGTCCGACGGCGCAGAGTCGCCCGTGTCGACGCCGTTCGTTGCGAGAAGGGCCTCGTAGGACTTCTGACACTCCGCGACCGTGTCGCCAACCGCCACGTTCTGGTAGCGCTGGATGTCGATCATCGCGAACTTCTTCACGAGTCCCGCGCTGTCCTTGAGCGCCATGAAGTACGTCGGTTGGTTCGCCACGTTGATGAGCAGCGGGAAGGTGGCCGTGTAGCGCAGATTCTGAACCTGACCCTCGGCGGATTGCATCGCTGACTCTTCCGTAGCGCCCGCAACCGAATAGAAGTGCGACTCGGCCGTACGCTGATTCACCAGCACGAACCCGACGATGGAGTTGTCGGCCGTCGCCGAAGTGACGCCGGTGTAGACCCACACGTCGTCGTCTTTCGCGATGTAGTTGTAGCCAACGTTTCCGTCGGTACCGGGGGTGGTTTGGACCACGTTCTTCTGGCCGAGCCAGCTATTAAGCCAACCGTCCTTGTAGGCGCCCGACCAGTTGTACTGCTCGATCAGAAGCTCTGCAGGATATGCGCGGTCGACCCATTCTGGCACCTCATCGATAGAGATGTCGGTGCACTCGCCCGTCGTCGCGTTCACCATGACGACGCGGTCGATGGTCGTACCTCCGAACAGGCCGATCGTACGCTTCTGCACGGGGCAGATCCACCACGGGTGGCCATCCTCGTCGATCTCGAACGACTTCTCGTCAAACATGTAGAAGGGGTACTTCAGCTGCACGTAACGGTCGATGTTGCGCGCAAGCGGCTCTGACTGGGAATAGAAAATGGCGTTGTCGCCGAGCGTCACGATTTGCGCATCCTGCGTCGTCATGTCTACAAGCGCATATGCGGGAATGCCCGTGCCACGATTGGTGAACCACTTGAACAGGTCGGCGTAGCCGAGCGGGCTCACACGAACCGGCGTGCCCTGGTAGTTGATCTGGCTGTAAAGCGACGAGATCTCGAACTGGCTGACGTACTCGGGAATCGAGCCCATCTCGCGATTGCCGAGAAGAATCGCAGAATCACGGTCGATCACCGGAATCTCGGAGTAGTTCACCTCTTGAATGTCGGAGGCGAAATCATGGTCGACGGTATTGAGCACCGTGGCGTATTTCGCCGCGTTGCCCGGGAAAAGCGACAGCGACATCAACGCACCGATAATGCCCACGCAAGCGACGGCGACAGGGATGAAGGAGAGCACCTTAAACGTCTTCGCCTTGCCCTCGTTGCGCTCGGCGCGCTTGCCCTTCCCCTCCTTGTAATTCGAGGAGCGCACGCGGAAGAACAAAAACGTCGGCAGCAAGATGAACACCGCGATGAAGAACCAGGTGTCGACGCTATGGATGTTGATAGGTGGATGGAACCACCAATAGGCAGCAAGAATAACGACAACGAGTACGATGATCGCAACGATAATTGCCTTCTTGCTCCACGATTTCATGTTCTCGATGATGTGCGGCATCTCGACATGCGGCGCCTTTGGCCCACCAGAACCGCGAGAAGATCCCGCATCGGCAGCCTTGGCCGAGTCATCCGCATCGGAGCCGCCGCCGAAAGGCGAGCCGAACGAATCGGTGTTCATGCCGGATTGCTTAAGCGCCTCGAGCAAAGCGTCAAGTCCCGATGATTGCTTCAAACGTATCCCTCCTTGATAAGGTAATTTTCCTCCACTATACACGAAAATGCCCAGTCCCTCGCGAGACCGAGCATTTCCGTTACCGTCCTTTTACCATCGAGAAGATGGCGAATGCTATCTACTTCGCGAGAGCCGTGAGCAGCGCATCGGTGAACTCCGTGCAGCTCGCCGCAGGCTTATCGGAGCCCGTCAGATTACGAATATCGCCCGTCAGGCATTCGCCAGCGGCGTAGACTTCGGTGACCGCGCGACGAATACGGGCCGCAGCTTCGAGCTCGCCGAGATGGTCAAGCATCATCGCGGCAGAGAGTATCTCCGCCGTGGGGTTCGCCTTGTTCTGCCCCGCGATATTGGGAGCAGAGCCATGAACCGCCTCGAACACAGCATATTCTTTGCCGATATTCGCACCCGGGGCAATACCCAAGCCGCCGACAAGGCCCGCTGCCAGGTCACTTGCAATATCGCCATACAGGTTCGGGAAGACGGCGACATCGAACTGCGAGGGGTCGGTGACCATGTTCATGCAGAAGGCGTCAATGATGCGGTCGTCGAAGTCGACGCGACCCTCATATTCCTTGGCCACCTCACGCGCGACGCGAAGAAACAAACCATCTGAGTACTTCATGATGTTTGCCTTGTGAGCAGCGGTAACCTTCTTGCGACCGTGCTTCAGCGCATACTCGAACGCATATCGAACAATATCCTGCGAGGCAGTAACCGAAATCGGCTTGACAGAGATGCCGGAGTCGGGACGAATAGTGCCCGCACCCTCTTTCGCGCAAAGGTCGATCAGCTTCCGAGCGCCTTCGGAGCCTTCCTCGAACTCGACGCCAGCATACAAATCCTCGGAATTCTCGCGAACGATCACCAGGTCGACGTTGTCGTAACGACCACCAGCACCGGGAAGCGAAACGACGGGGCGCAGGCAAACATAAAGGCCGAGCGTCTTGCGAAGCGCAACGTTCACGCTACGAAAACCAGTGCCAACGGGAGTCGTGATTGGTCCCTTGATGGCAACTTTGTTGCGCTTGACGGCTTCAATCGTGGAATCAGGGAGCGGCGTGCCCTCGGTTTCGAGGCAATGCGCGCCAGCCTCGGCGATTTCCCAATCGATTTCCGCACCACAAGCCTCGACGACACGCTGCATAGCGGCCGAAGTCTCAACGCCGATTCCATCACCGGGAATCAAGGTCACCGTATGACGAGCCATAGCTCCTCCTCACAAACCCGTCGCAAACGCGACTCAAACGAATACGTTTCAAGGATACGCATAGAAAAGAGCGTCAAATGTTACATTGTAGTCGACGGCACAAATAGGCTAGGACAGGTTCTCAACGATGGTCGTCGCCTTTCGCCTCAAGGCGCCGCGCCCATTCTTCGAGTCGAACAACATCCGCTCAGCAAGCTCGGATTTCACCGGCTCCGAAAGATGCCCCGTAGAGAAATCGACAAGCGAATTCAACATATCCTGGAACTCAAGGTCACCATGCCAGCATTGAATGCCCTCATCAACAAGCGGCCAGACACGTTCAGAATTTTGCTCGGAAATCGCGCCGAACTTGCAGAGGAATCGCATCGCAGCAAGATGCAGCGGACCGCTCTCCTCGTCGAAAAGCGCATTCTCCGCCCCATCGATAGCGTCAACGCAAAGCGAGGCATCGACATCGCAGAGACGAGTCAGCACGTCAAGGCATTCCCAGCGCGTCTGCGCCTCAGGACGAGATAGTGAACCAACAAAAATCTGGCTATAGCCGGAAACCGCAGCGGCGTCGGAATGGGAAACCGCTGCGAGGACCTGTGCAGCCTGCTGTCGAGATCGACGCGTCCCGTTTGCCAATGCATCTGCAATCTTGTCAAGCGTCTCATGATCGGAGACACACGACGCAGCAAGGTTCAGAACAGTCTCACTATATTCAGCCACGAAAAGTCAGTCCTCTCAAACATACACATCAAAATTAATTCATATTGTACCTGTAGATATACAAGTAAATGTAAATGAGCGAACAAACAACATGGTGAAACAGAGAAATTCAATGATAGAAAACGAAATAATGCTTGAAGAAAACCTGGCGACCTTTTCGGAAATTGACAAACTTGCTGTCGCAGCACAGCAGACTCGCCGTATAGCCGCATGAAGCGCGATTGATTGTCCGCAATAACTCCCGCAAATAGCGCAAGACCCGCCCAGGAGGCGCACGTACGCCCGGGCGCAAAAGGAAAGGGGGCCGCGGCCGGGTCCCCCCGGGCCGCGGCCCCCTGCGCGAAAGAAAAAGCGCCGCCCATGAGCGGAACGCCCTATCCTCCCACGGACTTCCTCCGCAGTACTTTCGGCGAGGAGGGGCTTAACTTCCGAGTTCGGAATGGGATCGGGTGATCCCCCTCTCTACGGT
>NZ_WAJR01000011.1 GCF_008831035.1 Ellagibacter isourolithinifaciens | reverse complement strand
ATTCCCGGCAGGAAGGCGGCGTAGCATGCGCTAGAATGACGGCATTCTAGGTGATTCTCGGCTCCTCGGGCAGCCTGCGGCTACCCTCGAGAACCGAGCTCTACACCAACATTCGGGACACTACCCGCATCGGGGCAAAAGAGGGACGACGAAGGTGGCAAGCGAGGTTCTGAAGAAGGGCGGCGAAGTGACGAGCGAGGTTTGGGGGGAGACGCGCGGCTTCGATTTCGAGGGCATGCGCTTTGGCGTGAAGGCGTGGCGTGCTTCGGCGTCGGGCGCGAGGAAAGGTGGCGCCCTATCGGCCCCGATCGTGCTCGTTCACGGCTTCGCGCAGCAGGCTTCCACCTGGGATAAAGTTGCCTTGTCGCTTTCTCGCGCGGGCGTGGAGTGTTTTGCTTTCGAGCTTGCGGGGCATGGGAAGAGCGCTCGCCCGACGGTTGGCGATGTTCCGGGTCGCGAGGCGTTCGACCTGGACTTTCAGGCGCAGGCGCTCCTTGCTTTCTGCGAAGTCGTGACGCATGTCGCGGGAAGGCTCCCCGTACTGGTCGGCTATTCCATGGGCGGCCGCATTGCGCTCCAGGCGGCGCGCCTTGTTGCGGACGACCTGCGGGACGGCGGCCAGATCGACCGCATTGCGCTCAGAAGCTCCGCAGCCTTCGCTCCATGTGGCCGATCTGGCCGCCTGGACGTGGCTGGGGGCGGTCAGCGGGATACGGCAGCGAATGCGGCGCGGGTGTCCGCTGCTGTTCCCTTCTCCGCCCTCGTGCTTGAAAGCGCGGGCCTCGGGCCTGTCGACAACGCTGCGCGTGAAGCGCTGCGCGAGCGCAACTTCGCGTGGGCCGCGCGCGTGCGGGGCGAAGGAGTGTCCGCTTTCATGTCCTGGTGGGCGGGCCTGCCCTTGTTCGAAAGCCAGCGCAATCTTCCAGTTGACCAGCGAGAACGACTTCGGGCGGGCCGCTTTGCCAACGACGCGGAATCGCTCGCGCTCTCTTTTGAGCAGGCGGGTGCCCACCAGATGCCTTTGCGGTGCGAGTCGATTCGCGCGCTTTGCGAACTTTCTCGGCGCGGTGTCCCAGTTAGCTATTTGGCGGGGAGGCTTGATGCGAAGTACTGCAAGGTCCTTGCCGACCTTCGCGCGGATTCCCACGACGCGGTCTCGTGCCGGGCTGTTCCCTGTGCAGGCCACAACATTCACCTTGAGCAACCCGAAGCGTTCGGCGCGATTCTGGAAGAAGTGGTTGAATCGTGCACTCCCGAACCCGCGGCCCCATGACATACCTCATCGCGGTATGATATAGAAACTTGCGAAACAGGAATCATTCGAAGCGAAAACACAGAACCAAACATTGTCAATCGCCGGCATGGCGTCGTTTTCCCCTGAGTGCGAAATCGGCGTCGTGAAGCCGATGTCTCCGTTGCGGGGCGCGCCAACTGTTTCGCGTCCTGCAACGAATCAACGATATGCCACGAAAGGACAGCTATGGATGACGTAGCTTGGAAATCCGCCAAGCAATATCGGGAAATCAAGTACGAAACCGCTGATGGGATTGCGAAAATCACTATCAATCGCCCCGAACGGCGCAACGCGTTCACCCCGCTCACCGTGACCGAGATGTACGACGCGTTCTCCGTGGCGCGCGATGACGCGTCAATCGGCGTCATCATCCTGACCGGTGCGAACCACGGCGGCCGCCACGAGGACGAGGCGTTCTGCTCGGGCGGCGACCAGAAGATCCGTGGCAACGGCGGCTACGTGGGCGAGGACAACATCCCTCGCTTGAACGTGCTCGACCTGCAGCATCTGATCCGCGTGGTGCCCAAGCCGGTCATTGCCATGGTGAACGGCTACGCCATCGGCGGTGGCCACGTGCTTCATCTTCTGTGCGACCTTTCCATCGCGGCCGAAACCGCCAAGTTTGGCCAGACAGGTCCCAAGGTCGGCAGCTTCGATGCTGGCTACGGCGCGGGGTACCTGGCAAATGTCGTGGGACAGAAGAAGGCGCGCGAGATTTGGTATCTCTGCCGCCAGTACTCCGCCGCCGAAGCGCTCGAGATGGGGCTGGTCAACAAGGTCGTTCCCTTCGAGGAACTCGAGGCTGAATGCGTGTCGTGGGCGCGTGAGATGCTGCAGTTCTCGCCGACGGCGCTGCGTTTCATGAAGGCGAGCTTCAACGCGGCAACCGATGGGCTTGCGGGCATCCAGCAGCTCGCCGGAGACGCCACACTTTTGTACTACACCACCGACGAGGCGAAGGAAGGCCGCGACGCGTTCAAGGAGAAGCGGGCGCCCGACTTCACTCAGTACCCTAAGTTTCCCTAAAGCCAAGCGGCCTCGCGTGTAGCGCGCAAGGTCGCTTCTCATTTCCTTTGTCCGCCTAAGTCGCTGATGCGGCGTCCGAAGAGAAACGTGGTCCGAGCACGCGATGATCAATGCGTTCGAAAGCCTGGTGAGAACAGATCCCGACGGGGTCTTCTTCACGTTCGTTGCGCGCGACGGCTCGGAGCATTCGTGCACCTATCGCCAGGCCAGGCTCACGGCAGCGGCAATCGCCCGTCGCCTGCGGAGCAAGGGGGTCGGGCGCGGCGACTGCGTCTCGGTCGACCTTCCGAACTGCCCGGAGTTCATCTTCCTCGCCCTGGCCGCGGGGTACGGGGCATTCTCGCTCGTCGTGCTGAACAATCGCCTCACATCGGCGGAGAAACTCTCGCGCCTGTTCGATTTGGAGAGCTCGGGAATCCGCGTGGCATGTCGCATTGACGAAGCGCGGGCTGAAATGCTTATGGACCATGTGGCGGACGACCTTGCGGGGGCGTCGCGGCTCCAAAGCGGCAAGCGCGTCATCATGAGCGCCGAGCGCGATGCAGTCTTTGAGGCCACCCATTTTGCGGAAAGAGAATCGCACCTGTTCAACGACAAGGAACGAGCTCTCGTCCTCTTCACGTCGGGTACGACGGGCAAGCCGAAGGCGGTGCCGTCGACCTGGCGCATGCTCACGGCTGCTGCCGAATCGTCCAACGCCGTGCTCTCGGTGCGGGGCCGTGGCATGTGGCAGGTGGCGCTTCCCCTGTACCATATTGGGGGCTTCGAGCAGGTCGTGCGCAGCATCACGAACCGCACGCCGTTTCGCCTCTACGCGCGCTTCGATGCGGCGCGAATCCTGAAGGACGCCGCGCGCGTCGGTTTCACCCATATCTCCGTGGTCGACAAGATGCTGCAGGACATGCTCGCTGTCGAGGGGGGCGGCCCCGCGCTGGCCGCGTATCGCTGTATCCTGCTTGGCGGGGGCGCGCTCAATCCCGCTACCATCGCTCGCGCGCACGAGGCGGGGCTTCGCCTGTATGCGAGCTACGGGATGACCGAAACGTGCAGTCAGGTTGCAAACAGCCTGATAGATGAGTCGTTTACGGGCGGTATGAAGCTTCTGCCCGGCTACCAGGCGCGCATCGTCGAGCCCGATGGGCGCGGTTTCGGGCGCCTGGCGGTGCGTGGGCCGGGCGTGTTGTCGAACTACTTGAACGCGCGTGCTGCCTTCACCGCGGATGGCTTTTTCCTTACCGGCGATGTGGCGGCGCTCCACGAGGGCAAGATCTATGTGAAGGAGCGCACCACCGACATGTTCGTCTCGGGCGGGGAAAACGTCTATCCCGCAGAGATTGCCGACAAGCTCATGGCGATTCCCGGCGTGGCGGACGCCTACGTGTTCGGCGCCCCCGACCCCGTGTGGGGACGGCGCCCCGTGGCGTTCATCGAGCGCACGAGCAAGCCGCCCGAGCGCGGCGGTCGTGATCAGGCTTTCGACAGACTTTCCCCAGTGAAGACAGCGCGCTTTGGTCGCGAGGTGACAAAACCGCAGGTAAGGCGGCATGCCTCGAGGCCGCTCGCCCCCTCTCGGCCGAGCGATCGCGCGTTTGTCGCCTCTGTCCACGGCCAGCTCGAAGGCGTGCTCTCGAAGCTTTATCATCCCAAGCAGATTTTCGTCATGGAAAGCCTGCCGCGTCAGGGCATCGGCAAGATTGACCGCGCTGCCATCGAGCGAATCTACTCGGAATGCCTCGATGTGCGCCGCGTGATCTTGCATCGCGTGCGCATCCCCTTCAAGAAGCCGTTTGTGACGGCGAAAGCGACGCTGGAATTCCGCGAGTCGGTGATCGTTGAGGTCGTCGATGCAAAAGGGCGTGTTGGCCTGGGAGAATGCGTTGCATTTTCCTCTGACTGGTATCTTCCGGAAACAATCGAGCAGGATATAGAGGTGTTGCGCGGCACGCTCGCGCCGAAGGTGATCGGCGAGGTTTTTCTCCATCCAAGGGAGGTTTCCGCCGCATTCGCCTCCATCCCGGGGATGGAGCGCTTCCCGCTTGCTTGCGGCGCGATCGAACCTGCGCTGTGGGACCTTTACGGCAAGATTGTGGGGAAGCCCCTCGGGCGCTTGCTTGCCGAGGAGTACGACGTGATCGAGCGCGCGGCGCATCGCGAGCGGGCGCACGGGAAGACGAGGACACCGTTTGGGAATGCGCGCGAGGCCGCTGTTTCGGCGGGTGCCGTGGTCGGCATGGGCAGCGTGGAGGAAACGCTTGCCTCGGTCTCGCGATGCGTGGAGGCAGGTTATTGCCGCGTGAAGCTCAAGGTTGCTCCTGGTAGCTTGGGCGTTGTCCGCATGATTCGCCAAAAGTACCCGCACTTGTTCATCACGCTCGATGCGAACCAGAGCTTTACGGACCGCTCGATCGCCGAGCTCCGTGCGCTCAATCCGCTCAACGTCGCGTGGATTGAGGAGCCTATCGATTTGACGCCGTGCGGTGGGTCGACCGCCCGGGCTTTCGCGCGGCTGGCAGCATTGCAGAGGACCATCGCCACGCCCATCTGTTTGGATGAGTCGTTCGTGAATGAGCGCGAGGCGTACCAGGCGCTTTCGTATCCTGAGCTGCGGTGCTTCGCAGTGAAAGTCGCGAAATTCGGGGGCGTGGAGGCTGCGCTCAAGTTCATCTTTGCGGCGCGTTCGCGCGGGCGCGAGGTGTGGATGGGCGGCATGTACGACACGGGAATCTCGAAGCGCATGCACGCGGCGTTCCAAACGCTCGACGAAGTGGTGATGCCGGGCGATATCGGGTCGACCTCGCGTTATTTCGACGTTGATGTGACCATGCCCCCTTATACCGCCGAGCGTGGGAAAGTGACGCTGAACCGGGCAGGGTACGAGTTCGGCCTGGGGTGCGGCCTGAGCCCCGAGGCGATTTCGAGTGTGCAGACCGACCGCATCGTGATTGAGTGACGCTGGCGGGGTGTGGCGGGTTGCGGCCGATCTGTGGGCAACCTGTTGGTGGCCAGGCTGGCGATCTATCGCGCCAGCCGCGCGCCGATGGCCCGTCATGCAGCTCCCTTGCAGCTCGTCTGCGCCCCAGACGTTCGCTCACCGCTTCATCTGGCTATCTAGATGAACAAAATGGCAACAAACGCGTTCTCGAATGCGGAATATGCCATACTTCAAGGTTAAAAACGTCGCTTGAAAATAAAACGCGCCCTGAGGAGGTCCGCATACCCGATGTCCATAGCTGCCAGTCTGATTCTTGTCGTCTTCTTCCTTTTGATGAACGCGTTTTTCGTTATCGCGGAATTCGCCATGGTGCGCGTGCGCAAGTCGCAGATCGAACTTGCTTATGACGAGGGAAAACGCGGAGCGAAGAACGCGAAAACCATCACCGAGAACGTCAACGCGTACCTGTCGGCTTGCCAGCTCGGCATCACGCTTGCTTCGCTTGCGCTCGGCTGGTTGGGCGAACCCGCGATTTCGGCGCTCATTCGCCCGCTTTTCGTTCTGATCGGCCTGCCCGATGCCGTCATCTCGGTAATTGCGGTCGCAATCGGGTATTTCCTCATGACGACGTTGCACGTGGTCGTGGGCGAGCTTATCCCCAAATCGTTCGCCATCTTCGCGACGGAGCGCTACGCGCTTATGACGGCGACCCCGCTTCTGTGGTTCTATCGCATCACCTACCCGATTATGCTTATGTTCAATGGCATCACCAACGGCGTCGTGCGGCTGACCGGGCACGATCCGGCCAACGAACACGATGTGTACACGGGCGAGGAGATCAAGCTGCTCATCGACGAGTCCACGGAAAGCGGGCTTATCGAGCCTGAGCAAAACGAGTATGTCGACAACATCTTCGATTTGGGCGACAAGGACGCCGAGGCCATCATGACGCCGCGCATCGAGCTGACCTGCCTCGATATGGAGGACTCGCTTCAAGAAAACCGAGAGCTTGCCGAACGCTACAAGTACACGCGCTACCCGGTGTGCCAGGGGAGCAAAGACCACCTGGTCGGGTTCGTTCACGTGAAGGACCTGTTCATGATGGACGCCGACGCTTCGATGGAGGACCTGCCCATTCGCGAGTTGTACGCGGTGCCCGAGAGCATCCCCATTGCGAAACTTTTGCAGCTGCTGCAGTGCCGTCATACCAAGATCGCCGTGGTCGTTGACGAGCACGGCGGCACGGCGGGCATCGTCACGATGAGCGACATTATGGAGCAGATCGTGGGGCGCGTCGACGACGAGTATAGCCACGGCTTGGCAGACGAGATCGTGAAGGAAGGCGACGGTCGCTACCTGATCGATGGCTCGCTTTCCATCGATGACCTGGAGGACCTGCTCGGCTTCCTTCCTGAGGAAGCGAACGAATGCGAAACGGCGGCAGGCATTTTGCTCGCCGCGTTCGACCGCATCCCCGAAGAGGGGGACACGGTGTCGTTTACCGGCCGCGACGCGAAGGCGACGTTCACAGTGGCCGACATGGATCGCCACCGCGTCGATAAGATTCTCGTGCGCGTGGAGCAGATTCCCCGCGAGGATGCTGAGGAATAGCCTGAGCGTTGGCGGCGGCGGGAGTATTCTCGCCGCCGCTTTGTATGTGGCAGCGAGAATGTGATAGCCTGGCCCCTAAAGGTTCCTAGCGAATGTCCATCCCGATGAATCGCTCGGCGTTGTGCCAGGTCATCTTCTCGAAATCGGCTTTGGAGAAGTCGAGCGACTCGAACATCTCGAACTCTTCTGAGGGATTCCACATGGGGAAGTCCGACCCGAACAGGATGCGGTCGGCACCGTAGATCTCGCAAAGCTCCCGTGTGCGGCGACGCCCCAGAAACTTCTGCGAGCTCGACATGTCGAGGAAGCAGTTTTCGTTTTCCAGATACTCGACAGCCAGGTCGAACACCGACCAGCCGCCGAAGTGCGCCGCGTCAACGACGAGGTTCGGGAACTCGTGCAGGATGCGCTTCATTCGGCGCGGGTGCGAGAAATCGGTTCGGTAGTCGCCGCAGTGCATGACGAGCGGCATGCGGCCCTCGATCAGCTCGTAGATGCGCATGAGTCGATCGTCGTCCATGTTCACCTTCTGCGTGTCGGGATGGAGCTTCATCCCTCGAAGTCCCAGGCCAATCGCACGTTCGATTTCGGCCTCCGGATTGGGATAGTCCTGATGCATCGCCATGAAGCCGACGAAGTTGGGGTGCTTTTTGCATTCTGCCGCGATGAAGTCGTTGATGGACTCGACGTTGGAAGGCTTCGTCGCTACCGAATAGATGATGTGATGCGTGATGGGCGAGCCCTCCACAGCGGCGAGCATTGCGGGGATGGACCCCTCCTTGAACATGGGGTACTGGTAGAAGTCGCCCACGCTTTCAGCGGCGCGGAGCGCGATTTTCTCAGGATATACGTGAACGTGGGCATCGACGACGGTCATGGGGTGGAATCTTCTTTCTAGCTTCTTCTCTGGGTGCTTGCTTGATTGTCCAACTTCTGGGCGCTTCTGTCATCGGTTGATTTTGCGGAAGCGAGGCGCTCAGCGGCTTCGTGGGCCCGTGCGGCAGCGGCGGCGGCACGGGCGGAAGCAGCAGCGGCTTTGGCAGATGCTGCGACCTGGGCTTTCTCTGCGGCTTCGTGCGCTCGCGCGGCTGCCTCGTGGGCGCGGGCTGCAGTGTCTGCTGCCTTTGCCGCCGCAGCGTCGCTAGCGGCTTCGGCGGCGGCACCCGCGGCGCTGCGAGCGGAGGAGGCGGTCTTGGCTGCGAACTTGCCGGCGTCGATCGCGTGGGCGGCCACGTCGGCGGCTGCGTAGGCGGCGCTGTCCGCGGCGCTCGCCACGGCAAGGGCCGCGTCCGAGACGGTGGAACTTGCCGCCTGCGGGGCACGCGCAGGCGCCCCCTCGGCTTCCGTGGGGGCGTCCTCTGTACCCTTTGCGCTTAGGATGAGCATCTGCAAGCGGTTCTCGATGTTCGCGAAGCTGACATCGGGGTCGTAGTCGAGCGGCAGGATGTTCGCCTGGGGGTAGAGCTCCTTCAGGCGCTTGGCGATGCCGCGCCCAACGACGTGATTCGGCAAGCATCCGAACGGCTGCAGGATCAAAAACGACGTGCAGCCGTGGGCGGCGTGATGCAGGATCTCGCCGGGGATGAGCACGCCTTCGCCCGCGTCGAACGTGTGATGGATGATGGGGTCGCTTGCGCGTACTAGGTCGGGCATGCGGCAGGGCGGCTCGTAGAGCGGGTGCGCGCACGCGATGCTGTCGCACACGTTGTGGGCCACGTCGAACACGTTGTCCGCGACCGCGTGCCACGCCTTCTCCTTGAGGGGGCGCGTGACGCGGTACTCCTTTTCCTGCGCGTGCTGGTAGAAGTACGTCTTCCTGATAACGTCGGTCATGCGCGCCTCGATGACTTCGAGTCCGTTGCGCTCCAGGTACAGCTCGACGTCGTGATTGGCGCCGGGGTGGAAGTTCAGCAGGTACTCGCCGACGATGAGCACCTGCGGCTTGCGGTGCGTGCGGTCGTAAGGAACCTTCTTCATCACGTCGATGGCCTGGGTAAATCCACGTTTAAGGGAGCGAAGCGACTTGCCGCGCAAGCCTTCCATCAGCAAGTCGAGCGCCTCGTCGAAGGCACGATCGGCACAGCCCGGCTCGGTCTCGTAGGGGCGCATCTTGCGCAGCAGCTCTTCAAGCGCATCGATCATCGGCAGCGTGAAGGCGACTTTCAAAGCCGAGCGCACGTTCATCTTGAACCCAGGGTGCACGTTGTGGAAGTCGACGTCATCATTCGTGATGATAGGGACCTGCGGATAACCGGCGTCGTCGAGCGCCTTGCGAAGGAGCGCCTCGTAGTGTGTGAGGCGGCAGTCGCCAATGTACTTGCCAGTGCCGACAGCGACCTTGTCGGGGTCGTACTTCCCGCTGCGAAGCGCGGCGAGCGCCTCGCCGATGACGATTTGCGCGGGGAAGCAGATGTCGTTGTGCACGTATTGTTTGCCCAGGCGGATGGCCTCTTCGCGCCCAATTTCAAGCGGGACGGTCCGCAGCCCTTGGCTCTCGAAGGCGACTGCCATCAAACGGCAGAATGCATGCGAGGTGTTCGGGATGAGGACCACCTTGTCCTGGCGGTCGGCTTTCGTGAATTTCTGCGGATAGGGATCGGGCAGCTCGCGGGAGTGCTTTCTCGTTCGCGGAGCGGGGGCCGAGGCGGCTTGCGCGGTAGTCGGAGTTTTCGCGGAGGTCTCGGGGGCCGCGACGGGGGCGGATGCTGGTGTGGCTGCTGCAGCGGAGGTCAGCGCGGACGGGGCGATTGCTCCCGCGGCAGGCGGCGCGGCAACTTCCCGATCGCTCGTCTTCTCGTTCCCGGCCTTTTTCCTTCGCAGGCGGATGGTCTCGATGAACGAGCGCACGCGGATGCGCAGCGGCCCTTGGATGTCGCTCTCATCGACCTTCAGGATGAGGGGCGCTTTGGGCCCGGCGAGGTGCATGAGGCGGATGATCTCGTCGGAGAGGTAGGCGTCGTGGCCGCAGCCGAAGCTCACGAGCTGGACGTATTCCAGATTCGGGCTTCCCGCGGCGATCACGGCGGAGCCCAGCATGCGCGCGTGGAAGTTGTTCACCACGTCGAGGCGGCTTCTCGAAAGGTCGACCTCGTTCACGTGGGGCACCGCATCAGCGCAGACCACGGGGATGCCGAGCTCGGTGAAGGCGCGCGGCAGCTCGTGGTTGACCAAGTCGTCGTTCTGGTACGGCCTGCTTGCGAGCACGACGGCGAAGGAGCCTTCACGTTCCACCTGGTCGCAAATGCGCTCGCCTTCCCGCGCAAGCTCGGCCTTGAACGTCTTTTGCGCGGCGTCGGCCGCATCGATTGCCTGGCGCACGCTTGCGGTGTCGAGGGAGAACTCGCGTGTGAGGTACTCGGTGAGCTGACGGTCGCGGTCTTTTTGCGAGAGCCAGTGGAACAGCGGCGCGTCGAAGGGGATGCCGAAGCGCTTCTCGGGGTTGTCCGAATTGCGCATGACGATGGGGTAGCCCTTCACCACCGCGCACATCGATTGGCTTGTTTTCGAGGTGTTTTCCGAGGTCACCGTTGTAACAGAGGGCATGAAGATGCGGTCGACCCCCTGGTCGGCCAAATCGCGCACGTGTCCGTGGACAAGTTTAGCGGGGAAGCACACGGTGTCTGAGGACACGGCCGAGAGCCCGCGCTCGTACATGGCGCGCGTGCTCGGGCGCGACAGTTTCACCGTGAAGCCGAGCGAGCGGAACAGCGTCGTCCAGAAGGGGGCGTATTCCCACATCGAGAGGACGCGGGGCATGCCGATGACCGTGTTTTGCGGCGCAGGGCCGGGCGCACAGGGCCAGTCGCGGAAGAGGAGCTTCTCGCGGACGTCGAACAGGTTCGGCACGCTGTCGACGGCGGCGGCGATGCGTTTAACCTGTTCGCGGATGGATTTATTTTTCGGATCGCCCACCACCTCGCCGCGCGGGCAGCGGTTGCCCGTCACCCACGAGTCGCCGTTCGCGAAGGTGATGCGCGTGCGGTTGCAGTGGTTCGCGCAGAAGGGGCAGATGAGGTTAGACTCCTGCGTATACGAGAAGGCGTCGAGCGCATCGAGGGAGAAGGCGTTCGCGTGTACGGGCTCGCGCCCCCCGCTGGTCGCGTTCTCGCTCGTCACGTTCGCGGTCTCCAAGCTTGCCGCGACCTCGCCCCTCTCGCGGTGGGCGCCTTCCAGATGCTCTTGCGTGAGCAGCGCGATGCCGATAGCACCCATGAGCCCTGGGTAGGGCGCGCGCGTGACCTCGCGACCGATGTGCTGCTCGAGCGCGCGCAGCACGGCGTCGTTTAAGAACGTGCCGCCCTGCACGACGACCTTCTTGCCGAGGCTTTCGAGGTTCGATACGCGGATGACCTTGGTGAACGCGTTCTCGATGATCGAGCGGCACAGGCCAGCCATAATGTCGGCGGGCGTCTTCCCGCAGCGCTGTTCGGACACGATGCTGCTCGTCATGAACACGGTGCAGCGACTGCCGAGCACGGCGGGATTGGCCGAGGAGAACGCGGCCTGTGCGATGCCTTCCACGGGGATGTTAAGTGAGGATGCGAAGTTTTCAAGAAACGATCCGCAGCCCGATGAGCAGGCCTCGTTCACGACGATGTCGGTGATGATGCCGCCATCGAGCCAAAGGGCCTTCATGTCCTGTCCGCCGATGTCCAACACGAAACTCGCATCGGGCACGCACGCTTCCGCCGCGCGGGCATGCGCCACGGTTTCGACCGTGTGGTAATCGGCGCCGAAGGCTTTCGCGAACATGAGCTCGCCGTAGCCAGTGGTTCCCACGCCCAGGATGTCGAGCGTGGCACCCGCTGCGCGATAGCGGTCGCGCAGTGCGATGAGTGCCGTACGGGCGACGTCGAGAGGCTCGCCCTCGTTGGGAGCGTAAAACGAGTCGACAAGCTTCCCATCGGGGGAAACGAGTGCGAACTTGGTAGTGGTGGAGCCTGAATCGATACCCAGGTAGGCGCGCACCGTCGAACCAGGGGCTGGGTCGGGTGGCGTTTGCGGGGCGAGCGCATGCGAGGTTTTCCATGCGGCGCGCTCTTCGGGCGATGCGAAATATGCCGTCCCGCGCGTGCTGGGGGCGGGGCTCGCCGCGGCCTTGTCGAGAGTGTCGGCTGCATCGAGGAGGTCTGCGACAAGGCAGTTCTCGTTGTCCGCGAACAGCTCGTCGGCTGCAAGGGCTGCGCCCAAAGCGACGATGGTCTCGGGATTTTGGGGAATCACGATGTCGTCGTCGGCAAGCTCCAGGCGCTCAGCGAACACGCGCACGAGCGTCGGGTTGAAGGTTAGCGGGCCGCCCTCGAAGATGACGGGCGGATGGATGTCGAGGCCCTGCGCCAAGCCGCCGATCGTCTGCTTGGCGATGGCATGAAACGACGACAGCGCCAGGTCCTCCTTCGAAACTCCCTGGTTGAGCAGGGGCTGGATGTCGGTCTTCGCGTAAACGCCGCAGCGGCCCGATACCTGGTGGACCGATTGCCCGCGCGCGGCGAGCTCGTCGAACTGCTCGACAGGCACCTTCAAAAGCGCGGCCATCTCGTCGATGAAGGCGCCCGTTCCGCCGGCGCACGAGCCGTTCATGCGCATATCGGCCACGGTGGTGGCACCCGACTTCTCGTCGCGCTCGAAGAACACCATCTTCGCGTCCTGGCCGCCGAGCTCGATTGCGCAGCGCACGTTCTCGTGGTCGCGGCGCACGGCAAGCGAGTTCGCAACGACTTCCTGCACGAAGGGCACGTCGAGGACGTCGGCGATGGTAGTGCCGCCCGACCCGCACGCCACCAGGCGAAACGCGCACTCGGGGAATTCTTTCGCAACGGTGCGCAGGAGGGTGGCGACCGTTTCCACCTGATGCGCGTTGTGGCGCACGTAGCGCGAGAAGAGCACGCGCTGCGCGAGCGGGTCGAACACCACGGCTTTCGCGGTGGTGGATCCGACGTCGATTCCCAAATGGTAAGTGCTAGCTATCATTGATTCCCACGTTTCACAAGGTCGGCGTAGAGCGACATGGTTTGGAAGCGTTCGCTCATAAACTCGTCGCTGTAGTTTTCTGCAAAGTATGACTGAAGTGGCGTCTCGATGGGGTTGCCATTCTGCCGTTCGTACCAGTAATTGAAGCTGAGGACGGTCATCACGATGTTCGCGATCATGTACGCGCAGAGGATGGCCGTGAGCGGCTTGCGGACGCTTTTCGGGATGTCCTCGATGATACGCAGCATGGGTGGCAGGCCGATCCGCATCCAGGCGAGGCCGGCGAACCCCCAGACGATTGCGATGCCGAGGCAGGTGTGTCCTCCCAGGTTGAAGGGCTGGTCAGCGTAGCTCCACGCGACGATTCCGAAGAATGTCTCCCAAAACCAGCCGGCGATAAACTCGAAGCCTGCGCCGACGAAGCCCGCGCAGATTCCCATGGCGAGCGCGCTTTTGTCGCGCAGGTTCCACAGCGCCATGGTGATGAGCATGCCGCCGACGCCGTAGATAGGGGAAAACGGGCCCCAGACCAGGCCCGCGCGGTCTTTCCAGATGCCGTCGATGGGGTAGCTCACGATGGTCTCGACGACGAGGCCGACGACGCTGCAGATGACGAAAATCCAGAAAAGATGGAAGAAGGTGAGCTTTTCGGGGAGGGGCCTGGCGCGGCGTGCCATGCGATGGGAGGGAAGCGCGTGGACGTGCGGATGCGCGGAACCGTCCGTGCTGCGATGGTTCGCATCGGCCATTCGCCCTTGCTCCTTTCCCCAGATAGATGACTCGTTCGCTCTGTTTGCAGAGTTTCTATTATAGGCTCCACACCTGCGGAATAAGAGGCGTTTTTTCTTACAGCACTTCCTTTTTGGTGAAAGATTGATGATTGTGGCGAATTTGTGATACGGAAAGTAATACTTGCACTCAAATAGTGGGGAGGGTAATATTCCTTCTTGCAGCTTTTCCCATTGTGAAAAGGCGCCTTACATACATTGCGGGGTGGAGCAGTCTGGTCAGCTCGTCGGGCTCATAACCCGAAGGTCGGTGGTTCAAATCCGCCCCCCGCGACCAAAATCAAGTCCCTGACCTGCGAAAACGGTCAGGGATTTTTTATTGCGGGGGAATTTTCCGGTCGAAAAAGTTTACCCCACGGCCTGTTTTTTCACCCTCTGGAAGGGGTCCGGAAGCCGTCCGAATCGCGGTTCCCGGGCCCCTTTTATCTTTCGGCTTATAGGACAAAATGTGTGTCTCATTTAGGGGTATCGGCGCAGGTCGATGCCCCTTTCTCGTTCGTTTAAATTCGTCGGCCCTATTTAAGCACTCGGACAAAATGTGTGTCCTCGCGCTCGCCGTTCCTCCAGATGGGTAGCCTTTTTCGGAAACGTTAAAAACCTTTCGGGAGGGGTGCGCCATGAAGGCGGTCAAATGCGCTTGCTGCGGCGGGTCGATGAAAAGGAACGGCAAGACCTCGTCGGGGGCCCAGAGATGGAGGTGCGCCGCGTGCGGCGCTTCGGCCACCGTGCGCTACGACGACGCGGCCGCCCGCCTCGAGGAGTTCCTGTCGTGGTTGCTGTCGAAGGGCACGCAGCTCGAGATGCCGGGCGCCGGCCGGACCTTCAGGCGCAGGACCTCGGAGTTCTGGGAGGTTTGGCCCATGCCCGTGCCCGACGGGGAGCTCCACCGCGTCCTCTTCGTCGACGGGATCTGGCTCGCGGAGCGCCTGGTCGTGCTGATCTGCTGCAGCGGCGAGCGCGTCGTCTCGTGGTACAGTCCCGGACCCCCGCCACGAGTGGGAGCCCGAGGTGCGCGGCGAGCGCCCCCGCGACGCCTGCCGCGTCGCGGGCGTCCCCCATGACGACGACGTCCGCGACGCCGGCCGCCTCGACGACTTGGGCGAGAGCCTCGGCGGTCTGCCTGTCGTCCGGGCTCGGCGCTCACGGCGCGCGATGCCCCCCGGGCCATCGCCCAGCTCACGTCGCCTGATCCGATGGTCGCGCCCACGACCTCGCCCCCGGTCGCCTCCGCGAGTCCGCGTGCGCAGGCGATTGCGGCGGCGTCGTCGTCGCTCGCCACGAGCCTGTCGCGGCGGAGCTTGGTCGTCCCGCCGTCGTACACGAATATCTCCTCGGGGTCGCGCCCCCATTTGTACACAAGCGTCACGTTCACGCCTGGGCCTCCTTTCCTCCGCGGCGGCCGGGCGCTAGGCCGCGCCCGGCCGCGAGTCGTCTGCTAACCCCAGATGATGAAATGGTCGCCCGTGTAGCGGTAGCGCTCGGTCGCAGGACCGGTGCTCTTGCCGATGATGAGCACGACCTCGGGGATGTAGCGCTCGAGGTCGATTCCGAACAGATCGGTGAGCAGCTCGGGGTCCCATGCGTCCATGACGGAGGTGTCGAGCCCGTGCGCGCGGCAGATGCACTGCAGCATCATCGACGCCTGGCCCGCCTGGAAGTTGATGGACTTGTCAAGGTATGAGCCGTCGCCCGCGGTGAGCTCCTCGTACTACTCGTAGGTGACCGGGACCATCATCTCGGGATAGTCTGGGACGATGGTGATCTCGTTCTGGTACAGCTCGTCGAATCCCTCGATCCACTTGCGGTCGGCGAACACGACTACGGCGAACGAGCACGAGGTGGTGCGGTCGCGGTCGAACGGTGGGCGCATGATGGAGTTGATCTTCTTCTTGCCCTCGTCCGAGTCGATGACGAGGAACTTGTAGGGCTGCGTGTTCACCGCCGAGGGGGTGAACACGTTCATCTCCGAGAAGATCTCGACGATCTCCTCGCGGTCGACCTTGAAGTCGGGGTTCATGAAGCGCGTCGCGCGTCTGCCGAACACCACGTCGATGAAGTCGTTGTTGCGGATGTTGCTCTTGGGTAGGTCCTTGCCGATCATGTCTTCGCCTTTCTCGAGGTTGTGCGCCCGGCGCGTCCGGGCGACTCCGATAAGGCGATGGTAGGCGGTCGGCGGAGGCGGTGCCCGACAACCTCGGCGCATGCGAGCAGACAACGTGGATGTCGCCTAGGCGACAATCGGCAGGTCAGTGCGGATACGGCACGTGCCCCGGGCTCAGCGAAGGAGCTCGGGCTCAGCGAGGGCGACCTCGCGCACGAGACTCGTCACCGTCGTACGCGAGAGGCCGGTCAGCCTTGCGATCTGCTCGTGCGTCAGGTGGTCGATGCCGTTGTGAGCGCAGTGCTTCAGCACGAAGCGGACCGCATCGTACGCCGAGGAGCTGCCGACCCCGATGAGGTACGCGACGATGTGCGCGTTGAGGTCTTGCAGGTTGTCGTAGCTCGCGCGCAGGAAGCCCGGGTCGTCGAGCAGCGCGTCGATCTCCCCCTTGTCGAAGAACGCGAGGGTCGTCATGGTGATGAAATCGAGGTCGGTGTCGTAGTCGACGCCCTCCGAAAAGGAGACGTCGACAAGGTTGACCTCCCTGCTCTCGTCGGGATGGAGGGGTGACGACGAAATCGCCCTGTCGGTAGACGAAGCTCGTGCGGAAGCGTTTCGCCAGGCACAGCCCCTCGACCACGAGGAAGTGCCTGTAGAAGTTCATGGTCGCCTTCGAGTTAGCGGCGTACGTGGGCTTCGTGCACGCCTGGCAGAGCCGCCTGCGGGTATCCGGGTCGAGCGACGAGCAGAATCTGTTCTCGTAGCAGCGCAAAGGACTTCCTTCGGATGAGTGACTGTGCTTGCGCATATTATCCCACTAAAAGATTGATATTGGGAACACTCGAGATATTGCGCGGTTATCGGCGTATCCCGCTACTAGCGGGGGATCGCTAACCCAACCCGCGTCGCTGCATTTCGCCTATCGGCGGCAGCGAAAGGGGCTCATTCCCCCTGTCCGAAACTTCCCCGGACCCAACCGCGGGGCGCTCGGGGCGGACCCCGTCCATCCGCCCCGATACGCCGCACGCGATGTGGATTCCATGGTTAATGAACATAGAGAACCTTAGCGGACCCAAGGCGTTTCGCGCGACTTGCCGCATGTCTCCCCGGCTTGTAAAAAACCTTGTTATTGAAGCGAAGCATCCGCATTCGAGCATGGCGGTGCCGCTGGAAGCAAAGACAGGAGGTATATCGATGCAAGAACTGAACGCCTCGCCTGAGGGCGCGGGCAAGATCGCGAATCCCTATTACATCTGAACACGAGAGCGGAACGCTCGTCCTCCTGAAGGGCTTCTACAACGTCAGGGAGGTCGCAGCGCTCTTGCACTGGAGCAGGGGTCGTGTCTACACGATGGCTGAAAGGAAGGTGGATCCATTGCCGATCAGGCGCTTTGAGGGCAGGAAGAGGAACTATCTCATCCAGCGCGAGAAGGCCGCCCGCCCTCAGCCTCGGTTGCGGCTCGACGAGCCACGCGTCCATTCTCCCCATCCGGCCACTCCTTGCGACAGCGCTCTATCCTAGCCTACCCGGAATGCGTGCGCAACGCTCGGCCGACGGTCAACGCACCGCCACGAACGCTCACGTTGCGCTACTTTGCGCTTTTCCACGGCAACGCGCGTTAAAGAAGGCGGCGGCACGCCCTCTGGCTATGCCGCCGCCTTCTGTAGGAGGGGAACGCCCCGTTAGCCCGGACCGCAGGGCCCCTAGCACCCGCGCGGGTCCACGTTGTACGCGGGATTGAACGCGTTGGGCTCGACGAGCTCGCCATACAGGTTCGGCCTGCGGTCGCGCAGGAGGTCAGTGCCGCCCATCGACAGCATGCGAGCCTCGACGATCTCCCGCTGCACGTCCATCTCGCCGACCACCATCTCCTCGCCGTAGCCCCCGCACGCGATGACCTTGCCCGCGGTGGCGCCCAGGATCATGCTGTGTCCCTCGAGGTACTGCCCGCACAGCGTGGAGACAACGATGGGCACCATATTCTCCGCGGCGCGCGCCTTCTGGAACAGCATATACTCGGTGTGGCCGCTCGCGTCGTCGGTGCCAGTGACGTTCGGCCATCCCGTGACCGAGATAAGCAGCTCGGCGCCCTTGTTGGCCAGGATGCGCGTCACCTCGGGGAAGCACATGTCGTAGCAGACGTACAGCCCGACCTTGCCCAGCGCGGTGTCGAACACCGGGAACTCTGTGCCGGGGAAGTGGTAGAAGCCCTCCGTCAGCACGAGGTGGGTCTTGCGGTACCTGCCCACGAAGCCCTCCGGCCCCACAAGCACGCACGCGTTGTGGTACGCGAAGTCGCGCTCGGGGTCGCGCTCGGCCATGCCCCAGCAGATGTACATGTCGTGCTTCTTGGCCAGCTCGATGAACATCTGGGTCGACTCGCCCTCGGGCACGAGTTCGGAATTCGAGTAGATGCCCAGCTTGTCCTGCGCGCTCACCGCCACGAACCCTGCCTCGCCGATGCCCGTAAGCGCCTCCTCGGGAAACACGACCAGATTGCATCCCTGCGCGCCCGCTTGCTCGATGAAGTCGACCATCTTGGCGCGGTTGGCCTGCTTGTCCATCGAAGTCTCGAAGTTTACCGTCGCGATTTTCGTCATGCTCATTGTCTTCCCCTTTTCTCTCTTTTCTCTATGCTTGTTCCTGATTTCCTGTCCAAATGAACGTTACTGGTCACCTGCCTTCATGGGCGAATTTGCGAAGTCGGGCGCAGCCGGCTTGCCCTTCGAGACGCCAATGTAGAGCAGATTCAACGCCAATCCGATAACCATGATGACTGCCAGAATGTACCCACCCACTGCCCAGGAGCCGGTGCCGGCAATGGCGTAAAGAACAATGGGGCTGCCGATGAAAATGCCAAGGCTATAGAACAGCGTCATGAGCGCAATACCGTAGCTGATTTGCAGGGGGTTTTCGACATCGCGCGGGATAAGGTAGTTGCACGCCGTGTAAATCAAGCCAGGGAATGCCGCGATTACCAGAGTGTGCACAACGAACAGGGGCGGGGTCAGATTCGTCATGAACGCACAGGCGACGATGATGAACACGAACGAAACCGCCATGAACACGGGGGCCCGCTTTGGCCCAAGCTTATCGACGACGAATCCGCCGATTACGCAGAAGGGGATGCTGAACAAATTGTTCAGGCTGCTATAGAGCGTGGCCCCTGCCTGATCAACTCCGTATACCGTCATGAATAGGGACGGATAATTGTTCAAAAAGAAGTAGAGCACGAAACCCAAGGTCAACGCAAGGAAGCAGAGCAGCATGACGCGCTGATTCTTCAGAATCGGGGTAAGCGATGCCTTCGGGAGGTTCCCGCCGCCTCCCTGCGCTGGAGCAGGGGCCTCTTTCACAACGACAACAAACAGAACCGTCAGAAGCGCTGCCACGATTGCAGCGAGCCACCAAGCACTGGCAAGCCCATAAGCACTGGTGAGCGGGTATACGCAGTTGAGTGCGACAATCGATCCTATCGAGATGAACGACATGAAAATGCCAGTGAAAAGACCGGTATTCCTATCAGGAAACCACATGTTTATGAACACGATGCCCGCAATGGCGACAAAGGCGAATGCGCAGCCTTCCACGACTCGGCTGAAAAGCAGTATGGCGAAGCTTTCGATTCCAAACGCGCCGATTACGTTGCCGCACACCATGAGCAGCATGACAACCACCCAGACCTTCTTCGGGCCGAATTTGGCTATCAGGCCCCCGGCAGGTATGGCAAGGACTATGGCTGCAACGGTGAAAACCGACATAAGCCACGACACCTGCTCAAAAGCAATGCCGAGGCCTTCGGTGATTGGCCCGAGGATAGGCACAATCTTGAATTGGCTCAGGGCCAATGCCGCCGCGCAGAAATACATCACGAAAAACATGAGATAACGGTTCTTCATCAGCTGATCTCCTTTCAAGTCTCATGTCAGGCTTCAGAGGCAACGGGAATCGGATCCAAAGCAGGCGGCAATCTTGCTTCTCTTTTAGCCGCTACTGAGTTGATTCCCATTGCCGTCCTTCCCGTATCGAGTATAGAAAGGGCGGCATGGCTCTGGCGTAGCCGATGATTTGCGCATACAGGCAAAGGAAATCTGCCATGACCAACCACATGGCCAGCCGGCTGCCGTTTTCCATGACGGGGCCCACGGGCTCCTGCCATCACGACAACCAAGTGGCGCACAAGAGTCGTGGGGCCTTTGACACGCAACGTCCCTGTGCAGATAATACGGTAGAAGACGTTTCAGCCGCACCATGAAGAGGAGCATCGCATGGAAACGCAGCAGTTGGAATTCGTGCTGGCCGTAATGAAAACGGGCAGTTTCACCCAAGCCGCCAAGAGGTGCTTCACAAGTCGGCAAAACATCGCACATGCCGTGAAATCCGTCGAACGCGAATTTGGGGTCGAGCTCTTCTGGCGCGAGGGCAAGAACCTGAAACTCACCGATGACGGGAAGGCCTTTTCTGAAAAGGCGCAGGCTGCAATCAACCTGCTTGACGACATGCACGATATAGCAAACGAAAACAGGCGCTCACTCCAGCCGATTGGCGTTATCGTATCCACAGCGCTCCTAAGCGCCTTGCCCGCCGATGCTTCAGGGGTGTTCTTCGATTATCCGGGCGGCATACGAATCAGCGAGTCTGGCTATCAGGACTGCGTGGAAAGCGTATGCGCCGGCCTTGCGGACGGCGCTTTCGTCGTCGGAATGAACCGCAACTTCAACATGTGCGATTCGCTTCGCATAGCCACGATACCGGTTTATGCTTGGACTGCCCGCTCTTCTTCGCTTGCAACCGAAAAGGCACTTAAGCTCGAAATGCTTGGCGGGCAGAGGCTGCTCTTGGTATCAGACGATAAATTGCAATACGGGTCGCTGATGCAATCCCTTCAGAACAGCGGCATCCACAATGTAAGATTCAGCACGATAAACGGGGTAGAACTTGCCGAGAAAATCGTCGGTGCAGACGAAGGAATTGGCTTGGTATCCGAGGTCTTTGCCCAATGCGTACCCGAAGGAACCGTGGCGATTCCGCTCGACAATCCGTGCCTTAGCTGGCAGGTGTACGCTTTGTACCAGGCATCGGCCAAGTCGGCCCAACGCTTCCTCGCGCTCGCCCGAAACCTGAAATCGCGCATGTCAAGCCCCTCGCTGGATTAAACCCCACCAGCGCACTCGACAGGGCATGAAGATCGACCCCTCTTCCTCATTTCACGCCGGAAAGAGGCATGGACGAGCGCAGCAGGGCAACCCATGCGATGATTGCCATGAGCATTCCGCCTGCCATGAGCCAGCCGACCGCGTTCACGTAACCGGAGAAGACGGGCGCCATCACCGCGAACATGCCGATGACGCCGGTGAAGGTCCGGGTAAAGTTGATGAGCGCCGAAGCCGAGCCCGTGTCGCCCTCCTGCTGCGCGAGCAGCACCGCCACGGCATAGGGGCGCACGGAGGCCTCGAAGAACGCGAACACGACGAACAGGCCGCAGAAGACGAAAGTGCCCATTTGCCCGAACACGAGAATGCAAACTCCGACGATCGCCGACACGACAAGGGCTGCGGAGGTGTAGCCTCGCCTGCTCATGCGCCGCGAGATGCGCAGCCACGCGAAGCACCCCGCGCTCATCGTGGGCGCCCCTTACGGCGGCGTGAAGGAGCAGGGCCCTTGCGTCTACGCGAACGAGCTCGCGCAGCGCGGCTTCGTAGTGCTGACCTTCGACCAGGTGCACATGGGCGAGTCGGGCGGTGAGCCGCGCAACATCTCGAGCCCCGATTTGTTCGCGGAGAGCTTCAGCGCAGCGGTGGACTACCTGGGCGTGAAGGTGCCTTGCGTGGACCGCGAGCGAATCGGCGCCATCGGCATCTGCGGCAGCGGCGGCTTCGCTCTTTCGGCCGCACAGGTAGATGTGCGTATCAAAGCCGTTGCCACGACGTCGATGTACGATATCACTGACGTACGCGGCATGTTCGGCGACAACCCTGACATGCTCGAGGACATGAAGCGCCAGCTGGCCGAGCACCGTTGGGCCGACTTCGAGGCGGGGAAGCAAGAATACGTGCCGTCCTTCCCGGGAGAGCCGTATCCATCCGTCGAGGCTCTGCCCGAAACCGACCCGCTCACCAATGAGTGGCAGCGCTTCTGCGCCGTGCCGCGCGGCCATCATCCCAATGCGCTCGGCGGGTTCACGATGACCTCGAACCTGGCCATGCTGAACTTCCCGGCACTTGCCTACATCACCGAGATTGCACCGCGGCCGATACTGTTCGTCGTAGGCGATCGTGCCCATTCGCGCGCGTTTTCCGAGAAAGCCTACGCTGCGGCCGCGGAGCCCAAGGAGCTTTTCGTGGTCGACGACGCCGAGCACATCGACCTGTACGACCGCACAGACCGCATCCCCTTCGACAAGCTCGAGGCATTCTTCAAGGAGAGCCTGAAGTAGGACGATGGGAAAGGACAGCCTCGTCATGAAGGGAACCACTGCCGTTATGGCCATCGTTCTCGCCGCAGCGTTCGGGTTGGTAGGATGCGGGTCCGCGCAAGGCCAGGCATCATCGGCCTCTACGGACGCAAGCGCGTCGTCCCTGGGCCCCGGGCAGGCGGCCGTCGCCTCCTCCGGAGATGTCGACCAAAAGGGCGATTTCACCTACGAGCAGCGTGAGCTATGGGTGGACAACGGGGGCGAGCAGATCTACGGAGTCGCATATGTGCCCGAGGGGGAGGGGCAAAAGCCGCTCGTCGTGTTCTCGCACGGGCTTGGCAACGACCACTCTGCGGGCGCGCCGTACGCCGAGGTTCTCGCCTCGCACGGTTTTGCGGTGCACACGTTCGACTTCCGCGGGGGAAGCGCGCATCAGAACCGCAGCGACGGCTCATCGACGAGCATGTCGGCCATGACCGAGGTCTCCGATTTGGAAGCCGTCATCGAGGCGGCCAAGGACTGGGACTTCGTAGACTCGTCCGCAATCGTGGCCGTCGGCGAGAGCCAGGGCGGATGCGTTTCGGCGGTCTACGCCGCCGACCATGCCGACGAGCTTGCTGGGTTGGTACTGCTCTACCCGGCGCTTTCGATCTCCGACGACATCCATGCGCAGTTCGCATCGGTTGCAGACGTACCCGATACCTACGGGCTGTTCGGCGGTTGGATGACGGTTGGGCGCAACTACGCAGCTGACATGTGGGACTACGATATGTTCGCGCGTATCGGCGCCTATCCCGGAAAGGTGCTCGTGCTGCACGGCGACGCGGATTCGGTCGTCGACGTGTCGTACTCCGAGCGCGCGTCGCAGGTGTATCCTGACTGCGAGCTGCATGTCATTTCCGGTGCAGGGCATGGTTTCACGGGCGAGAACTTCGAGGAGGCGTGCGGATACATCGTCGCCTACCTCGATGGCTTGCAGAGTTAGGGAAAGAGCTCGACATGGGATACATGACGCGCAGGACGTTCGTGGAGCTCGGAGCGATTGCAGGGGGCTTTGCTGCCTTGTCGGGGCTCGCCGGGTGCGGCAGCACTTCGCAGGCGTCGCCTGTCAGTTTGGCGGCCAGTTCATTTGCGGAAAGCGCGGAAAGTGTGGAAAGCGCTTCGTCCTCTTCTGCTTCGTCCTCGTCCGCCTCTTCGGCCCCTACCTCCTCTGAAGCGCCGCAGGTCTACTTCACGCGCGCGCTCGATAGCGCGGGGTTGCAGGCCGTGTTCGCCGCCATCGGGCGGGAACTCGGCTCCGGCAAGATCGGCGTAAAGCTCTCGAGCGGCGAGCCGGGCGGCAACCACTACCTGAAGGGCGACCTCATCGCTGACCTGGTCCACGCGGTCGGCGGCACCATCGTCGAGTGCAACACGGCCTACGGCGGCGGGCGCTCTTCTATCGCGGCACACTACCAGGTGGCGGCCGACCACGGCTTCACCGCCATAGCCGACTTTCAGATCATGGACGAGGCAGGATCGCTCTCCCTACCGGTGGTGGGAGGCCTGCACCTGTCTGAAGACCTGGTGGGTGCGGCGTTTTCCGACTACGACGGGTTCCTGGTTCTCTAGCACTTCAAGGGCCATATGATGGCCGGCTTCGGCGGGGCGCTCAAAAATATCTCCATCGGCATGGCGTCGCGCGAGGGCAAGTGCCTCATCCACTCGGCGGGCGCGACCAGCGAAAGCTGGCGGAGCGCGGCGACCCCGGATTTCCTGGAGTCGATGGCCGACGCGTGCAAGGCGGTGCTGGCCGCGCAGCCGAACATGCTGTTCGTCAACGTCATGAACAACCTGTCGGTCGACTGCGACTGCGACTCCAATCCCGCGCCGCCGAAGATGGCCGACATCGGGATTTTGGCCTCGGCCGACCCAGTGGCGCTCGACCAGGCGTGCGTCGACCTCGTGTACGCGAGCGAAGACGACAGCGCCGACCTTATCAAGCGCATGGAGAGCCGCGACGGCGTGCATGTGCTCGAGGCGGCCGAGTCGCTCGGCGTGGGCAGCCGCGCCTACGAGTTGGTAGAGATAGGCTAGTCGGGAAAGGCTGGGTATTCGTATGAAGAGGGCAATCGTCGTCGTGGCACTGGCTGGGTTGTTGGCGCTCGCGGGGTGCGCACAGGCGCAGAACTCGGCGTCATCGACGGCAGGTGGTAGCAGTTCGTCGTCTGCGTCTTCGAGCCAAGCTGAAGTCGGGTCGGGGTCGAGTGCTACGGGCGCTTCGCCTGCTGCCTCGCCCGCTGTTGCCACCAGCGCCGAATCCGAGGAAGCTGTCATCGTCATCACCGCAGGTGACGCCTCGTTCGAGATGACGCCCGCCGACACCGACGCCGCGCGCGATCTCGTCGGCAAGCTGCAGGACGGCCCGGTTACGGTGAGCCTGCATGCGTATGGCGGCTTCGAGCACGTGGGACCGCTTCCGTGGTCCCTGCCCCAGAATGACGAACAGGTCACCACCATTCCCGGTGACGTCATGCTCTACCAAGGCGACCGGATCACGATATTCCACGGTTCGAACAGCTGGGCTTACACGCCGCTCGGCCACATCGAGGGCGCCACAGCCGACTCGCTGCTCGCGGCTTTCGGCGACGGCGACGCGGACGTCACGCTGTCGATAGCGGGCAATTGATCGGCGCTGACCCAGGATCCCACAACTAAAAGCGAAAGGCTTGGTTTATGTACGAAGACGGACAGGAACTCACGCAAGAGCAGATCAGCTACTTCCTCGAGCGCATGGACAGCGGGGAGGAAGTCGAGGCCGGCTCGGATGTCCACCAGCTCATGACGGCTGCCTCCGAGCGGGCCATGCGCATCACGTCGCGCATGAATGCCGAGTTCAACAGCCTATCCGACACGCGCGAGCAGCTCGAGCGGCTGTTCATGCGCCCGCTTCCGCAAGGCGTGGGGCTGTTTCCGCCTTTCACGACCGACTGCGGGCTGAACACGCACCTGGGCGAGGGCGTGTTCATCAACGCCGGCTGCCGCTTCCAGGACCAGGGCGGCATATACATCGGCGACCGCGCGCTCATCGGGCACAATTGCGTCATCGCCACGCTGAACCACGACATGGATCCGGCCAAGCGTGCGAATCTGATTCCCGCGCCCGTGCGCATCGGCGCCGACGCGTGGCTCGGGTCGAACGTTACCGTGCTACCCGGCGTGACCATCGGCGAGGGCGCGGTCGTGGCGGCGGGCGCGGTCGTGACCCGCGACGTCGCGCCACGCACGGTGGTCGGCGGCGTTCCCGCCAAGTTGATCAAGGAGCTGTAGGCCGGCGCCTTCTCCGAGGCGACCATTAGGAGCGTTTGCGTGAGCGCTCTCCAGAATGGCCGTTTCCGATGGTTTCGCACAAACACTGCTAGGGGAGAATCGAAAACGCCGATTTCGAGCAATCGGGGGGAATTCGGGGGGGGGGAAGCTAGAGAACACGTCCCACGAGAGCCGATGGAACGAAATAGAAAAATCGGGCTTTATCTGGGATTTTAGTTTGACAGACTTGAACCGCGAGACGTCCCGATAGTGGAGACGCCAGCTCATAACCCGAAGGTCGGTGGTTCAAATCCGCCCCCCGCGACCATGAAACTTCAGGTCGGAAGCATAAAAGCTTCCGACCTTTTTCTTTGTCTACGGGTTTCGGCATCTCTCGTTCTTTGGGTACCTCGAGGCGGACAATCAGATAGATGCTTACGAGTATCATAGGGTCTTTTTACGTCGTGGTCGCATCTCTCACTGGTGCGCCGCTCTTCGTGGGGCATGTCGCTTTGCCATAGGTTGCCCGGCGGCGGGGCGCAGGTCGTTCCCCGCGGCGTCGCTCCTTTCGACGCCGCGCAGCCTGGCTACTCTCTCCACTGGTGCTTTTTCATGTCGACGCAGCCGTTGTCTCGGAAGACGACTCCTTCCTCCGTCAGTAGTGCTCGCTGGTCGGGGAAGTTGGGCGCGAGGCGTCCCGCGTGGTTGACGACACGGTGGCACGGATAATCGCCGTAGCGATCTGCCTCACTCAGCGCAGCTCCGACCAGGCGAGAGTTTTTCTCCCTGCCGATGAGGCGCGCTATCTGACCGTACGAGGCGACGCATCCCGCCGGGATCTCCGCCACGACGGAGAGAATCTCATAAACCAGATCTTCGTCCAGGACTTTTCCCATCGTATCGCTTCCGTGTTTGCTTTTGCCTTCGGGGGCGCGGTGCCGATCACCCGTGCTGCGATTTTCGCAGCCCCCCTTACCGAAGCATCGAAGGAAAGCGCGTGCGTGTCAAGGTTGTCTGGTCCAGTTGCTGGCTCGATGCCCCTCGGGTGCGCGCCTCAAGTGCAATCTGCCCTATTGAAAAAGGATGCCGAAGATGTATTCGGTGATGGCGGAGCGGCGGATGACTCCCACGAGTTTGCCCTCATCGTCCACCACCGGGAGCTTCTTGAACTTCTTCTTCGCCAGTAGTGCGGCGACGCGGGCGATGCTTTGGTCGGGTCGCGCGCACACTACCTTGCGCGTCGCGAAATCCATGACGCAGCGATCCTTCAGGTCCTCGATGCGCTGCTCAAGGCTCTGATCGTCGAAGTACAGCATAGATGCGTCGCCGCCCGTGAAAATGGTGTGGGCGCGATGTTGCGCGATGGCGC
The DNA here is from genome assembly GCF_008831035.1 of Ellagibacter isourolithinifaciens. Classification (GTDB taxonomy): domain Bacteria; phylum Actinomycetota; class Coriobacteriia; order Coriobacteriales; family Eggerthellaceae; genus Ellagibacter; species Ellagibacter isourolithinifaciens. The sequence goes on along the minus strand of NZ_WAJR01000011.1, from coordinate 40,065 downwards.
CCATGACATCGCCGTCGGAGATGAACCCGACCACGTGGTTGCGCTCATCGATTATGGGCATGCTGCTCACCTCGTTCTCGGCGAGCATGCGCACCACGTCGGAAATCGTGCAATCCTGCGTGCAGGTGAACGGCTCTTCAATCATGATGCTCGAAACAGGAGTTCCCTCGAGCTCGAGCGGGATGCGCTCGGACAGAATCTCGGACATCGCTTATGCCTCCTTCGGCTTTGGTGCGGCCTTCTTCGAGGTGCGCACGCTGAATATGGCGTAGATAAGGGAAACGAGGCCGATTGCCGCGCACACCTTGTAAGCGACGCCCGCGCCCACGGCGGTGGCTACTTGGATGCTCGCGTCGACGCCGGCCGACGCGGTGACGCTTGTCATGACCGTGATGATGAGCGCCGTGCACAAACCGCCGGCGACCTGGCGGCCGGTGTTCGCGATGGCGTTGCCGTGGGCGATCATGTCATTTTTCAAGGCGTTGACACCCCATGTGTTCACCGGCATGTTCGCGAGCGACTGGCCGGCGGACTGCAGCATGCAGAACAGTGCAACCACCAGGATGGGCGTGTTGACCGTCGAAAGCGAGAGCAGGAACAGGGCGCCGGTCATGAGCACCAGGCCGACGATTGAGATGGCGCGCGGACCGAATTTGTCGAACACCACGCCGGAGATAGGGCTGATGATGATGCCCACCGCCGCGGCGGGAAGCATGGCCATGCCGGTTTCGAAGGCCGAAGCACCGAGTGCCGTTTGCAGCAACAGCGGCAGCAACGTGTTGGTGACCAGACATGCAGCGTTGATCAGCGTGACGATGATGGCGGCCACGCGGAACTCGCGCGTCTTGAGCGTGCCCAGTTGAAGCAGCGGGTCCTCGATTTTGCCCTGGCGCACGACGAACAGCACCAAGCACACGACGCCCGCGACGATCGAGCCGAGCACCACGGGGCTGCCCCAACCCATCGACGAGGCGCTGGAAAATCCGTAGAGAAGCCCGCCGAAAGCGATGGTGGAAAGGACGACCGAAAGCAGGTCGAGCTTGGGGTTCTTCAGCTCGCCCACGTTCTTCAGCATGAACACGCCCAGCACCAGCACGAGAATTGCGAGGGGGACGATGGCACCGATCATGGTGCGCCAGCCGTACGTGTCGATCACCGCGCCGCCTACGACGGGGCCAACCGCGGGACCTGCCGACATGACAATGCCCGCCATGCCCATAGCCGTCCCTCGTTTCTCGACGGGGAACACCAGCATGGGAACCACCGAGACCAGCGGCATGAGCACGCCCGAACCAGCCGCCTGCAACACGCGACCGATGATGAGGAACAAGAAATCGGGGGCGGCGGCGCACAGCAGGGTACCAAGCGCGAACACCAGCGTTGCCCCGAAGAACAGCGCGCGGGTGCTGAACTTGTCGATAAGGAACGCCGAAACGGGGACCATGATGCCGCTCACCAGCGGATAGATGGACATAATCCACTGGGCAGTCGAGGCATCAATGGAGAAATCGGACATTATGACCGGCAGCGCAGGCGACATCACCGTTTGGTTCAGTAGCGCCAAGAAGGCACCCAGGACGACGACCGCGACGATGCGGATCTGGGTACCGGTAATGCGTCCGTTTGCGGGCGCGACCGTACAATTATCAGACATAAGCTTCCTTCGTATCTATTCGATTCTTCGCCGAAGGCGCGCTGGCCCACGGGCGAAATAACATGCACGTGCTATGCGCGCATCAGATACGACAGGAAGAAAGCGGCTGCTCAGAGCGCACTTGGGGAACAACAGGAGAGGCCCCGTATACCAGGGGCCGCCGAATTGCGATGTATGCTTTGGTCAAATCCTTCATAGCGGGGAGGTATCCTAGCAGTCCCCTTCGCCCCTTTCAAGGGATGTAACCCAGACGTTGATTTTCTTCACCGAGGCGCCATCGTTGGCGAGTGGCGTGCTTCTCTATCGCCACGCCGCGGGGCGAGGGAACGCCGCGGCGAGCTTGTGCATCGGCTATGTGTGCAGCTGCGAGCGTGTTGCCGGCGCGCGCTGGGCGCCAGTCCGATCCGGCCGACTTTTGCCGACGGTCGGTCGCCGTCCTCCTCCATCTCCGCCTGCTCTGTTTTTGCTCGGCTCCCTTGTCGTATCATGGATGGACGAGAATTGAGCGAAGGCGGTACGTATGAACATCCAGATATTCGGCACGAAGAAAAGCTTCGATACTAAGAAGGCGCAGCGCTATTTCAAGGAGCGTCGCGTGAAGTTCCAGTTCATCGACTTGAAAGAAAAGGGGATGAGCAAAGGCGAGCTCGAAAGCGTGGCGCGCGCCGTCGGCGGGATCGACGCTGTGATCGATCAGAAGGCGAAAGATGCCGACACGGTTGCGCTCGTGCAGTACCTTGCTGCCGACCAGAAGTTCGAAAAGGTGCTCGATAACCAGCAGATACTTCGCGAGCCCATCGTCCGTAACGGCCGCCAGGCAACCGTCGGCTACGAGCCCGACGTGTGGAAGGGCTGGGAATAAAGCGGCTGGGAATAAAGTGAAGCACCCGTGCCCGTGGTTTTATCCATGGGCACGGGTGCTTGTGTAAGATGCCTTTCGTCGTTTGAGTGGAGCGCTCCGGCGGCGCCGAACAACACGCCCCGGCAACGCTACCGGGGCGGCGGCGTCCCATGGTGTGGGTTGTTTACTTCTCAGACTGCGCGAGCCTCTTCTTGTCCTTATAGGGAATAAGCAGCACAAGCCCCACGATCGCGCAGGCGGCCACGAACAGCGACATGCCCTTGAAGCCGCTATTCATCGTTTGCTGGTAGGCCTCTTGAATCTCCGCAGCGTCGTTGTCGACCTCGGTCAGGTAATTCTCCTTCGCCTCGTCGAGCATGGCGGGCACGGCATCTCGCGCCTCCTCCATCTGCGACACGACGGTCTGCAGTTCGTCGCGCTGGGCGGTCATGGCTGCTGCCGCAGGCGCCGGCACACGGTTCATCTGGGCGTTCATGCTGTCCAGGCCCTCCTGCATCGAGGCTATGCCCTTATCGAACCCACCTTGGATGTTGCCCTCGATCGTCGGCTCCATGGCGTCGAACATCTCGCTCGAAAGCGCCTTGCATGCGGAAACCACTGTGGTGACGTCGGAATTCTTCAGCTGCTCGAGCGTCTCGTCGCTCATCTCGAAGCTTCCGTCTCCGCTCGCGCTGTCCATGCCCACGTCGATGGTGCGATAGTCCTCGAGTGACGGGATGTCGACACCCTCGAGCATTTTCGTGCCGTTCTCGGTCTCGCGAAGGCTCGCAAGCTCGCTGTCGAGCTCGGCGGCGTGGGGCAGCTCGGAGGCGCTCACCTCGCTCGGCATCGCGTCCATGAGGTTGCCCTGCAGGTAGGCGCTCGCGTGCACGACGAATGCGACCATGATAGCGGGCGCGATTGCGGTGCCGATGGAACGGACGAGGGAAAGCGCGGCCAGCGCCGAATTCGATTCCTTCTCGTCGGTGTTCTCCAGCATCATGTAGTTGAGCGGCGTGCCCATGGTGAAGCCAAGGCCGAGGCCGGTGATGATCATGGTGGCGCACACGGTGAGGAGGCTTGGCCAGGTGCAGGCCACAAACGCCATGAAAATCGAGCCGATTGCCACGCCGATGAAGCCCATCGCGAGCACTGGTTTCACGCCGTGTTTGTCGATGAGCTTGCCCGACATCATAGCGCCAACGCCGCTGCCTACGCCGAGCAGCGCGATGAAGTAGCCGCCCGATCCCGATTTCATCATCATGGCGTTCTCGCAGAACTGCGGGAAGAAGATAGTGCCCATCATGGCGATGCCCGAAATCACCGCGCACAGAAACGCGATGACGATGTTCGCATTGGTGAAGTATTTCAGGTTGAGAATCGGGTCAGCGGCGCGGCGCTCGCGCAGCACGAACAGCGGGAGGAGCACCACGAACGCCACGAGGAACGGCCACACGTCGGTCGATGCGATCGACGTCGCGAAATCGAAGAAGTCGATGTTCTTAAGCCCGTACATAAGGCTGAGCGTCATGAGCGTGAGGATGAGAATGCCCAGGCCATCGAGGGGCCCCGTCTTTTCGGCTTGTGCGTTTGGGAGACGCTTGACGCCGAGAATCAGCACGATGATGCAGATGGGGATGTTCACGTAGAAGATGAACTGCCACTGCGTTGCCCCGAACACCTCGAGGATCGCGCTGCCCACCGTCGGCCCTAGGATGGAGGCGAGGCCGTACACCATGCCGACGATGCCGAGCGCCATGCCGCGCTTTTCCTCGGGGAACGCGGTGCCGAATTCCGCCGTTGCAACCGGCATGATGCCGCCACCGCCGAGTGCCTGGATGACGCGTGCGCCGATGAGGATCCAGAAGTTGCCCAGATCCTGCGCGACACCGCATAACGCCGAGCCGATGCCAAAGAGCAAGATGCACAGGAGGTAGACCCCCTTGCGGCCATGGCGGTCGGCAAGCTTGCCCATGATAGGAATCGACACGGCGTAGGCGAGCGTGTAGATGGTGATGATCCATACGCCGAGGCTATCGTCAACGCTGAGCGTGTTCTGGATAACGGTACGCGCGGGGTTGACGATGCCCATGTCGAGTGCGCCCATGCATAGGCCGAGCAGGTAGACTACGGCGACAAGCGCGTAGCCCTTTCCCTGGCTGCGGGCGGTGGGTGCTGCTTTGGCGAGGGAATTGCCCGCCGGGGCTTGCGGTTCGATGTCCGAGCCCTCCTTAGATTGAGCAGGTTCGATGTCCTGCTCCTCTGTCTTCTTGCGGGTCATGGGACTAAAGACTCTCCTTTCCGGTGGTTGCCGCGTCGGCGGGGGAGGCGCTTGCGGCGGCAGGTGCGTCGCCCGCGGTTGCCGCGCTCACGGGTGCGGCAACCACTTCCTGCAGGTTGGCCGCCATGCGCGCTATGAGGTCGCAGGCGCTCGCTTTCTCCTCGGGGGTGAAGCCGCTAAAAAGCGTGTTGTCCAGCTCGACGAACGACGCGCGCATCTCGTTGAAGACGCTTGTCGCCTCAGGTGTTGCGCAGACAATCTTCTCGCGCTTGTTCTTGCTGTTGACCTTGCGCGTCACCAGGCCTTTTGCCTCGAGCTTCGCGAGTGTCTTCGCGATGGCGCCGCGATCGATGCCGTGCTCGGCTGCGATTGACTCCTGATTCGACTCGCCGTTTGCGAGAAGGCTCATCAGCACGAGCTGCTCGGGGAACCCGATTCCCCTGTGGGCCATGTTCCGTTCGGCGAAGGTGCGCATCTTCCGTACGATGATGGAAATGTCCGACATGTACAACGGTTGCCCTCTTTCGATTTGCTTATTGTTGCCACGACAATAGTTGCAACGGCAACAATAATGAACCTGACGTATCGTGTCAAGAGGCCGCCCCTAAGCACCGCATCGCGGCCTTTCGCGGGCTAGAAACCCTTATTTCTCACCGCCGAAATAATCTCGAAAAGTGCTTCCCCTAACTTTTACCGTGCAATGTAAGCGAAAAACGTATGCGCTTGCGAGGCGATTTGGTTACTTGGGCCCGGAATCCGACTCGAATCCCGACCCGGTCTCAGCTTTCTCGGCCTCCCTGGTACTTGCGCTTTTCCCTGTAGAAAGGAGGGGCTATGGAGGACTTCCTGACATCGTTCTTCGTCGCTCCGTTCACCGGGCTGGCAACGGGAATTGCGAGCGCGACAAGCCCCCTTGACGTCATCGACGCCGTCGACGGCTTCGTGTGGGGCCCAATCATGATCTTGCTTTTGCTGTTCACGCACATCTTCATGACCGTCCGCACGGGCTTCATTCAGAGAAAGCTCGGCACGGGCATCAAGATGTCGGTCACCAAGGACGACCCTTCCGATGCAAGCGGCGACATCACTCAGTTCGGCGCGCTGACCACGGCTCTTGCCGCCACGATCGGCACCGGCAACATCGTCGGCGTGGGCACGGGTCTTCTGTTCGGCGGCCCGGGCGCCATCTTCTGGATGTGGATCACGGGCATCTTGGGCATTGCCACCAAGTACTCCGAGGTCTTCATTGGCGTGAAGTACCGCGTGAAGGACCACTCCGGCAAGATGCTCGGCGGCGCGATGTATGCGCTTGAGCGCGGCTTCAAGAACAAGAAGCTCGGTCGCATCCTCGCTATCCTGTTCGCCCTGTTCGCGTCGCTGGCAGCCTTCGGCATCGGCGCTTCCACGCAGTCGAACTCGCTTGCCGACGCCCTCTACAACACCTCGCTCGTCGACGGCAAGGCCATCCCGCAGTGGCTTGTGGGCGCGGTCGTCGTGGTGCTCGTCGCCATCGTCATCTTAGGCGGCATCAAGTCCATCTCGAGGGTGTGCGAGAAGCTTGTCCCCGTCATGGCGCTCTTCTATGTGGTGTGCTGCTTGATCATCATCGGCATCAACGGTCAGTACCTCGGCGAGGCGGTTCGCCAGATCATCGAAGGCGCGTTTACCCCCGCTGGTGCTGCCGGCGGCGCTGTCGGCTCGACGGTGACGCTTGCTTTGCAGTTCGGCTTCAAGCGCGGCATCTTCTCCAATGAGTCCGGCATGGGCTCTGCGCCGCTCGTTGCCGCTTCCGCCACCACAAAAAACCCCGCACGTCAGGCTCTCGTTTCCATGACCGGCACCTTTTGGGACACCGTCGTCGTGTGTCTCATCACCGGCCTCATGTTGATGACTACTCTGATCGCGAACCCGGAGCTTTCCACCGCCGTCGCCAACGGCACCATCTCTTCCGGCGCGGGCCTTGCGACCGCCGCCTTCGAGAAAATCCCCGTATTCGGACCGCTGGTACTGCTGGTGGGTCTGCTCACCTTCACCTATTCCACCATCCTCGGGTGGAGCCAGTACGGCAACCGCGCGATCAGCTATCTGCTCGGGAAGAAGGCGGTGCTTCCGTACTACATCGTGTTCCTGCTGTTCGTGTTCTGGGGCTGCATGATGGTCGGCGATGCGTCGAACAGCGCCGCGGTTTCCAATTTGAGCTCTACGGTGTGGGATTTCGCTGACGTGATGAACGCGCTCATGGCCATTCCGAACTGCATCGCGGTCCTCGGCCTGTCCGCCGTCATCGCGCGCGAGACCAAGCACTATGTCTACGATGGCAATTTGGAGGAAGTCGACGACACCGAGATTCCGCAATACGACGAGAAGTAGCGTTGCCTCAATTCGCTATGAGGGCCGCAAGAGAGCGTATCTATCTGGGCGAACAGCGTAAGGGCGGCTTCTTCAGTTCGCGGAAGCCGCCCGCGCTCAATATCCTTAGCGGTGGGCTTTGCCCGTCCAGACGCACATGACCATGCATGCGATCGCGGCATATGCCCAAAACATGTGCTTCTTCATAGGGAAGACTCCTTTCGTTGCGCCAGCGTGCAATGATGCACTTGAAAAGAGTATAAGTCAACAGCGGCTGACATTTCATACGAGAAAGCCCTCGGCGGCTTGCTTTTCTGCAGGTCGGCCAAGGGCTTTCTGCGGTTGAGCGGCGCAAGACCTACGCCGTTGAGCCGCCTCAACTCGACCCCGATCCTGCACAACAGGCGTAGCAGTGGTTCCCGAAGCGGATTTCGCGCGCAAGGGGAATCGACGGGTCCGCCGCCATGTCGGCGATGGTGAGGCCGTTTTTGCATGGCATGCCGACCGCCTGGTTGAAGTCGCAGTCGTATAAGGTGCCGTCCCACGATACCGAAAGCTGCGTGCGGCACATCATCGCCGGGACGGTTTCCTCGTTGAATGCCCCGATCAGCGTGTTCATGTAGCGGTCCATGTTGTTCGTCTTGAGCAGTCGCTCGCCGAAGCGCCCGCCGGGCGCGTTGGTGATGGCGAAGAGGTTGTCAAAATCGATGTCGAAATCAGCTTTCAGCTTCGCTTTGTACTCGGCCTCGAGCGCCCCCTGCTCGGGTGGAAGAAACGCGCCGAGCGGGTTGAACACCAGGTCGAGCTCGAGCCTTTTGCCGCCAAGTCCTGTGCCTTCGCCCTTGCCGTACCCAAGCGCGCACAGGTGCTGGAGCATCTCGATCGTCGGGTCAAAGGTGCCCGCGCCGCGCTGTTTCTCGGATGTTTTCTTCACGTAGTGGGGAAGCGACGCGATGACGATGATGCCCAGCTCGGCCCACAGCTCGGGAATGCCCTCGTAGCCTGGCTCCTTGCAGATGCTCAAGTTCGAGCGCGTCATTACGCTTGCGCCCGCGCCGACAGCTTCGCGCAGGAACCACTCGTAGTTCGGGTTCATCTCGGGAGCTCCGCCCGTGATGTCGATCGTCTTGAAACCGCGGTCGCAGAAGACGGCAAGGCACTGCTCGAGCGTCTCGCGCGACATCTCCTCGGTGCGCGCGGGGCTCGATTCCACGTGGCAGTGTTTGCACGCCAGGTTGCACTTGAGTCCGATGTTGATCTGAAGCGTGTCGAGCGCGTTCTCGGTGAGGCGATATTCCCCCACGTGTTGCCAGAAGGGCGGATAGGCAGCAAGCGCCTCGTTCACCTCTTCGATGTATCCCATGATCATCCTCTCGTCTTTCTCGCAAAGCGAGGGCCCGGCGTGCCAAACAGCCGGGCCCTCGAAGGATAAGCGATGAGACTACATCTCCAGGTTCTCGACAATTTTCTTCATCTGCACGCCATGCGCGAGCGCCGCGCCGCCGCGGATCGCGTTCGCTACGTGGAATGCCTCGGTCATCTGCTCTTCGGTAACGCCTTTCTGCAGGCAGGAGTTGGTGTAGGCGTCGATGCAGTACGGGCACTGCACGGCGGCTGCCACGGCGAGCGCGATGATGGACTTCTCGCGGGCGGTCAGCGCGCCCTCTTCGAACACCTTGCCGTAGTACGCCATGAAGAGGTCCCACAACTCAGGGGCGCCTTCGCCAATGCCGTCGGCGGAGAACTTTGCGAGATCTGCCGGGTCGTAATACGTTTCCATGGGGAGCTCCTTTCGTTGGTCCACCCGTCGCGCGCTGCGCACCTTAGAGATAGACGTTTGCCACTAATAGAATGATGCCATTATAGCGACGAAATGCTCCTTTTCGCGAGGCATCGTCTATTTTCGTTGCTGTTTTGCGATGTTGTTGGAGGGCATGCGCACAGCTTTGAGGTGCGGTATCATGGCGAAAGCTTGGACCCTCCGAGAAAAGAGTGATTATGGCAAACAAATCTCTGGCGAAGTTGCCCACCGAGCTTACGATCTTGGTCACCGGCGGCGCTGGATTCATCGGCTCGCACACCTGCGTCGAGCTGCTTGCGAAAGGCTTCAACGTCGTCATCGTCGACGATTTGAGCAACTCGAGCGAAGTCGCCGTCGAACGCGTGCGCAAGATTGCCGGAGTCGGCGCCGATCGATGCGCGTTCCACGAGGCGAACGTGCTCGACCGCGACGCGATGGAAGCCATCTTCTCCGAGCACGATGTTGATGCGATCATTCACTTCGCCGGCTTCAAGGCGGTGGGCGAGAGCGTGCGCAAGCCGCTCGAGTACTACTGGAACAATATCGCGGGCACGCTGGTCCTGTGCGACGTCGCGCGCAATCACGGTGTGAAGAACATCGTGTTCTCATCGAGCGCCACGGTCTATGGCGAGCCCGAGTTCGTGCCCATCACCGAGGATTGCCCGAAGCATTCCGCCACGAACCCCTATGGGCAGACGAAAACTATGCTCGAGCAGGTGCTTACCGACCTTTACGTGGGCGACAACGAGTGGAACGTCGTGTTGCTGCGCTACTTCAACCCCATCGGCGCGCACGAGAGCGGCCTTATCGGTGAGGACCCGAAGGGCATTCCCAACAACCTGGTGCCCTATGTGGCGCAGGTCGCTGTTGGCAAGCTCGCTGCGGTCGGCGTGTTCGGCGACGACTATCCCACGCCGGACGGCACGGGCGTGCGCGACTACATCCACGTGGTCGACTTGGCGCGCGGGCATGTTGCCGCGCTCGACTGGATGGGCGGCAAGGTCGGCACGGGCGAGCCTTCCGGGCTCGGCTCGATCCAGGGCGAGGCTCAGGCTGACGGCTCGCGTCGGGGTGTGGGCATCTTCAACCTGGGAACCGGCAAGGGCTCGAGCGTTCTCGACGTGATCCATGCGTTCGAGCGTGCTTGCGGCAAGACGATTCCCTACGAGATCAAGCCTCGCCGCGCGGGTGACATCGCGACGAATTACGCTGCTTGCGATAAGGCGCAGCGAGAGCTGGGCTGGGTTGCGCAGTACGACCTCGACCGCATGTGCTCCGACAGCTGGCGCTGGCAGTCGATGAACCCCGACGGCTACGCGACGAAGGCGTAGGATTTCGGAATCGCGGGGGCAGGCATTGGGCGCCCCCGCATTGCTTATGCAAAACAAAGGGAGGCAGTCCACATGGGGGAACTGCCTCCCTTTGTTTTGCCTCGTTGTTCTTGGAGCTTTACACTTCTGGTGCGTATTCCAGCAGGTCGGAGAAGCTTTCGAGCATGATGTCCGACCCTGCGTCGCGCATCTCCTGCGCGGTGTGGTACCCCCACGAAACACCAATGCCGCAGGCGCCGGCGCGATGAGCGACCAAGATGTCGTTCGGTGAGTCGCCCAGATAGGCGGTGCGCTCCGGCGTGCTGCCCAGCTCCTCGATGGTACGCAGCAGGCCCGCCGGGTTCGGCTTTCGGGGAATTTCCTCGCATTCGCCGTGCTCCACGTCGAAGAGGCCGGGGAGACATTGGGCGATAATCTTGTGCACGCCTCCGTCGAACTTGTTGGAGAGAACGCCCAGCTTGCAACCGCGTCGGCGCAGCTCGGCGAGCGTTTCAGGGACGTGCGGGTAGGGCGCGGTCAGGTGGTTGTCGTATTCCAGGTTGAAGCGCTTCCAACATGCAACTGCCTGGTCGGCTATGTCTTTCGGGGTGTTCTCGGGCACCGCTTGGTACATGAGTGCGACGAGCCCGTTGCCCACGAAGCTCAAAACCTCATCGTGCGTTCGCTCGGGAAATCCCTGCTCGCGAAGGGCCTCGTTAGTGACAACAACCAAATCGGGCAGCGTGTCCAGGATGGTGCCGTCGAGGTCGAAGATGAAGGTGTCGAATGATTTCTTGTCGCTCATGAGTGAAGCCGCTCCTTCTCTTCCTTATAAGAGAGACCTGCTGCAATAGAAAAACCCGCCGCAGCGGGTTTGTTTAAAAGGCAATGCTCGTGTTCCATTGCCGCTGGTTTTCAATGGAGCGGGTGACGGGACTCGAACCCGCGAATACGAGCTTGGGAAGCTTATTCCTTACCCGACCTTCCGCGACTCGAATTAACCGTCTGACCTCGCTGTTCTTAAAACCAATACTGTAATTCTAGCAAACGTACTGGACGAAATACTGGAAAAACGATTGGTTTTCTAACCAATAGTCAATTCTACTCTGAAATACGAAAGTCGCCAAAGAGGCGACTTCCGACACAATTGTTTATGGAGCGGGCGACGAGAATCGAACTCGCGTGAGCAGCTTGGGAAGCTGCCGTAATAACCATTATACGACGCCCGCATTGGTAATCCATTATAACCTTACCTCCTTTGTACCGCCGGTCATTTCAGGGAATCCCCACGAGTAACACCTTAAGCGGCAGCCCGTAGGAAGTTCATGTATCGCGTGCCGATCCCTATACCCGTGTTTGGAACATAGGCAGCATAGAGGTCGAGTGTGTAGGCAGAGCTGGCATGGCCCATAAGCACCGCCACGGTCTTTATGTTCTCTCCGTTTGCAAGATTCAACGTTGCGAAAGTGTGACGCAGGGCATAAGGCCGCACCCCCTCAAACCCTGCCTCTGCCGCAAATCGCATCCAATCTCGGTGCCAGGATTGATAGGTGCGAGGAATCATCTCAGGGCCACAGACCAGCATACTCATGGAGGGCTTGAGCCCCATCTTCCTCATCATCTCCGACTTGAGCTCTATCCATGCTCGTACAGTATCTGCCGTATAGTCGTCCACAGGCAACGATCGCCGCCCTGCGTCCGACTTCGGATAGTCCTTGATGGTTTTCCCATCGCGATCGAGAGCACTCGTGATGCTGATGATGGTCTCATTACCATCGGAGGTGATGTTGCCTACGCGGATAGCGAGCATTTCCTCTGGCCTCATCCCGGTGTTGAGAAGGAGAAGTAGCGTGACCTTGAGATAGCCCAAAGGCAGCTTCTCCACTTCCTGGAGAAATCTAGCGGCATCATCAGCCATGAGGGGATCGATGAGGGGCTTGCTCTTCTTGAATAACCTCGTGAGGAATTTCGCCTTCGCGACGTTCTTCGTGATGTCATCCTTTTCCAGCGCATAGTTCATGAGCTCGCGCAGAAACTTGAGCACCTTTGCCTGCATGCCAGGTCCTGCCACCTTAATTGGCTTGAATGGCTTAACAAGTGTACCGTGCTTCTTTGCCCATCGTGCCGTTTTTCGGTTCTCCTCCCAAGCTGCTCTACGCTCAAGCGCCCATTTCTCAGAGAGCTCCGGTACCTTGAGGATGCATCCCTCTATGTCCTCAGCTGTCACCTTGCAGATGGGGATGCTGCCTATCACAGCGTCAACGTACTGCAAGAGACGACGTTCGCTCGTGATAGTTTCTTTGCCAACTGAGCCGTTGCTCCTGATGTCGATATAGCGTTCGGCATAACTTCCGAGCGGGGTCATGCATCGCCCCGGCTCGTTTCTGTCATCTCCTTGGCGTGCATATCCACGCTCTTCTTGCTTGCGCTCAAGTTCAGCGTTCTTCTCGTTCTCAAAAGACTCAATCTGAGACTTCAGGTCATCCTTCCTGTTGAGCGCGAACACAACTCGGGTGAGCTTTTTCTTGTTATCGAAGTAGGTGCGATATTCCTCCGGAATGCGAATGGTCAGCTCGTAGGCTGTAGTGCGCGAATCTGAACGCTTTCGGCGCGGGAGCCCCTTCTTCTTGCGAGCTTCATCTATGTCATACGGTTTGTCGCACTTTAGCTTCTTCGTCCCCAATTTCATCTACCGCCTTTCGGTTCTTGTTGAGGTAGTTGAGAAGCCCGAGCTTTGGGATGCACCACTTGATGCCGATTCGGCAACCTTGGATATCTCCTCTGTTCAGGAGTTTCCTGATCTCTTGTCCGGTCGATCCGGTGAAGTCTGCGACCTGATCCGGAGTCATCATGTATGGGTAAGGCTCCAGCATGAAAAGGTAGAGACCATCGGGGTCGGCGTCTCTTAAGCGCTGCTCGTCGTACGGGACTTCTTCTATCTCATGTTCCATATCAGCCTCCTCTCGCTAAGGTGGCTTCCTGCCACAATCTTTTCTTCTGTCGGCATCCGGAGCAACGATGCGAAAGCCCCGTTCGCGTCGTTGACGCCTCGGGGTAGGTATGCCTCGCGCCTGCGAGGCGGATGCGTATTTGAGTGTCAAGGTGTATGGCTCGGCGCACGTTTCCCAGATTGCGAAAACGAAGCGCTGTGTCGTTTCTCGAACACTAGTGAGAAAAGGGTAAGGAGCTGGAAATGTTCACCATGCCGGTGAAATAAATCACCCTGAAGGGGAAACAATCGCAAGAGCATCTATATCGCCTTTAGCCTAATAAATGTTCCTATTGGATTAATGAGAAGGATGCGTTAGGTAGACGAGGATGGAGCTAATCGAGCTAATATCGATAAGGATTGACGAAGTCCGCTCGCAATGTGGCCAGGACATCACCGAACTGGCAAGGCGCGCAGGCATCAAGAACAAGACCCTCTGGAAGACCCTTCACGGAAACCGAGAGATGAAGGCAGACGAGCTTGTTGCTCTCTGCTACGTCCTCAAGCTCGACTTCAACCATTTCATCAACGAGAAGATCCAAGAAGACCTCGATGCCAGATGCTGGAAGGCGATTCGGGATCTGAGCACGAATCCGCATAGCTTCGAGAGCTGATTGTCCTATCAGCTTGCAAATCTATTCGAGATAGTTCCATGAGCGAAGACAGTCCCAAACAAGAGAAGCGGCAAATCCTGCCCCAGGATTATTACGACTCAAGGCAAGTCATGGCGCTGTTGAAACTGAGCAAGCAGAAATACTACGAGCTTGTCGAACGCGAAGAAGATCCGTTGCCTATGCGTATGTATGGCTGGTCAGCAAGGGGAGCCCTTGCGGAGCGCGGCGAGCTCATGGCTTGGTTCAAGCGAAACACGCGCTTGGCACGAGATAGCAAGAAGTCCCGAAAAACTTGAAGCTCCTTTGCGGAGATCAGTATGAAAATTAATTCATGTAATCACTCACATGGTCTTGTTTAATGTGAGTGATTACAATACTATTGTCGTCATGGATAACGCAGTGATGACATATGAGCAAGCCTTGGCAGATGCAGGATCGGCCTTCCTCTTGAAGAAGAAGCTGGAATCGAAGGAGTTGCACAAGCTTACGCGTGGGGCATATTCGAAGATCGAGCATCCGGATCCTCTGGTGCTCGCGCACGTTCTCTATCCCGAGGCAGTCATTACCATGGACAGCGCGCTCTACGCCCACGACCTTACCGATGTGATTCCCGATGAAGTGCATCTCGCCACAAGCAGAAGCTCCACACGGATCGCTCGGCCTGGATATCGACAGTACTTCACCGAGGATGCGCTCCTGACACCGGGGACGATGGATGTCGAGCGAGATGGCGGAACAGCGCGCATGTACAACCGTGAGCGCATGCTCGTTGAGGTGATGCGCCGCCAGGCATCCCTTCCCCTCGACTATTACAAGGAGGTCATAAGCTCCTATCGCAAGATAGCCGACGAGCTCGACATCGCACTCGTCGAGGACTACATGGCCCTCTTCAAGAAGAATGACTTCATGTTCGACATACTCCAGAGGGAGGTTCTGTAGAAATGGAAAGCCTGGCGGAGATCAGAGACTCCTACATTGCCGACGGACTTGTCTACGAGCAGGCTCGGGCGCGAACCGCCCAGGACGCTATGCTGGACCTTATCGCCAAATCCGACCTCGCGCGCAACGTGACGGTAAAAGGCGGCGTCCTCATGCAGCACGTATCCAATGACACGCGCCGCGCAACCACAGACTTCGACCTGGACTTCGTGCGCTTTTCGATAGCCGATGACTCTATCAGGAAGTTTATCGGCGCGCTCTCAGACGGGTCTTCGACATTCTCGATAAGGATGACGGGCAAGATAGAGCAACTGAAGCACCAAGACTACAGCGGCAAGAGGATCCATGTCGTCATATCAGATGCCCAAGGGAGCTCCATCGAGACCAAGGTGGACATAGGAGTGCACAACCTCGTCTCCCCAGACCTTGCCGAAATATGCTTCGATCTCGGCAAGCTTGACGATGCCGTGACGATCCTCGCCGATAGCAACGAGCAGGTGGTAGCTGAAAAGCTCCGCTCCTTGCTGCGCATCGGTGCTGCGTCCACCCGCTACAAAGATGTCTTCGACATCTACTACCTGCTCTGCAAAAAAGGTGTGCGAGAACGTGAGCTCGACGATGCGGTTCGCGCCCTTGTTATCGAAGATCCGACAATGCGTGAGAGAAGTTACGGTGACATAGCCAATCGCCTTTCTCGCGTGTTCGGTGACCGCAGATTCAAAAGGGAGCTTTCGCGAGCGAAGAACAATTGGCTTGAGATTTCTCCTGACAAGGTGACATCCGCTATTACGGCATACTTCTCTTAAAACATTCAATCTTGCTTTCTTGATCCAGTAAACCTTATAGAACCTAGTTGAACTTTCCGAATAGCCTCACGCAAGCAATCGCCTTGCCTCCCCGCTATAAAGCAAATTAGCGGCGGGGAGATGCAGGTCGCCCGAAACACAACTAACTCGGACCCCCTCAGGGCTTGGCTCGAAAGACATGCGCCCCGCCGCCATCGAATGGCAAACAAGGAGCGCACCGTATGTTCAACCTCACACCGGCAACCCAGGAGGAGCACGACTCGCTCGTCGAGAAGTGCCAGAAGAACGGATGGCTCAAGCGAGGCGGATTCGATTGGCAAGACGATCCGTGGCTCGAAGAGTATCCATACGACTTCTCCCGCGCATCCACGATCAAAGACCTCGCCGACTTCTTCTCAAACGGTAACTGGGCAATCCGCCAAGGCGTGCTCTTCGGTGACCTTGCCTTCATCCAGCAGGTCAACGGGGGCGACGAATGGTGGACGCTGAAGAGATGCCCCGATGGGTCATGGCTTGCTTTCGAGAGCTACACCATGAGCTACATCCTGCCCGACATGAGCCGTTTCACGCGTGCGATCGCGAGCATGCAGCTGGCAACGCCAGAGGAGTGCAAGCGCCTCGAATACTCGCTGCCGAAGACCTCTCTCGTTTGGGACGGAGAGGCCTTCCCCGACGATTCGAGCGGCTACGTCAGGGCACGAGGCGAGAATTTCGAGCTAGAAGTCGTTGCAAGCCGAATAGGGCGCGGCGTCTCGATGACGGCCCAGGAGGGCCTGCTCGAAGGCCTCGATTCAGAGAACTTCGGCACATTGATAGAGCAGCTAAGAGCAGCGGTCGAGAAGGCAGACCAGTATGAGAAGGCTGCGATGATCCCGGACGCCCAAGGGCTGTCTGACAAAGCAAGGCATGCCGTCATCGCATCTGAGAACCAAGTGCGAACTGAACATGCGGAGCAGACGCATGAAAACGAAAGATAGATTAGGGGGCAAACATCATGGCAAGCGATTATGGCGACGAGGCAGGAGAGAAGCTCTTCGACTGGATGCTCAGGATGGGCCAAGACGCAAGCCAGGACGCTATCCGAGCGAGCGCCGAGAGGCTCAAAAATGCCATCAGAAACCTTAGAGGTCAGATCGACGAGCCCCTAGCAGAAGCGGAGCACGAGAGCGTGCGGGATTACGCACGGTTGAACCTCTCCGAATTCGAAGAGCTGCCCGACTACGCAAGCCTGCGCGAGATCATCGATGCCCGGCTCGACGCTGCCGCGATTGAGCACGACATCGCGAGCATCGATGGGCACGACCACCTCATATTCAAGGTGGAAGACGCGCCGGAGGTGGACGAGGCTTTCAAGGAGCTCGAACGCGACGCCGACGCGGCATGCGAGAGAGCAGTAAAGGAACGAGGGCGCGATCTGAGCGCAGAGCGCGACGCAGAGCCCCTTGAGCAGAAGGCCGCCGCTGCCCACGAGGCCAGCCATGCGTATCAGGCAGCAAGCAAGACCGAGCACGAGATGGAGCGCATCGAGGTGAAGGCCCGATGAGGCGAGAGCTTCTCGCCATCGGGCTCATGTCCCTCGCTCTGTTCATATTGGGCAACATCTGCACGGGGCTCGTCATGGAGGCGGGAAATGGCCAGTTAAATCTTGCCCACGCCTTTATCGGTCGGTTATCGCAAGGTCAGGTGATCTATCTTGAACCCCTCCCCTTGAGCGTTGGCGCGGCATGCGCGTGCGCTGTATGGCTCGTATGGGTGCGATGGTGGGAACGGCGTGGAAGTTACCGCAAGGGCGAGGAGCATGGTAGCGCCCGTTGGGCCACGGCCAGCGAGATGGGTGCTTTCTCCGACAAGGGAAACCCCGACAACAACATCATCCTCACGGCATCCGCGCGCAAGCGCCTGGAGGACACCTCTCACGACCAGAGGACGGAGACGAACAACAACGTCCTCGTCGTCGGAGGACCCGGCACCGGCAAGACGCGCTACTACGTGAAGCCCAACCTCATGCAGGCCAACGCGAGCTTCTTCATTACGGATCCCAAAGGAACGCTCATCCACGATATGGGATGGGTGCTCGAATGGCTGGGATACGAGATCAAGACGTTCGACACCGTGGACTTCTCGCGCTCCATGCACTTCAACCCCATCGCATACATCAAGGACGAGGCGGGGCTCCTGCGCTTCGTTGAATGCCTCATCAGGAACACCACAGCAGAGGGCGAGAGCGCGACAGACCCTTTCTGGGTGAACGCCGAGAAGCTCCTCTATACAGCCCTTGTGGCATATCTTCTCGACCATTGTCCCGAGGAGGACAGGAACATACCCGGCCTCCTCTCCCTTCTCGCATTAGCGGATGCGCGCGAGGACGACGAGGGGTACCTGAGCCCGCTCGACATGTTGTTCAAAGAGCTCGAAACGGGGCGTCGTCTCATGAAGGTGTCAGAAGGCCGCGCATTCGATCCGAGCTCCCGGGCATTCACCACGGACACGGGCGATTGGGCGTGGGTCAAGGTGGCAGAGCCCGTGCGACCCGAGGACGACTTCGCCCTGTCGAGCTACAAGCAGTTCAAAGTGGCTGCGGGCAAGACCCTCAAATCCATCATGATCTCGTGCAACGTTCGCATGAAACCCTTCGACATCGCCGAGATGCGCGAGCTTCTCCGCTTTGACGAGATGGCCCTCGACCACATGGGAGACGCTAATGTAAAGGTCGCAGTGTTCGCGTCGATGTCGGACACAGACTCCACCTTCGACTTCGTATTCGCGCTGCTCATGCAACAAGCGCTCGACACCCTCTGCGAGTGCGCGCTCAAGCGATTCGCGGGACGGCTCCCGAGATGCGTGCACTTCGTGTTCGACGAGTTTGCGAACATCGGCACCATCCCCGATTTCGAGCGGATGATCACGGTCACCCGAAGCCGCAACATCGCCGTGTCCATGATCTGCCAATCCCTCTCGCAGCTCGACGAGAACTACGGCGAGAACAACGCGGCGACGATTGTGAACGCCTGCGACACGATGCTCTACCTGGGAGGCAAGTCGGCAGACACCAATCAGAAGATTGCGGAGATGATCGGGAAGCAGACGGTAGCGAACGTCTCCGTGAACGACTCTCGTGGGAACAACCCCACCTACACGCATAACTACGGCCTCATAGAGCGAGACCTCATGCAGGGCTCCGAGATCTCACGCATGCCCAAGGACGAGGCGCTCGTGCTCATAAACGGGGCTCAGGCGTTCAAGGACAAGAAGTACGTGCTTTCGTCGCATCCCCGCGCATCTTTGCTGGCAAGGGCCGAGAAATCCGGTCCCTTCGAATTCAAACGGTATCGCGCCCGACGGGAAGGAGAGCTGATGGAGACCTGAAATGTGCGGCTGCGGCAAGGATCGGCGGATCCCCAAGACGCCTAGGTGATTCCACGCACCCGGACGCTGCCGCAGCCGAAAGACGCAAAGGAGCGCGCAAGCGCCCCTGCGAACCCAATTCTATCATCGGGGCGCAACCGACCCATTCCACATTCAGGGCGGTAGCGCGAAAGACGGCAAAGGAGGGCAAATGCTCGCAAACATCATCAGCCTTGTCTCTGGCTGCGTCACCTTCCTCGGCGGCTTTCTGGTCGTCTGGGGCGCGGTGTCGCTCGGACTCGCCATCAGGGAGCAGCAGGGAGGCAGCCAGATCGCCTCGGCGATATCGACCATCGCGGGCGGCGCGATCATCATCGCCGCAGCGGTCTACTTCGGGATGCTCGACACGTCCTGGCTCCCCGCCTAGGGAGGCGGTGAGCCATGTCGCTTCAGATCCCCATTCAGAAGGACATCGGAGAATACGAGGAGAAGATCGTCGGGAAGCTCTCCTTCCGCACCCTTGTGTGCGTAGCGGGAGGCTTCGGATCGGCGATCCTCGTGGCGGCGATCTGCCATTTCTGGATCGGCATTGAGGTCGCCGATGCCGCATTCCCCGTCATGTGCGCATCGATCCCGTTCTGGCTCGCCGGTTTCTGGCGTCCCTTCGGGATGCGCGCTGAGAAGTTCGCACCCCTTCTGTTTTCCCACCATCTGAAAGACCAGAGACTCCTCTATGAGAGCCCGGCACCGAAGCATCTGGCGCGCATCAAGCGCGGGGCGCCAAGTCGCAGGGCGAAGAGGATGTCCAAACGCAAAGGAGCGGAGGCCAATGAGCCAACCAGAGAATACAAGGAAGCCAAAGAAAGAGATGAAAGAGGACAAGAAGAGGCTCAAGAATGAGAAAAGTCTCGCCAAGGCCCGCATCAGAACCGAACGTGCAGCGATGGCTAAGGCCAAGCGCGAGCGGAGTGGTTCCCAGACAGGCCTCCTGCGGCAGCTTATCGGCATGTCCACCAAATCCGACCGTTCGAAGAAGGTCCACGAGGAGAAGCTGAAGCGACAGAAGAGGACAAGGGCGTCAGCGAGCGACATAACCTCCTACATCGGATACGACGCCATCTACAAGGATGGCATCGCACAGGTCGAGGAGGGCCTCTTCTCGCAGACGATCGAGTTCTCGGACATCTCCTACCAGTCGGCTCGTCGCGAGAACCAGCAGAACATCTTCACGGTGCTCTCCTCCCTCTACAACTACTTCGGGGCGGACTCGTGCGTCCAGCTCACGATAGCCAACGTCCCCATCCCCGAAGATGAGATCGGCAAGAAGCGCTTCTTCAAGGCGGCAGGTACCGACACAGAGAAGTACGCCAAGGAATACAACCAGATCTTGAACGACAAGATGCGAGAGGGCGTCTCCAACCTCACGCGCCATCGCTACCTCACCTACATGGTCGGTGCAAGCGACGTGTGGGAGGCAGTGCCGAAGCTCTCCCGCATCAAGGGCGATGTCACCGACACGCTCTCGCGCATACGCTGCGAGGCGCATGCCCTGAACGGCATCGAGCGCTTGAGCGCGATCCACTCCCAGCTTCGTCCGAAGGCAGCGTTCACGTTCACATGGGACAAGGTGAATCCCTGCTCGAACACAAGGACGCGCGACCTGATCGCCCCCGCGCTCGTGGACTTCAAGCCCAGCGGACGCTCGGACATCTTCAGGATCGACGAGACATACGGCTGCGTGCTTTCCATCCGCACGTTCGGATCGATGCTTGAGGACCACTACCTCGCGAACATCATCGACCTTCCCATGCCGCTATCGGTGAACCTGCACATCCAGCCCATCGCGCAATCGGACGCCCTTGCGCTCGTGAAGCGACAGCTCGACTGGATGGACAAGGAGATAATCGACGAGCAGATGAGCGCCATGAAGAAGGGCTACGACTATACGATCCTGCCTCCGGAGCTGCGCTACTCCAAGGAGGAGGCGGAAGAGCTCCTCGACTTCCTTCGCAACAAGAACGAGCGCCTCTTTACCTACACCGGCCTCATCTACACCTACGCCGATACTGTTGATGCGCTTGAGCGCCAGGTCGAGCAGATCATCTCCGTCGGGCAGGGAAATTCGCTCGGTATCGAGCCGCTTTACTATCGCCAGCGCCAGGCTCTTAACTCGGTGCTACCGCTCGGCATGAACCACGTCGATGTCACCCGCTACCTCACAACCGGGCAGATCGCCATGCAGATGCCTTTCGCATCGTTAGAGTTAAACCAGGAGGGCGGGGGCTACTATGGGCAGTCGAAGCAGTCGGGCAACCTCGTCATCTGCAACCGCAAGAAGCTCGCAAGTCCCATGGGGTTCGTCTGCGGCAAGCCCGGTTCCGGGAAGTCCTTCTCTGTGAAACGCGAGATCACCAATACAGTGCTCGCCTATCCGGAGGACGAGATCATCATTTTCGACCCCGCTGGTGAGTACGGAAATCTCATAGAGGCCCTCGGCGGCGTGAACGTCCGGCTCGCGCCCGATGCGGATACCGCGCTCAATCCCTTCGATTTGGCTGATGTGGAGGGGCGCGCCGACGCCGCGCAGCTCGCCTTCAAGATCGATGCCTTCTTGGCCCTTTCGAGCGCGATGATGGCGGAGTCTTCCGAAGGCCTTCCCGAGGCGGACAAGTCGATCATCACAAGATGCGTCGAGGCGGCTTACGCGAGATGCTCGGGCGGCGAGGGGATGCCGACGCTTTCCGATTTCCACGAGATACTCGTCGAGCAGCCTGAGGCGGAGGCGCGCGACATAGCCCTTCGCTACGAGCGATACGTCACCGGTGCGCTGTCGTTCTTCAACCGCCAGTCCAACGTCGGCTTCCACAACCGCATCACCAACATAGACCTTCACGACCTCTCCACCAACATGCGCGTGTTCGGCATGCTCACCGCATTAGAGGCCGTGCGCAACCGGATGTATGCGAACTTCGATCGGGGCGTTACCACCTGGCTCTACATCGATGAGGTCCAGTCTCTCTTCGGCCACCCCACCATCATCGATTACTTCGCGAAGTTCTGGGCGGAAGGGAGGAAGTTTAACTTGATTTGCACCGGCATCTCCCAGAACACCTCGCACATGCTCACTCACGAGCGCGCCCGCACCATGGTTCTGAACTCAGACTTCATGCTGCTTCACAAGCAGGCAAGCCAGGATCTCGCCGCGTGGGCGGAGATGCTATCGCTCTCCGGTGCCGAGCGCGAGTACATCGACGAGTCAATCAAGGCCGGAGAGGGCCTTCTCGTCGCGGGAGGGGCGCGCGTGCCCATCCGTGACGACTTCCCCAAAGGCGCGCTCTACGACCTCTGGAACACCAAGCCCGAGGAGATCGCACAGCTGAAGCGAGCCCATGTCTTCGAGAAGAACGCGAAGAGGAGCCGGAGCTAGATGGACCCGAGAAGCCTCGACAACACGAGCGCCTCGATCGCGGACATCGTCACCGCCGATAAGCTCGACGCCGTGAGCGCGGGAATCGTGAAGGACGACGAGAGCCAAAGCCTCTCTGCCCTAAGCGAGAAACAGTCCGCACTCGGCACGAGGGCAACGTGCAAGGCGGCCCCCTCCAAGAGGCGCATGCGCAAGTCGGCAGATGCGAGTGCAGTTAACGCGGATTCCGATGGCGCATCGGGTGTCGGGGAGGCATCCTCAAAAACCGAGACATCCAGCACTCCGAGCGAACGGCTCAAGGTTCGTCAGTTCCTGGAACGTGAAGCCGTCTCCGAGCTCGACGAAACAGACGAGTTCGAGGGGGTGGGTAGCACCTACGACACCGAACGAGGCGCAAAGCGGGCAATCGCAGCCATGCGCGACAGGAAGGCGAAAGGGGCCCTCTCCGCCTCAGGCGGCTCCAAGGGATCGAGCGCGAACGCCATCAAGAGCACGAGCGCCCAGGGCACGAAGAAGGCGAAGACAACAAGCGCCCGAGGAGTCAGCCATACGCAAGCGAGCCACGCCGCCCAGGCGACGGGAGCCGCCGCGAAGACGGCCGCCTCGTCGTCCGGCAACGCCGCCGTCGCTGGCACGGTAGGCGGAAGCGGGATTGCCGCAGGCGGTGGGGTGCTCTGCGGGGTCATCGCCTTCGTGCTAGTAGCGCTCGTCATAGGCCAGATTATCTCGGCCTTGTTCGGGTTCTGGGATGCAGAGGACAAGAAGCGCTCCATGGAAGGGCTTCCGCCCTACATCACCTACGAGATGGTCGAAGAGGCCATCCGCTGCCAGGAGGAGTTCGGTCACCCCGCTGGGTGCACCATCGCGCAGATCATCTGCGAGTCGGGACAGGGCGAGACCATGAGCCAGCTCGCGACACGTGACCACAACCTGTTCGGGATGAAATGGGCGTCGTCTTTCGCATCAGCACTGGAAGTCGCCGGAAAGGAGGGATGGACGACCCAAGAGGAGTACACACCCGGCACCTTCACCACCATTACGGCGTACTTCACGGTGTTCAAAGGAGATGTGGAGTGCATTCGCTTCAGAAGCCGCGTGTTCCTGCAGGCATCCCATTACAGCGCCAATGCCCTCATCCAGCAGGCGATCGCCGAGCGCTCCTCCGACAAGATGGCGGAGGGACTCAAGGATGCGGGATGGGCAACGAGCTCGGCTTACGTGGACTCCCTCAAGTCCGCCATGGATACCTACAACCTGCGCCGCTTCGACTCGATGACAGTCGAGGACCTTGAGAGCGGGGCGCTCTCGGCAGACGCGGTCATCGCCGCCGCCTACAGCCAGCTAGGCGTGCCCTACGTATGGGGCGGAACGACGCCGGGCGTGGGCCTCGACTGCTCGGGGCTTACCCAATACTGCTACCGACAGGCGGGCATCGCCATCCCAAGAAACTCCGAGGACCAGGCGGCGTTCGGTCGCAAGGTGCCGGTGTCTGAGGCATCGCCCGGTGACATCCTTTGGAGGCCCGGGCATGTGGCCATCTACATCGGGGACGACCGCTACATCCACGAGCCGCACTCGGGCGCGGCCTGCACGATTGCAAGCGGCGCGTCGCAGTTCGCGAGCGCCATCAAAATTAGATAGGAAGGACGAAACATGACCAGAAAGAACAAGCTCATGCTCGCTGCGGCCATTGTTGCTGCGGTGCTCCTCGTGGGCTCGGGCGTGGCAAGGTGCACGCTCGCCCAAAACGGGTCGACTGAAGGCCGGGCTGCTGTTGAATCGGCAGAGGAGGCAGCAGTAGAGAACCCTCAGTCCGAGACCGATGCTGCAGACGGCGAAGCGAGCTCTGGCATCGAATCGCTCGTCGGAACCTCGTGGGTGGGCGTGGACGACGCAACGCACTCGCTTTCCATCGTCAAGGGAGCTTTCGTCGAGACCAAGGACGGCGGCACGGAGGTGACCTACTGGACGCTTGACGGCGAGGAGCTGCTTTCCTCCGGCATAGAGGCCACCGTGCTCGCCTCGAAGTCAATGACCGATGCCGCGAGCCCCGTTCTCGTCTCTGTTAGCAGCGACGGCGCAGACACCGTACTTAGATCGGACGCCCTCGCCTGCGCATACAGGCAGGTGCAGGTCGGGGACAGGTCGCTTAGCTTCACCGGCGTCACCTCCAAGCTCGAAGAGGCGATGGGGATCGACGCCGCGAAGATCGAGGCCGCCGTCTCGGCGCGTGCAGCAGCCGTGTCCCCAAGCGCGACTCGCGCCATCTGGGATGCGGAGGCGTGGATAGACTATGCCAACAACGCGGCTACGACAACGTTCACGCTCGACGATGGGGCATCGACCATGATCTCGGTAACGCGCTCATCCGATGGCACGATCGAGGCGCTCTGATAGGGATGGGCAAAGTCAAAAGCCTCGTCTCAAACAGACGATTCATAGTGGCGTTCGCAGCCACATTCGTTCTGCTCTCCACGCTGTTCATTCCCACTCAGCTCGCATGGGGTTCGATCGCGGACGACATCAACGCATGGCTCTGCGGAGTGCTCCGCGACTGGTGCAACTGGATCTTCGCGGCTCAGACCGACGTGATGCGCTCGCTTGGCGCTAACGGCGTACTGTCGGCACCGTTCGAGACCATGCTCGCCAGCGCGGGAGATGTCTCCATGTACGACATCGCCAGAGGCGTCTGGCAGGTCGCTGTGCTGCCCATCGGTTGCGGGGTTCTCGGGCTCGTGTTCACTTTGAAGCTCATCGAGATATCACAGCGCATGGACGGCAACCAATCCTTCCCGGGCGTGAAGGAGGTGGTGTTCCTCCTCGTGTTCTTCGCAGTATTCCTTTTCCTGATCCAGCACTCCTTCGACCTCATGGCGGCCATCTACGAGGTCATAGGCCTTGCGATAGACCGTGTGGAGGGCCTCTTCGGCACTGGCGGCGCACTGGACATGACGGCAGTCTCGATCGTAACGGGCGATGACGACCTGTCTGCGCTCCTGGCGCTGCTCGTCGTCGCGGTCATCAGCTGGCTCGTCGTGCTCGTCGCGTACATCGTGGCGCTCGTCGTCTGCTGGGCGCGCGCGATACAGCTCTACGTCATGGCGGCGTTCTCCCCGATCCCGCTGGCATTCCTCGGATTCGAGCAGACGCGCCAGATCGGGCTCGGGTACCTGAAGAGCTTCGGTGCCGTCTGCATCGCAGGACTCATCATTCTGATCCTGCTCATCAGCTTCCCCGTGATCCTGGGCGGCATCGTCGCCGTGAACCCGGGAACCGGAACGCCCATAGACGCGATAGCGAACGGGCTCACCTACGCGCTCCAGTACCTCGCCATGTGCATCCTGCTCGTGTTGTCGCTCGTGAAGAGCGGAGCCTGGGCACGAGACATCGTGAGCGGGTTCTAGGCGCATGCCAGCAAGAGAGGGGGTGGTGCCTATGGGCTGACAGGGCATCCACAGGGGCATTCCACCAATAGACCCCAAAAAGACACAAGACGCAAAGGAGAAAGCAAAATGGACGACAAGAAGAACATCTACATCACCCTGCACAAGAACTTCGTGCACGAGGGCATCGAGTACGAGGACAGGAAGACCGGCGAGACCAAGACCTTCAACTCGGTGACGCTGCCCAAGGGCACCGTGGTCAACGGACAGGATGTGAGCTATAGCCAGTTCAGTCCCCTCTTTGTGAATCCGTCCCGCTTCAAGGGCGAGAACTACCGGGACATCCCCCTTCTGGCCGAGAAGGAGGTTTGGCTGAAGAAGAGCGTGCTGGAGCCGGTCGGCAGCCCCACGCTCGACGAGGATGGCAAGCAAGTGCGCGAGGTCATCAAGGTGATGCCCGCTGCACTCAAGGAGGGCATCGACAAGGGAAGGGCGGCCTACCTCGCGTCGCTCGACGACAAGGCCAAAGAGGCCCGTGAGGCATCGGCCAACCAGAGCCGCGAGGTTCGCCAGGCCGAGCCCGTCTCCCGATAGGCGGTGCGACATGGAAGTTACGATGATTGGCGCTTCCGGCTCAAAGATACTGCGCTGCCTGCTCGCAGCACTTGTCGCCCTGAGCTCGGTCATAGGCGCTCCCGCGGCTTCGGGGCAAAGCGCATTCGCCTCAGAGACCGCTTCATTGAGCATCGGAGGCAAGATCCCCTATGCGGGATACACGACCACATGGATGTACGCCGACGGCGAGATGGCCTATTGCGGTAACCCCTCTGCGGCGACGCCGCCTGCAGGCACCTACACCAAAAGCGCGATAAGCTCGGTATCGGGTCGCGATGCGGAGACCATAGCGGACCTCTGGTTCAGCTACGGCAGCCCGGGATTCGATGCAAGCCTCTGGCCAAGCACGTGGTATGACGGCACGGCCATGACGGATGCGCGCTACGCAGCGCTCGCGCACATCCTGCTCTCAGATACATTCTCGTCCAACGGAAACTATGCGCTCTACGGGTGCAACGAGTCTTTCAAGGAATGGTGCCGCTACAACGTGATCGGCTTCGACTCGTCAGGCACGATGTGCAACGACGATGCGACAGGCCGCAAGATCTCGCGCATGCAGGGCGAAGTCCCCTCGAACTTCGAGGCGTTCATGCTCTACACGGGCGCTGGAAACCAGCTGATTCTGTCGTTCAAGTACACCCCCTACGGTAAGATCGACCTGGTGAAGGTCACCGCCAACGAGGGGATGTGCGAGGGCAACCCGCTCTACTCCGTGGAGGGCGCGGTCTACACCGTGTACCGCAACTCGGGCCTCACGGACTTGGCGGGCACCATCACGACCGACGAGGAAGGCTACGGCATACTGGAGGAGCTTGAGCCGGGCAGCTACTGGGTGCGCGAGACTAAGCAGGCTCCGGGGCACGCGCTCGACCCGACCGTTTATCCGGTCGAGGTGAGGTCAGATGAGACCACGCGGGTGAACGGCCAGAGCGTATCCGACATCCCGCAGTCAGACCCTGTGGGCATGCTCGTCGGCAAGGTTGATGCCGACACCAACGAGAGCGAGCCGCAGGGAGACGCGACGCTTGAAGGCGCGCTCTTCACCGTTCGCTACTATGCGGGCGATTACGCCGACGCAGCGTCGGCCGAGGCTTCCGGTGCCCCTGCGCGCACCTGGGTGTTCGAGACGGACGCCGATGGATTTGCCTACCTGGCCGACGAGTACAAGCACTCGGGAGATTCCCTCTACTACCAGACCAACGGCGACGCATCGATTCCCCTGGGAACGGTGCTGATCCAGGAGACATGCGCCCCCCAGGGCTACAACCTCGACGACGGGCACGGCGGGGATCCTAAGGTGTTCTGCGTGCGCATCACTCCCGACGGCGCTCAGGGCGAGTCCGTCTACACCTACAACTCGCCCAAGGTGCCCGACACCGTCAAGCGCGGAGATTTCCGCCTCGTGAAGGAAGTGCCCGTGACCGTCTACGACGAGCCTGACGGTGACATGCCGAAGGAGGTCGTGCGCATCCTTGTGCCCGGAGTGAAGTTCGAGCTCTATAACGATTCCGCAGAGGCAGTGCTCTCGCCCGAGACCGGCAAGCTCGTCGAACCCGGCAACCGCGTGTGCACCATCACGGTGGACGAGAACGGGCTCGCCACCACCAAGGACGACAACGCCGAAGTCAACGGCTGGAGCAAGTCCGGCAGCTGGACAGGCGCGCTCGCCTACGGAACCTACCGTATTCATGAGGTGATCCCGGCCGACGTGGCCGACGCCTTCAAAGCGAAGTGGGGAAAGACCCTCCTTCCCGTGGAGGACTGGAAGACCACGATCCGCGAGGAAGGTCAGTACGATCCGCCGCAGCTCGTGAACGACCACATCCCGCAGACTCCTCTCAAGGTTGTGAAGGTTGACGCCGAGACCGGCAAGCAGGTCCCGCTTCCCGTGAGCTTCCAGCTTGAGGACGCGAGCGGCAACCTCGTCACCTACACCTCCCATTACCCCGTGACCGAGACCATCGACACCTGGACGGCCAACGCACGCGGCGAGCTGACGCTGCCGATGCTGCTCGAAGAGGGCGACTACACGCTCAAAGAGGTCCAGGCACCCTGCGGCTACGTGAAGGAGCTTGAGGGCAAGACGTTCCATGTCGGCGATGGCTACAACGGCTGGGAGAACCCGCTTGTCATAGAGTTCTCAAACATGCCCCAGAAGGCTACCATCACGGTCGCCAAGACCGACTCCTGGACGGGAGAGGCCGTGGACGAGTCCGTCTACATCGTGAAGGCTGCGGAGACCATCCAGACGCCTGACGGCACCATCCGTGCGAACGAGGGCGAGATCGTGGCCACGCTCACGACCGGCGAGGACGGCAAGGTGACCACGCCCGAGCTCTATCTCGGAACCTACACCGTTTACGAGGCCAAGGCCAAAGACGGCTACGCCCTCGACATGGCTGAGAAGACCGTGGTGCTCGAATACGCAGGACAGGATGTTGCGGTCTACGACCACGAGGAAGCCGTGATAAACGAGCCCACCGACCCTGAGATCAAGAAGGTGGACGCACTCGACCCCGAGACCCCCGTCGCCGGTGCCGTGTTCCGCATCTGGAACGACGAGGGAACCTTCGATGAGGAGATGACGACCGACGAGAACGGGACCATCTCGCTCGCCTACGCGAAGCACGGGAGCTACCACATCCAAGAGGTGGCGGCTCCCGGGGGCTACGTGATCGCCGACCTCGATGAGGAAGGAAACCCGACCGTGACCGATTTCAAAGTGAACGACCAGGGCATGATCGAGTGGGACGAGAGCGGGGTCATGGCACAGACGCACGAGTTCGTACTTGACAACATGTCCAAGACCATGAAGACGACCGCTGTGGACTCAGCAAGCGGAACCCACGAGGGCCAAGCCCGCGACGAGCTCACCATCGTGGACACCATCGAATACACGGGGCTCATCCCCGAAAACGAGTACACCGTGAGCGGAGCCCTCATGGACAAGACCACCGGCGGGCCCGCACTCGACGATGAAGGCAGCGAGATCACAGCGTCTACCACTTTCACTGCAGAGGAGTCGTGCGGCACGGTGGATGTGACCTTCACCTTCGCCGGTGTGAGCCTCGCTGGCAAGTCGCTCGTTGCCTTTGAGACGATGGAATTCGAAGGCGCAGAGTACATGGTTCACGCCGACATCAACGACGTGGAGCAGACGGTCGCCATAGTGGACATCGCCACCCAGGCGCGCGACTCAGAGACCGGAACCAACGTCGGCACCATTGGCGAGCACGTGAAGCTCATCGACACGGTTGCCTACACCGGGCTTGCGCCGGGCAGCACCTACAAGCTATTCACCATGTTCATGGACAAGGCTACCGGAAACCCAATCTTGGGCGACGACGGCCTTCCCATCGTGGGAATGACCGAGTTCGTGCCCGAGACCCCGGACGGCACCATCGACGTCGAGGTCGAGATCGACACGCGCGAGCTCGCGGGACGCGACATCGTGTTCTTCGAGAAGCTCGCAGACGCGCAGGAGAACATCGTCGCCACTCACGAGGACATCAACGACGACGGCCAGACCGTGAGCTTCCCCGAGCCGGAACCCGTGCCAGAGCCGGAGAACCCCGGTAAGGGATACCCGAAGACAGGCGCCTTCGCAGAGGTCGATCCCGTCACGGCCAGCGTCGCGGTGATCCTGCTCTGCGGCATCGCCGGTGCGACCTACGCCTACGTCCGCCGCAGCCGCAAACAGACCGACGCCATCGAAAAGATGGAAGAGGAAGCGCTGACGGCAACCGACGAGGATTAAACCGACCCTTGACGCAAGCGGCAGGAATCTTAGCTGAGAACTAAGGATGGCAGGGTGGGACGCTCGCTAGGCGTCCCACCCTTTTTCGGCACAAGGAGCAAAAAATGAAGAGAATCAGAAAGGCGGCGAAGGCCACGAGCGTAATCATTATCGCCATACTCACGGCGCTTACTCTCACCATTCTTTGTGCGTCAGAGGAGGAACGCATCGAGATTGCAGAGACGGTCGATAATCTGAGCGATCAGGAAGAACCGGAAAGGCAGATCGACTGGGATAGCCTTCCTGCAGAGGTCGTTGCTTGGGTTGAGGTGCCCGGTACGAGCATAGACGAGCCTATAGCGCAGGCCATGCCTGATGTCCCGAATGCTTATCTCTATAGGGACGTATTTGGCCAGGGAGCGTATGGTACGCCCTATATAGATTGCGAATGCACGATAGATTCTCGATTTGTCATGGTTTACGGACACCATATGTCCGACGGTACGGCGTTCGCCGAGTTCGCGGACTTTATCGACGAGGGATTCGCCCGTGAGCACAGCCGCATCATCGTCTACAAGCGAAGCGGCGATACGCTTGAGCTTATGGTCTGCGCCGTAGACATCGTGAATGCCAGCCGAGAGAGGCTGGTGATCGATCAGGAAGAAGGCCTTGAGGAGATTATCGGGACGCCGGACTTGCAGCTAGCAGATACATCCGATGCAAGTCAGCTCTTCGCTTTCACCACCTGCTCCTATCAGACAAGGAACTCGCGAACGGTGGTGTATGCAACTATATAAGGTGTTTTAGCGCTTAATCAAGGTCACGATGACGTCTTTGATGGCATGGCGATACTTAATGCCAGCTCCGATTAGTCCTGCGCCCCCGAAAGCTGCGCCTTTCGCTGCGACCACTTTTTTATCTTCGCGATCAGCATTGCAAAGAACACAATAGAGCTTGTCGTCATCCTCTACTAGTGTGTGGCATTTTTTGTTCTTGCAGACATGGACAAGCGAAGAGCCACATATCGGACAATTGGTCAGGTTGTGCTTGAGCTTGGCGTTCTTCTTGTGGTTTGGGCATTCTGGATTCGGGCATCCAAGCTTAATCTTCTTCATGGTCGTCCTCATCCGCCTCCGAAAGGTATAAAACAACATCTTGAGATCTGAGCTGTTTAGCGAGGTCGCCCATCTTGATTGATAGACGGGCACGCTTCTTCCACGTTCCGTGCCCAAGACCAGTATCGTCAGGATCGCATTCTGCGAGGAAACCAGCATTGGAGACAATTGTCGAGTCTATGAAATGAGAATAGGCTTCCAGAGTGCTTATCATCGCGGCATACTCGTGGATGTCGCCATAGATGGCAGCCCTGAGGACATACGATTGGTGAATATGCTCAAAGCCCCTGTTGATTCTAGCTATGCGATCCAATATGAGCTGCTTGTTCTTCCCCTTTGCCTCTTTGTAAGACTCGCTTTTGAGCCAATCAACATCCGATTCGAGCTGCAGGGAGATTTGCGAAGAAGCATCTGATAGAGCGCGAATAGCTTGAGATGTGAGCTGTCTTTTCAGGTCTGGATCAGATACCCCTCGTGCTTCCAGAAACAGCCCTAATCCACTTTGGTATAGTGCAAAACGGTCATTCTGCTGGCCTTGTAGCACGTCTCTGACATTGAAGTCGATTAACGTGATGCTGTCCTGAAGTTCCTGCACTTGCGCTTGGAGCGAGCGGAGCTGCATGGCATTGGCCATCTGCACAGGGCCTATCCCTTGGCTGAATTCCTCCCGCTTGATGGGAACCTTCTCACCGTAATGCCCGTCGCTTTGACGTAACTGGGCATACATTTTGCCATTGTTCTCTTGCGTGAACTTAATCTTTCCCTTTTCGAGTGAGTCGATCATGGCGTCGGGCGTATCAACCACATATCGAACTCCCTTAGTTAGGGACTCTCCGATCTGGATAGCTATCGACGCATCTTTCGAAACCGCATTGACGATTGCTGCGGCGGCTTTGTCCGCTTCCGCGAGAGTGGAGCCGATGCCCTCGGCAAGCAGGTTTATCGGATAATTCGAGTCATATGGATCGAATTCGTTGCTAGCTCTTGGAATGATTTCTTTGTCCGATTCAGCCATGTTAGTCCTCTTTATTACTACTCGGAGCCGTTGTAGACATTATAATCGTTTGTATTGCAAAACGAACCGTTCGGGAGGGGTCTATGAAGTTCACGGAGCTAGTAGATTCAGGGGCGAGCAAGACAAAGCTGCATGAATACCTAGTCGATGGCGAGCAGACTGCCATCACCATTCGCATACCGAGCAACCTCAAGGATGCCGCTGCCGAGGCGGCGACGCTCAAAGGACTAAGCTTCAGTGCCTTCGCGCGCATGTGCATGATCGACGAGCTCGTGAAGAAAGACTAGCTATGGAATTCCTGAGCAATATCGGAGAAGAGCGCCTCGGGGACGCCTTGGCAGGTTCCATCGACGAGGATGCGAAGCTGTCCATCATCAGCTCGTATTTCACAGTGTTCGCCTACGGTGAGCTGAAAGATGCCCTTTCCAAAGTTGAAGAGCTCCGCTTCGTGTTCAGTGAGCCCACCTTCGTGAAGCGCATGCAGGATGCCAAGGAGCCCATGGAGTTCGAGCTGAAGCGCCGCTCGCGCGAACAGGGCATCGGCGGCACCGGGCTGGAGCTCACCTTGCGCAACAACCTCAACCAGCGCGCACTTGCCAAGGAATGCGCGGAATGGATCCGAGACAGGGCGACCTTCAAGTCCGCCAAGCATCGCGGTGCCATCCAGCCGGGCGGCACATACTACATCGACAATGCGAACGACGGGGCACAGGCATTCATGGGCGCATCCGCCGACTTCACCTTGGAAGGCCTCGGATATGACCGCAAGCCGGGAACCGTGATGGGCGTGAGCCACTACGAAGGCAAGACCGAGGCCGCTGGCCTCAAGGCCATGTTCGATGCCGTATGGGACAACCCCGCCATGGTGGAGGAAGTGACCGATGCGGTGGCCGAGCAGGTCCAGACCCTCTACAAGGATAACGCTCCCGAGTACATCTACTTCCTCACCCTCTACCATCTGTTCCGAGACTTCATGGAAGACGACGAGGACGATCCCATAAAACCTGAGTTCCGGCTTGAGGACTCGGTGATCTGGAACAAGCTCTACGACTTCCAGAAGGACGCCGTGGTCGGTGCCATCCACAAGTTGGAGAAGTACAAGGGCTGCATCATCGCCGACAGCGTGGGTCTTGGCAAGACCTTCGAGGCGCTCGCCATCATGAAGTACTACCAGGAGAGAAACGCCCGCATCCTCGTGCTCGCCCCCAAGCGACTGCGAGAGAACTGGACGCTCTACGCGGCGGACAACGACGAGCGCAATGTGCTGGCAGACGACCGTTTGAGCTTCACGGTGCTCAATCACACCGACCTCTCGCGCTATACCGGATATTCGGGAGACGTGAACTTGGAGACGCTTCGCTGGGGCAACTACGACCTCATCGTCATCGACGAGTCGCACAACTTCCGCAACAAGCCGACAGATACCACCAAACGAAGCCGCTACGATCGCCTCATGGAGGACATCATCAAGTCGGGCATCCGCACGAAGGTGCTCATGCTGTCAGCGACGCCGGTGAACAATCGTCTGCTCGACCTTCGCAACCAGATAGAGATCATCACCGAGGGCGATGATGAGTATCTGGCAGAGGACGGCATCCCCTCCATCAACAGCGTGACGCGCAGGGCGCAGCAGCGCTTCCAAGAGTGGAGCAAGCTCGACGACGAGGAGCGCACGACGCAATCATTCGTGAACGCCGTGAACGCCGACTACTTCAAGCTGCTCGACGTGCTCACTATCGCGCGCAGCCGCAAGCACATCGACAAGTACTACACCGCAGGCGACACAAAATTCCCCGAGCGCCGCAAGCCCATATCGCTCCACCCGCCCATCGACACGCTGGGAAAGCTTCCCTCCATAGCCGAGCTCAACGACATGATCGCGTCTCTCACGTTTGCGCAGTATCAGCAGCTCGCCTACGTGATGCCGGGACGCCAGCAGAAGTACGTGGACATGTACGGCGACACGTGGGGCCGCGACTTCGACAGCCAGATCAACCGCACCCATGCCGTGGCCAACCTCATGCGGGTGAACCTGCTCAAGCGCCTTGAGAGCTCCATCGACGCGTTCCGCATCACCCTTGAGCGCATCTACGAGGGTAACCTCGCCACCAAGCGGATGCTGGACAAGGCGGAGGAGCTCGTCGCCCAGCATGACATGGCGCAGATAGACGCGTCCATGTTCGACGACGAGGACGATTTCGCGGAATACCGCGCCTCGTCGAAGGTACATGTGGATCCCGCCGACCTCGACCGATTGAAGCTCGGGCAGGACATCGACTACGACATCAGCGTGCTTGAGCAGCTGCTTAGCTACGCCCGCGAGATCACGCCCGAGCGCGACGAGAAACTGCGCGTCCTGCGAGAGCTCATCGAGCAGAAGGCCAAAAGCCCCTTCAACGAAGAGAACAGAAAGATCCTCGTGTTCAGCGCGTTCGCGGACACGGTGAACTATCTCTATAGCCAACTGTCTGATCCGTTGGCGAGAGAGCTTGGGCTCGAATGCGCAATGGTCACGGGCGATATCGCCAAAACCCATTCACTCAAGATCAAGCGCGCCACGTTCGACACGGTGCTCGCGCACTTCTCGCCAGTGTCCAAGGAACTCTCCGACACGCGCAGGCAGCTCGGCGAGGTTGACATCCTCTTCGCCACGGACTGCATCTCCGAGGGCCAGAACCTGCAGGACTGCGACTGCCTGGTGAACTACGACATCCATTGGAACCCGGTGCGCATCATACAGCGCTTCGGGCGCATCGACCGCTTGGGGTCTGCCAACACTACGATCCAGCTGGTGAACTTCTGGCCTGACATCGAGCTCGACGAGTACATCCAGCTGGAGGGGCGCGTGAAAGGTCGCATGGCGCTGCTCGATGCCAGCGCGACCGGCGAGGAGAACGTGCTCGAAGGCAAGCGCAACGACGAGATGAACGACCTGAAATACCGCCGCCAGCAGCTCCAGGCGCTCCAAGAGGAAGTGCTCAACCTGGAGGACATGTCCGGCGGCATATCCATCACGGACTTCGCCTTCGACGACTTTCGGGCGGAGCTGAAGCGCTACGCCCAGAATCATCCGGGGCTTTTGGAGAACTCGTCGTGCGGGCTTTGCGCCGTTGCACCGATCCCGCCCGAGCTTGCAGACGACGTCGAGCCCGGCATCGTCTTCTGCCTCAAGCAGAACGACGAGAGACGCGACCCCAAGGACACGAATCCGACTTTTCCCTACTACGTCATATACGTCACCGAGAACGGCAGCGTGATCTCTCCGCACACCCAGCCCAAGGCGGCGCTCGACATCATGAGGGCGGCATGCGATGGGCAGAGCGAGCCCCTGCTCGATCTTTGCAAACGCTTCAACAGGAAGACGAAGGACGGCACCGACATGGCCTCTGTGAACGAGCTTCTCCAGGCCGCCGTCTCTGACATCACAGGCGTGCAGGAAGCTAAAGGGATCGAGCAGCTCTTCTTTGCCGGAGAGGTCGGCAGCGGATCGGCTCTCGGATTCGATGACTACTCCATCGTGAGCTTCGTGGTGCTGACGAAATGACGGTGTCCTGGAACGACATACTGAAGCTTCCGGAAGGCGCGCTCGCAGGAGAGCGGCGCGTCCCCAAGACGCAGCTGGCGGAGCAGGCGAGGCTTGCCAAGGCACCAGCTGCGTCCGTCAAGCTTCTGGACAAGTTGCGGGATATCCGCTTCTTTGCGAGCCTGAACAAGTCGAACTCCCGCATCTTGCCCGTGAAGAACGATGCCTACGACATCGAGTCAGTCATATTCCTGACGTGCGGCCTGAACTCCACGACCGGGATAGCGGAGGCTCTTCGCATGGTGCACGGCTGTTTCCCGAACCCCACGGTGATCCTTGCAGAAGGTTTTGCGAACCCGGGTATTGCAGTTTCTGCCGCTCTGCGGCGCAAGAACCTCGCAGAGCACGGAGCCTTCGTGACGGAGAGAATCAGTTCAAGCGGATTGTTCAAGGTGGAAAACCCTGAATACGCGCCCTTTCTGGAGCGTCTCTCGTTTGCGATGCTCCCGCAGACGACCCTGATGGACTATCTGATCGCATTGGGCGACAGAACCTTGCTTGCGCGCTCCGTGAAAGCGCTGGGCTTCTACCCGGTTTGCAAAGATTCGGATGTTGACCTGCTTATGGGACACGTGAAAGCAATGAATGCGCTAACGTCGAAGATCAACGAATTGAACGATGCAAGGAAGTCGAAAGATGCGACTCTTGCTGACACGACGAAGCTTCGCATTGAGATGCGAAAGTTGGAACAGCAGCGCGAAAGCGTTATGGATGAGATAAAGGAGATATGCCAATGACCCCTGAAGAGCAGAAGCTGATGGACGAGAGCTTCACGCATGTGGACTTGGAGTCGAAAGACCTAGTTGCCGAACGCATAGAGCAGCTGAAGGCGCTCTTCCCTGAGATTGCCGTCGAAGGCGATGGCTCAATCGATTTCGAGAAACTGCGGCTTATTCTGGGAGACGAGGTTGATGAAGGGCAGGAGCGCTACGCCTTCACATGGCCAGGGAAGACTGATGCTATTCGACAGGCGCAAACTCCGTCTACAGCTACGCTGCGTCCCGATGAAGCGGCAAGCGTCGATTGGGATACCACCGAAAACCTCTACATCGAGGGCGACAACCTAGAGGTACTGAAGCTTCTCCAGCGCGGCTACCACGGTAAAGTGAAGATGATCTATATCGATCCCCCTTACAACACCGGTCATGATTTCGTTTACAAGGACAGCTTCCAAGACTCAATTGAGAACTACAAAGATCAAGCTGGTTTGAGCGGTCAATCCAACGCTGATACTTCCGGTCGTTATCATTCTGACTGGCTCAGCATGATGTATCCAAGATTGCGGCTTGCGCGGGAGCTATTATCAGAAGATGGCATCATAGCTATCTCCATCGATGACAACGAATTGAACTCGTTACGCTTTATCTGCGACGAAATTTTGGGCTCGCCGAATTTCATCGATACAATTATTTGGAAAAAACGTTATGGGGGCGGTCCCAAGGAAAAATACCTCGTTACACTTCAGGATTACGTTCTAATCTATGCAAAAGACATCTCGATGATCCAAGATATTACCGTCCCTCTCACCGAAGAATCCATCCAGAGATATTACACGAAACAAGATTCAAATTTCGATAAAAGAGACCAGCTATGAGTAGTCAAGACCCGTAAGGCAAGTTTTCTAGAGAGTATTTAATTGTTGGATTTCGCACTTTGACAGCTTCACATCGAATCATTCGGAACGCGATGCGAGCTCGGGGCTCTTCGCGGCATTCGGGTCGTAGGGTTGCTGCTTGGACAGCACGGCGTAGATCACGTGGACCAGCTTCCTGGAAACCGCGATCAATGCCTCTCGATGGGATTTCCCGTCGGCGCGCTTCTTGGCATAGTAGTCGTAGAACGGCGTTTTGAGCTTCAACTGCCCCATCGCCGCCAGGTAAAGCGCGCGGCGAAGGTAGGGGGAGCCCTGCTTGGTGATATGGTTGTCGTCGGATGAGAATTTCCCCGACTGGCTGACAGAGGGGTTGATGCCGGCGTACTTCACGATCGCGGGGGCGCTGTGGAACCGCCTGATGTCGCCGATCTCGGAGACGATCTGCGCGCCGAGGATGTGCCCGATGCCGGGGATGGTGAGGATGAGCGGCTCGATCTCCTGGATGCCCTCGCGTATCTTCGCCTCCACCTCCTCGGCCTGCCTTTCGATGAAGTCAATCTGGTCTATGAGCAGCTTGATCTGGAACGATAGGGCGGAAGTCGCCATCCGCATCCCGCATGAGCCCTTGGCGATGCTCTTTATCTCGTCGGCTTTCTTCCGCCCGAGCTTGCCGTGGCTGGCTTTCGCCAAGGTGCCCGCCAGCGAATCCGCGCGGATGCCGAGGCATTCTTCGGGGGTGGGGCATCTTTTGAGGAACGCCTTCGAGCTCTCGCCGAAGGTGTCGGAGAAGATGGAGTCGTATTCGGGGAACACCTGGTCGAGCGCGGTTATGACCTGGCGCTTCAGGTTCGCGACGCTTTCTTTGAGCTCTTGGTGCAGGCGCGTGAGCTGGCGAAGCTCCATCATGGACTCGTCGCCGAGCCTGCTCGGCTCGAAGTCGCCGCATCGCATCGTCTCGGCTATGAGCACGCAGTCGATCATGTCCGTCTTCACGCGCGAGCTGCCCTTGAAGCGCCGCATCGCATCGGTGCGGATGGGGTTGATCACGACGACCGAGAAGCCCTCGTTTTGCAGATGGCAGAAAAGCGGCAGCCAGTAGTGCCCGGTCGCCTCCATGCCCACCATCAGGTCGGACTTGGATTCCGCGAGCCCTTCCAGGTAGGCGACGCAGCGGTCGAACCCGCCAGCGGAGTTTGCGAACTTCATGGGCTTCGACGCGTCGCGCCCGTGTTCGTCGGTCGCCCCTACGACGTGGTCGTTTTTGGCGATGTCTATCCCGGCGTAGATCATAGGCCCTGCCTTTCCGTGCATGGCAGGCCCCTGCTCACCAAACGGGCTCGCAACCTCCTGTGAGAGACACGGGGTAGCCTTCGATCAAGGCTCCGCCATCCAGCTTATCCGCGAACCGCCCCGAATGGGGCAGGCCGTCAGTCTCTTTTGCGGGGTCCGAATACGCCCCAGGGCACATGCCGACATACCTGCCCAGCCAGTAACTGCATCGCATTCTGAATGGTTCGATTGAAACAGTCAAAACGCGATAAGAAGATAGTAGGAGGCCCATATAGGACACACCCGCTCGAAGCGAATAAGACACTTGATGCTCGAGAAAACCTTGTATTTCCAATTGTCGCGCCAGATGGAACAGAAGTATGGCCAAAAAGGCAATGGCTCTGGAGTAAGGAACGTGTTCGAGAAGCTCTAGACAACAATGAGATTGAGTTTGCAAAGAGCAACGACGGAGGTTGGAGCGTTCAAACCAAACAGTATTTAAAACTTGAGGACGGATCCATTAGAAGAGGAAAATTGCAGTCAATTATTGACGATGTTTATACTCAACATGGGACAAATGAAATTCTAGATATAT
Organism: Ellagibacter isourolithinifaciens; assembly: GCF_008831035.1. Taxonomy (GTDB): domain Bacteria; phylum Actinomycetota; class Coriobacteriia; order Coriobacteriales; family Eggerthellaceae; genus Ellagibacter; species Ellagibacter isourolithinifaciens. Next base: position 804 of record NZ_WAJR01000011.1, on the reverse strand, counting down.
TCGGTGATGCAAAAATATTCTCTTACCCCAAACCGACTCAATTTCTAATCAAATTATTCGATATGATTCCCGATACATCCGCCCTTTTCCTCGACTTTTTCTCCGGTTCTGCCAGCTCAATGGATGCGCTAATGAAAATGAACCTACACGATGGTGGAACAAGGAAAGCTATATGCATTCAATTGCCAGAATGCTCTTTCGGTAATAAGAAAGCAGAGGAATTAGGACTTTCTAATCTTTGCGAAATAGCCGAAGAGCGGTTAAGACGTGTTGGAAAACAAATAGAAGCCGAAGTTCATGCGTCAAATGCACAGCTAACACTGTCAGGGGAATCGACTAGGATGCCCGACATTGGTTTCCGCATACTCAAGCTCGACAGCTCCAACTTCGACCAGGTGGAGGGCGGCGCACTTGTCGACAATCTCATCAAGCCCGGTCGCACGTACGACGACATAATCTTCGAAATGATGCTCAAGTGGGGACTTGAGCTTTCGCTTCCCATGGAGAAGACAGAGGTAGCAGGTTACCCCATTACATCTATCGCCGCTGACGAGCTCATCTGCTGCATGGACGAAGGACTCACCGTTGAGGTTTTGGAGGCAATCGCCGCTCTTGAACCCAAACGCGTCTTTTTCCTGGATTCCGTGCTTTCCGACACCATCAAGCTCAACGCTGCACGGTAGTGTCCCGAATGTTGGTGTAGAGCTCGGTTCTCGAGGGTAGCCGCAGGCTGCCCGAGGAGCCGAGAATCACCTAGAATGCCGTCATTCTAGCGCATGCTACGCCGCCTTCCTGCCGGGAATC
>NZ_WAJR01000010.1 GCF_008831035.1 Ellagibacter isourolithinifaciens | reverse complement strand
GAGTCAACGCGGGTGGTTTGCGCACCATTTGCAAAACCCCAGGTCGCGACTCTTCGCCATCGGTGAGCAAAGTGAGTAGTCTCAGGTGGCTTGCGCATGAGTTGGCGAACGGGCCTTGAGATTCCGCCGACGTCCGGAAACGCTTCGAGCTCCCTTGAATTTCCGCGCAGCCCATGATATAAAATAATTGGTTTTCCGCAAGGAAGGCCTCCAAGTGCCGGGGACGTTTTCCCCGGCTTTTTTCTTATCCAGGAGAGCAATGCGAGAACTCAGCATCTTCGTCGACGAATCGGGAAGCGACGGCCTCTCCGACCGATACTACCTGCTCACCGTCGTTATGCACGACCAATCGGACAGCATCGCGGAGTCGATCAAGGCATACGAGGACGCCCTCCGCGCCAAGGGACTTCCGAACATACCCTTCCATGCGTCGCCGCTCATGAACGGCAAGGACCAGTACTCGGGGCTCGACCTGAGGACGCGCAAGATGATGCTCGGCTCGTTCCGCGTCTTCTTCCGCCACATGCCCGTAAAGTACCACACCTTCGCATACGCGACCAAGCAGTTCGCCTCGCTCGACAAGCTCGCGGGGGCGATGCGAAGGGATATCGTGAACTTCCTGTTCGACAACCTCGCGGAGCTGCAATCCTACGATATGGTCAAGGTCTACTACGACAACGGCCAGCGCTCCATCGCCGAGTCGCTGCACCGCGCAATCGAGTACGCGCTGTCGAAGGACGCCGTCGTCTACCGATCGGCGCAGCCCTCCGAGTACCGGCTTTCGCAGGCGGCGGACTATATCTGCACCATGGAACTCACGGCAATCAAATACGCGGAGCACACCGCCACCGCGACGGACGAGAAGTTCTTCGGCAAGTGGTCCGATTTCAAGAAGGGCATACTGAAGGAGACGCGCAAGAAGCTCGTCTAGAGAGGCGATCAGCCCTTGGCGGAGCGTTTACCGACAATGGAGTCTGTTACGCGGGGGGGGTTGATAAGACGCCACTTAGCTGCATAATAGGTTCCAGTTAGAAACCCTCGGGTTTGCGGGGCGGGATCGTGAAAGCGATTCTGCCCTATTTTTTTCCTCTATTTCTTGCATGCCTCAATGACTTCCGCATTTGCTCCCCATTGGTTCAGAAAGGGTTCGGGGAAATCGTCGAGTTGATTGCGTCCCTCGCGTTTTGCAAAATAGAGCACAAGGCCCTCTAGCTCGAATTATTACATTTAGAACCCCGCCGCTCGTCCATCCCAGCTTGCCCAGAAAGCCCTCCCGCAATGTCCGTGTCCCAACGGATGGGTACCATTTATCCGGGTGCACCTGGGGCAACGGGTTGAAAAACCTGCGCAAGGTCGCTCGCAGAACACGCAACAGCAAACACGACAGAAGAGGCGAACGACAGATGCCGGACCCCGGACGACAGCACCGCGGAAGACGAGCATTCCGACCACAACCGAACAAACCCTGTTCCTAGGCAGGCGCCCGCATGGGCGCCTTTTACTTTTCAGGGACTTAGCTGCGAGCTAAGGCACACGGCCTATGGCCGTTTCATGGAGGCCCGACCAGCTCGACCCACCTCGACCCGTCTCCGCTCCCGTCGGACGCGCCAAGCGCCATCAGGCGGTTCAATCGTCGCGCAGACGAAAACGCACACAGGACCGCGCAGGCGCATCGCGCGAAAAGATTGGAGGAACCATGGCGCACACTACGAAATGCGCCGCGCCCGAGGGCAACCGGGGCCGCGACGAATGGATGACGGTGATCGAGATGCAGGAGTACATGGGGGCGAGCCGAAGCAAGGCGTACGACCTCATCTGGTCGGGAGAGATCGACTCGTACAGGCTCGGCAGGAAGCTCCTGGTTTCGAGGGCGTCCGTGGACGCCTACATCGAGTCGAGGAGCGGCAGGAAATGACGACGGCGACCGCCCCGGGAGCCGCCCGCGGCCGGGCACGCGAGGGAGCCTCGAGACGAAAGGAGCTCGAGGACGACCATGACCAAGAGCATTAGCAGGACTTGCCGCAGCGGCGCACATCGGTGATGACATTAATCATCCCGTCGTCATGGTAGAAGCCGCGAATCTTCTTCAGATAGTTTTCTCTAGGGGACAAAAGCATGCTACTCCGATCTCCTTTGGAGCTAGCATATCAAATAATAGGTTTATCAGGGTATTTTTAATCAATTGGATGATTTATATCCCCCATAACTTAGAGATTTCTATATTCCTCGATAGCTCCAGCTCTGCCGTCCCGTCGTTCCGGTTTCGCCCTCTTTTGCGCGCAACCACCAGCTGCGACCGCGAGGAGTCATCGCAGGTGGCTTGCGAGCTGATCGCAAGTCCTCATCAAAACCTGGCACACAGCACTCTGGAGGCGGAAAGATATATCGCTACGAAACCCCCAACCACGTGCTCACGATGGGCGCATACCCCAGCACGAAGATGATGACGATCCCCACGGGCAGCACGTACTTCATGTACCGATACGACCAGGCGGGAAAACGCAGGCCCTCGCCCGTGTCCGCCTCGGCGAGGAAGTTCTTCCATCCCCATCCGCGCTTGCTCGTGACGAACATCACAAGGAAGAGGCCGCCCAACGGCAGGATGTTGTTCGATACGAGGAAGTCCTCGATCGACTGGATGTCGCCGATGCCCGGGATGGCAACGCCCGAAAGCACGTTGAATCCGAGCACGCACGGAATGCTCAAAAGCGCGATGAGCACGCCGTTCACGAGGCATGCCTTCTCGCGGCGCACGCCCCACTGGTCCATGGAGAACGCCATGATCGTCTCGAACACGGCGATCACCGTCGACAGCGCAGCAAAGCTCATGAACAGGAAGAACAGCGTGCCCCACAGCTGCCCCAGGGGCATCGCGTTGAACACGATGGGCAGCGTGATGAACACAAGCGACGGCCCCGAAGCCGGCTCCACGCCGAAGGCAAAGCACGACGGGAAGATGACGAGCCCCGCCATGAGCGCAACCAGCGTGTCGAGCACGCCCACGCGCACGGCCTCGCCTGTGAGGCGGCGGTCCTTGCCGATGTAGCTGCCGAAGATTGCCATCGAGCCCATTCCCACCGACACGGTGAAGAACGCCTGGCCAAGGGCTGCATACACCGCATCGCCGAACGTCGCCCACTGCTCGGCGGGCGTGTTGCCCGCGAAGAGCTTCCCGAAGTCGGGCATCAGGTAGAACTCGAGGCCCTCCTCAGCGCCCGGCAGCGTCACCGCGCGCACGCACAACGCCACGAGCACGACGAACAGCGCGACCATCATCACCTTCGTCACACGCTCGACGCCGTTTTTCAGGCCCGCGCGCGTCGTGATCACGCCGATCGCCACGATGATCAGCATGTAAATCGTCATCTGAACGGGGTCAGCGAGAAGCTGCCCGAACACGCTCGCGACGTGCTCGGTGCTCGCGCCGTTGAACTCGCCCATCGCGCTTTTCACCATGAAGGCGAGCATCCAGCCCGCCACCACCGTGTAGAACATCATGAGCAGGTAGTTGCCCGCAAGGCCGACCCACTTGAAGCGATGCCACTTCCCACCCTCGGGCTCGAGTTCATCGTAGCTGCGCGCGATCGAGCGCTGGCTTGCGCGGCCCGCGGCGAACTCCATCACGAGCACCGGCAGCGCGAATATCACGAGGAATATCAGGTACAGCACGACGAACGCCGCGCCGCCGTACTCGCCGGTGATATAGGGGAATCGCCATACGTTTCCCAAGCCGATGGCGCAGCCCGCGCTCACTAGGATGAACCCAAGGCGCGAACCAAACCTCTCACGTTCCATGAAAACCCTTTCCAATCGAAAACACGGGGCTGCTTCTCAGCTATGCCCCGTGTTCGATGCTCTTCCCATCACGCGACTTCCCGCCGCGCGACTATGGCCTCGCGCGAGCGCAACCGCCCGCGCGAGACCCTACTCTTTTTCGCGACGCGTACGATTATAGTTGATAAGGCAGCCCGCACGCACGATAGCGCGCTCTTCGTCGGTCATGTCCGCCACGTAAAGCGATATCTCGCGCGCCTCACCTGCATGCACGACCCACGCCGGAATGCTCGACAGGTCGCCGCCGATTGCCTCGCGAATGCCCGGAACGTACACGTAGTCGCCCACTTCAAACGGCGGGACGCCCTTGAGTTGGAAGGGAACCATGCCCCAATTCATCACGTTCGAGCGGTAACGCTTGGTGGCGTATTCCTCAACGATGTTCGCAAGCCCGCCGATCACGCGCTGGCAGCTCGCCGCCTGCTCGCGCGCGCTTCCGTCGCCCGGCTTCTTCGCATAGATCATGCTGCCGTACTCCACGCGCGAAGCATCGGCGTCCACGCCCGCCCCGTTAAGCGATGCGAAGACGACGGCGAGCTCGGGGTCGGCCTCGATAAGGCTCTCCCCCGCCACGCGGCGCTTTTCCACCGCGTCGACTCGCTTGGAGCGCCCCACATACTCGGGGTCGCGACGCGAGAGCGTGAACTCAGCCAAGCCGAGCGGGTTCGAGCGGTACGAGCTCGTCTCGCCGGAGGGAATGAGCTCGTCGGTGGTGGTCACCGGGTCCATAATCTTCGAGCACACCTTCAAAAGGATATTCTCGCCAAGCGGCTCCATAGCGGGCCACGGCTTGATGTTAGGCCCCTCGACAAGTTCGCTTTCGGGCTTGGCCTTGCCGAATCCCCAGTACACGCGCTTGTCGTAGGGCGCGCTGTCGAAGGTGTACTCGCAAGCCTCGTCCCACGTCTCATCGGGAAGGTCGGTCGCAGGGGTCAGGATGCCGCCCGCCGCCGCCGTCGCCGCGATCGAGCGCGCGTCCATGAGCGCAACCGCCGAGAGCTGGCCGTTTCCGGGCTTTGAGCCCTCGCGGTTGGGGAAGTTGCGCGTGGTATGGCGAATGGAAAGGCCGTTGTTGGCGGGCGTGTCGCCGGCGCCGAAGCACGGGCCGCAGAACGCAGTGCGCACGATGGCGCCCGCCTCCATAAGGTCGTAGATGTAGCCGCGGCGCGTGAGCTCGAGCGCGACCGGCTGACTTGTAGGATAGACCGCCAGCGAGAACTCGCCGCAGCCGATGTTGGCGCCCTTGAGCGCGCGGGCCGCCTGGACGACGGAATCGTAGTTGCCTCCCGAACAGCCGGCGATGACGCCCTGCTGCACGCGCAGGCGCCCGCCCTCGATCTTGTCGAGCAGGCTGAAGTTGACCTTATCGCCGCCGATGCGCGCCGCCTCGACCTCGACCTCGTGCAGGATGTCTTCGAGGTTCTCGTTGAGCTCGGCGATCGTGTAGCCGTTCGACGGGTGGAACGGCAGCGCGATCATGGGGAGAATCTCGGAGAGGTTCACGTGCACGCAGCCGTCGTAGTAGGCCACATCTCCCGGGGCGAGCTGCTTGTAGTCTTCACCGCGACCGTGAGCTGCAAGGAACGCGTGAGTGTCCTCGTCGGTGGCCCAAATAGAGGACAGGCACGTGGTCTCGGTCGTCATGACGTCGATGCCGTTGCGGAAATCGGTCGTCATGGACGCGATGCCCGGGCCCACAAACTCCATCACCTTGTTCTTCACATATCCCTTTGCGAACACTTCGCGAATGATGGCGAGCGCCACGTCGTGCGGGCCGACGCCAGGGCGCGGGGCACCTTCCAAATATATTGCCACAACGCCGGGGTACGCCACGTCGTAGGTATCGCTCAACAACTGTTTCGCCAGCTCGCCGCCGCCTTCGCCGATAGCCATCGTGCCGAGGGCGCCGTAGCGCGTATGCGAGTCAGAGCCTAAAATCATCTTCCCGCAGCCGGCGAAGTTCTCGCGCATGAACGAATGGATCACCGCAATATGCGGGGGAACGAAGATTCCACCGTACTTCTTCGCGGCAGAAAGGCCGAAGACGTGGTCGTCCTCGTTGATGGTGCCCCCCACGGCGCACAGCGAGTTGTGGCAGTTGGTGAGCACGTAGGGCAGGGGGAATTCTGTCATGCCCGATGCGCGCGCGGTTTGGATGATGCCGACGAACGTGATGTCGTGGCTGGCCATCGCGTCGAAGCGGATCTTCAGCGCACTCGGATCGCCCGAGGTGTTGTGCGCTTGCAAAATCGAGTATGCAATCGTCTCCCGCCGCGCCTCGTCGGGCGTCTTCGAGATATCGCGCGCCGCCGCTTCCGCTTCGGGAACGATCTCGATTCCTTCGCGCAGGAACACTCCGCCATCGTAAAGCTTGATCATAGAAACCCCTCTATCTCACCCGGGCCTCGCGGCCAGCCTCGTGATTTCCAGCTTGTGGTGTATGGTTGCGTGCCTTATTATCCTACACTTCGCATACGCGTGTGTTACGGGCACGCTACACGTGCTCATTTTCACGTAAAAAGGCCCGCAACCGACAGCGATGAGCTGCGATTGCGGGCTTTGGCAGCACGAAGGGGTCTTTCGCCTGGCGCCGCCCTAGGCCTTCGGCACGACGACCGTCGGCGTGGCCAGGTTCAAAAGCATGCTATGCGTGACCGAGCCGAACAGCGCGCGGCCGAGCGCGGCACGGGAATGCGTGCCTAAGACGAGCAGCTGCGCATCCTTCGACGCATCCAAAAGCACACGCGTGGGAGAAGGCCCCTCGATCGAGCGGCCCGCCACCTCGAGCGCGGGGTTTGCGGTCGTGATGCGCGCGACGAACTCATCGACTTCCGCCTGACGTTGCTTACCAACCTCTTCAAGGCCGCCGCCCATGCCTTCCGCGGGACGCGACATCCAGGCGGGGATGCCCCATGCGCTCACCAACTCGAGCGGCTGGGCGGAATCAATCGCCTCACCGACGCCGAACGCCACCGCGGCATCCGACACGTTGTCGGGACCCACGCCCACAACAACGCCAGACTTGCCGGCGCAGGTCACGTCCCAGTCGCACGGCACGACGACCGTGGGAATCTTCACCTGCACAGAGACGCGAAGGCCTGTTGCGCCACCGAACGTTTCGGTGATCGAGGCTCCATGGTGCGACCCCAGGACCACCATATCGTGGTTGGACGCTTCCTCCACGATCGAATCAACGGTGGAGCCATCGACAATCTTGGCCTCCACGGCAACGTCGGGATGCTCGGCCGCGAGCACTTCTTTCTTCTCGTGAAGCGCCGCCTCGACGGTTGTGTGCACCATCTCTGCCTCGGCGCCAAGCTTTTTCGCCTCAGCGGAATTCACGACCGCAAGAAGCATCAAGCTTGCACCCGTGCGCTCGGCACGCGCGACCGCCCAATCCAGTGCGCGACGACCGCGCTCGCTCCCATCGACACCAACGAGAATGCTCGCCATAGGAGGCCTCCGTTTCTCTTCCAGTTAGTGGAACATCGGAATCATAAGCCACAGTGCGAACAGCACGATGGCCACACAGGCGGCGAAGCAGACGGCCGAGGCGAGACGGGTCATCAAGCGAAGCTCGCGCCCCACGTCCCCATCGGCGCGCGCCCACAAGCGCAGCCCCGATGCATACAGTACGCTAATCGAGCACGCAACACAAACGGCAACAACGAGAACGGTGATAAAACTAACGATTTCTTGGGTCAGCATGTGACGAGTTCCTCCTTGCTAGGCGCTTGCTAAGCAGCTGCGGCGACGGTCTTCGCTCCTGGGTTGGCGTTGACCTTCACATCGGCTCGCTCGTTGACGTTTGCGGAATTGATTGGGTTGCGACGGGACAAGCGCCAGATGATGAACGCGACGGCGCACGCGATGAACGCGACCGCAACGGTGCCCCACACGCTCGTCTTCGCAAGCGCGCAGGCGAGAGCGCCCACGATGCCGGCGGCCGGGAAGGTGACGATCCATGCGATGAGCATCTTGCTCGCAACGCCCCAGTTCACCTTGCTGCCCTTTTTGCCGAGTCCCGTGCCGATGATGGATCCGGAGCACACCTGCGTGGTCGAGAGCGCGAAGCCCATGTGCGAGGAGACGAGAATCGTAGTCGCCGATGCCGCCTCGGCAGCGAAGCCTTGCGGCGTCGAGATCTCGGTCAGGCCCTTGCCGAGCGTGCGGATGACGCGCCAGCCGCCCATGTAGGTGCCGAGCGCGATGGCAAGCCCGCAAATGGCGACGACCCACAGCTCAGGACCCGTGCCCGACGGCTGGAAGCCCACGGCAATTAGGGTAAGCGTAATGATGCCCATCGTCTTTTGGGCGTCGTTGGTGCCGTGCGAGAGGGCGACGAGGCACGCTGTCACCGTCTGTCCATGACGGAAGCCCGATTCAACCTGACTTTCACTCATCTTGCGCACCACGAAGAAAATGAGCTTCACCGCAAAGAACGCCGCAAGCCCCGCCACCACCGGGCTTACGAGCGCGGGGATGAGCACCTTGGTGAGCACCGCTGCAAAGTTCACGCCTTCAACGCCTGCACCCACGATGACGGCACCGACCAGACCACCGAACAGGGCATGCGAGGAACTCGACGGCAGGCCGACCAGCCAGGTAATGAGGTTCCAAATGATTGCGCCGACCAATCCGGCAAAAATGAAGGCCGCGCTGATGGTGACCTGCTGCTCGTTGATGATGCCGCCCGAGATGGTCTTCGCCACCTCGGTTGACAGAAATGCACCGATTAGATTGAGCGTTCCCGCTGCGATGACGGCTGTCTTCGGCTTGAGCGCCCCTGTGGCGATGGAGGTTGCCATGGCATTGGCGGTGTCGTGAAATCCGTTCGTGAAGTCGAACGTGAGAGCCGTGACGATGACGAGCACCACCACAACCAGAGTTGCCGGATCCATGTGTCTTCGTTCTCCCTTCGAGTTTTCTCACCGCTCGAAGGGCGCAAGCCCAACCCGTCCCTCCGAGACCGATAAACACAATAGGGAGGACGTGTCTGGGGAACATCTTGTAATTGTAAAGTCCGTGTAAAGCGCGGTTGGGCGCTTATCGCGTCGGTGAGCGGCGCGTGCAACGACACCCCCGATCGCGCGCCGGAGCGGAATGCGCCCCTGTCTACAAGGTGTCTTCTGCCACTTTTTCCCAGTTGTAGCCCTCGCCGCACACTAAATCGATGCGCAGGGCGCCTTCTGGGGCAGACGACTTTGCAGCCTCGTAAGCAGCACGCGCCGCTGCCTCGTCTTCGGCCTCGAGCTCGGTCTCCTCGAAGACGAACGACACGTCCGACCGCTCGGAATCCTTGATGAAACGCACTTTGTACTTCATAGGTGAGCCTTTCTCTTTTTGGGTAGCCATTATAGAGGAGCCTTGGTCGTGAAGTGAGGAAGTCGATGACGCAACGCTAGAAAGCCGCAGCCGCGAAGCGAGGGGCAAAGGACAAGGTCGCAATTCGAGGGAGGAAAATCCTCTATAAAGACGAGCCGCTGGTCCAATGTGGGCAATCATCACCGCACCCCCGAAAGTTAGCCCAATACGGGTTCTCGGTGCCACGCCTCGAAATTGAGATTCCATCCATTTCGAGGTTGCCAACAAGGCTGATGCGAAGACCGGAACTGCGAAAACCCCTAGCGTGGCAGTTATAGAGTCGCTTTTGGTGACTTTTCGGGGGTTGTGAGCGATTCGATTACGCAGCGCATTGCCGTGCCCTCACCTCAAACAATGCCGACCTGGGAAAATAGCTGACCTCGCTTTCATGCTATGCTGATTCGGCATTTGACGCCCCCCTTCAGTCGTTCACAACCACCGAAAAGTCACCACTACCCCACGATTTTTTGCCACGGACCCCCTCTCCAGCGCCTCACGTTTACTTATCGTTTCCTATCTTTTGCCCCCATTGCGTTCAGAATTTTCAACTAAGATTAGAAGGCTATCTTCCAGGCACCCTTTGGGCAAAGACTCCTTGAACTAAACCGCCCACGTCAACCTCAATCCAAGTAAAAGTGGACTTCGATTAGAAAATCGATAAATACAGGACAAACTCTCGATCAATGCAATCTTTTGTCCCCTCTCTCTTTTAGTTGCCTTTTCTTTTTGCGATACAATCCTCAAATGGATATCGTCGTATCTCACATAACCGCCTTTCATTGGTATCTTCGCAACGCTAACCCATTGCGTGGTTCATCGCGCCAATGCCGCATGAGGCGCTTGCCGCCAGTTGCGCCAAGCGCCGAATCTGCGAGAGACGCCCTTCTCTCACTTTCGCTTTCCGATGAATGCCTAAACGTCATCGTCTCTTGCGAATCAGGGCGTCGATCTTCCGAAGCTTTAAGATCGCATCTTTACTCAGATAACCTGCCTCCAGGCACAGCTGTTCCCCTCGATTTCCTCCCGCCAGGCAATCGCCTCTTTCTTTCATCACCCGAATTCACGTTCTTGCAGCTTGCTGCGACCTATCCGCTAGAGCAAGCTGCCTATTTCGGGTTTGCCCTTTGCTCCTCATACCGAATCGACGAATGGACTCCTGGAGGCATCGCTCTCCGAGCGCAGGACGACCCCTCCCCTACCACAACGAGAAAAATCGCAACTTTCCTCGACAGGATTGGCCCAGTCAGAGGCAGTGCCCGTGCCCGACGTGCCCTCACCTACGTGCGTGACAACTCGTTCTCGCCCATGGAGTCCGGACTCGCTCTTTCTCTCGGAATGCCGCTTCGCCATGGAGGGTTCAACCTTGGCAACGTGACGATGAATCCCACCATTAAGATTCGCACCAACAAGAACACGCAAGGTGGCTCCCGTTTCATTACGCGCAGGCCCGATATCCTTATCGAGGCAAAAGGGCGCGACGGCATCGTCCGACGCGTCGCCATAGATTACGACAGCTCATCCTTCCATGCAGGTCAAGTCGATATCGTACGCGACATCGAGCGGAGGAATGAATTTGCCGCGCTTCCGAACTTCACTCACTTCTCCCTTGCTTCACCGCAAGTGCACGATTTCAATCAGTACCAGCAGACTGCCATTCGTATCCGACGCGCTCTCGGCAAGCGAGATGACCCCTCTCGAAAAGCGGGCGAGGCGCAAGCTGATTTCGAGGCGAGACGTACCGCTATCTGGCATAAGCAATTTGCGCTTTGGTCTGAAGTCGTTAGGCCAAGTGATTTTCGTCGCCTTGAGTAGGCCCTGTCGACTCCATTGTCCTATTAAGGCAATGTGTTTATCCGCAAACTGTGATCGAGGCGGTTCTTGTGACTTTTTTGGTGACTTTTCGGGGGTTGTGAACGATTCGATTTCTCGGCATGATGAAAGCTCTCAACAATTGAAACCAACGACCTTGGCATACGGTGGGATACGACCCTCGCACTTTCATTATTTGCAGCGCCACGTCGCCGCCAATCGTTCGCAACCCTCGAAAAGTCACCACTACACCACACTTTCATACCACACTATCTTCCAAATGAGCCCTGGTGCGTCAACATACCTCTCAAGCCTGCAATTGCATTCTCTCAGCTCAATTGCACGCGATATAATGAGGCTCGCCCGAAACACAAATTACGGAGGAGGTGAGGGGATGTCAAAAAAGAAGCGTACATCGAAGACAGGGCCTGTCTGGCACCAGTCGTCTGACGAAGCAACACTCGCGAAGAAGCCGCTCTACAACGGATTCGCATGCGGTCATGGTGCGCACGGAAATGCGAAGTACTGTCGCGCGAAGGAAAAGCGCACGTGGGAAAAGCAATTGAAACGAGAAGGAGCCTCTCATGAGGCTCCTTTCTTTTTCCCACCGCGAGAGCGCTCTCGATTCGCACAGTGGCCTATCCGCCCTGGCTCGTACGGTTCCGAATCCGAGTACGCCCGTTTAGCCAAGATCATCTCATTCGACGCGCTCCTTCACGCCATGCCACACTATTTTGAGGCTTTCGCCTGCTTCGAATATCGCACGAATCGCTCATCCAACAAGCTGCGCTACAATGGCGAAAACTCAGCTTTCCCGTTGAAAGGGGCATCATGGACGCTCGATCGGCACGCATCGGATTCATCGGTTTCGGAAACATGGCAAGCGCCATGGCCAAGGGGCTTATCGAGTGCGCTGGGATAGAAGGGTCCCGCATCTGCGCATGCGCCGCACATTTCGATTCGCTCGAGAAACGTTGCAAGCCCCTTGGTGTTCGCGCTTTCAAATCGCCTGCTGAAGTGGTCGAAAACTGCGACCTTGTCGTTATTTCGGTGAAGCCCTACCTTGTCGGCGAGGTCCTCTCCCCTGTTCGCGAGGCCCTTCGCGAGAAGGCGGTCATCTCCGTCGCCGCCGGTCTTCTGTTCGACTTCTACGAGGACCTGCTCGGCGAGGGGTCGCGACATCTCTCTACGATTCCCAACACACCGATCGCCATCGGCAAGGGAGTCATCTCCTGTGAAGAACGGCATACGCTCGACGTTGATGAATGGGAAACCTTCGTCGGGCTCTTCTCCCCCATCGCGCTTATCGAGGTGCTTCCCGGGCATCTGCTCTCCGTCGCGAGCGCGCTTGCCGGCTGCGGCCCTGCTTTCGCTGCCATGTTCCTTGAGGCACTCGCTGACGGCGGCGTGAAGAACGGGCTCCCACGTCAGACTGCTTATCGCCTCGCCGCTCAGATGATGGCCGGCACGGCAGAGCTTCATCTCGCCACGGGCACGCACCCCGGCGCCATGAAGGACGCTGTCTGCAGCCCCGGCGGCACGACGATCAAAGGCGTCGCTGCGCTCGAAAATGCGGGGATGCGCGGAGCCGTCATGAGGGCGGTCGACGCCACGCTTTCGTAAAGGAAAGCAGAATCCTCATCATTTCTAACCCATGAATAAGGCCTCTCAACGAGGCCTTATCTTTTTGTACCCTATTGAACTTAATCTTATAAAAAGACCCGGCTTACCGTGAGGAAAACCCTTCCCTACTTCACCTGCACAAGCGCGAACACGTCCACATCGGTCTCTTTCGCGATAGCCTCGCGCGGGTGAAGGAATTCCAACTCCATAAGAAAGCCCATCCCCGCCAGCTTGCAACCGTATTGCGAAACAAGCTTCGCTTGCGCGACCGCCGTGCCGCCAGTTGCCACCAAATCGTCGATGATCAACACCACGTCGTCCTCGTCGAGGGCATCCACGTGTATCTGCAGCTCATCGGTACCGTACTCCAACTCATAGCTTTCCGTTCGCACCTCACGAGGCAGCTTGCCCGGCTTGCGCGCAGGCACGAATCCTGCTCCAAGGCGGTATGCGACCGGCGCCCCGATGAGGAACCCTCGCGCTTCAGCGCCGACTACTTTCGTAACTCCCGCGTCCTTGAAATGGTCAGCGATCGCATCTATTGCGGCATGAAACCCTTCGGGCTCTTTCAACAGCGTCGTGATGTCCTTGAACACCACTCCCTTTTCCGGATAGTCGGGGATGTCGGTTATATGGCCCTCAAAATCGTAGGCAGCCATTGGTTTCCTTTCCTGGCAGCTTTCTCGAACTCGATTTATTGTACCTCGAATGCCCCCTGCGGTCTTTTACCTTACCGTCCGTTGCCATGATTTGATATGTGAAGGAATTGTGGAGAGTCTCTTACAACCCTGAATCTCTAGACTTAGTTCGATTCTCTCAACCTGATCTCCGCTCATTTTTGTTGAGTAACAACGTCTTAGCGTTCTTTTACCCAGTTTTCCCTCATCAAATTCTTTTTCTTTTATCGTTTCCTGCTAGTCAGGCCCATTATTTCTTTTCATTGCTTTACGCGTTAATTCTTGTTATGTTTACTGATAGCGACTCTGCATCAGGCGTTTCCCCGTCTTCGCTAACAAATAACGGTGGACTTTTCTATGTTTCTTGTTATAATCTCTCGCTGTAAGTTGGATGCGAAAGCATTCGGTCGATAAGAAAAAGAAATCCCCCTCAGCGCCAACTGAGGGGGATTTGATAAGTGACCGAAATCACTCACGTCGCAATGAGTATTTTATCACTTAGACGATATACGTGCAATACGCGCGTGTTCTTCGTCACTTTTCCATATCGACATAAGGAATTGTTCGCTCGTCTAACGGTTGGGGCATTGCTTCGACCGTTGGTTAGGTGCATTGTGTCGATAGGGTTTTCACATAGCGACTCTTCGCATTGCGATCTCGATGAGAGGGACATGTTTTTCCGTACCCTCTTCCACGACGACCGCAACAGCTCTTATGCCCTTGCTACCTGCATTGACGGCACTTGGCGTGAGTCAATGCACAAGCACTCGCACCTTTCTTTCATCGGCGCGCCGAGCAATGGGTCGCTCTATGTTTCCGTGAACGGTTTTTCCGGAGATAGACGTCGCCTCGATTCGCTCAGGCAGATCAACGCTCTTTTCTTCGATCTTGATTGCCACGGATCGTCTCGCTCGCAAACCGACAACGCGATTTCTAATGCACTTGAAATCATCAGCGAGGCTGTACGGATTGAGAAGCTTCCTCGCCCAACGCTCACCATCGATTCCGGTCGCGGTCTGCACCTTTACTATGTCTTGAACCGCTCCATCCCCTATCGATGCTCTGCTAACGGTCCCGTCAACGAGAAGGCGCTCGGTTTATTCCGACTTGTTCAGCAAAAACTATCAAGAGCCCTCTCCCACCTCATGGAACCGATCGATTGCATTGGCGTTGACGAGAAGGTGTTCGACTTCACTCGTGTCTCGCGTGTGCCGGGGAGTTACAATCCTGCTGCCCAGCGTTATGCTCGCCTTTTGTCGTCAAGCGGCTCTTACTACGATCTGAGCGATCTTAACGTGAGGCTTGGTGGATTTGCGAAGCATGTCGTCTCACCCGAGGTGGGGCATTCGCCAAACGCAATAGTCTCGAAGAAACGCGGTGATGACAGTCCGCTCTTGCGGTCTCGTTTAGCTAATGTGATTTCCCTGCAAGCTCTTCGAAATTTCGACTGCGAAGGCTCGCGTGAGCTCATGTGCTTTGTTTTCTACAACACTGCCGTTCAACTTGTCGGGCCGAACGATGCTTCTCGCCAGCTTTGCTCATTCAATTCTCGTTTCACGCAGCCTCTTTCGCAAGCTGAGCTCGATAGCGTTGTTCGCTCGGTCGATCGAGTTGTGAATGTACGGGGTCAACGTGGGTATTACGTTTTAAGCGCAAAAAGAATAGTGGAGATACTCGCACTAACCGAGCAAGAGAAGATAAAAATCCAATTCCACACGTCAACTCGTTCAATCATTCGGGAGAAGGCGAAGGAGGCCACTGCGTCGCGCCGGGCCTCAAGAGACAAAAAGATTTCCAATCTTTATCGAAGCGGCGATTTCACTCAAAACGAAATCGCGCAAAGGGTTGGTTGCTCATTAAGAACTGTTGCGAGCGTTCTTTCGCGAGCAAGACGACAGCACTTTAGTTCACTTCCGAAGCTGCAAATAGAAGTTCCTTTTGTTATGCAACAACGTAAAGGGATTATTTTATGCAGCATCAGTCAATCGCATCTACAAAATGAAAAGCTGTTGCAGATGCGATTGACAACCAACCGCACATTCACATTCAGTAGGCCGAGCAGCATCGCTACCTGGCCTAATCATGACTTACAGAACACCCACAACCGAAAGAAAGAAGGCTCTTTTAACAAACAACATGAAATCAAGTCTAACAAGATTCTCGGCAACTATGCAATTTTTTGTCATACGTGTTTATCCGTAGTTCGTCTTGTGCCCCTTTATTCTTTCAATTCAAGTTGGGTTGTATGATTACCTTGATTTATCAAGTGCTTCTTGTTGCTGTTCTATTTCTCTTAGTAGCATCTTAATCTCACCGATCAGCTTATAGTCTGCTTCTCCTGAGACTTTGTCAGCCTTTCGAAGAGCGTTTTTAGCTGTCTTGAGATATCCGTTGATGTCCTTCGGCTTTTTTGGATGTTGGTTTGAGGAAGTTTCCTGCCTTTGATTCAATGCTTTTTCGTTGTTTTTGTCTGGGTTTACCGGAAGATCAGTTTCTTTGATTTCCTGCACAAGTGCTGTTATCTCATCACTGTCGTAGCTGTTCGATTTAACTGCCTCGATTATGAAATTCTGTTTGTCTCCTGGCAGCTTTGAGATTGCTTCAGCCTGAGTTTGGGTAATCTTCCCCTCATCGAGCAGGTCGTTGCCCTCTTTTGTCAGATTACGAGCAATGTTTAGCAGTACTTGCGCTGTTCTTTCCGACACTCCAAAATGCTCTGCGAGCACCGTTTTGGTATTGCGACCCTTCAGGCTTGGGTCGTCCTTTCTCCACTCGACGAGTTTGTCGGCAAGCACTTTGAAACCCTGGGCTCTCTCGGATGGCGTGATGTTCCTTTGCCCCATGTTGCTTGAGTGCATAATGAACTCTGCTTGTTCATCACTGAGGGATCCAAGTTTATGGCAGCGGCCGGGAACCATACGCCATGCATCGCCATACTTTTCTGCCAGAAGCTTGCAGGCGCGCCAGCGTCTTTCTCCGTCGACGATTTGAACACCGTCTTCAGTTTCGCGCAGAATGAGTGGCTCTACTTCTTTACTGTTGTAGATGAGACCGGCGAGGTTATTTACGTCTTCTTCGGTAATCTTGTACGCGTTGTTCGGGTTTGGCTTGATGTCTTCGATGTCGAACCAGTCAAATCCCATCTCACTCAAAAGCGTATTGCGTCGATTATCGTTGGCCATTTTGTCAGTAATCGACGCATTCTGGTTGTCTCGTGCATTAAATGCAGCGACTCGTAGTTCTTCTTCCGAAAGCTTCTCGTGCTTTGTGACAACGTTTGCCACTGCTCCCCCATTTCGAGCTATGGCGGCTTGTAGCTTTTTCTTAGGCATTCATTTCCTCGATTTCTTGAGCGAGCAAACGATACTGCATTCCAGGTTTGCTGTCGGGCGCATAGGTAATCAACGGTTCCATTGCAAGGCTTGCCTCTGGGACCACTGTACTTTTCTCAATCTTGGTATTGAAGTACTCTGCGTTCGGAATTGCTTCCTTAAGCAATTCGCATCCGACTTTGTAGGCAGAGGTCTTTCGTTCAATCATCGTTTGCAGAATTTTCCAATGCTGCGGGAGTCTGCGGCGTTCTTTTGCGGTTCGATTAATGGTATCTATCGTCTGAGATAGCCCCGCAATCGCAAAACCATCTACTTTGATCGGGATAATAATGTGTGAAGCATTGTTTCCAGCTTCAAGTGCCACGATTGCGTTTGTAGTTGTCATATCCAAGCGTGGTCCGCAATCGATGATAATGTAATCGAAGCGATCATCGCCTTCTTTTGCCATTTCTTCTACGAGGTCCTCGATTGCATAACATAGTCTTGTATCGACGCCTCCTGCGATTTCTGCTTTCAGACGTGTATCTGCGTCTGCAAATCGGAAATTCGATGGAACACAGAATACGTTATTGTAATCGGTCGGTTTCATCACATCTCGGAGGGTTTTCCGCTGTCCGTTCGGTGTTGTTTGGTAGAGAACGTCCGCGATGCATGCTTCTTCGGAGCGCGGGTCGTATACTCTGAGACTCTGGCTTACGTTTCCCTGGCCATCCATATCGATTACCAGAACTTTGTATCCCATTTCAGATAGGCATACTGCAAGGCAGGTGCAAGTTGTAGTTTTTGCGACGCCGCCTTTGTAGCTCATGATCGAAATAATAGTCGGTTTCTCCGCGGATTGTGTAAGCTGTCCGTTAAGGAGCAAATCGGCAAGTTGCGACTTGTTAAGGCCCCGGCGTTCAGCTTCCCTTTCAAGTTCTTCTACGGTCTCCCTGCCCAGAGAAAGCGATTGCTGTTGCTTTTCTCCGCCTTTCGACTTACCTTTGGTGGCCATTTTGACCTCTTTCGTTTCCGACTGATTTTTCGACATGCCGTATCCTATCATTGCTGTGTTTTTGTTTCGTTTGATTTTGGCCCTGTGCAGTCGCTGCACACTTTGTCGTTTGCATCATTCTATACGCATCATTTTTATTCGACAAGCGTATTTACTCGCTATTTTCTTATCTTGCTAGATATTACATATCTTTCGCTTATTGTTAATTATAGATTTACGCGTTTTGCAATTCTACGCTTTACTGCAACTGTGCAGCGACTGCACAGTTGCAGTAATCCCCTTTTACGAGATTGAAAGACGAGTGGGCAACATAGTACTGTGCAGTCGCTGCACAGTAGGGGAGCGTGCCTTCTGAAATAAGAATAAAGGTTGCTCGTCGTGGCCCTGTGCAGTCGCTGCACAGTAAACGTTTATGCATTTGGTTATCGACGCGAGATGACAGGAGTCAATGGAAGATGAAATCCTGTCATAAGGAGAGAAGAAAATGTATGGCATCGGATATGACATTGATATCCCCCCGTTGACGGAGAAGTAGAAATTGTGGAAGCAGGGAAGTGAAACAATGAGATAATTCAAAGGTAAAAGGGAAGAGGTGAAAAGATGAATTACTCCACAATCAAATATTTCGATATTGCTAATGGTGAGGGTGTTCGCACGACACTGTTCGTGTCAGGATGCCGGCGAGGCTGCCCTGGTTGCTTTAACACAGAAGCGTGGGATTTCTCGGCAGGGAAACCATTCACTCGTGAGATCGAAGATGAAATCCTCGAGAGTTTAAGCGCTTCTTACGTTGATGGTTTGACGCTTCTTGGCGGTGAGCCAATGGAGCCGGAGAACCAAACTGGTCTGCTGCCGTTTCTCCAGAGGGTGAGAAGCCGCTTTCCTGAAAAAACCATTTGGTGCTATACAGGAGAGCTTTATGAGAACTTGCTTGACTCTCGATTTCGATGCAGTTGCAAAGAAACCCAGGAGATTTTGTCTCTCGTTGATATTTTGGTGGATGGCCCATTTGAGCAAGATAAGCATGACATTACTCTCAGGTTTAAAGGATCGTCCAATCAGAGAATTATCGATCTTGCAAAAACAAGAGCGGAGGGGGAGCTTCGACTTTGGGAAGACGATCCAACTTATGCGACGCATAGTATGAATCGCGATTAATCGAATCGTAAGATATAAGCTTCAAGATAGATAAGGCCGCCACGAGGGATGTGGCGGCCTTATCTTAAAGGCTCAATTTCTAGATTCTATCGAGGCGCAATCGGGGCTCTATGCGGGGTTCTCATGAATCATAATATGCTTCACATTGTCAAAATGAGACTCAACGGCATCGTGAGCGGCTTCAGCGATTTCATGAGCTTGAATAAGCGTTTGCGAGCCATCAACGGCGATTTCTGCGTCAACGTATACCTTGTTTCCAAACTTGCGTGTACGCAAGTCGTCGATTCGGATAACACCCGGTGTATTGCTGATGACATCTCCGAGCTCATGTTCGAATGCCGAATCGCAAGCGGTATCAGTTAGGCTACTAAGCGATTCCTTTAAGACATCGAATGCGACCTTCAATATGATGACGCAGATGACCAAGCTGGCAATTGCGTCGCCTGCGTGAAACCCGAGCATCGAGGCGCCGATGCCAGCAAGCGCGCCAACAGAGGAGAGCGCGTCAGAGCGATGGTGCCATGCGTCGGCCATGAATGCACTCGAGTTTATGGTGCGCGCCCAATGGCGGGTATACCAGAACATCCCTTCCTTTGCGACGATAGATACAATTGCCGCGATGAGGGCAATGAGGCTCGGCGTGGCGGTATCGAGATACGACCCGGTCGCAATGCTCTCCAAACTGGAGTATCCGATTGCCAAGCCCGTGAACAAAAGAATCAGACCCAAAGCAAGGGATGCAACGCTTTCGAACCGTTCGTGTCCATAAGGGTGGTCGCTGTCGGCGTCGCGCTCAGCAAGCCTCACACCCACAAATGCAATAGCGGTCGCGAACACGTCCGAAAGCGAGTGGACGGCATCGGATATCATTGCGGTGGAATTACCGAAAATGCCTGCGAACAGCTTAAAGGCTGCAAGAAAGATATTTCCGCCCACTCCGACAGTGGCGACTTTCCGGGTTACTTTTTGCCTATCCGGAATGTCTCTGTCCTTGCGAGACTTCGGGTCTTCGTCATTCATAGGGTTGGTTTTGGGGTTATCTGCCATTGGTCGAACTCCTTGGGTAGGGAACAGTGTCTCTTAGCTACCCGCACTTGCGTTCGAAAAATACAAAACGCGCCTGCGGAACGGCAACTGTCCCGCAGGCGCGTCCAAAAGATGCATCTGCTGCCGACGTCCCCGCCGGCCCGGCTCCATGGCGCTACACCACGGCCTGATCAGTTTGCGCTGTAAAAGCTTGTCGCGTTGACTGTCGCGGCAATGCAGTGCAAAGAGTGGCCACATTGTAATCGTTGTGAATTCAGTTTGTCACCACTAACATCAGGATTGTGGCGAAAAAGTGAATCTAGCAGGTATAATGTTATGCAAGCGCGCCCATGGGGTCCCATGGTGCAAGGGGAGTGGAGGCGCTGTCGTAGGCTGCAAGCTCATCCTCGGTGAGATATTTCCTGTCGATGACGACCTGATAGACGTATTCCGAGAACCAATCGTCGGTCATAAGATCATAGCCGTCATGGCCGTGGTCTTTGCCCCAGCTATTCTCGACGCGCCAAAGCGTGGGCTTCCCCTCGCCGTCCAAGTTCACTCCCTGAAACACCATCGCATGCGTCATAAGCGATTCGCCATAATCGAGTCGAGCCGCTTTGTCCAAGCCTGCCATTACCGGCACGCCGAACAGCCCGTCGGCATCCATGGTGGTGATACCCATCATGCCGTCGTCTTGCAGGTAGTTCTGGTCGACGTCGCAGCCGAACCATACAGGAAGGCCGTCCTTGAGCTGGGCGATTGCCGCTCTCTTTAGAGATTCGACGGGAAGGTTCACGTAATGGACCCCTCCATCTTCGGCAACATTACCAAGGAACCTTACGGAATATGAACGATAGTACGGCTTGTCTTCGGTCGGAGCGTTGATGACCGAGATGTAGTCGTCGAGGTTCATGCCTACGTATTCGTCAAAGAACTGCTTTGGGCTGAAGGTCCCCGAAACGACCAGCTTGTCGTCCTTGTCGCGGATACGGGCTTCAAACGACTTCGGCGGCTCGCCGAGGCAAATTGCAAGCATGCGGTAGAACTGCTCGAGAAGCTCAGCCTGCTTTGCGGCAAGGGTCTCCTTGTCGGCACCGCCCGCGATCATATCGCGAAGCGCTTTAGCGCCAGCGCGAAGGAAGCGAGTAAGGAAGGCATCCATATCTCCCGTGTTCGACGAGCAGTGCGTTTCGGGCATGGCGTCCTTCGGCACGACGCCGTATTTCTTCACAATGGATCGAAACATATCCCACTGCCCGCCGTCGCAAAGCGGGTCAAGGAGAAGAAACGAAACATCTCGCGAGGTCACAGGCTCATTTGCGGTGGCAATGATGTTCTGGAAAAACCAGTTGGCACGCTCGTACTTGTCCCAGAAGAGGGGATAGGCTTGCGACAGCTCAAACGTCTTCAGGTTGAGCTTCTTCATGATGCGAAAGCGCATGGTGTTCAGGCTTGCGAACATCCAGCAGCGACCCGAACGCTTCTGGTTAGTGATGTCGCCTTGGGAGAGCTGGACGTCGAAGGTGCTCGCATCGAGGCTGAGCGCCTCGGGGACGCGGGCGACCTTGCGTATCGGGCTTGCGGAAACGGCATTCTTTGCGATGCGCGCGGCTGGGTCCGAGGCAAAAGCCGCATGCGCATTACGGGTGACCTTGTCGGGGATGGCGGTGTAGGCGATAGGGCCTTCGGTTTGATTCATAGATACCTCCAAACGGGAGTGCTGCAACTTATGTTCGGAGGTTAGCACAACGACGGGAAAACGGGCAGGCCGATGACGGCTGGTAGAACAAAACCGCGCGACGCCAGAGATGGGCAACGCACTCTCAGGCGGCCGCGCGGCACAAGGCGATGAGGCCCTTTATTTCATGGCTTCGAGTTTCGCCAGTACTGCTTCCTGCCCCTCGATAAGCTCGCCGCCCACATAGAGGTAGGGAATCTTGTTCGCGTCGCCGCCGAGCGCAAGCAGCTCTTGGTAGGGGGCTTCCTGCTCGACGTCGCGCTTGTCGAGCTCTATCCCCAGCTCATCGGCGATGTTCACCGCCACCGAGCAGGTTGAACAGGGCGCCCAGTAATAAAGAATAGGCTTTTCCATCGAGAATCCTTTCAGTCGGAAACACTACGGCAAGTATACGCTTAGGTAACTTTCTTGGCGGCTTCGATCGCGGTAGAGCCTTGCAGCGGGGCGAAAGTGACATATCTGTGAGGGTTGGGTATCAATCTGGCGAAGAGTTCCCCTGGTTCAAATTCCCACCACATGAGGAGGATATGTTCTACCTTCGGAAAGCAAGCGAGAAGATGATAAGCACGAGGTTGAACATGGCTGAACGGGCAAAGAACACATCATTCACGGCAAAGAGCTTGTTCGAGGGGCTCTCTGGCGCGCAGCTTACGGCGGGCGCGCTTGCCGCGGTGACGTCGATGCTGCTTTCGGCGCAGATTGGCATCGCAGGGTCGGTGATCGGCGTTGCGGTTGGCTCGGTCGTCTCGACGGTCGCGTCGCAGGTATACAAGCGCTTCCTGGAGCAGTCGGCGACTAAGCTGCGCGGCATGCACGACTCGGATGAGGAGTCGAATACTGACGGCGTTGGCGACGCTGAAGGGTTGGAAGGTTTAGAGGCGGTCCCATTTGGGACGGAGGAAGATGACACAGCCTCGACGGAAGAAGATGTGCGAGCCGACGGCCCGAAAGCGGGGCAAACCGAACAAGCTGAGTTTGCGGGCACTTCGATGAGGGCCGTCGATCAGTTCGCCTCGGGGCGCGTGATTGCTGGGGGAGTGCCCGGCCGCGCCACGGTGACGCCTCACCTGGGTGATAAGTCGCTCGCCGGGGACATCACTGCGCAGCATGTTCGCGAGAAGCGCGAGCATGATAAGCGCATACAGCGAGGCGTGATCGCCGTGTCGATAGTGTCCGCACTCGTCGCGGTGGCGGTGAGCGCGGGATTTGTCATGCTGACCACGCAAGGCCAGGGTCTTGGCGCGAAGCCAGCGGCGATCGAGCAGGTTGTCCGGGAGAACCAGGATTCGGACGCGCAGCAAGATGCCCAGGTGGACAAGCAGCACGTGGCCGATTCTGAGGCGAGCGGTGATTCCCAGAGCGCGTCCGCGTCGAGCGCAACTTCGAATGCGGCGAAAAGCGACTCTTCGGATACCAACAGCTCGACTTCGCAAAATCAGTCAGGGTCCTCTCAATCGGGAGCGCAGGGAAGCGGCCAGGGGCAAAGCGGTACCTCGACATCTTCGGGCACAAATGCAGGCGCAAGTTCATCGGGAGAGCAGGGGAGCGCGAGCGGCGGAAGCGCTTCTTCTGGCCAGGACTCCGCATCGGGGTCGTCGTCTGCTTCCAACGGCACCGTATCTGGAAGCGGCGAATAGAGGTTTCGCAAGCGCGGCCAATCGCGCAGATGCAACCAACAATCAGGGCTTTGTCGGGGTATAATCCCTGCCATGTCTCAATACGAACCCAACATAGACGACGTTGCGCTTATCTTCGAGGGCGGTGGCATGCGCGCGAGCTACACGGCCGGTGTGGTGACGACACTGCTCGAACGCGAGCTGAACTTTCCGAAGGTTTACGGCATTTCCGCTGGTGCAAGCCATACGGTCAACTACGTGTCGCGCGATATCGAGCGCTCGCGCGCCTCGTTCACCGATTTGGTGCGCGACCCTGAGTTCGGAGGTGTCGGTAGCTTCCTATCTGGTAGAGGGTTTTTCAACGCGCATCACCTCTACGAGGGAATCGCTGAGGATTTGGCGGGCACCGACGAGGTGATGGCCTTCGACTTCGAGACGTTCCTTGCGAACAAGGCCGAGGTGCACATCGAGGGATTCGATTGGGAAACCGGCGAGACCGTGGCGTGGACGAAGGCGGATATGCCGACGATGCTCGACATGATGCTGCGCGTGCGCGCCAGTTCGACTATGCCCCTGTTCATGCCGCCGACGACGATCGACGGTCGCACCTATATGGACGGCGGAATGGGGACGAGCTGGGGAATTTGTCTCGACGCGGCGCGGCGTGACGGTTTCGAGCGCTTCTTCATTGTGCGAACGCAGCCGCGGGGGTATCGCAAAAAGCCCCTTGGTGCTTTGTCGCGCGCCGTGTTCCGCGCCGCCTTCCGGAACCATCCCCTGGTTGCCGAACGCACCATCGAGAGGCCGTCTCGCTATAACGCCCTGTGCGACGAGGTGGAGCGGCTCGAACGGGAGGGCTCTGCCTGCGTTTTCTATCCCGACGAGATGCCCGTTGACAACAAAGAGACGAATTGGGAGAAGCTTTGCGCGTCCTACGATGCGGGCTACGCGCAGGCGCAACGCGAGGCAGCCTCGTGGGAGGCGTGGATTGGTGGCCGGTAGGCGATGTCGCAAGAGGGGAGAGCAATGCCGATAATCACATTGGAGCAGACGGGCGACGCAGATGTCGAGAGGGGCGGGGACTTCTCCCTGTTCACGCGCACGGCCGACGCAGAACTGCGCGAGAGAGGGCTGTTCATCGGCGAGTCGCTCAAGGTGATCGAGCGCGCGATGGTCGCCGGCGCCGTCCCGCGCGCGATGCTGCTGCCCGAAAAGCTGCTCGAGGACACGATGCCCGTCATCGAGCGTGCGCTTGCGGCAAATGCCTCGACGCCGATTTACGTCGCGCCCAAGACGCTCTTCAAGGAGATTACCGGATACGAGGTGGTCAGAAGCGCACTTGCCGTGTTCGAGCGCCCGTCTTTACCAAATGCGACCGAGCTGCTGGACAGTCTGGGTGCACGTCGTGTGGCGGTGCTCGAGGATATCGGGAACTCGACCAACATCGGGGCGATCTTCCGCTCCGCTGCTGCGCTCGGCGTCGATGCGGTTCTCGTGACCCCGTCGTGCCACGACCCGCTTTTCCGTCGCGCCGCCCGCGTGTCGATGGGGACGGTGTTCCAGGTTCCCTGGACGCGGATCGGAAGCGTTCAGTCTTGGGCGGGGGAGGGGATTCCGCTCCTTCACGACCTGGGGTTCAAGGTCGCGGCGATGGCCCTGTCCGACGAATCCATCTCGCTTGATGATGAGGCTCTTCGCTCCTGCGAGAAGCTCGCGATCGTCCTCGGAACTGAAGGCGAGGGCTTGTCTCAAGCCACGATCGACGCGAGCGACTACACGGTGAAGATACCCATGGCGCACGATGTCGACTCCCTGAACGTGGCCGCGGCAAGCGCCGTTGCCTTCTGGGAGCTGCGGGTGCGGTGAGCTCTCTGCCAGCGATAATTTCGACGGTGAGGCGGAGGTCGGGTGATTGTCTCGCTTTCTGCTTTTTTGGGAAGGGCCGACGTCGAGAATAGCGGGGGCGCCGGTCGTTAGGGGCTGCCCCTGCGTGCTTTGCAAGCTTAAAGCTCTTTTTGCTGGTAAAGGCCGTGTTGCTCGAAGCCGAGGGTCGCATAGTACTCGCGCGTCCCCACCGCGCCGATGACGTTTATGCGCTCGTAGCCTGCTTCTTGCGCGATTTCGCATGCCCGCGCGACGAGCTTGCGGCCCAGCCCCGTGTGCTGCGCGCCTGTGCTTGCATGGCCGAGCGCGGCGACGGCGCCGTACACGTGTACCTCGCGGATCATGGCCTCGTCTGCAGCCAGGGGGAAGGCGCCGCGGGCGGAGCGCTCTTCTTGCGCGCTTGCGCTTGCAGGCTCAATATCGCGTGCGGCCTGGTGAGAGATGGCCTTGCCTTCGATCGGCATTGCCTCGCACCCCGTTGAGCCGATCACTCCGCGCTCGCTTTCCGCTTCCGCGCGCGCAGCCTCGATCGCGCTCGCTTTCGGCAGCGACAGACGCAAAAACCCTGCGATTTTCCCTTCGGGCGTTACCCACTGCAGGAAGCGTTCGCTCGATACGGTGGTCTCGTAGGGGAACTCGATGAGCGCAAGCTCGGTCAAATCCGCCCCGCGCGTGCCGATCTCGCGCGTCCTGATTTCCTCCACGCCGCCGCCGCGACGCGCTAGCTCGCAATCGACCATCTGACGCAGGTTCACTTTCTTGTTGCCGGCCATGATGTCGTGCGAGGAGATGTCGCGGATCATGCGCGACACGCGAACGTAGGGGGGTGTGGCCTGCATGTTCGCGACCAGCACGTCAATGAGCTCTCTCTCGGTGTAGGGCTTCCACGTGCCGTTTCGCCAGTGAGTCACAAGACCCGTGCCGTCGACGAGCGCGCAGGGGTACATTTTCACCTCGTCGGGAAGGAAGCGCCTGTCGGTGACAAGGGCACGGTACCCCGCGACGTCGCTCTCGGGCGTGGCCCTGTAAAGGTTAGCCATGAAGTGCGCGTGGATTTTGAAGCCGAACAGCCTTGCGAGCTCGAAGGCGCGCCCGATGCGATCGAGGGAGATGCGGCGCAGGTTCGCATCGAGTATGTGCTGGTCAAGGCTTTGGATGCCGATTTGCACCTTCGTTGCGCCGAGTGTCCGCATTTCGGTGAGCGCTCCGGGGGTGATGCAATCGGGGCGTGTCTCGATGACAAGTCCCACTGAGCGATGCGTGGCCTGCGTGTTGCGCTCGTGTTCGAGGGTGACATCTGCGAGCGCGGCCGTCTGGCTTTTGCTTGCCCGCTGCCAGCCCGCGTCGTTCCCGTAGAGTTCGCGAATCGCCTGGTTGTAGGTGAGCTCGCCGCAGGTGACCCGAGCCTGCTCGTTGCGAGCAAATGCGGCGAGGTCGTCTCGCTCGCTCAAAACGCCGCAATGCTCGTAGAAGGCGCGTCGCTCGGCGATGCTCGCCCGTTGCGCGTTTGCGTCCGATGCCTCGTTCAGCGCGCGGAAGAGCTCGCGCGTGAACCAGAATCGGTACTCGCGCGGGTAGTCTGTCCAAGTGCCGCCGAGGACGATGAGCTCTACCTTGTCGGTCGTGTGCCCCATGTCAGCGAGCGTGCGAAGGCGAAGCGCCACCTGCAGATAGGGGTCGAACCAGTTGCGCTCGGCTCGCTGACAGGCGGGTTCGTCGGCTAGATAGCTCTTCGGCATGCGGATGTCGTTCGGGCAGTAGAGGCAGGCGCTTGCGCAGGGCCACGGCTTGGTGAGCACCGTCACGGTCGCCACACCCGACGCGGTGCGCATGGGCTTCATTCGCAGGGTGCGCACGAGGAGCGCCTCGAGTGCGTCATCGATGTCCCAACCGCGCCATAGCTCGGGGTCGGATTCCTTGACCTTTTGGTAGAAAGGGAGAAGCTTCTTTTTTGCCACCGCGCGAACAGGGCCTCGTAGCTCGCGGTTGCGCGCGCGGATAATTCGGTCGAGCGCGTTCGCGTCGAGCGGCTGCCCCTGTTCTCTCAGGGCCGACAGTATGATTTCGAGGGTTTTCTGCATAAGCGGCATTGTACGCTATGCGAACCTGGCGCGCACTGGCGGATTGTTGGCCTGCTGCGGGCGGCGCGTTGAACCGCGAAGCGATACAATGCACGGGATGCCTTATGGATACTGAAACCGCCCGAAAGCTGTGCGACATAACCTCGACCTTCTACCGCGAGAACGCCTCGTCGTTCTCGTCGACCCGTCGCTCCTCGTGGGCGGGTTGGGGGCGCTGCCTCGACGAGATGGGGCTTTGCGCCGGGACGTCGGCGGCGGTAAGCAGCGGGGCGCACCTCGAGGGCTCTCGACACGAGGGCGTGGCGCGCCCTGGCAAGTTGGAGCGCGATGCTGGCGAGCGCCCCGAGGATGCGGGGTCTTGCGGCGAGCGTCCGGAAGGCCCTCTTCCCGGTGATGTCGCCCCCCTCGCCGGCCAGCTTTCCCGCGAGCCGTTTCGTGTGCTCGATGTGGCGTGCGGCAACGGGCGCTTCCTTCGTTTTCTGCAAGAGGCGTTGCCCGGTGCGGCGATAGCCTACTTCGCGGTGGACGATTGCGAGCAGCTTGCGCGCGATGGGCTCGCGGGCGACGCCGACAACGTTGCCTTCCAGAAGCTTGATATCGCAAACTCACTGATAGACGGCTCGATTGGGCGCGCAATCAAAGCGCCGTCTGTCGATATGGCGGTGTGCTTCGGCTTCTTCCACCACGTCCCCGGTGCCGATTCGCGGGCGGCGCTTCTGCGGGCGCTCGTCAAGAGCGTGCGCCCCGGCGGGCACGTGGCGGTGTCGCTTTGGCAGTTCGCGAAGAGTCCCGAGCTTGCAGCAAGGGCGGTAGAAACGTCGGCGGAAGCTCGCGTGGAGTATGGGCTGCCCGCGCTCGATGAGGGCGATTACCTGCTTGGGTGGCAGAACAGGCAGCATGCATACCGCTATTGTCACACCTTCTCGGACGAGGAGGTGGCTGACCTCGCTCGTGCCGTCGACCGCCAGGCGAGCCTCGTTGCGCGATTCGAGGCGGATGGCCGGACGGGCACCCTGAACAGCTATCTCGTGTTTCGCCGTCGGGCTTAACCGCTATCATGACCTATGCTCCGTGGCCAATCGCGGACTTGGCACCGAGAATGCGGGGTTTCTCGTTTAGTAGCCAAAAGGGGCTTGCGAGCTACGATACTCGCAGTTCAACGGGTGATTCTTCCACGGTTTCGTTTGACGGGTTCGCTGGATTCCCGGCTTGTGGTGGCCGCTGGTCCGTCGTCGGCGGACTCCTCGGGAGAGGAGTTGGTTGCGGTGCTACCGCCCTTGTCGCCAAGCTGAGTTGCCACGACGGAGGCGAAGATGAGCGCGAAGCCTAACGCCATCCTCGGCGTGAGCACCTCGCCGAAGAATGCCACGCTGAACAGGGCGCAGAACACGCTTTCAAGCGAGCAGAGCAGGCCCGCCTCGGAAGGGGACACATGTGCCTGCGCTGTGTTCTGCGCCACAGCCCCAAAGGCCGCCGAAAGAACGGCAACGTAGGCCATGGCGCCGATGAACTCGGGAGTGATCACCTGCGCCGCCGTTGGCATGGGCTGCGTGGTCAAGGCGAGCAGCAGGGCCAAGATTCCGCTGGTGAATTGCTGGACGACGGTGGTGGTCAGAATATCGTTATCGCGCATGACCAGGCCGATGATCACGATTTCAGCGCCGTAGAGGAACGCCGAGAGAATGCTGATGCCGTCTCCCAGGCTGATGGAGAAGCCTTCGGTCAGCGATACCATCCCGATGCCGGCCGTGCATATTGCCGCGGAGATAAACACTTTGGCGGGCGGGCGGCGGCGGGAGACCACCCACCAGATGAACGGCACAGTCAGGCAATAACACGCGCTCAAAAAGGCGTTCTTCGATGGTGTCGTCATGCCCAGGCCCAGAAACTGCGTCCAAAACCCGAGGAACGTTGCCACGCCTATGATCATGCCCGCTTTTAGCGTCTTTCGACAGAAACTTCGCTTGATATGGGGAAACAGGATGATGAGCAAAACGATGCCCGCCCCAAAGAAACGGATGGCGGTGAACCAGGTGGCGCCAACGGTGGTTATGGCGCTTTTGCCGATCACGAAGCCGAGGCCCCAGATGGCGGCGGCCGTGATGAGGATGAGCCGATAAACGTTCGTTGGGTATTGCTTGTCGAGGATGCTCATGATTGCTTGTGCTCCTGGCAATTCGGAGAAATGATACGGCTAGCATGGAACTAGGATGCCAGCCACCTCTTCAATTGAGCTTGCGAAATGAACCTCCTGCCACTTGCGCAGCGAGGAGACCCCCATGTTTTCCGTGCAGTTGAAGAGGGTATGTGGGATATCGTAGAAGCCATTCGAATTGAACATTATGCACGGTCTGCCCGGCAGTTCAAGTGATATGAGGGAAATGACCTCGCTCGTGCCGTTTACGACAGGATTGGCCTTGTTGCACGGTTCGAGGCGGGCGGCGGGACGGGCACCCCGAACAGTTGAGCTACGCGAGCGAACGATGCAAAGCGCCATCGACGTCGTATGCGGGCGCCGTCCAGCCGATTGCTTGAATGCCGACGTTTTCGATAGGCTATCATAGGGCAGTGCCCGCCCAGCTCGCGACGTTGCGTGCTGCGGACCCTAACTTCCGTTGCGCTGGAATTCTCCAACGCCTTGAGCCTGCATAAGGAAAGGATGTCCTATGAACGTGGTTTGCTTGGATTTGGAAGGTGTGCTCGTCCCCGAGATTTGGATCGCGTTCGCCAAGGCGAGCGGCATCTCCGAGCTTGAGCGAACGACGCGCGACGAGCCCGATTACGATAAGCTCATGAACTTCCGTCTGGACATCCTGCGCGAACATGGACTTGGCCTGGCCGAGATTCAAGACGTGATCGCCACGATCGACCCAATGGAGGGCGCCCGCGAATTCCTCGATGCGCTGCGCGAGAAGACGCAGGTCATCATTATCTCCGACACCTTCGAACAGTTCGCGCAGCCTCTGATGCACAAACTCGGCTGGCCCACCATATTCTGCAACTCGCTTGAAGTGGGCGAGGACGGCGCCATCACCGGCTACAAGATGCGCTGCGACCAGACAAAGCTCACGACCGTTCGCGCGCTGCAGAGCTGCGGGATGGAGACCATCGCCGCGGGCGATTCGTACAATGACCTGGGAATGATTCGCGCAAGCAAGGCGGGCTGGCTGTTCAAGGGTGCGCCGTCGACGAAGGCCGAGAACCCCGATGTCCCCACGCTCGAGGAATACGACGAGCTTCTGGCCGCAATCGAGTCTGCGCTGTAGAAAGCTGCCGAGGCCCATCGGCTCGAACGCGGCATTTGGTATCGCGTTCGCGCCGATGGGCCGTCGTTCTCTTGGCTTTTAGGTTGCGAAGGCTGCGGGGCGCCCCAAGCGCGCTATTCCGCCACGCGCAGGTCGAGCTCTTGAATGTAGGAGCCGTTCTCGTCAGACTCGAGCACGGCATACGCGACGGCGGGCGTGACGTTCACGCCGCGCAGAAACTCCAGATAGCGCAAGGGGAAAGTTGTCGAGTCCTCCTCGTCGCTGTCGACCATCGTGTCGCAGCCGGCAATGGCGAGGACGGGACGCGCCACCTCGCGGTCGGGGCCGAACACCTTCGCTGTCTTCAGGAAGAAATCCCCCTTGTCGAAGGTGAAACAGGGGTGCACGTGGGCGGCGCGCTCGTTTCGCTGCCGCATCTCGCTTCGGTGCTTGTTGTCGAGCGAGCAGTAGTGCATGCCAAACGAGAACCCCTGGTCGTGTGCCCATATCATCAGCGAGAGCGCAAGCTGCTCGCTGCCGGCGATGGGAAGGCCGCCTGAGTATCCGTAGTCGTACATCACGTCGAAGGGCGGGTTGCGCACGACAAGCCCGCGGCGCGCGAACTCGTCCCAGCTGTGGAAGGGGAAGCAGAACTCGAGCATGTTGATCCCGCGGATGCCTATTTCCTCGAAGCTCGCGAGCAGCTCTTTCATGCGCGCCTCGGTGCCGGGGATGATGGGCATCTCCACCATGACGTCGGGGATGTAGCGCTTCGCCAGGCGCATCGCATCGAGCACGCGCTCCTGCATGGGCTTGGGGTCGAAGTCCTTCACGCTGAAGCGGATCTCTTGCAGCCCCGCATCACGCAGCGCCCGCGTCATGTCCTCTGTCAGCAGGTCGCCCGAGGTATACATGCGCTTGTGCGCCTCGGGGAAAAGCTCGCGTGCGCGGTTGAGGAACGCGATTGACGCATCGAAGCTCAAAAGCGGCTCGCCTCCCGTGAGCCCGATGACGGCGAGGCCGTTTTTGTAGGTTTCGGCGGCGCGGGCGAGGCCCTCTTCCCATGGGCAGCCCTCGCGGACGAACTTGTCGTAGTCCGCCTGGTTGTGGTTGAAGCAGAAATAGCAGTCGCGATGGCACCTGAATGTGGTGGAAAACGTTTCGGAGCCTTTGTTTCCCGTGCACTCGATGCATGCCTTCGAGATCCAGCCCACGCGAATTGACGCACCTGCGTTACGGAACTCGGCACCGCGTTGCGCAAGCTCGTCTCGCAGTTGGGCGATCTCGGCATCGGAGGAGCCTGCGGGCGCGAATTCCACGCCATGCTCGGCGAGCGCGCGAAGGTAGGTCTCGCGGACCTCGTCGTAGTGGCGCAGCGCTGCGCGAAGGGAATCGTTGCCTGCCAGGGTGCCTGCGTTCATGAAGTCACATCCAAGTCGTCGTCCGGTTGCATCTGCCTTGCGATTATAGCCGACCTTGCTCGCTTGCGCCCTTTCCGATAATTTGACGTCTTCTGAGACAACTTTGGGACGGGTAAATGTCATAATCGACGTGATTTTTGTAACGAATGCTAGTTTACCTGGGGAAACAAAGAAGTATAATCAGTGTGGTAACTGAGGCATAAAAGGGAGGGTGTCCCGTGGCGGCCAATTTGCAAAAACTCAAGCTCCTCTACATTGCGAAGATGCTCGTGGAGGAGACCGACGCTGTCGCCGGCTTGACCATGACGCAGATTCTCGAACGCCTCGAGGCTCGCGGCATCACGGCGGAGCGCAAGTCGGTCTATCGCGACATCGAGTCGCTGCGGGAATTCGGCCTCGATATCCAGACGTTTCAGCGAGCGCCGCTCGAGTACGCCCTTGTCACGCGATCTATCGAGCTTGACGATCTGATGCTTATCGTGGACGCCGTGCAGAGTTCGCGCCATTTGACGCAGCGCAAGTCCGACGCGCTCGTCCGCTCGATCAAGCGTCTCGCGCCCAAGCGCGAGCGCGACCTGCTTGACCGTCACCTTTCCGTAAGCGGGCGCATCAAAATCCAGGGCGACTCGCTGCTCTACAATGTCGACCGCATCTTGGAGGCGATTGCGGGCAAGCGCAAGGTGTCGTTCCGCTATTTCAGCTACAACGCCGCGAAAGAGAAGGTCATGCGCCGCAGCGGCGAGCGTTATGTGGAGACGCCTGTGGAAATCATCGTGAACCAAGGCGTGTACTACCTGGTCACTTACAATCCCGAAACCGACAACTTCGAGGGCTTTCGCGTTGGGCGCATGGATTACGTGGAGGTCTCCGAGGAGCGGGCGGCGAAGGTTCCCCGTCAAAGCGATTTCTCGGTCGAGCGGCTCGACAATGCAGTCGTTGGTGCGGCTGGCGGCGCGTTCGTCGACGCGACGCTTATCGCCGATGGCCACGCCATGAACGCCGTTGTCGACCGCTTCGGACGCGACGTTGCCTCCACCGACCTCGGTGACGGAACGGCGCGCATCGAGGCCCGGATTGAGGAAGGCCCTGCGTTTTACGGATGGCTAGTGCGGTGCAACGGCACGGTTCGTATCGAGGGGCCGGAGTCGCTCGCAGAGAGCTACAAGCAGTATCTACGTGCCATTCTTGAGCAGTGCTAGCATCATTCGGCTGCGCTGCGCTACACTTCGAAGAACTGAATGCGAATTCGCGGTGACTGAGTCGGGCGGGCCAGCAGGTCCGGTCGTTTTGTCGCGCGGGCGAACCTGTACGAGGAGCGACTTTTGTCTGAACGAACCAACGACGGCGCATCTGTCCACGTCACGACCCCCGAGAGCGAGGTCGCACAGCTTGCCGACGCATCCCGCGCGCATGAGCCTGGCGAGCTCGGCGCACTTGCCTGCAAGCTCTACGATGAGAACCCTAACCTTACGGAGGAAGAAGCCTACGAGGCGTTCATCGGCTGGGTCGAATCGCGCGGCATCGAGCTGTGGCCCCATCAGGAAGAGGCCCTCATGTCCATCATGGTCGGCGACCACGTGATCTTGGGTACGCCGACCGGTTCGGGTAAATCGCTCGTCGCGCTTGGCATGCACTTCATCGCGATGTGCTTCGGCGAGCGCTCTTACTACACGGCGCCCATCAAGGCGCTTGTGAGCGAGAAGTTCTTCAACCTGGTGGACATCTTAGGCCGCGAGAACGTGGGTATGATCACGGGAGATGTGCACATCAACACGTCTGCCCCGGTCATCTGCTGCACGGAGGAGATTCTCGCGAATCAGGCGCTCGCCGAGGGAAAGGACGCCCCCATTGAGAGCGTCGCCATGGACGAGTTCCACTTCTTCTCCGACTCCGATCGCGGCTGGGCCTGGCAGGTGCCGCTGCTTGCGCTTCCCAATGTGCAGTTTTTGCTGATGAGCGCCACACTTGGCGACGTTGACCAGATCGCTGGGCTGCTCGAGCGCCAGACGGGCAAGGACGTCTCCCGCATCATCGACGCGCCGCGCCCGGTGCCGCTTTCCTACGAATACGCGCTCACGTCGCTTGAGGGCACCGTCGAGCTCGCGCTGCGAAAAGGGGAGGGTCCGCTCTACATCGTCCACTTCTCACAGGACGCGGCGCTTTCGAGCGCGTCGGCACTGGCGAGCTACGGCGTGGCGACGAAGGAACAGCGCGAGGCGGTGAAGGAGGCCATGAAGGGCGCGCGATTTACCACGGCGTTCGGCAAGACGTTGAAGCGCCTGCTCGGCTGCGGTGTCGGCGTGCATCACGCAGGGATGCTGCCCCGTTATCGCCTGCTGGTGGAAAAGCTCGCCCAGCAGGGTGTTCTCCCCGTCATCTGCGGAACCGACACGCTCGGCGTGGGCATCAATGTGCCCATCCACACCGTCGTGCTCACCGCGCTCACGAAGTTCGACGGCCACAAGATGCGCCGTCTGCGCTCGCGCGAGTTCCACCAGATCGCAGGGCGCGCAGGGCGATCGGGCTTCGACGCCGAAGGCGTGGTCATCGCCGAGGCGCCCGAGCACGAGATCGAGAACCACAAGGCCGAGGTGAAGGCTGCGGGCGATCCGAAGAAGCTCCGCAAGATCAAGAAGAAGAAACCGCCCGAGAACTTCGTCAACTGGAGCGAGGACACCTTCAACCGCCTGGTGGAATCGGTTCCCGAGAAGCTCACGCCCCGCATGCGCGTCACCCACTCGATGGTGCTCGCCGAGGTGGAGCAGGGGGGCGACGCCCGCGCCCGCGTGGAGGAGCTCATTGCCGACTCGCTGCAAACCGACGAGGAGAAGGTGGCGCTCTCGCAGCGTGCCGACGAGGTGTTCGCCACGCTCATCGCCGCGGGTGTGGTCGTGAAAGAGGATCTGCCCGACGGGGGCGCAAGCTACTATGTGACGGTTGACCTTCCTGAAGACTTCGCGCTCGACCAGCCGCTTTCGCCCTTCTTGCTCGCGGCTTTGGAACTTTTGGACCCTGAAGATGATGACTATGCGCTCAACGTGGTGTCGATGGTCGAGGCGACGCTTGAGGATCCGCGCCAGGTGCTGCGCGCCCAGGAGCGCCGTGCGCGCGACCGCGCCATGGCCGAGATGAAGATGGACGGCGTGGAATACGAGGAGCGTCTCGAGCGCATCGCGGACGTGACCTACGAAAAGCCCCTTGAAGATTTGCTCGATGCCGCCTTCGAGAAATACTGCGAGGGCGTGCCGTGGGCGCGCGACTTCTGCCTGCGCCCGAAGTCGGTGCTGCGCGACATGCTGGAGAGCGCCGCGGACTTCAAGGGGTATATCCAGAAGCTGGGGATTACGCGCTACGAGGGTGCCCTTCTCAGATATCTGTCCGAGGCGTTTCGCGCCCTCGACCGCACGGTTCCCGAGGGCAAGCGCGACGAGCGGCTCGAGGACGTCGTCGCTTGGCTGGGGCTTATCGTGCGCTCGGTCGACTCGAGCTTAGTTGACGAGTGGGAAAACGCGGGCGCCGCGCTCGATGCCGCGCCGCCTTCGCCCGAGGACGAGCCAGTGGTACGCGATCGTCGCGGGCTTACCGTTCTTGTGCGGAACGCCCTGTTCAGCCGTGTGCGTGCGGCGGCGCACCGCGACGTTGCGACGCTTGGCGAGATGGATGCGGACTGGGGCTTCGGCGAGCGTGCTTGGGCGGTGGCGCTCGACGAGTTCTACGACGCACACGAAGAGGTGCTCCTCGATGCAGATGCGCGCTCGAAGGCCTATCTCGTGCTCGACGAGTCCGACGAGGAATCGGCCCACGTATGGCATGTGCGCCAGATTTTCCACGATGCGGAAGGCGACAGCGATTTCGCGATAGCGGCCGATGTCGATTTGGACGCCACACAGGCAGGTGACGGGGTGGTGTTCGCGAACTATCGCGTAGGGTTCGCCGAGGACCTGGGGGAATAGTCGGTCGGGAGCTTCAACCGCCTTCTGCGCCCCTCGGCGCCGAATCACTGCTGGCTCGTGCATTCTCATATACCCCCTGAGGGTATATGGATACTCTGTGGCGTCTTCTTTCGCGACGGTTTTCCCTCGCTAACTTCTCGTGGTACACTGCCGAAAGTATCAAAAGGAAAACTTCTTGCGTATCAAGAAGCGAAGGCTTTCGGAGGAGCTGCCGAATGAATGCACCAACCTTGATCATCATCGTCGCTATCGCAATCCTTATGGTCTTCGCGCTTCGCCGAGCCTACCGCGTGTTCTCGCTCAAGGATGACTGCTGCGGCGGCGGCCCGAAAGCTCCCAAGGCGAAGAAGGTGGCTGCTGTTACGGTGGAAGACACTGACGAGGCGAACTATCCCTATTTGCTTGACGTTAAGGTGAAGGGGATGACCTGCGAAAAATGCGTCGGGCGCGTGCAGAACGCCCTCAATGCTCAGCCGGGGATATGGGCGAGGGTCGACCTGGGGTCGGGCATGGCTCACATTTTGGCGAAATCCCCTATCGACCGCGACGCTGTCGAACGAGCGGTGGAGGACGCGGGATATTACGTGTCGCATCGCGATTAGCTTTTCTGCCAGGGTAATCGTCTCGCTACAGCGCCGCTGAACAGAAATAGCGCGCGAATCACTAGAGCAATACTCCGACGGGACAGTTGTGGCGCCGACTTCGTGGAAGATCGAGAACTCCGGCAGCACCCCTGCGCGTCTTGCTATGGCCACGGCGACTACCGCCTACGACGGCATCTCAGCTTCGGCGAAGGCAAACGGGTCGACACTGCTCGACTACTCAGGAGGCTTCGCTTCCTACGACCCGACGCTGATCGTTCCCGCGAAAGGGTCGCTCGATGTGAGCTGGGCGGTGTCCCGGCTCGATCCCGCTGTGCATGCCGCCCTGTTCGAGCAAGCAGCCCAGCACCCCGTGACGCTGCTTTCGGCGTCGTTTCTCTTCTGTGCTCAGTCGACAGAACCGAGTGCTTCGGATTCCGTCCCGTTCGCAGTCTATTCCGAAGACGATGCCTCGCTCACTTTCTATAAGCGCCGCGCCCTGCCCGTCGAGGGAAGCGTCTTCGAGGGCAAGACGGCGACGGCGGTGTACGCAAATATCCAGAATACGAAGAGCACTCCGCCGTGGAAAGGCATCGCGCGCAAAATAGAGCGCGTCGCGGTCGTCGATGAGGGAGTCGCCCCGCAGACGATGTATGCATGGTTCTTCAACTGCGCCAATCTCTTGTCGGTCAACCTTTCCAAGCTCGATACGTCGAAAACGACGAGCCTGGAATATGCTTTCTCGGGGTGCAAGTCCCTCACAGATATCGATCTTTCTACGCTTGACACAAGCTCTGTCAGGTCGTTTGCCGACGTGTTTCAGGACTGCTCGTCGCTTCGGAGCGTAAACCTCGCAGATTGGGACACATCGAGCGGGAATAACTTCAGGCAGATGTTCATCCAATGCGCATCCCTTGAGGAGCTCGACGTCTCGTCGTTCGAGACGGGCAACGTTACCACATTCAAGGAGATGTTCTACGGGTGCAGCTCGCTTAGGTCCCTCGATTTGTCGCACTTCGACACAAGCGCCGCAACCACCTTCGCGTCGATGTTCTACAACTGCGCCTCGCTTGCCACTCTCGACCTGTCCTCGTTCGACACGTCGAATGTGGAGACTATGGCAGACCTGTTCACCGGCTGCTCCAGGCTTGCAGAGGTGACGCTCGGCGAGTCGTTTGCCTGGGTTGGCTCTAAGTGCTTCCTGCCGCAGCCGAGCGCTGGGGATATTCCCGGGGCGGACGGCCTGTGGCATGCCGCATCGGATGGGGCCTCCTATCGGCCTTCCGCCGTGCCTGGCAACAAGGCGGACACATATCGCGCCGTCGCGCCTGGTGGGGAAGGCGATGCTGCAGAAGATGACTCAGATGTCTCGAATGGAGCGGATCCCACAGGCGCTGCGGAAAGCGCGTACGGTGCGGGTGCTGCGGAAGATTCGGGCAATGCGGGATGCGCGGGCTCCGAGAACGCCGCGGGCGGCGCGGACACCGCGCCCGGCGCGAGCGCCCCTAACAGCGAAAACCACGCCATCGCCGTGGAAGGCCTGGCGGCAGCCGGGCGCGAGGCCTACATAACCGCGCTCGCGATGGCGAACCCGAGCGCTGCGGCGCCCAGCGTGGTTGCGTAAGTCGCAGCAAGGTATCCGGCGCCAAGCGCGCGCTTACCACCCAAAACAAGCTCCACCGCCTCGTAGTTCATGGTCGACAATGTGGAGAACCCGCCGAGAAAGCCCATAGTCGCCGCGAGGTAGAGCACCTCGTTAAGATCAGCCTGAACCGCCAAGGCGATTCCCGCCAAGGTGCACGAGCAGATGTTGATGATGAGCGTCGCTACAGGGAAATCCCCGTGCGTGAGTGCCTTGAGAAAGCCCGTTGCCTTACTGCGGCAAAGCGCTCCCAAGGCACCGCCGAATCCTACGGCGACAAGCAGAAGGGGACTCATCGTTTGCCTCCCTCATCTTCGGGGGAGGAATCCTCCACAGTTGGGTTACCCTCGCAATCCTTGCCCCACTCCTGTGCGAAGGCGTTTCGGGCTTGGCCTTTTGCCCTATCGGCTTCCCGCATCACCTTTGCTCGGCGTGTGGCATGTGCCCGATGAATGGCTTCGCGGCGTCGCTCGATGTGCGCAAGGCGGCGAGCATCGAGGCCGCGACAAGCGGCGTGTCCTGCAAGCGAGGCAAGAAACGTCGTCGCGAGCGTCGCTACGATATAGGCTGTCCACAGGCCGACCTCGCCTGCCTGCAGAAAAGCGAGGCACTCGGTCGAGAACGCTGATATTGTGGTGAAGGCGCCCACAAGCCCCACGCCGAGCGACTTCACGAGAGCGCCCGGCAGATGCATGCGGCGCCCCACGTACTGGTTCACCAGCTCCAGCACGAAACAGCCGAAGATGTTGATGACGAGCGTTGCCGCAGGAAAGCCGCCGTTTGCGGGCAGCGCACATTCCAGAAGATAGCGAAGCGAGGCGCCGATGAATCCCATGCCCAAGATGAGCGGCGTGAGTGTTCCCTTGCGGCGCAGCAGCTTTTGCGCGCGGGCGGCGGTATGTGTTTGGGCGGACATTACACGAGGCGGCCTATCATCCGCGTGACGAGCGCAGCGCACTGGCGCGCCGCCTGCGCCTCGAAGGTGGGGTAGTCGATATAGTCGGTGCCGTCCGCCTTGTCGGAGATGGCTCGCACGATGGCGAAGGGAACGCGGTTCAGCCAGCAGACCTGGGCAATCGCCGCGCCTTCCATCTCGCAGCAGCTCGCGTCGAACGTGTCGGCGATGCGGTTTTTGTCGGCGTCCTCGCGCACGAAGACATCGCCCGAGGCCACACGGCCTTCCCAGGTTTGGATGTCGAGCTCGGCTGCGGCGTCCACCGCTGCGCGTCGGAGCGCCTCGTCGGCGGGGAAGGCGAGTGTGGACAGCCCTGGCGTTTGCCCTGGGGCGTAACCGAGGTTCCTCACGTCCATCAGGTGGTTCACGGCGTCGGTCGCCACCACGATATCCCCGATGTCGATCGAGGCGTCAAGCGACCCCGCGACGCCGGTGTTCACCACGCCGCGCACGGCGAAACGATCGATGAGCAGCTGCGTGTGGGCGGCCGCATTCACCATGCCGACGTCGCACTGTGCGACGACGACGGGCGCGCCCGATAAGGTGCCGGTGAAAAACGAGAGCTGCCCGGTGTGGGAGGTCTCGACCGCGCCCTCCGCGGCCATGTTCTCTTTCAGCAGCTCAACTTCGACGTCCATCGCGCCGATGATGCCGATAGGGTTCTCCATCGATGTGTCCTAGTCCAAAAGCGCCGGATAGTGCGTGTGCGCGTCGTCGAGCACGGAAAGCGTGTCGGCAACGTAGCGGCGTGCCCACCATTTCGCCTGAGCCAGGTCGGAATCGTGGTAGTTGCCGCATTCTTCGGGCTTTGCGCCGGGGATTTCGCCCTCGAAGTCGCGCGCGAACTCGAACAGGCGAAGCACGAGGTCGGCAACGTCGGCTGGTTCATAGGCGCCGAACAGCACGAGATAGAACCCGGTGCGGCAACCCATGGGGCCGAAGTAGATCACGCGGTCCTTCCATTCCGCATCGTTGCGCAGGAAGGTGGCGCCGAGGTGCTCAATCGCGTGCACGGCGGCGGTGTCCATCACCGGCTCGCGGTTCGGCGCCGTCATGCGCAGGTCGAAAGTGGTGGTCACGCAGCCAGTCTTCTCGTCGGCGTCGCTGCGCGATACATAGACGCCGGGCTCGAGCTTGGTGTGGTCGACGGAAAAGCTTGCGATTCGTTCCATGAATTGGCTCCTTTGAAGGTTGTCTTAGTTGGAAGGATATACGATTCGTCGATGCGCGCAAGCGTGCTCCCCGTTGTCGGCGTTGCTGGGTGCGCCGTGGGGTCTGTTCGCCACAAAATCCACTTGGATCGGTTGGCTCTGCGGTGTGAGGCCGGGGCCGTCCGCTCGCCGCGTTCTTCAGGGTAATGAAAGGAGTTCGACTTACTGAAAGATGGGCCCGATGTCCTAAAAGCTTCACCTTGCGGTTTTGCCCGTCGGTTTTCGCGCGGGCTCCTGTATCCTTATGCATAACAATAAGTTGGCGACAGCAGGGAGGGTCGTATGAAAACTAGTTCACAGACAGCGTTGAAGGTTCTGTCGATCATCGGCATCGTCGTGGGAGCGATTATCGCCGTTTCCGGAATCGTGCTCACCGTGGGCGCTAACGGATTCGCCATGTACCAGGCGAGTTCTTCCGGTGCCGGCGTTGCGGTATTAGGCACCATCGGCGGCGTGGTCCTAATTATCGCCGGTGCCTTTAACGTCGTCGTCGGCGTGTTCGGCGTGCGCGGTGCGAATGACCCGTCGAAGATCGGCGTGTTCTGGGTGCTGTGCATCATCGGCATCGTGTTCAACGCGCTCGGCCTCATCATGGAGGCGACTGGTTCGGGTATCAGTGCCAGCAGCCTGATCGGTACTCTGTTCGTGGTCGTTCTGTTCATTCTTGCGAACAACATCAAGAAGCAGGCTTAAAGCACGCTGGCCATCTTCGACTGACGTAGTTTTTCGCTCGAGGGAAGCTCGCAGGCGGTAATGCCGCTAGCGGGCTTCACTTCGTTCCAGGGGAGTAAAACAACTCGCAAAATTATGCGAGTCAATAATTTCGCAATATTTTGCGAATTGGATAGAGCGCTCACGCCTGTCGCGCCT
Organism: Ellagibacter isourolithinifaciens; assembly: GCF_008831035.1. Lineage (GTDB taxonomy): Bacteria > Actinomycetota > Coriobacteriia > Coriobacteriales > Eggerthellaceae > Ellagibacter > Ellagibacter isourolithinifaciens. The sequence goes on along the minus strand of NZ_WAJR01000010.1, from coordinate 50,218 downwards.
CGTGTCAGCCTCTGCCGTCGCCCGCCGCGTTCCGCGCCTGCGCTTGCCAGCCCCTTCTCTTAACCTGTTCCTGGTGGCGATGGCGTTCTTCGTCGCAAGCTGCGTGGCCGGTGATACCAGGGTGCTTGCCGCCACCGTGAAGCTGGGCATGGGGTATGACAAGTCGGACATCCGTTTCGTCATTCATTTCCAACTTCCGCAAAACCTCATCGCATACTACCAACAAATCGGCCAAGCGGGACGCGACGGTAAGCCTGCATACGCGTTTCTCCTGCATGGGGAAGAGGACGAAGAAATCCTCACCCATTTCATCGCGACCGCGCAAGCGTCTCCCAACTTGCTGAAGGACATCGTCGGCATGGCTCGATCCGGCGTGAGATATGGGGAGATGCTCAAGGCTCTCAACGTGAAGGGGGGCAAGCTCGACGAGGCCTTGAAGTATCTTCTTGTCCACGACTACCTGTATCGGGACGGATCCGTCTATCGTGCAAGCTTCGGGAAGGCGTTCGACGCGGCGGCGGAGCGGGGGAAGCGGGACCAGATCACCAAGACGCGAATCGCCGAGCACGAGGCGCTTATCGGGTACCTCGATTCGACCGACTGCTTCATGAAGCACGTGGCAGCCGAGCTCGATGCCCCCGATGCGCAAGAGACGTGCGGCATCTGCGCGAACTGCCGGGGCGGCTTCATCGTGCCCGTAAGCGCAGATCAGAGCACCGTGGCGGCAGCGACTCGGTACTTAGGCGGACGACATGGTGGATTCTCGGTGGACCTTTACCGTCGTTGCAGCTGAGCTGCTGGAAGCTGGCGCTTCGAGCGTTTATCCTTTTGCGCTAGTCAAAACGGGCAGTGGGGATTAAATGAGCGAGAAATACACCGAAGAGCAGAAGACTTTCAAATAGATAAGCACTGAAAAAGCATTTTGACCTGCTTTTATTTGATTAATTAATAGCCGGAAAGATAAACGAAAAACTAAGCTGCATTCATGCGTCTTACAATCGGGCCAGCGTTACAAGCCAGATAAGGTGAGGAGTCGCTATGGAGGCGAATCGAGGGGAGTTTAAAACCAACTGGAAGGAAGCGCAGCTGATGGGTCCCACACAGGATGACCCAACGGGCCGCGAATGGACATGGGAGGAGGACGGGTATACCGTCATTCGCTCGAACGCGCGATCAGGCCCAGGCTGCCACGACAACTGCGGCATTCTTATGTACGTGAAGGATGGTGTACTCGAAAAAATCGAGGGCGATCCGGAAAACCCGTACAACCAGGGTCGTCTTTGCCCGCGTTGTTTGGCGTTCAAGGAGATGCTGTATCACAAAGACCGCCTGCGATACCCGATGAAGCGAGCTAAGGAAGACAGGGGAAAGAACACTTTCGAGCGCATCACCTGGGATGAGGCGTATGACATCATCGAGCGCGAAATGAAGGCCGTCATCGAAAAGTACGGTCCCGAATCGATTTGGGTGACGCAAGGTACGGGTCGTGACATCAACGGCTATGGAAAGCTTATGGCGCTGTGCCTGGGGACTCCGAATTATGGTACGGGTTTTCTTTCGGGGCAGGCTTGTTATGCGCCGCGCATGTTCTCGACCTCGCTTAAAGCGGGCGGTTTGTTTATCTGCGATTACTCCCAGTTCTTCGCTGATCGTTATGATAATCCGGCTTGGGAACCGCCTGGATGCATCCTCGTGTGGGGCAACAACCCCGTCGTCGCTAACTCTGACGGAACGCTTGGCCATTGGGTAGTTGAATGCATGAAGCGCGGGAGCAAGCTTATCGTCATCGACCCGAAACTTACCTGGTTGGCTGGTAAGGCTGATGTATGGCTTCAGGTTCGTCCGGGTACGGACACGGCGCTTGTACTCGCACTCTGCAATATCATCATTGAGAACGACTTGCAAGATAAGGAATTCATCGATTTATGGTGCTATGGCTACAATGAGTTCGCCGAGAATGTGAAGAAGTATCCTGCGTCGTTTGCTGCAAAGACGTGTGGCGTGGACGAGGATTTGGTCGTCGAAGCTGCTCTTGAAATCGGCCATGCGAAATCGGCATGCTTGCAATGGGGCGTTGCGATGGACCACACATCAGAGGGATTCATTACAGGCATGGCGTGCTTCGATCTTATGGCTCTTACGGGCAACTTTGAGAAGCCTGGCTCGATGGTTGCCGCAAATCCTGTGTGGGACATGAGCGTAACGTGGCTTCCGCGTGAATGGGTGTGGGATGGATGCCATAAACCGCTGGAGCATCCCGAGCTCACCATGAACGACAAGTACCCTGCGCTCAATGCAATTGCTGCTATCAGTCCCGATATGCTGCTTGAAGCCATGGAAACGGGCAAGCCGTACCCGATCAAGGCGATGTTCATGATGCAAAACAATGCCATCGCTTGCATGGGCGCACAGCCGCAGCGCATCTTGCCCGCACTTCAGAAGATGGACTTCAACGTAGTGGTTGACCTGTTCTTGACTCCGACGGCACTTGCTTGCGCCGATGTCCTGCTCCCTGCAGCGTGCTTTGCGGAACGCATTGGTATCACGGGGCACCAGCCTTATGCTTTGGGCGCAATTGCTCAGGCTGTTGAGCCTCTTGGTGAATGCAAATCCGATCAGCGTATCATCTACGAAGCTGGCGCCCGCTTTCAGAGCGAAGAGTACAAAAAATGGGACAGCGAAGAAGGAATGTATGACTACCTGCTTCGTAACACGGGCCTTACTTACGAGTCTCTTCGAGAGCGCACCTGGCTCTACCCGGAATTTGAGTACTACAAGTACAAGTCTGGCAAATTGCGTCCCGATGGCACGGTCGGTTTTGCCACGAAGACCGGGCGGTATAATTTCTATTGCCCAGAGATGACCTATTTCGGTCTTTCTCCCTTGGCTGACTACGAAGAGCCGCCCGAAAGTCCGATTTCCCGTCCCGATCTGGCAGAAAAGTACCCGCTTGTTCTTACCACTGGCGCTCGTTCCTGGGGTTTCTTCCATTCTGAGCACAGGCAAAGCCCGTCTATGCGCAAAATCCACCCCGAGCCGACGGTGCTCATCCATCCCGAAACGGCAGAAAAGTACGGCATTGCCGATGGCGACTGGGTGAAAATTGAGAACAATTACGGTTCGTGTAAACAGAAGGCGAAGCTTTCTATCCGTATTCGAAAGGATACTGTTTCAGCTGATCATGCCTGGTGGTTCCCTGAGCGTGATCCGAACGACGGTACGCTGTTTGGCGTCATGGAATGCAATATCAACAAGCTTATTCCCATGCGTCCCGGCAAGGTGGGCTTGGGCGCGTCATACAAATCGCAGTTGTGCAGCATCGCAAAGGCGGAGGGGTGATTACCATGAGGCAAGTTCTTGTTGTTGACTATGAGTATTGTTCAGGATGCCATACATGTGAAATTGCATGTCAGCAGGAACATGGGATGGATCCTGACAAGTACGGCATCAAGCTTACGCAAATCGGCCCTGATGAAATAAAGCCACGGAAATGGCAATTCGAATTCTTGCCTATTCCCACAGATCGCTGCGACATCTGTGCGAATCGCCAGGCGAAAGGCAAGCTGCCTTCGTGCGTGCAGCACTGTCAGGCTGGATGCCTTTACCTGAGGGACGCTGACGATTTGGGAGATTTGCTTTCGAAGAGGAAGGTGTCGCTCTTCACATTGGGACGCTAGGTTGGTAGTCTCTCGCTGCAATAGGACAGGGCGGTTGGATGACATGCGTTATCCGACCGCACCATGTCTGAAGTGCATAGCTTGCTGCTTTGAAATGGTGCTTAGTCGTTTGTTTCCAACGTATATAATGAGGGGCAAAGCGAGAGGGGAGCAAAGCGGTGAAAATCGATACTCTGTACGAATTTCTCTTGCTTGCGTCTACGCTCAACTATACCGAAACCGCGAAGAGCTTTTTCGTTTCTCAGCCTGTTCTCAGCAATCATATCGCTGGTCTTGAAAAGGAGTTGGGCGTTCGGCTCTTTAACAGGAATAGCCATGCGGTCGAGCTCACGGAGGTGGGCGCGATTTTCGTTGCCGATGCGCGGAAGATTGTCGACGATTATGAGAGCGCTATGGGTCGCATCGCTCATTATCGTGAAGGTGTTACTTCGTGCGTGACGATAGGCTTTCTTCTCGGATCGTATGGCTCGTTTCTTCCAGAAGTGTGTCGTAGGTACAGCGTCAAGCATCCAGGTACCGAGTTCGAGTTCAAGGAGCTGGAAATCGGCGCTGTGCAAAGGGGACTTTCGCAAGGGACGATAGACGTTGGTTTTACGCTTTTCTCTGAAGCCGGCAATTCGAATCGCTACGAGTTTCGATGCCTCTATAGAGATCGCTATAAGCTTGCGGTTCCTAAATCGCATCGACTTGCAAAAAGGTCGTCAGTTACTATTGACGATTTGCGAGACGAGGTTGTGCTTGCTCCGCGGTTCGATAGCTTTAGGAGCACTCTCACTCAGACGAGCGTGAGGCTTCGCAATGCTGGTATTGACGTGCGAAACGACGATCGCATTGTCGATGCGGCGGCGCTTATGGCGACGCTCGTGTCGAGCGGGCGAGTGGCCATGGCTCTCGATCATCTCAGCGTGTATGGCAACGGCAACGTCGTGTTCGTTCCTATTGAGGGAACTGGATTCGATTTATGCGCCGGTCCGATGTGGAAGAAATCGCAAGGCAATGGGGCGGTTGAATCGTTCATTAGCTTTCTCGCGAAGGAGACAAAGGGCTTCTCGCGCGAGGATTATCTCTCAAGGCAAGGAGCCGACACGCTTCCTTTCGAGTGACGAGACATTTGCTCCGTTGTTTTTAAATTACCAGTTCAGGCTTCTATTTAGTGCATTGCTGACTGCGTCTCAACATCTAAGGTTGAGATGGTGAGCCATGATCCAAATTCAACATGAGCGTCTGTAGACCCTAGGTACGGTTGTGGGGATACTTGCCTTCAGGGGGAGGCGGACACGAGGGGAGTGGGCTGCATGTCATCTATCACGCAGCGAAAAGAGCTAGAGGCAAAAGATTCAAAGTGTGGCTTCTTTTACGGTTACGCGCTCGTTGTGATTCTTGGCTTTCTATATTTCTGTTCATCGGGGATTATTCTCGCGACGGCTACCATCGTGAATCCGCTCATGCTTCAAGACGAGGCGCTCGGGATGAACGCGACGATGCTCGGAACGGGGTTCTCGCTCTTCGTGCTGGTGCAAGGTATTTCAGCGCCGCTTGTTGGTGCACTGATCTCAAAGTTCGGTGCTCGTTTCAGCATGACGCTCGGCGCGATGGTTCTCCTTTGCGCCATACTCGCGCTCATCTTTTTCGTCTCTTCGCCGGTTGCCTATTTTGCCGTGTTCGGAGTTGTGGCAAGCGCGGCTACCATGATGGTGGGTCAGCTTGCGGTGCAGAGCACTTTGGGCAGCTGGTTTGTGGAGCGTCGTGGCGTAGCGATGACCTGCATGATGGTCATTGGTGCAAGTTCGTCATTTATTGCACCGCCTGCCGTGAACGCCATCATGGGAGCCACTGGCGGCGGTTGGAGAAGCGGCTGGTATCTCATTGCCGCGCTTGTTGCGTTGGCTATTCCTGTGGCGTTTTTCTTGGTGAAAAATCACCCTTCTGACATCGGGGAAATACCTGATGGCACGTCAGGAGCCAAGGTGGCAGCTAAAAAATGCGATTATAGGTTCGTGGTGTACAAGAATAAAGAGAGCGTCCCGTTCAAACAAGTTGTTCGTACGCCGACGTTTTGGCTCATTTCCCTTGCGGCAACGAGTGGGTTCGCGGCATATACGCTCTCAACTTCGCAGGGTTTTCTCCATTTTACGTCGCTCGGTTTCGATAGTGGTCTTATTGTTGCGGGGGTGGCGCTTATGGGGGCAATGGGCCTTGTGGGCAAGATTTCCATGGGGATAGTGTCCGATCGCATTGAGCCGATACGGCTTATCGTAGTAGCCGCGCTCATTCTCGTGATTGGTATCGTAGTGGGTGCCGAGGCGTCAAGCGATGCCATGCTGCTCGTTTTCTACGCTTGTATTGGCGTTGGGTTCGGCGGCGTGAATGCAGTATTTCCGACGGCTATGGCTAACTACTTCGGAGCAGGGTCGCTTTCGAAAAATTTAGGTACTGGGATTATGATTACAACCCTTGTCGCTTCGGCTCTTCCTATTATGAGCGGTGCTTTTTTCGATGCGACGGGGTCGTGTGCTCTGGCGTTTTACGTAACCGCGGGAATCGTTGCGGCGTGTGCGGTGTGCGGCATACTCGTTCGTTTTCCTGCAAGGGGAGAAGGCGGCGTTCGCAGTAAGGAGGTTGTCGGGGGTTAAATGGGAGTCCGTTTCTGTTGTGTCTATAAATCTATAAGGAGGAGATAATGGAAAGCACGAACGTACCCATGTCGAAGCGACTCATCGGTATTGCTTTGGCAGCTGTTTTTATCGTAGGATCGATTTTCGTTCCAGGAAGCGAGACGCTCGGTCACGAAGGGGTCATGACACTTGGCTTGCTTTTGGCGCTGGTGTCCTTGTGGGTGACATCTGCGCTACCTTTGGGTGTTACGGCACTTTTCATCATTGTAATGTGTCCGGTTTTGGGCATCGTCGGCGGCTTGGGCCAGGCAATTGGCGGTTTTGCTAGTCCGGCACTGTTCTTCATCATTGCGGTGTTCTCGCTGCCCGTTATCATGTTGAAGACCAACTGGGGAACTCGTCTTATTGGGGCCCTCATCAAATGGACGGGATCGAATTCTCGCAAGCTGGTTCTGGGCTTTATGATTGCGACCACGCTTGTCTCGACAATCATGTCTGACGTGCCTTGCACGGTCCTGTTTCTTGGTTTTGCACTTGCCATCCTGAAAGCTGCAAACGCCAAACCCTTAGAATCTAATCTTGGACGCTGCTTGATGATTGGCATCCCGATTTCTGCCGTCACGGGTGGCATGGCAACGCCGGCAGGTAGCTCTTTCAACGTTGTTGCAATGAATATTCTCCAGAAGGCTACGGGCGCGTCGGTCTCGTTCCTCGATTGGGTCATCGTCGCGTTGCCGGTGGTTATCGTGATGGTTCCCGTCACCTGGTTCTTTATCACTCAGATTCTGAAACCCGAACCCATTACCGACGAGTGCCTTCAGGGTATCCGCGAACAGGCTGCCGCAGCTAAGAAGATTGAGCCCTATGAAATCAAGGCTATTATTGTCGTGCTCGGCTTGCTCGTTCTCTGGATTGCCGGCAACTGGATTCCGGTGCTGAACGCTACGGTCGTTGCATTGATCGGTCTTACCGTGATGTTTCTTCCTGGCATGCAACTCCTGTCTTGGAAGGAATTTCAGGACGCCGTGCCCTGGGGCATTGTGCTCATGTGCGGGACCATCATGTCGCTTGGTTCGGTTATCGAGTCTACGGGTGGCGCTGCGTTTTTGGCTGGTCTTATCACCAATAGCGGCGTTATGAGCCTGAGCTCGTTTGCGGCGTTGGCACTTATGCTTGCCTTCGTGTATATCCTGCACACCGTCTGCCCGATTGGCGTCGCCATTCTTGGTATCTTCCTGCCGATTATGATCACGCTGTGCGCAGGGTTCGGCATGTCGCCTGCTGTTCCGACTATTGCCTTGGCGGTTGTCGTTGCTGGCAACTACCTCATGCCGGTGAACCCGACGGTCATGTTAACGTACGGCGAGGGTTACTATACCTTTGGTGATATGTTCAAAACGGGCATTATTCCATCCATCGTGCTCGTTCTTCTCATGGCGGCATGGATGCCGTTTATCGTGGGAATCTTGGGCATCTAGCTAGTTTCAACGTCTCAAGAACTTATCTATCAAGGCCTGCGATCCGCTTCGGATGGCAGGCCTTTTTGTGCTATGCGGAAACCGGATCGCCGTATTCTCTCTGCATGGCGTCTTTTGTTACGATCCACTGTTTCCCGTATTTTCGTGCATCAACACCTGAGACGATCTTTCCATATGAAACTGCCTTGCGAAGTGTCGATTCGCTCAACCCCCACAGCTCTGAGGCGTCAGCGAATGACATAAGGTCGTCAAAAGGCGTGCTTTCTGTGACCCCGTTATACCAGAGCTCATCGCACGAAAGATCGATGTAGTCATTCCATATGATGCCGTAGCCGCCGACGTCTACTTGGACATCGTTGAACAACGAGTCGTCTTCGAGGGCTTTGAAAGTGGGAATTCTCATTGCGAGCGGGGCAACATCATATTTCTTTGTGGTTCCGTCGGTGAATAGAACGCTAAGCTTCATATTGGGTAGTGGATAGACATCTTTGATTTTGTGAAACATTGAATACCTCCTTAACTCAGTGGGTCGAGTTTCTTGAACTCCTGCGTTTCCCACATGCTGAGCAGGGCATCGCGATTGATTCCAATCCACTCCCTGACCATCCCAGATGCGCGTGCAGGCAACTTGCCATCAAGCAATCCGCCTGTATTGATATCGAACGCGGCGGTATCTTCGCCATAAATTGCATGAACATGGGGAGGGTTGTGCTCTGATTGCAGAAAGTACATCCGAATCACGATTCCGTAAAATGTTGAAAGTGCTGGCACGGCTCCCCTTTTCAATCTTGCAGATAATATAGTATCACGATACAGTGATAATATGGAGTAAAAAAGCCCAAGCCTATAGAGGCTTGGGCTTTGAAAAGTGCTGCGTGGGACGTTGCTATCCTAACTGGTTAATATAGAGATCGATCGGACCAATGTTTTTATCTTCATTGGTGGTATCTGCCTCGATGACTCGAGTGAGATAGCCATTGGCTTCGACGTATACCCTAAACTTTGCGGCGGGAATCTGGTGGAACCAGAAGTCGCCGAAGTCGTCAGATTCGGTCACCTTGATTTCGCCGGAATCGAGATTCTCGAGTGTGATCTTTGCCCCAATGATGACTTCGTCAGCCTCGAGATCAACGATGATGCCGCCGATGAATCGCTTGGGCAGGTTCAGATAGTACATGCGCGGCTCGTCACTGGCGGCCCGCTCGGGCGCGATGGCCTCGGCTTTTGCGATTTCGTCAGCAAAATCCTCTTCGTCCCCAAAGCGCAGTGCTTCGTGCGGACATACGTCTACGCAGTGAGGAAGTTCTCCCTCGTCGACCAGGTGAGCGCATCCAGTGCATTTTTGAGGTATTGAGAGTTCCTCGTTCCAGAAGATGGCGCCATAGGGGCAGGCATCTACAAGCTCGCGCTTGCCTTCGGCCTTCACGGGATCGATGATAACCAAGCCATCTTCGCGCTTATATACCGCGTCGGGTGCGGCTTTCATGCATGGGGCGTTGTCGCAGTGTTGGCAGCGATGCATCACGTAGGATACCTTCACCTTGGGAACTTGCCCTCGAATGATTTCTTCCATGGAGGTCCAAAATTGCCCAGTGTCGGGTTGGGGTTTAGCATAGGGGAGCCATTCGTTGTCGACATGCTCGTCCTTGCATGCTAGCTGACAGTTGCGGCATCCGTTGCACTTTGCTGCATCGAAGATGAAAACCTTGCCCATGGCTATTCGCCTTCCTTTCCGTTGACGACGCGCGCAGTGGCAACAAGACCGCACGCTGGATCGTAGTCGCGCTCGAACGCTTCGGGATATTCCTCGGCAAGCTTGTGCACATCAACCTTCTCGATGTTTACCAAAAAGCCGCTTGTCACTTCGCCGTGGGCATGATTGGACGTGCAGGCGGTTGGAGCGATAAGGTTGTTCGCGCCGCCGCGGTCGAGACCGCCCTCTCCTAATACAATGGAGTCGCAGCGCGCGCCGTGATCCTGATAAACTGCGCCTGGCATAATGCGCTCTGACACGATAACGCCGCCAAGTACGGCACCGCGCTCGTTGTACACGCGCACCACATCTCCCGTTTCGAGACTGAGCTTGCCCGCATCTATTGGGTTCACCCATACGGGTTCATATTTGTAGCCGTCGGGCCCGGTTACTTTGCAGGTTTCCATTTCGCGGAACCACGTGACGTCGTCGTGCTGGGCATGTACGCGGAAATGCGGGTGGTTAGATACCAGCAGGAACGGATACTTACGACCGCGCTCCAGATACTGGCGTTCCTGATGCCCAGCGCCTTCGTCAACCCAATGCGGAATGGGGCCACGTTCTTTGTCGTCGGGGAAGTTCTGCGCAAGCGTGGTGGAGTAGTACTCCAGCTTGCCGGATGGTGTGCGGAGCGGGTTTGCCTCGGGATCGTCGTGGAACTCACGCACGCCAGCGGGGATGTCTTTCCAGTCCTCGCGAGTGGGGAAGGCGTAGTACTGCTTCTCTTTGAATTCTTCAAAGGACATGCCTTCGGGAGCACCACTTGTGTCAAAGCCCACGCGAATCCATTCGTCGTCGGTTTTCCCCCCCAGATATTTGTCGTAGATATCCTCGTAAATGCCGCCGAACTTCTCGAGTTTCTTGGCTACTTCTGCGACGACTTCCTTGTCAGACTTAGACTCGCCTAAAGGCTTAATTGCCTGGCGCTCATAGAACACGACGTTCCACTGGCCTGAGTCGCAATCCGTACCGATGTCTTCCGTTTCGAATTTGGTATTCGAGGGAAGGATGATGTCGGCGAACATGGTGTCGTTTTCCATCCAGGGATGCTGCACCACGACGCACTCGATCGACTCGTCGCGCAGCGCATCCTGCATTTTGAATCCGCCGTTCCAGCATGTTTCCCAGCAGGGAGAATCGGACCAAATCATGTGCACGCGGCTTCCGCCTTCGGGCGGGAAGGTGTAAGGGCCGTCAAACTGGTCTTCACGAGGCAAGCCAGCGGAGATGTGTCCGTACCATGAGACGGGTGGATTCATGATTGCTTCGGGAATCATGGTCTTGGGGATGAAGCTTGTCTTGGTTCCGGTGACGTATCCGCGATACGCAGCTCCCAGACTGGGGATATGCGTTGAAGGAGGCAGGGGGTCAAGCGTGGGAATGCCGAAGAGTGTCCACTCCATGAATTTGAACTGGTTAGCGCCAGGCTTTCCGAGACCTTGCATGCCCAGAAGTGCCACTTCGAGACGTGCTGGTTCATGCGCGAAGCATGAGCGGATGAACGAGCCGCCGTTGCAATGCGCGATGGAGACTGCGTGCTTGGCCCAGTAGCGGGCGAGCGCCTTGATGGTGTAGGAAGGCACGCCGCAGATCTTTTCGGCCCACTTCGGCGTCTTCGGAACGCCGTCCTCGCCGCCTAAAACGTAGTACTTGAAGTTCTCGAAGCCAACGGCATGAGTGTCGAGATATTCCTGGTCGAAGGTTCCGTCCTTTATCCAGGTATAGGCGATGGCAAGCTGCAGCGCGGCGTCGGTGTTGGGAAGGACGGGGATCCACTTGTCGGCGTGCACGGCATTGGCATAGTTCACGTCGGGGGAGATGTGAATTTGCTTCACCCCAATCTCTGTGAACCAGAAGCAGATTCGGCTTGCCATGTATCCTCCCCAGCCGAGGGGAGTGGTCTCAGGGTCGCAGCCCCAGAACAACACTGCATCGCCATTTTCGGAAATGTCTTTGATTACGTTGTTCTGCTTGTTCTGTTGTCCGAGCGGGTCCATGCCCCAGATATGCTTGGCGCCCCAATACCAGCCTTCCCAGCTGTCGGGCTGGCGGGACTGCAAGGTAAACCCGCCGCACAGATCGAGTAGATGGGTAATACAGCCGTGGCTCGCGTGCACCACTTTCGTTTCGCCGTGGCCGTCAATTTCGCATAGGATTGCCTCCGGGGCATATTCATCATGCATGCGCTTTATTTCGGCTGCAACGATTTCTGCTGCCTCGTCCCAGCTGATGCGCTCATAACCGCTTGTGCCGCGATTTTGTGGATTGCGTTCCCCCGCCGGATCCCAGTCAATGCGCTTCATAGGGTAGGGAATGCGGTTTTTAGAATAGACGCGCTTCTTGTAGCAAAGCGACAATGGCGAAATCAGTGTTTTAAAGCCCGGCTCGAAGGTTTTTCCCCTTGCTTCGATTTTCCAGGCGTTTAATTCCTCGGGAGTTTGATGCTCGTCGAAGTGAAACGGCCTGATACGCAGGATTTTGTTCGCCTCCTCATCGATGTCAACTGTGCAGGCGTTGGCGCCGAGTCCGAAGCTGTCAAATCCGAGGCCCTTGACAATCGGTGTCCCCTTTGCGTTCTTGCTCATGCGTGCTCCTCTCCTTGCTCTCGTCTGATTGAGTCGGGATTTCCCCGGCTTATCCATGGATTAAATGCTGCGTGTCCCCAAATAATCGCTTTTGGCTACCCCCGAGGCACATTGACTTTTGGCGCTCCGGGGACAGAGGGAACGCTCGGTGTCTTTGGCACACTCGGTACGGAAGGTGCACCCGCTGCACCGGGGACCTTTGGAATCGAAGGTGCGCTTGGCGCCCCTGGCACGGGCGGCGCCCCGACGGCGGTAGTCGCTTTGGCTCCGCACTTGGGACATGCATCGAGGCTTGGGTCAACCATTGCTCCGCATTTCGGACATTTGACAGGACCCTGATCGACGCTTGGTGGTCTGAAACACATGAATTTCCCCTCTCGCTCGTTTGGTTGAAAGGCGCATCGGAAAAACGAGAAGCCAGCTTGACAGCCTTCTTGTTGCCAGCGGGACACCTTTTTTAAGCGCGCCTCTCTTTTAACTAAATGGAGTATCTTTTATTGGGTGTGCCTGGTCGACAGCTGGTAATATTGAAATGAGAGCAACTTGAGGGGTCGTGTCATACCCAGATGTTTAGGGGGAGAGGTATGGAAAGCGTCGAAGGGGAAGATGCATCGTCGGAGGGGGCGACTCGGCGGCAAGCCGGCGTCGCATCGCTATTCGCGGTGGCGGTTGCCGGCTTTTCGTGTTTGATAGGTTGGGAATTGTCGGCGGTGTTCTCGCCGTCACTCCCGCTTCTGTCGTTTTGCGATATTCAGACGGCAATTTTTATACGATGCATTTCTGTGTTGACGCTTGCTTTCGCCTTTGGCTTCTTTGCGGTGAAAGCTGATTTATTTTTCAAAAATCGAGATAGACTTGCGGTCGCTGCGCTGATCGTGTCGTTTTTGCCCATGATATGCGCGTGCGCCTACACTGCGACAGGTGCTCTCCCGATTATCGTTCTTGAGATTTCGTGGGCGTTGCTCGGAATTTCCCAAGCAATCTTGGCTACGTACTGGTGCGTAATATTCAGTCTAATGGAGTCGTCGTTCACCATGAGGGTGGTGGTCTCGGGAGGGGTTGGCGGCACATTCCTGTTCGTTATCGTGAACGCTGCGGGAGAGCTGTGGGTGAGTATGCTCGAATTGTGTCTCATCCTCTTCATTTCGGTCTTGTCTGCTGCGATGATTGCGCGCTCCATTCCGAAAAGCTCTATCCCGAATGTGCAGGATTTTCGCCGCGTGCCCGACTTGTCTGCTCCCGCGTTCTTTTCCGTCGCGAGTTGTGGTGCGGTGTATGGACTTATGAGCATTGAGGTGTGTTATCAAGGCTTCATGGCAGCGCTCGTGGGCGGTGCAAGCGGCATCTTCGGTGTTGCTCTCGCAGTTGTCTGGTGCGTGCTTGGCTCGCGTGTCGACATCGATGTGGGGGTTGTTCAGCGTATCGCTTTGCCACTTTTGGTAGTAAGCCTTCTCATGATGCCCCTGTTTGAGGGTCCTTTGCGTGTGATTTGGGCGTGCGTTGCCTTGGCGACGCTTGCGCATAATCAAATGTTCACTTGGTTCTCGGTGAGCATCGAGAACTATGAGTTCCGTCTGCATCCCGTGCGCCGTTTCGCGCTTCGTCAAATTCCGTCGTGGGTTGGTTTCTTTATCGGATGTCTTCTAGCCTACGCCGCCGCTTTCGTATTCCGCCTCGAGAGTGAAAGTCTCTACCTGTTCACTTGCGTTTTCGTTGTAGTTATTGTTGTGGCGTTCTCTGTTTACGGTGGTGATGAGTCGAAGACGAAAAGGCGGCTTGATTCGCTCATCAACGTTGCGGCGCAAAAGGCGATAGAAGCGGTCTCGAAGCCCGAGGAGGTGGAGGTGATACCCTCCGCGAGCACTTGTGATGGGGGAGAGCCGTTTTACTCAGAGGGCTTTCAAGACCGTTGCGAAGAGGTGTCGCGCAAGTATTCACTCACCCCGCGCGAAACCGAAGTGTTTGCGCTTCTCGCAAAGGGGCGTAACGCCGAGTACATTGCTGGGCAGCTAATGGTGACGCCTGCCACTATCAAATCGCATATCTACCATATCTATCAAAAGCTTGGTGTGAACTCCCAGCAGCGTTTGATGGACCTGGTGGACGAAGGCAAGCGATAATATTGCGTTCCTCGGAGTGTTTCAGCATTAGCCGCCTATTGTCACTGTGGCCTTGATATATCCGCGGCATCTTTGAATGCATCCGCCGAGATTTGCGGCTTTTCCAACTTAAATGTTGATGACAAGGCCCCCTTCTTCATGGATACTGATTCGAATGCGAAAAATCGAACAGTAAAGGAACCGCATGGGCACAACCCAGATAATCGCCATCGTCGTGTTCATCGTCGTCATGGTGGCAATCGTAACCGAGAAGATTCATCGCGCGCTCGCTGCCGTCGTCGGCGCGATGGTCCTGCTCATCCTCCACGTGGTCAGCTTCGACGCGGCTATGGAACACGTCGACTTCAACACGCTCGGCGTGCTTTTGGGCATGATGCTCTTCGTCGCCGTGGTGAAGCTATCGGGGCTTTTCGAGTACCTCGCTATCAAGTGCGCGCGCCTTGCGAAGGGCAACCCCTGGCTAGTGATGGTGCTCTTCGTCTGCCTGACCGCGGTGCTCTCGGCCCTGCTCGACAACGTGACGACGGTCCTGCTCATCGGTCCCATGACGGTCACGGTCTGCCGTCTGCTCGACCTTGACCCCCTGCCGTTCTTCCTCGCCGAGATCATGGCCTCCAACATCGGTGGCACCGCGACCCTCATCGGCGACCCGCCCAACATCATGATCGGCTCGGCCGCGGGCCTCTCGTTTGCGGACTTCGTCATGGTCGACGCGCCCGCGGCGATCATCTGCCTCATCGTGATGATCGGGCTGTTCTATCTGCTGTTCGGCCGCAAGTTCAAAGTCGACGAGGAGCACAAGCGCGCCCTCATGGAGCGCGACGAGCGCGAGGAAATCAAGAACCCCACGCTTCTTCGCCAGAGCGTCATCATGATCATCCTCGTGACGGCGGGCTTCATGCTGCACGGATCGCTCGGCGTCGAGTCCTGCGTCGTTGCGCTTACGGCCGCGGGCATCCTCATGCTCATCTCGGGCGAGCGCATCGAGGAGGCCCTCGCGCATGTGGAATGGACGACGCTCGTCTTCTTCGCGGGCCTCTTCATCGTGGTCGGCGCCTTGTCCGAGGTTGGCGTCATCGGCATGCTCGCACAGGCCTTGATCGACGTCACGGGAGGGTCGACCTTTATCGCCATGCTTGTGTTGCTCATCGCCTCGGCCATCATCTCGAGCTTCCTCGACAACATCCCGTTCGTGGCCACGATGATCCCGATCCTGCTTTCCATGGAGGCAACCGGCATGGACGTTATGCCCCTGTGGTGGGCGGTGTCGCTCGGCGCTTGCCTCGGCGGCAACGGCACGCTTATCGGCGCGTCGGCGAACGTCGTCATGTCCGACATCGCCAAGAAGCACGGCACCGAGATCACGTTCATGGGCTTCTTGAAATACGGCTTCCCGATCATGCTTGTCACCATCGCCGTGTCGGCTGTGTACCTTGTCGTGCGCTTCCCGCCGATGTAGGGTGTGACGTGTAAGGCGGGCGAACCAAGCGATCGAATCGGGGCTGGCAAATGCCGGCCCCGTTTTCATGCCATCGAAAGAGAAAAGATAGGAATCATGTCATCTTCTGCGTCAAATGAGCATCGCGAGGAATGCGTGCGGCTTGCGGCGTGCGTCGTGGCGCTCCTTGTGTGGATGGGGTTCATCTTCTTCATGTCGGCAAACGACGGCGACCACTCTCAGGGCATGAGCGATGGCGTGACGTCTGTCGTACTCTCGACGGTGTGGCCGGGCTATTCCGGCATGTCGTCCGACGAGCAGGCAGCTGTCGTGGAATCGCTCAGCTTCCCCGTGCGAAAGGCGGGGCATTTCAGCGAGTACGCCGTGTTGGGTCTGCTCGCCTTCGCGACACTTCGCCAGGGTCAGGTGCTTCGATCTTCCCAGGCGATTCGGATCACGCGGAAGATCGCCCCTGCGGCGGTGGGCGCGGTGGTTATCGCCTTCGTGTATGCCTGCTTCGATGAGTTCCACCAGCTGTTCGTTGCGGGTCGAAGTGGGCAGCCGTTCGATGTCGGTGTTGATACCGCAGGCGCGCTTGTGGCAGTCGCCATTGCGGTGGTTGTGGTGCGCATGCGGGAAAGGTGCCGCGTTTAGCGCGGTCTTGGCCCGCCTTCCTCGTTGGTGCGATATGCTGTTGCCTATATGTTTCGTAAACCGCTGTTTCCCGAAAGCCAGGATTTCATGATCAGACTCAACTGCGATTACTGCAAAGGCGCGCTCCCCGAGGTTCTCGAGGCGCTCCAGACTATTAACGACCAGGCGTTTTGCGGCTATGGCTGCGACGAGGTGTGCGAGCGCGCGGCCCGCCTGATTCGCGAGCGTGCAGGTGTGCCCTCGGCCGATGTGCACTTCCTCGTTGGCGGCACGCAGGCGAACTTCATCGTCATCGAGTCCGCCCTGCGCCCATGGCAAAGCGTCATCTGCGCCGATTCGGGGCACATCAACGTGCACGAGACCGGAGCGGTCGAGCATGCGGGCCACAAGTGCGAAACCGCACCTGCTCACGATGGCAAAATCAGCGCCGACCAGGTGCGCGCCATCGCCGCCAACTGGGCGGGAAGCATCATTCCCGAACATATCACGCAGCCAAAGATGGTCTATCTTTCCATGGCGACGGAGACGGGTTCCGTCTACACGCTTGCCGAGCTCGCCGCCATCCGTGCGGTATGCGACGAGTTCTCGCTCTACTTGTTCATCGATGGCGCGCGCCTGTCCTACGGCCTTGAGGCAATCGGCGGCGACGTTTCCCTCGAGGACATCGCCGGGCTCGCCGACGTGTTCTACTGCGGCGGCACGAAATGCGGCGCGCTGTTCGGCGAGGCCGTCGTCATCGTGAACGACGAGCTCAAGCCGCATTTCCGCGCGAACATGAAGCAGAACGGCGCCATGCTTGCGAAGGGGTGGCTGCTCGGCGCGCAGTTCGAGGCGCTCTTCACCGACGACCTCTACTTCAAGGTTGCCCGCCGCGCGAACGAGTACGCCGCGCGCGTGAAGGACGCTTGCGCGAAGGCGGGAATTCCCCTGTTCGCGCAGACGACGACCAACCAGGTCTTCATCAACTTCACCGATGCTCAGTACGCGCAAATCTCTGAGCAGTTCGAGTTGGAATTCGAGGAGCGCACGGATGAGGAGCACGTTGCCATTCGCGTCTGCACGAGTTGGGCCACGCGCGAAGAGGAAATCGTTGCGCTCGAGGAGGCCATTGCGGCTTTGTAGTCGTCTCCTCGGAGGGTGTCGCTGCTCGCTAGGGAAAAGCTCGTGCCCTGAGCGAGCCGCAAGGAAAGAAAGGAACCTCATGGAAATTCTCGATACGCTGCTTCATCGTCGCAGCATCCGCAGCTTTACGGGAGGCAGTGTCCCGCGCGAGACGGTCGAGGCGCTTCTCGTCGCGGGAATGTCCGGCCCTGCGGGGAAAGGGAAGAAGCCCTGGCGCTTCGTCGTCGTCGAGGATGCGAAGACAATTTCCCGCCTTGCCCAAGCTCGCGATCCCAAACAGAAGCTCTTCGACACAGCGAGCCTGGTTATTGCCGTGTTCGGGGATCCGTCCATCGCCGACACGTGGGTCGAGGACTGCTCGGTTGCTATGACCAACATGCACTTGGCGGCCGATGCGCTGGGCCTTGGCAGCTGCTGGGTCCAGGTCCGCATGCGCACTGCCGCCGACGGTACGCCTTCGAGCGACTATGTGCGCCGCGTGCTCGACGCACCGGAAGGGCTCTCCCTTGAAGCGATGCTCGTCGTGGGGAACATCTGCGAGCATCCGGCTCCCCATACGGCCGCCGACGTCGATATGTCGCTTGTGAGCTGGGAAAGCTTCTAAGTGCAACGCCTTCGCGATTTCGTGCGGCGCGAGGTCGTCCTCGTTGCCGCTATCGTGCTCGCCGCCGCGTCGTGCATTGCCGTTCCGCCCGACGCGGCGTACTCTGCCTATATCGACTGGCACACGCTCGCGCTGCTCTTTTGCCTAATGGCTGCCGTTGCCGGGCTTCGCTCTCTCGGCGTCCTCGATTCGATGGGGAAGTGGCTCGTCTCGCGTGCGAAGTCCCAGCGCGCAATCGCGTTCGCGCTTGTGGGAATCGTCTTCTTTGCAAGCATGGCGGTGACAAACGACGTGGCGCTCATCACGTTTGTCCCCCTCGCCCTCGTGACGCTTCGCGCGGCGGGCATGGAGGGTCGCGCGCTCCTCGTGGCTGCACTCATGACGGTGGCCGCGAACCTCGGCAGCATGCTTACACCTGTCGGGAATCCCCAAAACCTGTACCTGTTCACTGCTTCGGGGATGTCGGTTTCCCGCTTCCTGTCGCTCATGGCTCCCTACACGGGACTTTCCGCAGCGCTTATAACGGGGTGCATTTTCGTGCTGTTCAGGTCGAAGCCTTGTTGCGGGGAAGAGGCTGGCAAGAACAAGGGCTGCGTTCGGGGTGCTGCTCGTGGGGAAGAAATCGTCTCGCGGTCGTGCTGGTCCGATGGCGCCGCGCATGAGTTCGCGAATGGGGCTCGCGAGGATGCCGCCCCTGCGCCCCTGCGGAGATGCAGCTGCGGGCGTCTTGCAATTTACCTGGCGCTGTTCTGCATCTGCCTGCTCGCAGTTGCGGGAATCGTCGATGTGCGCATAGTGCTTGCCGTCGTCATCGCGGCCGTCGCGCTTACTGATGCTGAGCAGCTTCGACGCGTCGATTTCTCGCTCCTGCTCACGTTCGTGGCGCTGTTCGTCTTTGTGGGGAACATGGTGCGCATTCCGCTTGTCCACGATGCGGTGGCGGAGCTCGTGGGGCGAAATGCGGTCATCGCCGCAGTGGGCGCGAGCCAGGTGGTCAGCAATGTCCCCGCGGCCGTGCTGCTCTCCGGGTTCACGAGTCAATGGGACGCCCTCATCGTGGGCACGAACCTTGGCGGGCTTGGGACGCTCATCGCCTCGATGGCGAGCCTTATCACCTTCAAGGCGATCTCTATCGGCCGCGTGGGGGCGAAAATGCGCTATCTCAAAGTATTTACGCTGGTCAACGTAGTGTTTCTGGTGGCTTTGCTCGGGCTTGCCCTGCTTTTTGGCCTATAGCCGCCCAGCAAACCAAGCGCCTGCCGTCGTGGGATAGGGCTTGCTGGCGTCAACCTCGCTACGACCTGCATCTCGGATAGGGTATGCTTTCGCAAAGACAAGAAAGGAGCGCTCGATGAAGCTATTGATTGCATCCGATATCCACGGCTCGGCGTACTGGTGCCGTGCGCTCATGGCGCAAATCGAGGCCGAGTCGCCCGACACCGTCGTTCTTCTGGGGGACCTTCTCTATCACGGTCCGCGAAACGACCTTCCGCGCGATTACGCGCCGAAGGAGGTGCTCGCGATGCTGAACACGCTGGCCGACCGCGTCGTTGCCGTGCGCGGCAATTGCGACAGCGAGGTCGACCAGATGGTGCTCGATTTTCCCTGCATGGCCGATTATGCGATCGTGATGGACGCGGAACCTGCGGAGGGCGCAGATGGGCAGCCCGCCTCAAAGGCCGGGCCGCGCCTGCTGTTCTGCACGCATGGCCACCTGTTCGGGCCGCAGAATGTGCCGCCGATCGCGCGCGGCGCAGCCCTTTTGTACGGGCATACCCACGTGAAGGAGATTGCCTCTCGCGATGGCGCGCTCTTCGTGAACCCCGGTAGCGTCTCTCTTCCAAAAGACGGCTCGAACAGTTACGCTGTCTATGAAAATGGTGCCTTTGAGCTGCGGGAACTTGTAGGGGAATAAATACGGGCGCGTCGCGCCGTCGCCAAGCCCTTTCTTTCCCGATCGGGCCCGCATCCGCGCGCGGCGCAGCCCTTGTCTTCTCGTTGGCGCCGTCGCCAAGCCAGCGCCGCCCTTATTTTGCGATCAGCGTGCCAAGGCGCATGCAGTCCGCAGAGGCGTCGTCGTCGGGATAGTCCTTCGCGATGACGGAGTCGACCACATCGACGCCCGCCTCCTCCGCGCGCTTCTCCCAGAGCTCCATCCATTCGCCGTCGTTCCAATCGTAGGACCCGAACAGCGCCACCTTGCGTCCGGGAAGATGCGGCTCCACCTCATCGTACATGGGCAAGAACTCCATCTCCTCGAGCTCCTCGTCGCCCATTGCGGGGCAGCCGAACGCGAAGGCATCATAGCCGTCGAGCTTGCTCGAATCGAAATCCGCGGCTTGGACGAGATCGGCTTCGCCGCCGGCGGTACGCACGCCTTGCGCAATCAGATCTGCCATGGCCTCGGTGTTACCCGTGCCGCTCCAATAAACGATGGCGACTTTATTCATGATAGGTTCTCCTTGCATATCGGTTGCTATTCGGTTCCGAGCGCTTTTATTCAGCGCCGGGCGATGTGCACGCAGGCTCCCCTCCCGCGTGCACATCGCCCGGCGCGCTCTTAGCTGGCCTGGGAATATGCCTCGTCAGCAGGGAATGCGTCGTCGAGGATGGCAAGGCATTCAAGTGACACTCCCTCGTCGAAGAGCTCTTCGTAGGCGCGCGTGCATTCCTTGTATTTGCAGAAGCACTCCTTTGCATCCTGCTCGCATGAGTACACCTTCCAGCATCCGCTGCACAGGTAGTTCTCGCCCTTGTTCTCGATGAACCCCATAACGTCCTCAAACGGGTATCCCAGAAAGAGGCCGATCTCGTGAGGGAACGCGCATGACCCTGAAAGCGTGCTTTGCAGGTCGGTCCCGCAGATGCGCTTGTGCAGAAGCTCGATGCAGGCCGCGAGGGAGCCGGTGTCGTATCCCTCCTGCGCGAGGAAGCTTGCAACCTCAGGCTGCGAAAGGTCGCGTCGAAGCAGGTCGGGGCGGTAGACATAGAGAAGCACCCCGGATTTCCTTCGTGCCAAAAGCTCGATGCGCACCCCGTAATCATAGAGCTTGTCGCGTGTTGTGCGCAGCGCGTAAGCTAGGTTGTGCTCATGGGTCCTCGCAGAGACTATCCCCGACTTGCTCTTGCCAAGCCCAGGAACCGACTCGTCGCGGCAGACGAACAGGCTTCCTGACTTGATGCCGGCGAGCGTCGGCGTGCAGTGATGTACCAGTTTTCGCTCGAACAATTTCACGTATTCGCGTTTGTCCATGAGAGCTCTCCTTTTGTAGGGTTTTCTCAGTGATAGTTAACTCTGGGAAACTTATAATTCAGCGGCAGACCTGAGTCAAGCGTTTGGATGAAAAAGTTTGCCAGTGGTTACAATATTGCAAAAACACGATCTCCCGATTCGCGTTATCATGGACGAATTCACACGTAAGGAGATTGCTATGGCTTTCAAAGAAATCGCACCTGAGGAACTGATGCTCAATCCGTTTACGAAAATCGGGAAGGAGTGGATGCTCATCACCGCCGGCGCCGATGCCGAGCATTGCAACACCATGACCGCGAGCTGGGGCGCCATGGGCGTTATGTGGGGCAAGAACGTGGTGAGCGTTTACATCCGCCCGCAACGCTACACAAAGGAGTTCGTCGATGCGCAGGAGCGTTTCACCTGCGCATTTTTCGGCGAGGGAAATCAACATGAGGCACTGAGTCTTTTGGGCAAGGTTTCCGGGCGCGACGTTCCCGACAAGATTTCCCAGGCGGGGCTTACCCCTGTTGAGGTCGGCGGGTCGATTGCCTTCGAGGAGGCCGAGCTTGTGTTCGTATGCCGCAAGCTGTACGCGCGCGAGCTTCCGCCGGAGGACTTCATCGACACCTCCTGCGATGCGCGCTGGTATCCCAACCACGACTACCACACCATGTACATGGCCAAGATTGAAAAGGTTCTCGTAAAGGAATAGCCCTGCACTTCAGAAAGCAAGGATGCCCGCACAAGAGCCAGGCGGGACGAGGGAAAGCCCGCGCGAGCTTTCTGCTACAACGAAAAGAGTGCGGCGGTGTTGCCTTTGGCTGCCTGGGCCTTGTACTCGCTTACGATGGCGAGTCGACTGGCGGTCGAGGTGGCCAGGGGATGGGGAAGCTCGTCGGGAGAAAACCAACCGACCTCGGTGCTCTCGTCATCCCCCACGAAAGGTGCAGCATCGTCGTCGGTGGGCGTGCAGATGAAAAGGATGTCCATGTATCGGCACTGGTCGCCGTTCGCGTACTTCACCAGGTAGTTTGATGATTTTACGCTCGCGATTGCCTGCGGTGCAACGTGCACGCCCGTCTCCTCGAGTACCTCGCGCACGCATGTGCGGCCAGGCTCCTCCCCAGGCTCCACAATGCCGTACATAAGCGCCCATTCGCCTGTGTCGCTGCGTCGCCCGAGTAGGATGCGCCCGTCTGCATCTTCGACATAGGCTGTAATTCCCGTAAGCCAAAGCGGGTCGTGGCCGATCTTCTCGCGCAGCGAAAGGATGAAGTTCGGGGTCGTCATCGCGGCTCCCTGCATCTATTGCAAAAGCGGTGTCAGCTCGCCAAGGGCGAACACGTCGAGCTCGCGCGTGGCGCGCGAAATGCTCGTGTAGAGGCGGTTTTTCGCGATGCGATCATCGGCGGGGAAGAGTCCTGCGCTTGCGTTCGGAATGATGACGTGGTCGAACTCAAGTCCCTTCGCAAGCGGCAGCGTGAGCAGCACGCACCCCGACCGAGGCAACGCTCCCGTCGCATCAACCAGCTGGGGGGCGTCGTTTCCCAAAGCCGCGACAAGCTTCGTTGCCTCGTGCTTCCACGGCACGATGACGGCGGTGAGCCCCTCGTCGCTCGAGCCCGCCTCGCGCACGGCCTCGCGCACGGCCTCCGTCCACGCGTCCTTGTCGTCGAAAACCTCGACGCGGGGCGCCGAGCTCTCGCGTTGCACGGACGACACCTCCATGCGCTCGCTTTCGGGCAGAAGGCGAGCGAACAGGTCGGTGATGCTGGGGGTGGAGCGGTAGCTCGTCATGAGATGACACTCGCTCACCTCGCCGCGCAAGCGCTCAAACGTACTTTTGACCTGCGCGAACGTTAGTCCACCCTCGCGAATCGCCTGGTTCTCGTCGCCGAGTAGCATGAAGTGGGCGCGGGGGAAGAACCGGGCGAGAACTGCGAGCTGGGGAATCGTGTAGTCTTGCACCTCATCGATCATGACGTAGCGCGCGTCGGGGTTCGAGAGTCCCGTGCACGCGATCTTCAAGTAGAGCCACGCCGCGGGCGGTAGGCTTTCCGCGCCGATCAGGCGGCGGCCCAGGTTGTCCACGTGGAGCCACTCGTCGCGCGCGATCATGCCGTACGCGATGTCGAAGCGCCCGCGGATCAGCTTGAGCGCGGCCTTGCGCACCTCTTTGTCGTCGTCGATGTTCACCGGTTCGCCGAACGCCGCGAGCTGCTCGTCGTGGGTGAGGGATACCACCTCGTCAAAGGCCTCGTCGCTTGACGCCATCGAGGCAAGCTTGGAGTCGAGACGTCGCGTGAGTTCCTCGCGCATCAGGTTCGACAGGCGCGCGCCGGGCTCGATGCGGGGCCACTTCGCGCGCACTTGATGCACCTGTGCTTGCGTGATCAGCTTCACGTGCCCCACGCGGATGTCGCAGAAATCGCCCTGCTCGTACTCGAACCTGCCGCTTTCAAGCGCCTCGTCGATGCGCCAAAGGGTCGCCTCGTCGACGGTGCCCTTCCCGAAGCCCTGCCCCTGCGGCAAGAGCGTGCGCGCGAACTCCGCGAGGGTGAGGGTCTCCGGGTTGCGCTCTCCCATGTCGGGCAGCACATTCGCAATGTAGTGGCGAAACACCGGGTTCGGCGTGATGAGGAACACGTCTTCAGGGCGGAGGCTCTCGCGGTGCTGGTAGAACAAATACGCGATGCGCTGGAGTAGCACTGAGGTCTTGCCCGATCCCGCGATGCCGGCGACGAGCAGCACGGGGCAGTCTTCATGGCGGATGACGGCGTTTTGCTCCTTTTGGATGGTCGCGGTGATCGCCTGCATCTGAGAGGTTCGCTGCTTGGACAGCGACGCGAGAAGCAGCGAATCTTGGATGGCGATGTTGGTGTCGAAATAGGCGCGCAGCTCGTCGCGCACGATGTCGAACTGACGGCGCAGCGTGAGGTCTACGGCGATCGTGCGGCCGTTCGCGCGGTAGTGCGTGGGACCCATGTCTTGATTGTAGTACACCTCGGCGACGGGCGAGCGCCAGTCGACTACGAGGCGCCGACAGCTGTCGTCGGACACGCCCGCAGCTCCGATGTAGAGCTCCTTCGGCGCGGCGCCGCGTTTGAAGTCGAGGACGATCTTCGCGAAGTACGGCTGGCTTAAGAGCAGGCCGATGTTGGAGAGCTTCTCGGCGGCGGCGTCTTGCGTCTGGTTGTATGAGTCGATGACGCTGTTCACGGTCGCGAAGTCGGCGTAGGTCTCGAACGCCTCGGTGTCGCTGCCGTAGTTCTGCTTGATTTCCTCCACCATCTGCTGTTTTGTGGCCGCCGCCGCGTCTTCGTTCTTGCGCATCTTGACCGCAAGCGCGCCCGCCATCGACTGGAGCGTGGCGTAGGTGTCGCTTAAGTGCTGCTGCTCCTGGGCAAACACGGGGTCGTTCTCGCTGCCCTCGTCGTTGGCGACGTCGGGGGCAGCGAGATTTCCGTCGTTGGTTTTCGATTCGGATGCGGTGTCGTGTGCGCGTTCGTCTGACATGGACGGCTCTCCTTGGCTGAAATATCGGACGAACCATTGTAGACCATTAGGCGCGCAGCGTCACTCCCTCGGGGAGATCGGCAGGGTCGAAGTCGAAGTCGTCTTCGGTGTCCTCGTCGGCGACAGGTGCCTGTGCAACCTCGGGCTCGGGGGCCTTCTTCTCGCCGAAAGCGGCGTCGAAGGCGTCGAAGCTCGCGCGCGGCACGGCGAACGTGATGTGCGCGATGGCCCCGGGATGGGCCTCGATCCATGCCTTGAACAGGCCGACCGACATTTCCGCATCGAACCCTTGCGGCCCGCATCCAAAGGCGCCCACCACAAGCGTTTCGCAGCCGCTCTCCGCCGCGATGCGCAAGAGCGACTCGATGCGGCTGGCGAGCGCGTGCTCGCACTCGCGCTCCGAGCGGTGGTTCTCCAGCGCTCGGGTGCGGATGGGCTCGGGGATGGCGAGCACGTCGGCACGGCGGATGGTGCCATCGCGCACGAACGCCACGTCGGGCAGGTAGAGCGCTCGATCGGTGAACAGCATGCCGGACGAGTAGCCGCGGTTCTTGCTGTGATAGAGCTCTTTGCAGGCGCAAAGCGCGGGGTAGAGGTTGCTCTCCGCGCAGAGAATCTGTTCGGGACCGAAGCTTCCGTCCTCGTAGGCTCCGCCGGGACGGGTGAACGAGCACGGATCGACGACCGCGACCTTGCCCTGCGCGCCAAACACTGCCTTCGGCGCGAAATCGGTCGTCACCGATGTCGTGGTCTCGCCTTCCGCCTCGGCTACGGGAAGCTCGCGCCCTTCGCCGTTCTCGTAGATCTTGGCCGCCTCGACGGTCGCCTTCGTTTCGCTTGCAAACGCCCCGCGCATCAGCGCAAGGTTCTTCGCTGCGGCTTCGCGCCGCTCGTCACGTGTGGGCATGCTGCGTCCTTCCCTTAAGATAATGCGAACATCGTTTATGGTAGCAGCCTTGCGCGCTGGGGTACGTATCCATTTCGTAACGATGCGCCTTCGCACGCTCGCATGACCTCGATGCCATGCGAGCGTGCGAACTCGATGAGCTCGGCGTTGCGGGCGTTTATGGTGCCGAAGGCGGCGGGGCACACGATAAGGCGCGCGCAGTGGACGAGGAGCTCTTTGGCGCGGGCTATGGTTTTATCCCCGATCGGCTCGAAGGCGCGCTCGGCCACGCATTCCGCCGCCAGGTCGCGCGCGAGCTCGCAATCGATGTCCCCTTCGTGCAGAACGCCCGCGTAGAACGCCTTGCCCTGTCGGATGAGCTGGCGAAACACAGCCGACCCCGTACCTGCGCCGGCGATGACGAACGTGTGCGCATCGCCGTGCGGGCGCCCAATTTCCACGCTGCCGAAGCGCTCGTTGAAGGTGCCATGTTGAAGGCCGTAGAGCTCGCCGATCGTCTCGCGCGTGAATATGTCCTCGGGTGCGCCGGCGCGGAAGACCCGGCCGTCCTTCACGCAAATCACCTTGTCGGCGCTTTTCTGCGCGAGCTCGAGTTCGTGGATGGACATGATGACAGCCACATTCCGCGATTTCGCAAGGTGGCGAAGTATTCGCAGCAGGTCGATCTGGTAGCGGATATCGAGATACGACGTGGGCTCGTCGAGCACGAGCACACGCGGATCCTGCGCGATGGCGCGTGCGAGCATGACGCGCTGGCGTTGCCCGTCGCTTATCTGCATGAAGTCGCGCTCGGCGAGCTCTTCCACATGCGCGGTTTTCATGGCCTCGTCGACCCGACTATGGTCGTCGGGCGAGAGTGTGCCCATTCGCCCGGTGTAGGGATGCCTTCCCGCCTCTACAACATCGCGGCAGGTGAGGAGCTCGGTCTGGGGGCGATCTGTCAGCATAACGGCAAGGTTCCTTGCGAACTCCGCCGTCTTCCATCGGGAAATCTCCCGCCCGTCGAGCTCGACTGCGCCGGCAAGCGGTGCCAGATGGCGTGTGATGGTTTTCAAGATGGTCGACTTGCCCGAGCCGTTCGGCCCGATGAGCGCCACGACGTCGCCCGCGCGAACCTCCAGATCGACGCCTTCGACTACGACCTTCTTGTCGTAGCCCGCCGACAGGTCGCTTATGCGGAAAAGCGGCGCTCCGTCAGCCTGCGTTTCGACCGGGGTTTCGAGGTTCGACTCCGCTCGGAGGGGGCGTTCCACGCGCAGTTCCGCACGAGCCGAAAGTGCCTTCTGGCGCTTTCGTGCGAGCTCAGGACTGTCTGAGCATGGAACGCCCCCTCCGAGCGTTTTGGGCCGCGGCACGAATTCCCCCATCTACCTCACCCGCTTCTTCAACATGAGCGCGATAACCACCGGCGCGCCGAAGATGGCGGTGACGGCGCTGATGGAAAGCTCGACGGGAGAGAACAGCGTGCGCGCGATCAAATCGCAGCCCGCGCAGAAGATGGCGCCTCCCAAGAAGCACGCAGGAATCACGCGGATGGGCTTCGACGACTTCAGCGCCGACTTCACGAGATGCGGAACCGCGATGCCTACGAACGACACCGGGCCAGCGAACGC
The DNA here is from genome assembly GCF_008831035.1 of Ellagibacter isourolithinifaciens. GTDB lineage: Bacteria > Actinomycetota > Coriobacteriia > Coriobacteriales > Eggerthellaceae > Ellagibacter > Ellagibacter isourolithinifaciens. The sequence continues at coordinate 22,901 of NZ_WAJR01000010.1, read as the reverse complement.
GGTCACGCAGGCGGAGAGCATGCTCGCTAGAAGGACGAGCACCACGCGGAAGCGTGCGACGTTCACGCCGACGCTTTTCGCGTAGGCTTCTCCCAGCTGGAAGGCGGAAAGGGGCTTCGATATCGCGAATACGCATGCGCTCACGGTGATCACCACGACCGCGATGACCGCGACGTCGTCCCAGCTCGAACCCGAGAAGCTACCCAAAGACCAGTTGTGCAGGTTCACGATGGACTGATCGTCGGCGAAGGCGATGAGGAAGTTCGTCGCCGCCGAGCAGATGTATCCCACCATGACGCCCGCCACGATGAGCATGGCCATGGAACTTATGCGCCGTGCGATGAGGAGCACGAAGCCGATGGTGATAAGCGAGCCCAGAAACGCTGCGGCCACCATGGCCGGCGAGGACATGGCCTGGTTCGCGCCCAGAAGTACGATCATCGTAAGCGCGACGACGAACTTTGCGCCCGAGGAGACGCCCAAGATGAACGGGTCGGCGATGGGGTTGTTGAAAAACGTCTGCAGCAGGAACCCGGAGAGCGAAAGTGCCCCGCCGAGAAGCACGGCTGAAAGCACGCGCGGCAGGCGAATCTCCCAGATGACCTGGCTTTCCATGGAATCGGCCGCGCCGCCCGAAAGGATGCCGGGGATGTGGTCTGCGGGCACGAGCACGCTCCCGATGCACAGGTTGGCCCCGACGAGCACGATGAGGGCAACAGCGAGCAGCGCCGTCACGACGCGACACCGCGCGGCGCGCCCCGATTCGTCGTATGCCATGGAAAGCCGGCTTCTCATGGCGCTAGCCGAGCTTCCTCAGATAATGGAAGTCGCTCGCGTCATCGCCGGTGAACGCCCCGTGCAGCTCGTCGATAATGTCGGCGGTAGAAGTCATCTGCTGGTACATGTCGGCGCTTGTGACCCAGACGTTGCCGTTCTTCACGGCTTTGAACTGCGACAATAGCGCGTTTTTGCCTACGAAGTCGTTCAAGGTGGCAACCGATTCGTCGATGGTGCCGTTGTAGACGATGATGTCGGCATCCTTCGCCGTCGCGTAGAAGCGCTCCATTTCGAGCGTTACTGACGAACCTGACGTCGACGCCGTCTGCGCGTCATCGAGCGCGTAGCTGCCGCCCGCAAGCTCGATCATCTGCGCCACGTAGTCGCCCGCCCGCCGCGTGACGGCGGCCCCGTTCGAGTTAATGTAGAAATACGCCACGGTTTTACCTGACGACGCGAGCCCCGACGTTTGCTCGACGCGGGCCTTCTGCTCGTTGAACAGGTGCGCAGCCTCGTCTTCCTTGTCGAACAGGACGCCGAAAAGCTTAATCCACTCGACGCGCCCGAGTGCTTCGGGCTCGCTCGACGACTGTTCGGTGAGCACGACGAGCCCGAGCTTCTGCAGCTTTTCCTTCACATCGGGCGTGTGGTTGATCATGGCGTTCTCGATGGCGAGCGTGCAGCCCGAGGCCGATATTCGCTCGTAGTCGGGCGCGCTGTACTTGCCGCCGTAGGCGATTGCCCCACTTTCGAGCGCGCTTTTGAAGCCCGCGACCGAGCAATCGTCGGCCTTCGTGCCCGACATGAGGATATTGTCGTTCGCATCGAGCGCGTCGACCAGGCACATCGTCGCCGACGACACGAGGTACACCTTGTCGGCGGGGCGCCTTATGACCGCGATGTCGGAGCTCAACCCATCAGGTACCTTCGCATCTTGCGGTACCACGAGGAAGCGCTCTCCGTTCGAAACGCAGATAAGCCGCAGGCCGCCTTCGAACTCGTCGACAGTGAAGTGCTCGGCGTATTCAAGCTGAAGCGCCCCCGTCGGCTCCCAGCCGCAGCCCAAATCGGCGTTGTGGAAGTCGGCCGCGGCGCTTGGAGCCGTTCCCGCAGGGGAGCCGCCGCTTGCATCGTCGCCCGATTTCTCCTTCATGGTGGATGAGTCGAAGTAGAGCGTGTAGTCGATGGTGTGCGGCGTCGACATGGCGACGGTCTCGGCCGACACGGCGATGTCCTCGTCGAGCGTGACGGGTATCTCGAACGTGGAGTTGCCGCCGTCGTTTACGGGCGCGTAGTCCACGCCGTCGGCGGTCATCTTGTCGTAGTTCGAACTCGACCAGGTGATGGTCGCGGTGTAGGTGTCGCCATCCTTCACAATTGTGGTGGGTGAGGCGATGCTTGCGCGCCCTGACCCGCCGGAAAGCGAGACGCTCACAGTGTATTCCTGAGAGCCCGCCGTGCCACCGGTCGCGTTCGGGCTCGCACTGCACCCCGCGAAGGGAAGCGCGAGCAGGGCGACGAGAACGCAGGCGATCGCGCGCGCCGCGATGCTGCGGCGCTTCCTGCTTTCCCCCTTGGGAAGAATCGACCGCATGGCGTTACTTCAGCGCGTCGGCGCGCAGATCGACGCCGGCGGATTCGAACACGAGCGTGCGGTCGTACCACCGTTCCTTTTTAATGCTCCACGCGGCGCAGGCGGTGTCCTCGTCGAGCGCTTCAACGGGCACGTCGTAGGTGTACTTGCCTTCCGCGTTTTCCACATAGGGGATGAAGTCGGCCTCGCTCGCGGCGGCAGCCTCGTCGCCCGTGCCCATGAAGAGCTTGCCGTAGCCCGTGCCGGAAAGCGTCATCACGCAGTGCATGGAGCCGTTTTCCGCGATGAGCTGGGCGTCCACAATCTTGAACATGTTCGAGCTGGAATCTACGGTGATCGAATAGGTGCCGTCGGCCACCTTGTCGGCGGTGATGGGGGCAGCGCTTGCGCCCTCGGGCGCATCGGCCGCCTGTTCGGTCTTTTCCTGGGAATCGGCATCGCTTGCCTTTGCGCTGTCGCTTGAATTTCCGGCGCAGCCGGCGAGCGAGAACGCGCAAAGCGCCGCCGACAGGGCGAAGGCGAGGGTTTTCTTCAACATGGAGGGGTTCCTTTCAATCGGCTCGCCCGCCCGCGCCGTGCGGTGGGCGGGCGGGATGCGAATGCAACGGGCATGCGCCGTCGGTCGGGGAAGGCGCATGCCCGTTGCACGGGGACGCGACCGGCGCCCCCGTGCGCGGCGAGTTTACAGCTTGGCGATGGCGTCGTCCACGTGCGAGACGTAGATGTCGTCGACCGCGACGTTCTGTCCCAGACCCTGGAGCAGGCACGTCACTTCGAAGCCGGCGGCCACGAACTTCGCAGCCCAGCTGTCGGGGTCGGTCTCGTCTGCCATGTCGTTGTTCGCGTGGTCGCCCGCGACCACCATGAACGGCGCGAGCACGGCCTTCTTGTAGCCTGCGGCGCTCGCGGCGGCGATAACATCCTCGCAGGTCGGTTCAGCCTCGACGGTGCCGACGAAGAACTGCGTCAAGCCCTCGTTCTTGAACACTTCCTGCATCTTGGCATAGTCGGCGTTGGAATCGGCTTCGGTGCCGTGGCCCATGAGGCACAGCGCCGTCTTGCCGTCGTCGAAGGACGCCATGTTCTCCTTAATGGCTGCGGCCACCTTCTTGTAGTCGTCGTCGGAGGTGAGCAGCGGGTCGCCGAGCGAGATCTTGTCGAACTTGTCGGCGTACTTGTCGAGCTCGTCTTTCACGTCGGCGTATTCCAGGCCAGCCATGAGATGCGTCGGCTGCACGATGATTTCCTTCACGCCGTCTTCCACGCAGCGGTCGAGCGCCTCGGTCATGTTGTCGATCGTGATGCCGTCGCGCTTCTTCAGCTTGTCGATGATGATCTGCGCGGTGAAGGCGCGGCGGATGTCGTAGTCCTGCCAGTACTTCTCGCGGATAGCGTCTTCGATGGCGCCGATGGTGATGTGGCGCGAGTCGTTGTAGCTCGTGCCGAAGCTCGTGACGAGGATGACCGGCTTCACGGCCTTCTCCTTTTCGCTCGATTTCTCGGAACTCGCGGAGGTGCTGGAGCAGCCCGCGAGCGCGACTCCGGCGAGCGCGATGGCTCCGGTTGCTGCGGCGCCCATGAAGCCGCGGCGTGACATCTGGTCGGACATGGTTTTCCCTTTCCTCGGTTTGCCGGTCCCCCGGCGACAGTTGCTTATCGGCACAAGCGAAAGAAAAGCGCGCTCGTCCGCAAAGGGATAGCGCGCCTGTTTCTTGCCGGCTGCGGCCGGCTCATTCGAAAGGGAAGCGCACTCCTCGGGGTTCACAAGGAGCTAACGCCACGGCGATGCCGTGAGGAAAAGGCGAAGCAGTCTGGCTTGGGGCGCGAGGCGGTTCGCCCGCGCGTCCTACACAGTAATGTCCCTTGCCCAGGATTCCCACCTGGTTCCCTCCGCAAGCCAGCGCGGGCTGTGCGGGCGCCGCGCCGGTCGTTTCCTTTTATTCGATTGTCATATGCTCGTTGCCGAAACTGTTACTATGATAGTGGGCGCTTGTGGGCGTGTCAAAGCCAGGGCGGGCGGCATTGCGCCTCCTGCCTACGTATTTGCGCCGATTGCCGCTGCGGGCGCCGTGTTTTGCCTGCTGCGCGAAGGGCGGCGTAAACGGTTGCGATGAGAAACGGGAAAGGAAGGCTCGGATGATCCATATCGTTGGCGCAGGTTCGGGCGCCGCCGACCTTATCACGCTGCGCGGGGCGCGTCTTCTGCGCGCGGCCGACGTGGTCGTTTGGGCGGGGAGCCTTGTGAACCCCGAGCTGCTCGCCGAGTGCAAGGAATCCTGCGTCGTCTACGACAGCGCGCACATGACCTTGGAGGAAGTGCTCGACGTGATGTGCGCGGCGGATGCGCGGGGCGAGGAAGTGGTGCGCCTGCACACGGGCGACCCGTGCCTGTACGGCGCCATCCAGGAGCAGATGGACGCGCTCGACGCGCGCGGCGTGGACTACGAGGTGGTGCCCGGCGTGTCGAGCTTTTGCGGTGCCGCGGCGGCGCTTCGCCAGGAATACACGCTGCCGGGAATCAGCCAGTCGGTCGTGATCACGCGGCTTTCCGGGCGCACCTCCATGCCCGCGGGCGAGGGCATGCGCACCATGGCGGAAAGCGGCTCGACTATGGTCATCTTCCTGAGCTCGGGTATGCTCGCCGAGCTTTCCGCCGAGCTTTTGGCCGCGGGCCGCAGCTCCGACGAGCCGGCGGCGCTCGTGTACAAGGCGACCTGGCCTGAGGAGCGCGTGGTGCGCTGCACAGTGGGCACGCTCGCCGATGCGGGCGCGCGAGAGGGCATCGACCGCACGGCGCTCGTGGTGGTGGGCCGCGTGCTCGGAGCTCGCGGCGGGCTTGCGCACGACGGCGCGCAAGCGGAGTCGTACGAGCGCAGCAAGCTTTACGACCCTTCGTTTGCCACGGGGTATCGGAAGGCGAGCAGCTAGCGTGGCCTTCGAGCACTACATATATACCGGGACGACCCGCCTGCGCTGCGGTTACACCACGGGGAGTTGCGCCGCGCTCGCGGCGAAGGCGGCCTGCGAGATGCTCTTGTCACGAAAGCCCGTCGGCCGCGTGTCGATCGTCACCCCCGGCGGGCTGCCCGTCGAGGCGGACGTGGTCGACGCATGCATCGGCGAGGGGTGCGCCCAGTGCGCCGTGCGAAAGGACGCAGGCGACGATGCCGATGTGACCGACGGCGTGCTCGTGTACGCGCGCGTGGAACATGCGGGGTCGGGCACGGGCGCTGCGGGCAGCAAGGGCGCGCCCGCGCGCGAATCGGAAGTTTCCGTCGATGGCGGCGTGGGCGTGGGGCGCGTGACGTTGCCCGGGCTCGAGCAGCCGGTGGGGGCGGCCGCCATCAACGCGACGCCGCGCGCGATGATCACTTCGGCGGTGCGCGAGGTGTGCGCCGCGCACGGCTTTTCTGGAAATATTGCTGTGACGATTTCGGTACCCGAGGGTGTTGCCCTTGCCGAAAAGACCTTCAACCCGCACCTGGGGATAGAGGACGGCATCTCCATCCTGGGCACGACGGGCATCGTCGAGCCGCGCAGCCTCGCTGCCTTGCGCGACAGCATCGAGCTCGAGATCCGGCAGCATGCGGCTATGGGGCGGCGCGGAGTCGTGCTCACGCCCGGCAACTACGGCGAGCAGTTCATCTCGGGGCATTTCCACCTAAACGGTGCGCCGGTGGTCGTCATCTCCAACTTCGTGGGCGATGCGATCGATTGCTGCGTTCGCGAGGGATTTACCAATGTCCTTCTTGTGGGACACATCGGCAAGCTGGTGAAGGTCGCGGGCGGCATCATGGACACCCATTCGCGTACCGCCGACTGCCGCGCGGAGATTCTGGCCGCCCACGCGGCCTTGGCCGGCGCGGGCGCGAAGACCGTGCGCGAGATCATGTCGTCGGTCACGACCACGGCGGCGCTCGAGGTAATCGAGGCCGCCGGCGTGGGGGACGCTGTGCGCGCCTCGCTCGCTGCGGCAATCGAGGACAGGTTGCGCCGCCGCGCGGCGGGCGCATGCGACATCGCCGCGGTCGTGTTCGACGCCGAGCGCCGCGAGCTTTTCCGCACGTCGGGCGCCGATGCAGTTATCGGGGAATTGGGGGCGACGTATGAGTAAAGGCGTGCTGTACGGGGTGGGCACGGGGCCTGGCGACCCCGAGCTGCTCACGGTCAAGGCCGTCCGCACAATCGAATCGTGTCCGGTCATCGCCGCACCGCAGACGGCGGACGGGGTCATGGTCGCGCTCGACCTCACGCCCGAGATGTCGTCGCCTCTGCACATCGTGCCCGGCGGCTACGACGACGTGCGCCGCGCAATCGGCTGGCCGGGGACGAAGGTGGTCATGAAGGCGCGCCGCTCGCTTGCGGACACGAAGCGCATCCTTCGCGAGGAGGGCGCCTTCGACGGTGCCGAGCTCGTAGAGGACTGTGGGCTTCCGGGCGAGCGCGTGTACCGCTCGCTCGACGATGTGCCCGATCGGGGCAGCTACTTCTCGACGATGGTGGTGCGCTAGATGAGGGTTTCCTGCATAGCGTTCACTGAGAGGGGGTATGCGTTGGCGGAGCGCACCGCACGCGCGCTTTCCGATTGCGCGCAGACAGGTGAAGATGACCCTAGCTGGGACGTTTCCGTTTCGTGCGGGTTCGGCGAGGGGAAGGCCGACCTGCGCGCATGGACGACGCTCGCGTGGGAAGCGTCGGACGCGATTCTGTTCGTGGGCGCGGCGGGCATCGCCGTGCGGGCGATCGCGCCGCATGTCGCCTCGAAGGCAAACGATCCCGCGGTTGTGGTGATCGACGAGGCGGGGCGCTTTGCCGTCCCGCTTTTGTCGGGGCATTTGGGCGGTGCGAACGAGCTTGCGCAAACTGTGGCACGCGCGGCAGGGGCCATCCCCGTCATCACCACGGCGACCGACGTCCGCGGCGTGTGGGCGGTGGATACGTGGGCGCGCTGTGCGGGGCTCGCCGTTTCGAATCCCGAGGCCATCAAGCGAGTGTCGGCGCGGCTGCTTTCGGGCGGGCGCGTGGCGCTCTATTCCGACATGCCGATTTCGGGACAGCCGCCTGAGGGGGTTGACATTGCGTCCGACCGAGCTCGGACCGATATCGTCGTGTCGCCGTTCGCTGGCGCGAATGCAGGTGCGTCCGTTCGCGCGGCGGAGACAACGGGCGAGGTCGTGCCCGCCGGTGAGACGGGGAAGCCGGCGGGCGTGCGGGCACAGGCACCTGCGCCCGAGCCACTTCGCCTTGTCGTGCCCTGCATCGTTGCGGGCATAGGGTGCCGTCGCGGTGCGTGCGCCGAAGCGATCGAGGAGGCGTTTCTTCTCGCGTGCGGGCAGGCGGGTATCTCGCCTTCGGCCGTGCGCGAGGCGGCGACGATCGACGTGAAGGCGCACGAGGAGGGTCTGCTCGCCTTCTGCCGCGCGCGCAATATCCCGCTTGCGACGTATTCCGCAGAGGAGTTGTCGCAGGTCGAAGGCAGCGTTTCGCCATCTGATTTCGTGCGCGCGACGGTGGGGGTCGACAACGTGTGCGAGCGCGCGGCGCTCGCGGACGGGGGCAAACTTATCTTCCCGAAGCTCGCTCACGGCGGCGTGACCGTCGCGTTTTCCAAGGTAACCATCGAACTTTCGTTTAAGGAGCGGTGATGGGAAAGCTCTTCGTGGTGGGGATCGGCCCGGGCGGCCCCGACGGCATGACGATTGCGGCCCGGCGCGCGCTCGAGGCGGCCGACATCGTTGTGGGGTACACGAAATACGTGGAGCTCGCGCTCGCCGCCGTGCCCGACGCGGCGCATCTCGCGACGCCGATGATGCACGAGGTCGAACGGTGCCGCCTGGCGCTTTCGCGCGCGCAGAGCGGAGAAGCCGTGGCGCTCGTGTGCAGCGGTGACGCGGGCGTGTACGGCATGGCGAGCCCCGTGCTGGAGCTTGCGGAGGACTACCCCGATGTAGACGTGGAAGTTATCGCCGGGGCCACCGCGGCTCAGAGCGGGTCGGCGGTGCTCGGCGCCCCGCTTGCCCACGACTTCGCGGTCGTGTCGCTCTCCGACCTGCTCACGCCGTGGGAGGTCATCGAGCGCAGGCTCACCGCCGTGGCGAGCGCCGACTTCTGCATCTGTTTGTACAACCCGCGCAGCAGAAAGCGCGCCGACAGGCTCTCGCGCGCGGCGAAGATTATGCTCGAATGGAAGGCCCCCGACACGCTCTGCGGCTGGGTACGCAACATCGGGCGCGAGGGGCAGCAGTCGGGCATGTGCAGGCTCTCCGAGCTGGGGGAGTTCGACGCCGACATGTTCACCACCGTGTTCGTCGGCAACGCGGACACGAAGCGCGTAGGCGGCCGTATGGTCACGCCGCGCGGGTATCGGGAGATTCCATGCGAAAGGTAGCGATCATCGGGGCGGGGCCCGGAAACCCCGACTTGCTCTCGCGCGCGGCGCTCGACGCGATCGACATCGCCGACGTGGTCATCGGCGCCCATCGCGCGCTTGCCGGCATCGATGTGCCGCCCGACGTGGTGAGATGCGAGCTCGTGAAGACGGCGGACATCGTCGCCGCGCTCACCGATGCGGCGTCGTGGCAGCGCGCCGCGGTCGTGATGACGGGCGATGTGGGGCTGTTCAGCGGCGCGCGCCGCCTGGTGGAGGCGCTCTCCGGCGACGCGCAGGTGGACGTGCGCGTCATTCCCGGCATAAGCTCAGCGTCGTATCTCGCCGCGCGCCTCGCGCGTCCCTGGCAGGATTGGCGCTTCGCGAGCGCTCACGGCGTGGCGTGCGACATCGTGGCCGAGGCCGAGCGCGCAGGTGAGCTCTTCCTCGCCACGTCGGGTGGGGAAGACCCCTCGCGGCTTTCGGGCGAGCTTGTGCAGGCGGGCTTCGGGGACGCGCGCGTGACGGTGGCCGAGCGCCTGTCGTACCCCGACGAGCGCATCACCTGCGCGACCGCAATTGAAATCGCAGGTCAGACGTTCGACGACTTGAACGTGATGCTTATCGAGTTCGCAGGCGGCGCCGGGTCGCCCGCGGGCTCTAGCGCAGCCTCCGAGGCGCCGGCCGGCGCGTCTGCGCCCGCGGCGGCTTCTTCCGCGGCGGACTCTGCGGGCGCATCCCGCGCCGCGAGCTCCCGCTGGCCGTACGCTTCCTCGGGCATTCCCGACGAGCTCTTCATCCGCGGCGACGTTCCTATGACCAAGCAGGAGGTGCGCGCCGTCGCGCTCGCGAAGCTGCGCCTTACCGCGACCGACACCGTGTGGGACGTCGGCGCCGGCACGGGGAGCGTGTCGATCGAGGCGGCGCTCGTCGCGCGAGCGGGGTCGGTATGGGCGGTCGAGCGCAACGCGGCCGGCGTGCGGCTCATCCGAGAGAACGCGGATGCATTCGGGTGCGGCAACGTGCATGCGGTCCCCGGTGTCGCCCCCGAAGCGCTCGCGAAACTGCCCGCCCCCGACGCCGTGTTCGTCGGCGGGAGCGCGGGCGAGCTTCCCTCCATCGTGGAGGCGGCGCTCGAGAAGAACTCGCAGGTTCGCCTGTGCGTGCCATGCGTCACCGTTGAGACGCTCACCGAGGCGTGCGCGCTCCTCTCGGGTTCGCGCTTTAAGGGGTTCGAGGCGTGCCAGGTGTCGGCCGCTCGCGCCGAGGCTGTAGGCTCGCACCATCTTATGAAGGCGCAAAACCCCGTGTTCCTCGTCAGCGCGCGTGGTGCGGGCGCGGATGCCGAGGAGCTTGCCGAAGTCGGAGCGCTTGCTGAGTCGCCTGTCGGGGAGGACCCCTCTGCCGAGGGGAACCCATTCGTTGAGGTGGTCTCGCTTGCTAACTGCAACGCCGCAGGTGGGGAAGGCGGCGCCCGGTGAGCACGTCCATCCCGCACTTCATGGTCGCTGCGCCCTCGAGCGGGAGCGGCAAGACGGTCGTAACGTGCGCGCTCCTGCGCGCGCTCGCGCGCCGCGGCCTTGCATGCGCGGCCTTCAAATGCGGCCCCGACTACATTGACCCGCTCTTTCATCGCCGCGTCGTGGGCGCGCGCTCGGGCAACTTAGACGGCTTCTTCACCGACGCCCCGACGCTGCGCGCCCTGCTCGCACGCGGCGCCGCGGGCGCGGATGTCGCGGTGCTCGAGGGGGTCATGGGCTTCTACGACGGCATGGCGCCCGGCGTGGCCGACGCGAGCAGCTACCAGGTTGCGCGCGACACGGAAACGCCGGTCGTTTTAGTGGTGAACGGGCGCGGGGCGTCTTTATCGCTCGCCGCCGTAATCCGCGGCATCGCCGAGTTCCTGCCTTGCGCGAACGTGCGCGGCGTCGTGCTGAACAAGACGAACACCGCTGCCTGCGCCTACGCGGCGCCTGCGATCGAGAAGCACACGGGCGTCGCGGTTTTGGGGAATATCCCCGCCGACGAGGCGTTCTCGCTCGAAAGCCGGCATCTGGGGCTTGTGACCGCCGACGAGGTCGAGCAGCTCTCCGCGCGCATCGACAAGATGGCCGAGCTGGTGGAAAAGAGCGTCGACGTCGACCGCTTGCTCGAAATAGCGGCGACGGCACCCGATATCCGCGAGGAACCTTACCGGTTGGAGCCGATCGCGGGAGCGCGGCCCATCGTCGCCGTCGCGCGTGACGAGGCGTTCTCGTTCTACTACGAGGAGAACTTGCGCGCGCTCGAGGACCTGGGTTGCGAACTGGCCTTTTTCAGCCCCCTGTGTGATAGCGAGTTGCCCCGGGGGACAAGCGCCCTCTATCTGGGGGGCGGCTACCCGGAGCTCCATGCGCGGGAGCTCTCCGAGAACGCGCCGATGCGCGAGGCGGTGCGGCGCGCGGTGGAATCCGGCATGCCGACGGTCGCCGAATGCGGTGGGTTTCTGTACCTGCAGCGCGAAATCGCCGATAGCGAGGGGCGGCGCTGGCCTGTTGCGGGCGCCCTTGAGGGCGCAAGCGAGAACGGGGGAAGGCTGTCCCATTTCGGGTACGTGGAGCTCACTTCCCAACGCGACGGGCTCTACGGGCCGCGCGGCACACGCATCCGCGCGCACGAGTTCCACTACTGGCAGTCCACCTGCCCGGGCGGCGACTTCTGGGCGCAGAAGCCCCGGCGCGACAAGGGCTGGCCGTGCATGACGACCACCCCGTCCCTGGTGGCGGGCTTCCCGCATGTGTACTATCCTGCGAACCCCGACGTTGCGCGCGCGTTCGCGTCTGCCGCAGCGTCGTTCGCAGAGAGGAGACGGCATGGCTGAAGCAACCGAAACCGCGCTTGCCTGCATCCGCGAGGAAGTCGAGCGCGCGTTCTCGTCGGCGCCGGGCGCCGTGCTCGAAGCCGCGCTCTCCCGGATTGCGCCCGCAGACGAGTGCGCCCGCGCCGCCGCGTACGCCGCGTGGGACTCCATCGCGCACCCCTTGGGGGGATTGGGCGACTTTGAGGACGCCGTCGCGTGTATCGCCGCAGCTCAGGGGAGCGCCGAGGTGGCCGAGTTTCCCCGTGCGCTCGCGGTATTCTTCTCCGACAACGGGGTCGTTGCCGAAGGCGTGTCGCAAAGCGGGCAAGACGTGACGCGAGCCGTCGCGCGCAACATGTGCGAGGGGGCCACGAGCGCCTGCCGCATGGCGGCGTTCGCGGGTGCCGAGGTCGTGCCCGTCGACGTGGGTATGGCCCGGGGCATAGAAGACGCGCGCATGGTGCGCGCGAACGTGCGGCGGGGGAGCGGCAACATCGCGCACGGCCCCGCTATGTCTCGCGATGGGGCCGTGCGCGCGATCGAGGTCGGAATCGCCGTCGCGTGCGGGCTTGCCCGCGCCGGCGTGCGCCTTCTCGCCGCGGGCGAGATGGGCATCGGCAACACGACCACCTCGGCGGCGGTGGCCGCAGTGCTCCTCCGGGCGGACGCGCGGAGCCTCGTCGGGTGCGGCGCGGGGCTCTCGGACGCCTCGCTCGCGCGCAAGCGCGACGTGGTCGAGCGCGCTATCGACGCGAACTCGCCCGATCCCGCCGACCCGATCGACGTGCTCTCGAAGGTGGGCGGCTTCGACATCGCGGCGATGTGCGGCTTCTACCTGGGGGCCGCGGCCTCGAAGGCGCCGGCGCTCCTCGACGGGGTCATATCCTGCACGGCGGCCCTGTGCGCAGCGCGCCTGTGCCCCAACGCCTTGGGCTACCTCGTGGGCACCCACGCATCAAGCGAACCCGCAAGCCAGGAGCTCCTTCGCGAGCTCGGCATAAAGGTACCCCTCGACGCAGGCATGCACTTGGGCGAGGGCGCGGGCGCCATGGCGTATCTGCCCCTTCTGGATTCGGCGCTGCGCGTGTACCGGGATGGGAAGACGTTCACGGCGACTGGCATGGCTGCTTACGAGCATTTCGAGGCCGGGAAATGACGGTGACGCTCGTCATCGGCGCCGCCGCGAGCGGCAAGAGCGCCTACGCCGAGTCCCTGTGCCTCGGGCACGACGGCCCCCGCGTGTACCTGGCAACGATGGAGCCCTTCGGGGAAGAGGGCGCCCGCCGCATCGCGCGCCATCGGGCGCTGCGCGAGGGCAAGGGGTTTTCCACCCTCGAGCGCACGCGTGACGTGGGCGCCGCAGTGCCCGGGCTTCCGCGCGGCTGCACGCTTCTTTTGGAGGACGTGGGCAACCTGGTTGCGAACGAGCTCTTCGCGGAAGGCGGCTTGTCCCCACGTGACCCCGACGCTGCGGCGCGCGAGGTGCTCGGAGGCATCGAACGGCTCGCTCAGGCCGCTGCGTATACGGTGGTGGTCACCGTCGACGTGTTCGCCGATGGGATGCGCTACGATGAGGGGGCCGAGGCATGGAGGCGCGCGCTCGCGCGCGTGAACGCGGGCGTGGCGGCGCTGGCCGACCGCGCAGTCGAAGTGGTATGCGGGATTCCCGTGTGGATGAAAGGCGAAGGACCTACAAGGTGAAGATAGCGGAGGCGATCGGCGCGGCGTTCGGCACGTTCTCGCGCATCCCCGTCCCGAAATCGGCCTGGACCGATTTCGGGTTAACCCATGCGCTTGCCGCGTTTCCCCTGGTGGGCCTTGCGGAAGGCTTCCTCATGACGGCGTGGGGGCACGTGGCGAACCTGCTCGGCGTGCCCGCGACCATCGTCGCGGCCGTGCTCGTGGCGCTGCCTGTGGCGGTGACGGGAGGCATCCACCTAGACGGGCTCTGCGACACCTCCGATGCGCTTGCAAGCTGGGCCCCGCGCGAGCGAAAGCTCGAGATCATGCACGACCCGCGGGCGGGCGCCTTCGGGGTCATCGGTGTTGTCGTGTACCTTATTCTGCAGTTTTCCCTGTTCACCGCGCTGCCGCTTACGGCGGGAGCGTTCCTCGCGCTTCTGTGCTCGCTCGTGTTCTCCCGCGCGCTTTCGGGGCTCGCCGTTGAATGCTGGCCCGCCGCGCGGGCGGACGGCATGGCCGTGGGGCTCTCGCCTGCGAAGAAGCGCGCGGCGATCGTCGTGCCGCTTTGCGCTTTCGCTGCGGCGTCGGCTGCAGGGATGGTCGCGTGCGCTCAGGCCGTCGGCGCCCTTATGGCGGTGGCGGGGCTTTTGGCGCTCGCGTGGTACCGCCATGTTGCCCTGTCCCGCTTCGGCGGGGTGACGGGGGATTTGGCCGGATGGTTTCTGCAATGGGCCGAGCTCGCGATGCTTGCCGTGCTGGTGGCGGGGGGCATGCTCCTATGATGCTCGTGGTAGGTGGCGTACATTCGGGGAAGAGGACCTTCGTGCGCGAAAAGCTCGGGTTCGCGGCGGACGATTTCGTCGACGCGGCGCAGCTTGCGGAGGGCGGCGTGCCCGCGGCTTTTGCCGGCCGCGTTGCGTACCGTGCTGAGGAACTCGTACGCGCGCTCGACGCTGACCGGGCGCTCGAGCGGCTGATCGGCTTCGACGCAGTGATTCTGCCCTTGGTCGGCTCGGGGGTCGTCCCCATGCGTGCGGAAGACGCCCAATGGCGCGAGCGCGCGGGGCGCCTGGGATGCGCGCTCGCTGCGCGCGCCGACGTCGTCGTGCGCATGACGTGCGGGATTCCCCAGGTCATCAAAGGAAACCTTGCTGATGCGCCTCGAGGGACGCAGGGCGCGGGCGCGCCTTTGGAAATCGTCTTCGTGCGCCATGGTGCCACGGCGGGCACGGAAGACCATCGCTACAGCGGGGCGGGCACCGACGAGCCCCTGTCGAGTGCGGGCGAGCGCGCTTTGCGCGACCTCGCGTGCGATCGTGACGTGTTTCGTGTTATCACGAGCGGCATGGCCCGCACCGACCAGACGGCGCGCATCCTCTTCCCGAACGCGGAGCTTATGGCGTGCCCCGGTCTGCGCGAGATGGATTTCGGCGACTTCGAGGGGCGAAGCGCCGCCGAGCTTAAAGAGGATGCGCGCTACCGCGCCTGGGTAGACTCCTGGTGCGAGACGCGCTGCCCGCATGGCGAGGGCAAGAGCGATTTCACCCGCCGCGTCGTCGCGGCGTTTCGGGAGGCGTGCGAATCGGAGCGCGCCCAGGGGAGTGGGCGCGCCGTCTTCGTCGTTCACGCGGGTACCGTGAAAGCGCTGCTCTCCGAGCTAGCTGTCCCGAAAATGGGATACTTCGACGTGCATACCGAGCCGGGCGGCGCATGGGCCGCCACCTGGGATGGGCGCTGCCTTCGCGACGTTCGCCCCGCTTCGGGGGGCGATGCCCGGTGATGACGATTCTTGCCGTCGCCGCCGGGTTCGCGGCCGACCTTGCCTTCGGCGACCCGCGCTGGCTTCCCCATCCCGTCGTCGCCATGGGGCGCGCGACCACGTGGGCCGAAGGCCGCCTGCGGGGCGCATTCCCGCAAACGTCCGCGGGCACGCGCGCCGCGGGGCTTGTGCTCGCCGTGGCGCTTCCGCTTGCGTGTGGGCTTTTGACCTGGGGAATCCTGCATTTTTGCGGCATGGTTCACTCCGGCTTGCGCTTCGTGGCCGAGGCATGGGCGAGCTATCAGATTCTCGCGGCATGCGAGCTGCGCCGCCAGAGCCTGGCCGTGGCCCGCGCGTTCTCGAAGGGCGGCCTTGTCGCGGCGCGCGAAGCCGTCGGGCGCATCGTGGGACGCGACACGTCTGTTCTCGACGAGCAGGGCGTCGCGCGCGCCGCCGTGGAAACGGTGGCGGAGAACGCGAGCGACGGCGTCATCGCGCCGCTTTTCTACCTTATGATTGGGGGTGCGCCCTTGGGCATGGCGTACAAGGCGGTGAACACGCTCGACAGCATGGTGGGCTACAAAAACGAGCGCTACATCGACTTCGGCTGCGCCTCGGCGCGCCTCGACGATGCGGTGAACTGGATTCCCTCGCGCTTATCGGCCCTGCTCATGATCGCCGTGTGCCCGATCGTCGGGCTCGACGCGCGCGGGGCGGCGCGCATCTGGCGCCGCGACAGGCGTCGCCATGCAAGCCCGAACGCGGCGCAGACCGAGTCAGCGTGCGCGGGCGCGCTCGGGCTGCGCCTGGCAGGACCCGCGGTGTATTTCGGCAAACTCGTTGAGAAACCGACGATAGGCGACGCGTCCCGCGAAATCGAGTGGGGCGACATCGCCCGGGCGACAAGGCTCATGCTCGCCGCGTCCGTATGCGCGCTCGTCGTCTTCGGCGCCGCGCGCGCGGCGGTCGTGCTCGCCGTGGGGGCGATGGCATGAGGGAAGATCACGCCGCGCCCCGGGCTGCCAGGGGAATCCTACGCGCCCGTGCGCATGGGGGCAGCGCGCAATCGCTCGGCATCGCTTGCGAAGGGGGCGCCTCCGACCTCATTGACTTCTCGGTGAACGTGAATCCGGCAGGCCCCTCGCCGCGCGCCGTCGCCGCAGCTCGCAAGGCGCTTTCTCGAATCGACGCCTACCCCGATAGGGAAAGCCTCGCCCTCGTTCGCGCCCTAGCGCGCGCCCAGGGCATTCCCGAAGATACTATCGTCTGCGGCGCGGGCGCATCCGACATCATCTGGCGGCTCGCCGCGGCGGTGCGCCCGAAACGCATCGTCGTGTGTGCGCCGACGTTCTCTGAATATGCGGAGGCGGCATCGTACTACGGCGCATGCGTGCAGGAGTTCCCGCTCTCCGAAGCGGACGACTTCGACGTGCCCGCCTCCTTCGCCCGCGCGATCGAGGGGCCGGGAGACGTGGCGTACCTCTGCAATCCGAACAACCCGACGGGGCGCCTCGTCGACCCCCGCGTGATCGATGCCGCGGCTTGCCGCTGCGAGCAGGCGGGCGCGCTGCTCGTCGTGGACGAGTGCTTTCTCGGATTTGCGCCCGACGCCCGCGAAAGGAGCGTGGCCGCACGCGCCGCGTGTTCGCGCCATGTGGCCGTGCTCTCCGCGTTCACCAAGCTCTACGGAATGGCGGGGTTGCGGTTGGGATATCTGATCAGCGGAAACGCCCAACTCATCGAGGGGATTCGCCGGGCGGGGCAGGCGTGGCCCGTCTCCTCGGTCGCCGAGGCCGCGGGCATCGCCGCCCTGGAAGACGCCGAATACGTCTCGCGCACGCGCGATGTATTGGCGGGCGAGCGAGCGTGGCTTTCCCACGAGCTCTCCTCGCTCGGGCTTTCCGTCGTGCCGTCGGATGCGAACTTCCTTTTAGTCCGCACGCCGGCGAAAGACATCCCCGAGCGCCTGTATAATCAGGGGGTTTTGGTCCGCACGTGCGACTCGTTTTCGGTACTGTCCCGTTTCTGGTGCCGCGTCGCGGTGCGCACGCGCAAGGAGAACGCCCGGCTTGCGATGGCGTTCAGCCGCGCGCTTCGGGCGGAAGGCGCATCGGGCGAAGGCGAACCCGACGAACGGGGCGGCGCTTCTTGCAGCGGCGCTATGGCGGGCGCGGATGGCCGAGGCTCGGCGAAGGAGGTCGATACCCGTGGGTAGGGCGAAGCCCATCATGATCCAGGGCACCATGTCGAACGCGGGGAAGAGCTTGCTTGCGGCGGGGCTGTGCCGCGTGCTTTCGCAGGACGGCCTGCGCGTGACTCCCTTCAAGAGCCAGAACATGGCGCTCAACAGCGGTGTCACGGCCGACGGGCTCGAGATGGGGCGCGCCCAGATCATGCAGGCCGAGGCGTGCGGCATCGCGCCCGACGTGCGCATGAACCCCATCCTGCTCAAGCCCGAAAGCGATCACCGAAGCCAGCTCATCGTGGCCGGCAAGGCGCAGGGAGCCTTCGCTGCGAGGGACTACTTCGCGCGAAAGAAGGCGCTCATGCCGCAGATTTTGGAGGCGTTCGATTCGCTCGCGGAGGAAAACGACGTCATCGTCATCGAGGGCGCCGGCAGCCCCGCCGAAATCAACCTCGCCGAAAACGACATCGTCAACATGGGGCTCGCGCGCGCCGTGTCCTCCCCCGTGCTGCTCGCGGGCGACATCGACCCAGGCGGGGTGTTTGCCCAGCTCTACGGCACGGTCGCGCTCCTTGCGCCCGAGGACCGCGCGCTTTTGCGGGGGCTTGTGGTGAACAAGTTCCGCGGCGATGTGGAAATCCTGCGCCCGGGTTTGGCCCCGCTCGAGAAGATGTGCGGGGTTCCCGTCGTGGGGGTCGTGCCGTATCTTACGCTCGACCTGGACGACGAGGACTCGCTCGCGCCGCGCCTATCTGCCCGCGAGGCGCGCGGCGTCATCGACGTCGCCGTCGTGCGCCTTCCGCATCTGTCGAACTTCACCGACTTCGACCCGCTTTCGCGCGTGCCCGGCGTGGGCGTGCGCTACGTTTCCTCGACGACCGATCTGGGCCGACCCGACCTGGTGGTGCTCCCCGGCTCGAAGACCACGCTCGACGACGCGCGCTGGCTTGCGGCTAGCGGCATCGGAGCCTGTGTACGCGCGCTTTCGGGCGCGGGCACGCCGGTGCTCGGCATATGCGGAGGCTACCAGCTTTTGGGAGACGAGCTTTCCGACCCGCACGGCAGGGAAGGCGCTGGCACCGCGCGCGGGCTCGGGCTCATCCCCGCAAGTACGGTGTTCAAGGAGGAAAAGCGCCTCGCCCAGTCGGAGCTGCGCATCACGGGCGCCCAAGGCGCGTTCTCGGTGTGGAACGGCATGACGGCGCGCGGGTACGAGATTCACGACGGCGAAACGACCGTCTCCTGCGCCCCTGCGGGCACGATTGGCGGCAAACCAGAAGGCGCGGCCTGCGGAAACGTGTTCGGAACCTATCTCCACGGCCTGTTCGACGAACCGGGGGTGGCGCTCGCCCTCGCGCGCTCGCTCGCGCGCATGCGCGGCCTGCCCGAGAGCGTCGTGGGTGCTGCGGGCGCGGCGTCCGCAGCCGATCACCGTGCGCGCGAGTTCGACCGCCTGGCCGACGCCGTGCGTGGGGCGCTCGACATGGAGTATGTCTACCGCATCATCGAGGAGGGCGTATGATCCACGTGTATCATGGCGACGGCAAAGGCAAGACCACGGCGGCGATGGGCCTCGCCCTCCGCATGCTCGCCGCAGGCCGCCGCGTCGTCGTCGTGCAGTTCCTGAAAGACGGCGAAAGCGGGGAGGCGCGCCTGCTCGCCGAGCATTTCGGCGTGCCCGTGTTCGCGGGGAAGGCGTCGGACAAGTTTACCTGGTCGATGACGTCGGAAGAACTTGCCGCGACGTGCGAGCTGCACGATGGGAACCTCGCTTCCGCGCTCGCCGAGCTCGAGGGCGCGCAGGAGGGGCTGCTCGTGCTCGACGAGGCGCTCGACGCGCTTTCGAAGGGGCTTGTCGACGAGGCGCTCGTGGACCGCGCGCTCGATATGTCCGCGCGCGGCGTCGAAGTAGCGCTCACCGGGCGCGCGCCTTCCCGCAAGATCGTGGAGAAGGCCGACTACATAACCGAGATGCGGTGCGAGAAACACCCCTACGAGCAGGGGATATGTGCAAGGGAAGGAGTGGAGTACTAGATGGATTCCAAGGAGATGGCGCCCGGCGACATCGAGCGGCGCAGCTTCGAGATCATCACCGAAGAGCTCGGCGGCCGCACGTTCCCGCCGCTCGAAGAGCCCGTCGTGAAGCGCGTCATCCACACCACTGCCGACTTCTCGTACGCCGATTCCCTCGTGTTCACCCATGACGCCGCGCATTGTGCGCTCGACGCACTGCGCGCAGGGGCCACGGTGCTCACCGACACGAACATGGCGCTCGCAGGCATAAGCAAGCCCGCGCTCGCAAAGCTCGGCTGCAAGGCCGTGTGCTACATGGCCGACCCTGATGTCGCCGCGGCTGCGCGCGCCGCGGGCACGACTCGCGCCGTTGCGAGCATGGACAAAGCTTGCTGCATCGAAGGTCCGCTCATCGTGGCCGTCGGCAACGCTCCCACAGCACTTCTGCGCCTCGCCGAGCTCATGGACGCGGGGAAGATCGCGCCCGCGCTCGTCGTTGGGGTGCCGGTCGGGTTTGTGAACGTGGTCGAGGCGAAAGAGGAGCTACTCGCGCGACGCGTGCCGGCCATCGTCGCGAGGGGTCGCAAGGGCGGCTCGACCGTGGCGGCCGCCATTATGAACGCGCTGCTCTACCAGATCACGCGCCCAGGCGGCCCGAAGTGACGGCGCCCGCATCCGCGCCGGCGCTGCGCATCTTCGCCGGCACCACCGAGGGCCGCCTTCTGTGCGAATGGGCGAGCGGGGCGGGCATCCCCGCCCGTGCCTACGCGGCAACCGAGTACGGAGGCGAGCTTTTGGGCGAGCTTCCGGGCATCGAGGTGCATGCGGGCAGGCTCGACGAGGCCGACATGGAGCGCGAGCTTTCCGGCGCGCGCATCGTCGTCGACGCCACGCACCCCTTCGCTACGCTCGCAAGCGGCAACATCCGGGCCGCTTCGCTCGCCGTGGGTGCACGATGCCTGCGCCTTGCGCGCCCGGCCGGGGCGCTGCCCAAAGGCGTCGTGTCGGTCGCGTCGATCGCCTGCGCGGCGCGCTTTCTCTCCGAGAACCCGGGTCGCGCGCTTCTCACGACGGGGAGCAAGGAGCTTGCTCCCTACACGCGCGTCGCCGATTTCGCGGAGCGCTTCTTCGTGCGTGTGCTCCCGCTGCCCGGCGCTATAACGAAGTGCATCGACGCGGGGTTTTCGCCGTCGCACGTCATCGGCATGCAGGGGCCCTTCACCCGCGAGCTCAACGAGGCGATGCTTCGGCAGGTGGGCGCCCAGTGGCTTGTGACCAAGGACTCGGGAACCGTAGGCGGCACGGCCGAGAAGCTCGCCGCCGCGCGCGACGTGGGAGCGCGCTGCATCGTGGTCGCCCGTCCCGCCGAGGGAGGCGGGGCCCTTTCGCTTCGGGAAGTGGAAGACGCGCTCTTACGGGAGTTCACGCGCTAGGCGCTCGCCGCGCCTGCGCGCCCTCCCGCCCGCGTGGGGGGTGTCATGTGGCAATCTATCTGGGCAACGACATGATCATCGACGCGTATGGGCCGGTGGACGTGCACAGCATGTGGTCGCGCGGCGTGCCCCGCGGCGTGTTGCGCTTCTATCAGTGATCCGCGTTCGGGCCCAGTGGTCGTGAGGACATCACCCCTGTTCGAGCTTGATGGCAATCCTGCGAGCTTGGGCTCATCGAGGCCAAAATGAAAGCGGGCGCCGGATGATCGGTCCGGCGCCCGATTCGAGAGGCGTTTCGGCTATTGGTGTGGGCGCGGCTTTTGCCCTTGTATGTTTAGGAAACTCCTCTCCTCGAAAAGTATGATACCTAATGAGATAGTCATTTTTCAGTCGTGATTTTCTCGATCTGATGTGCGAAAATGCTACTTGTCACGTTCTCCCAAAATGTAATCGTGCGGTTACGTTTTCCCCTGCTCGGCGTTGCGGCAGTGTGCAGCAAAACATGCTGTGCGCCCGCAAGCAATCCCTCGTTAATATGAAGATGCTGTGCACCCAAGGTGTGCAAGCTGCCCTTTTATTGCCCGAAAAGGGCGTTTCGGCTACAGCTTTCCCTCGTGAGATGCACAAAACCGCTCAAGGCCGCTATAATCCAGAAAGTTTGAACGGAAGTGCCGCGGACGGATGCGGCGAAGTCAAAGTTCGCCCGTGCGCGGGCGGCCACAAGTTGTAAGGGGCAGGGCTGGTGCTCGACCAATTCTTCTCGCAGATATCGTTTGTGGATATCTTCAACTTCTGCGTCTTCATCACGTTTACCATTTGCTATACCTATCAGCTCTACTACGTGCTTGTCGTGCTTTCACGCAAGCCGAAGCAGCTTGTCGCGAAAAAGAACCACCGATACGCTGTCGTCGTTTCTGCCCGCAACGAAAGCGCGGTCATCGGCGACTTGATCCACTCCATCAAGGTGCAGAACTACCCGACAGAGCTGATCGACGTGTTCGTCATCGCCGACAACTGCACCGACAACACCGCCGATGTGGCGCGCGAGGCGGGCGCGATTGTGTTCAAGCGCTTCAACACCGAACAGGTTGGCAAAGGTTATGCGCTCGATTACGGCTTCAAGATCATCCGCAGCCAGTATGCCGACCGAGGCTACGAGGCGTATTTCGTCTTCGATGCCGACAACGTGCTCGACGTGAACTACTTCCGCGAGATGAACAAGACCTTCGACAACGGCGCGAAGGCGTCCACGAGCTACCGCAACTCCAAGAACTACGACTCCAACTGGATTTCTGCCGGCTATGCCGTGTGGTTCCTGCGCGAGGCCAAGTTTTTGAACCAGGCACGCCTCACGCTTAACACGAGCGGCGCGGTGTCGGGCACGGGCTTCTTCATCGCGGCGGACATCATCGAGAAGAATGACGGCTGGAGATGGCATCTGCTCACCGAGGACATCGAGTTCTCCGCGAACAGCATCCTCGAGGGCATTCGCATCGCCTACACCCCGACGGCGGTGCTCTACGACGAGCAGCCCGTTACCTTCCGCGATTCCTGGAACCAACGCTTCCGCTGGGCGAAGGGCTTCTACCAGGTGTTTTGGCACTACGGCGCGCGCCTTGCGAAGGGCGTCTTCACCAATCCCAAAGGTTCCCGCTTCGCCTGCTACGACATGCTCATGACCATCGCTCCTGGCATGCTGCTCACCATCGTGTCGGTCGTCTTCAACGCGATTATCATCGTGCTTGCAGCGACGGGCGCCATGTCGACGGGCGTCATGATTGCGAGTTCCATCTCGTCGATTTTCTTCTGCCTGTTCAACTACGTCATGTTCATGTTCCTCTTCGGCGTGCTCACAACGTTCGTCGAGTGGGATTCCATCCACGCGCCCACGCGCAAGAAGGTGCTCTACATGTTCACCTTCCCGTTCTTCATGCTGACGTATGTGCCCATCGCGCTCGTTGCCCTCGTGAAGAAGTGCCAGTGGAAGCCGATCAAGCACAGCATCTCGGTCGACGTCGAGGAGTTCTCGGAAGCCCAACAGGGTATCGCCGCGCAGAAGTAAGCTGCCGGCAGCTTCTCTCAGATTACGCGTTTTCCAGTGGGGGTCCCTCAGGGGGCCCTCTGTTTAATATGAGTAGAACATTGTCAAGAGGCAATGAAGGCCCAAGCCAGGAAAATCTTTCCCGACTTGGGCCTTTCTATCATCACCCGATGATTTCTTCCGACAGGTTGTGTCATCAAACCGACGCTC